>JARFTV010000088.1 GCA_029289325.1 Alphaproteobacteria bacterium
GCACCCGCATGTCGACGAGGCCGGGCGCGAGGCAGAGGCCGCGGCAGTCGACGATCTCGCTGCCCTCGCCGACGCGGTCGCGGGTGCCTGTGACGCGGCGGCGTGCCGGTCTGCCGGGCGGCGGGGGGACGCCACTGGCCGGGGCCCTGGAGCTGGCGGCGACGGTGGCGCAGCGGGCGCGCGGGCGGGGCCTGTCGCCGGTGGTGGCGCTGCTGACCGACGGGCGGGCGAACATCGCGCGGGACGGGACGCCCGGCCGCGCGCGGGCCGAGGCGGAGGCGGCGCAGGCGGCCCGGGCGCTGCGGGCGCTGGGATTTCCGGGCGTGGTGATCGACACGGCGGCACGCCCGCAGGAGGGGCTGCGGCTGCTGGCTGCCGGGATGGGGACGGGCTACCTTGCGCTGCCGCGCGCCGATGCGGCGCGGCTGTCGCTGGCGCTTGAGGCGGCGCTGGCCTAGGGTTTGGACATGCAGAACGATCCGCCCAGAGACTGGCCGTTCCGGTCCGAGGCGCGCCGCATCCGGGCGCGGCATGACTGGTGGGCGGTGGAGCATGGCACGGGGCCGGAGGTGCTGCTTCTGCATGGCGCGGGAGCCTCGGGCCATTCGTTCCGGCATCTGATCCCGACGCTGGGAGGCTATCGTTGCCTGGTGCCGGACCTGCCGGGACAGGGGTTCACGCGGCCCGGCTCACGCGGGAGGTTCGGGATCGGGCTGATGGCCGAGGATCTGGCGGCGCTTTGTGCGGCGGCGGGGTGGCGGCCTCGGGTGGTGATCGGCCATTCGGCGGGGGTGCCGCTGGCCTTGCAGCTGTCAACGCTGATGCCGCTCGAGCGGGTGATCGGGATCAACGCGGCGCTGGGGTTGTTCGAGGGCGCGGCAGGGTTCCTGTTTCCGCTTCTGGCCCGGGCGCTGGCGGCGACGCCTTTCGTGCCCTCGGTGGTCAGCCGGTTGTGGGGGAACCCGGAGAAGGTGCGCCAGCTGATCGAGGGGACGGGGTCACATCTCGATGCCGAGGGGATCGGGCAATATGTCACGCTGGTGCGGCGGGCGGCGCATGTGGACGGGACGCTGGGGATGATGGCGGCCTGGCGGGTGGACCGGCTGATGGCGGGGGCGCCGGGGCTGGCGGTGCCGATCACGCTGATCGCCACGGGGGGCGACCGGGTGGTGCCGCCGAAGATCAGCCATGACGCCGCGCGGATGCTGCCGCGCGCCGAGGTGGTTGAGCTGCCGCGCCTTGGCCATCTCGCGCATGAGGAGGATGCCGGTGCCATCCGCGGGGCCATGGGCGACGGGCTGATCTGAAGCGCCGATTTCTTCAAAGAAATCGGACCGGAGCCTGCAAAGGCTCCGGTGCGGAATTTTCGAAAATTCCGCTTACCGGACGCCTTGCAGGGAAGCGCCGAAGATCCGGTCCAGATGGTCGGCCAGATAGATCCGCAGCCAGGGGGTGAAGCGGTCGGGGGTGCGCAGGACCTCGGCCTTCAGGTCGTAAAGATCGACCCAGCGCACCTCCTCGACCTCGGAGGGGTTCGGGGCAACGACCAGATCCGGCGCGGCTTCGGCGACGAAGATGTCGACGAGTTCATGCTCGATCAGGTCGCGCCCCACGTCGGCGCGGTATTCCACGCGGCCGGAGTAAGCGGGATAGAGGCCGGTGATGCCCAGCTCCTCGCGCAGGCGGCGCAGGGCGCAGGTCGCGGCCTCTTCCTCCCAGCGGGGATGCGTGCAGCAGGTGTTGGCCCAGAGGCCCGGCGTGTGATACTTGCCCGCCGCGCGCTTCTGGATCAGGACGCGCGGGCCTTCCAGGACAAAGACCGACACGGCCTTGTGGCGCAGACCGCGCTGGTGCACCTCCAGCTTGCCCACGGGCGTCAGCCGCCCATCGACCCAGGCCGGGATCTGTTCTTCCAGCGCGGGGTCCATCAGACCCAGCCGGGCTTCACGAGGCCCAGAAGATGCGCGACGTTCTTCACGCCGATCTTCAGATGCGCCAGCGGCCGGGCCGCGACCAGCTTCTTGTTCATGTAGGCCTCGAAGGTCAGGCGCTGGACGTCGATGTCGTGGCAGAGGCTGACAAAGCGTTCGCGCCGGTCGTCGGACTTGTAGTAGGCGTCCTGCATCGTCCGCAAGACCTTGAACACGGTCTTGTTGTCGCGCATGAACAGCTTGCGGGCGAGCTTCAGGTCAGCGGCATTCCCCGAGGCAAGGGCGGCCTGCGCGGCCGTCGCGGCCACCCGTCCGCCCAGCATGGCGTAATAGATCCCCTCACCCGAACTGGGCGCGACCACCCCCGCCGCATCCCCGGCCAGCACCACGTCGCGGCCATTGTCCCAGCGGTCGAGCGGCCTCAGCGGGATCGGCGCGCCCTCCTTGCGGATCGTTTCGCAGTCGGTCAGGCCCGAAGCGGCGCGGAGGTCGGCGGTGGCGCGTTTCAGGTCCACATCCTCGCGCCCCGTGCCCATGCCGACGCTGGCCTGACCGCCATGCGGGAAGACCCAGCCGTAGAAATCCGGGCTGATCCGGCCGTCATAGATCACGTCGCAGCGGTTCGGCTGGTACTGGGCATTGGCGGGCGGGGCCTTGATGATCTCGTGATAGGCGATGACATAGGGGATCGTGTCGCCCCCCGGCACGGCATCGCGCGCCACGCCCGAGCGCGCGCCATCCGCGCCGATGATATAGGTCGCGAGGCTGCGCTGTTCGGCCCCGGTCGCCTTGTCGCGCCAGACGACATGGGCGCCTTCGGCGTCCCGCTCGATCCGCAGATAGGTGCCGGTCAGGCGGTCGGCCCCGGCCTCAGCCGCGCGGAGTCGGAGGAATTCGTCGAAATGCTCCCGGTCGACCATGCCGACAAAGCCGTTCTCGATATGGATGTCGACCGAGCGGCCGGTGGGCGAGATCATGCGGGCCACGTCCACCTTGGCGACGATCTGGGCGTCCGGGATGGCGAAGTCGCGGATCGCCCGGGGCGGGATCGCGCCGCCGCAGGGCTTGATGCGCCCCGCGCGGTCCAGCATCGCCACCCGCTTGCCGGCGCGGGCGAGGTCTTCTGCGGCTGTGGCCCCGGCCGGGCCGCCGCCCACGACGAACACGTCATAGCTCATGTCACTCTCCCGGAACGAGGCTGGCGGCGGGGCGCAGGCGGCCGCCGTCAATGATGCGCCAGGCCATCAGGCCCGCCGCGAGGAACAGGGCGGCTTCCGCCGCGAAGACCAGGCCGAAGGCGTCCGCCGTATCGCGCGAAAGACGCAGGACATCGACCAGTGCTGCCCCGGCAAAGCCGCCTGCGCCTTGCGCGATGGCCTGGCTGGCGCCCCAGACGCCCATCCGTGTCCCCTCGCGCCCCGGTCGCCCCTGCCCGGCCAGCTGCATCATCGCCCCGATCGAGGCGATGGCGAACATGCCGTTGAAAAGGCCGAGGATCGTTACGGCGGGGGTCAGGAGGCTGAGGTCGGTCTGGCCCAGCGCCGCGATGACGGCAAGCGAGGCGGCAGAGCCGAGGCATCCCGCCGTGACCCAGAGTTTCAGCGAGCCAAGGCGCAGGCCCGAGACGGCGATGCCCACGGCCAGCATGCCGACGAACATCCCCCCATGTTGCGCGCCCGAAAGCGAGGTGGACTGGCCGGGGGTGAAGGCGAAGACGAGGCCCGCATAAGGTTCAAGGATCAGTTCCTGCAGGAAGAAGGCGGTCATCGACAGGAAGATGAACAGGGTGAAGGTCCGCGTGCGCGGCTCGGCCCAGACTTCGGCCAGTCCCCGGCGGAGGGGCGTGTCCTCGGGCAGGCGGGCGGGGAGGACGCGGGCCTCGATCCCGCGGATTGCGGCGGCGGTCAGGGCGGTGGCGCCAAGGCAGACCAGCGCGACGATCACCATCAGGCGTTGCGGGGAATAGGGATCAAGCGCCGCGCCGATCGCGCCCGAGGTGACGGCGATGCCGAAGATCATCATCAGCCAGGTGATCGTGGCGGCGGCCGCCCGGCGCTGCGGGGCACAGCCAGAGGCGAGAAGGGCCAGAAGCGAGGTGCCGGAGGCCCCCGCGCCAAGGCCGATCAGGATATAGGCCAGGACCGAGATCGCGAGGCCCCAGCCCTGCCCTGCCGTCTCCATCGCCACCATCAGCGAGGCGAGCGCGGCCCCGAGGCAGAGGATCGCCATCCCGCCGATGATGAAGCGGGTGCGGTTGCCCTGCGCGTCGGACCAGAAGCCCCAGCTCGGCCGGGTGATCTGGACGAAGGAATGCAGCGCGACGAGGGCACCGGACAGCATGGCGGGCAGCGCCAGCTCGACCGTCATCAGCCGGTTCAGGGTGGAGGTGGTCAGGACCACCACTGCCCCGATGCAAAGCTGCACGAGGCCGAGGCGGAGGATCTGGCTCCAGCTGAGGGTCATCCGAGGCCCCGGAGGGCGAAGGCGGTGACCATCATGCCGGTGACGTAGAGAACCACCCCGGTCCCGTTGTACCAGGGCGCCTTGCCCTTCGGGTCGCGGAACAGGACCCGCATCGCGGCGATCTGGGCGGCCAGCAGCGCGGTGACGGCCAGGGCGTGCCAGGGCTGGCCAAGGACCAGAAGGAAGGCGATCACCAGCGCCTGCGCGAGGCCCATCACGGTGCAGGCGATCTTCGCCGCGACCTCGAGGCCGAGGGTGACCGGGAGCGAACGGACCCCGTGCTGGCGGTCGCCCTCAAGCGCCTTGAAATCGTTGAGCGTCATGATCCCGTGCGCGCCAAGGGCGTAGAGCGCGGCCATGGCCACGATCTCGAACCGGGGCGCGGCGGATAGGAGGACGGCGGCACCGGTGAACCACGGAAGTCCCTCATAGGACAGGCCGACGAGGCCCGGCCCCCACCAGCCGGAGCGTTTCAGGCGCACGGGCTCGGCCGAATAGGCCCAGGCGGCGATCACGCCGACCAGGGTGGCGGCAAAGCCCCAGGGGCCGAGAAGCCAGCCCACCGCGAGGCTGAGCGCGGTCATGGTGAGCGCGATCCACAGGCCCCAGCGGCCGGGAATCCGGCCCGAGGGGATCGGGCGGTCGGGTTCGTTCACCGCGTCGACATGGCGGTCGCACCAGTCGTTGGCGGCCTGGCTCATCCCGCAGACGATAGGTCCGGCAAGGACCATGCCCAAGAGCACCAGCGCCCAATTCTGCAGGACCGGGACACCCGAGGACACCGCGCCGCAGAGGAAGGCCCAGACGGGCGGGAACCAGGTGATCGGCTTGATCAACCGCAGCATGGCGCGCGGCTCGGGGAGGGTGCGGTCCGGGTAAGTGGCGCTTACAGTCATGTGTCAAGTAAACCTTACACACGGGTGTCAGGCAAGCGGAGATTTGTCTGATTGCCGTTTCGGGGTCGGGGGGCTTGTCGATGACGTCGTCACCACCGGTTCAACCCTCAACGCCTGCGCC
>JARFTV010000005.1:0-41204 GCA_029289325.1 Alphaproteobacteria bacterium
CCGCCTGGGCCGTCGGCTCTGCGTAATCCGGCCGCAGGATTACTCGATGTCGGATGCGGTGGCCTTCATGACGGGGGCAAAGCTTCCCGAAGGCGTCACCGAGACCGCCTGACTTACCTTCGCGAAGCGGCGGCTGTCCCGCGCAGCCGCCGCTTTCTCTTGGGCCGGCTACCCTTCACCGCGGCCGCGGCCAGATGCCCGCGCCCCCCTGCAATCGGGTCCGCGGCAGCCCGGCCGAGCGGGGGCTCGATGCCCCCCGAGGTCGGCCCCCGTCCGAAAAACTGCGATATCGGCGCGCAGGGGTCTTGAAACCCTTGACGCAAGGACCAAAATCGCCCGAAACCCGCCGCGACGCACCGATAACCAGAAACAGCCGCCACGACGAGGACCCTCACCGCATGTCCCTAGCCCTGATCGCGGCGCTGCCATTCCTTGGCGCGCTCCTTCCCGGCCTGATGATCCGCGCCGGTCGCAACGCCTGCGCCCTGACGACCGGAGCATTCTCCGCCCTTGCGTTGATCCTTCTGGCGCTGCACGCCC
Source organism: Alphaproteobacteria bacterium (assembly GCA_029289325.1). Taxonomy (GTDB): domain Bacteria; phylum Pseudomonadota; class Alphaproteobacteria; order Rhodobacterales; family Rhodobacteraceae; genus Tabrizicola. The sequence continues at coordinate 541 of JARFTV010000005.1, forward strand.
CGGCCGTCCTGCGCGGCGAGGTGATCCAGACGCGGATCGACTGGCTTCCGGCGCTTGGCCTCAACGCGACCTTCTTCCTGGACGGGCTGGGGCTGCTGTTCGCCGGGCTGATCCTGGGGATCGGGCTCCTGATCATCCTGTATGCCCGGTTCTACCTGGCCAAGGCGGACCCGATGGGTCAGTTCTACACCTATCTCCTCCTGTTCCAGGGCGCGATGGTGGGGATCGTCCTGTCGGACAACATCCTGCTTCTGCTGGTGTTCTGGGAGCTGACCTCGCTGTCCTCCTTCCTGCTGATCGGCTACTGGAAGCATCTGCCCGAGGGGCGTCAGGGCGCGCGGATGGCGCTGGCGGTCACCGGGGGCGGCGGCCTTGCGATGATCGCGGGAATGCTGATCCTGGGCAATATCGCGGGCAGCTACGACCTGACGGTGATCCTGCAGAACAAGGAGGCGATCCAGGCCAGTGACTGGTATCTGCCGGCGCTGATCCTGATCCTGCTGGGTGCCTTCACCAAATCGGCGCAGTTCCCGTTCCACTTCTGGCTGCCCCATGCGATGGCCGCGCCGACGCCGGTTTCGGCCTATCTGCACTCGGCCACCATGGTGAAGGCCGGGATCTTCCTGATGGCGCGGATGTGGCCGGTCCTGGCCGGAACGCCGGAGTGGTTCTGGATCGTCTCGACCGCGGGTCTGGTGACCATGGTGATGGCCGCGAAGATCGCCCTCTTCAAGGACGACCTGAAGGCGCTCCTGGCCTTCTCGACCGTCAGCCATCTGGGGCTGATCACCATGCTTCTGGGCTTTGGCACCAAGGCGGCCGCCACGGTGGCGGTGTTCCACATCATCAACCACGCCACCTTCAAGGCCGCGCTCTTCATGTCGGCCGGGATCGTGGATCACGAGGCGCATACCCGTGACCTCCGACGTCTGGGCGGCCTGCGCCGGCTGATGCCGATCACCTTCGGCATCGCGCTGGTGGCAAGCCTGTCGATGGCGGGCATCCCGCCGCTGAACGGGTTCCTGTCGAAGGAGCTGATGCTGGAAGAGGCCGCGCATACCGTCTGGCTGGCACCCTGGGCGATGGGTCTGCTGGCGACGATCGGGGCGGCCTTCTCGGTCGCCTACAGCTTCCGCTTCCTCGCGCATGGCTTCCTCGGTCCGGTGCGCGACGACTATCCGCACATGCCGCATGATCCGGGCCCCGGCCTCTGGGCCGCACCGGCCTTCCTGGCGGTGCTTGTCGTGGTGATCGGTCTTGTGCCGATGACCTCGGCCGCCTGGCTGGTGGACGTGGCCGCCGGAGCGGTGACCGGCGAGGCGGTCGCGGTGAAGATCACCCATTGGCACGGGCTGTATGCCCCCGCGCTGTGGATGTCGCTGGCCGCGGTCGGCGGCGGGTTGGCGATGCTGGGCGGCTTCGCGCGGCTGCGTGGGATCTGGGAGAGCGCCCCCCGCCCCGAGGCCAAGCGAATCTTCGACGGCATCGTCGAGCCGATGGCCGCCGGGGCGCGCCGGATCAATGACGGCGTCCACAACAGCTCGCTCTCGCGGGCGATCGCGGTGGCGACGCTGGCCATCGCGGCGGCGGCGTTCTGGGCCTTCACCGGCGGCACCCATGCCGAGGGCACCCGCGCGCTGATGCCGATCCCGCCGCTGGCGGCGGTGGTCTGGGTGGTGATGCTGCTGGCCGCGATCGCGCTGCCGTTCCTCCACCGCGAGCGGCTGGTCGCGCTGATCCTGATGGGGATCGTCGGCCTTCTGATCGCGCCGTTCTTCGCACTGATGTCGGCCCCGGACCTGGCGTTGACCCAGATCTCGGTCGAGGTGGTGACGATCCTGCTGATGCTGCTGGCGCTGCATTTCCTGCCCAAGACCACGCCCGAGGAAAGCCCCGCACCGCGTCGCCTGTTCGATGCGGGCGTGGCCGGGATCGCGGGCGCGGGGATCGGCTGGCTGGTCTGGACGATGATGACCCGCGACACCGCCTTCGACCCGATCTCGCAGTTCCATCTGGCGCAGTCCAAGCCCGGCGCGGGCGGGACCAACGTGGTCAACACGATCCTGGTGGACTTCCGCGGCTATGACACCTTTGGCGAGATCATCGTGCTTGGCATCGCGGCCCTGGCGATCTTCGCCTTGTCCGAGAACCTGATGCGCAGCCCCGCCGTGACCCGGCGCCTAGCCCGGGTCCAGCCCGAGCGCGAGGCCGGCGACCGGCACCCGATGATGCTGGTCGTGTCCACGCGCCTGCTGTTGCCGATGGCGATGATGGTGGGGGTCTACATCTTCCTGCGCGGTCACAACATGCCCGGCGGCGGCTTCATCTCGGGCCTGGTCTTCGCCATCGCCTATCTGATGCAGTACATGGCCTCGGGCTATGGCTGGAGCCATGCGCGCCAGCGGTTCGACCACCATGTGCTGATCGGCTGGGGCGTGCTGATCGCCACGCTTTCGGGCGCCGCGGCCTGGCTTTTCGGGCGGCCCTTCCTCAGCTCGGCCTTCGAGTACATAGAGATCTGGCCGCTGGAGAAGTTCGAGATCGCCTCGGCCGTGGCCTTCGACCTTGGGGTCTTCCTCTGCGTACTTGGCGCGGTCCTGCTGGCGCTGGCGTCGCTGTCGCGGCTGGCGCTGCGTTCGGGCGAGGTGGTGAACACCCGCGCCTATGACATCGAAACCACCGAGGAGGCCCGCTGATGGAAGCCCTTGTCGCCATCGCCATCGGCACGCTGACCGCCGTGGGGATCTATCTGGCGCTCAGGATGCGCACCTTCCCGGTGATCGTCGGCCTGACCGTGCTGAGCTATGCGGTGAACCTCTTTCTCTTCACCTCGGGCCGGCTGACGCAGAACCGCGCGCCGATCATCGGCACCAGCGACGTCTATGCCGACCCGCTGCCGCAGGCGCTGGTGCTGACCGCGATCGTCATCTCGTTCGGGATGACCGCCGTGATCATGATCATGGCCATCGGCGGGTTCCTCGAGTCGGGGCATGACCGGGTGAACATGGCCGATGCGGCCGGAGACGACGAGACTGGCGACGCAGCCGGGGAGGAGCGGGCATGATGGGCCACTGGATCATTGCCCCGGTCGTGCTGCCGGCCTTCGTGGCCGGGGTCATGGTGCTGGCGCTGCGCAGCGACCTGTTGTTGAAGCGCATCGCCGGGATCGGCTCGATCCTGGCGTTGAATGCCATCGCGCTGGCGCTGCTGTGGTCGGCCACGATCCATGGGCCCGAGGTCTATTTCCTTGGCGAATGGCCTGCGCCCTTCGGGATCGTGCTGGTCCTTGACCGGCTGTCGGCACTGATGGTTGCCCTGCTTGCCGCGCTGGCGCTGCCGGTGGTGCTTTACGCCATCGGCTCGGGCTGGGACCGCAAGGGCGCGCATTTCCACCCGCTGCTCCAGTTCCTGCTGATGGGCATCGGCGGAGCCTTCCTGACCGGGGACGCCTTCAACCTGTTCGTCTTCTTCGAGATCCTGCTGATCGCCTCCTACGGGCTGATGATCCACGGCGGCGGCTCGGTGCGGACCAGGGCCGGGATCCAGTATGTGGCCTTCAACCTTGTCGGCTCGTCGCTGTTCCTGTTTGCGCTGGCGCTGACCTATGGCCTGACGGGAACGCTGAACATCGCCGATCTGGCCCAGAAACTGCCCACCCTGCCCGAGGGGGATGCGGCGCTGCTGCGGGTCACGGCGGTGATGATGATCCTCGTCTTCGCGATCAAGGGCGCGCTGGTGCCGCTGCAGTTCTGGCTGCCCGGCACCTATGCCAACGCCCCCGGCGTCGTCGCTGCCATGTTCGCGGTGATGACCAAGGTCGGCGCCTATGCGGTGCTGCGTTTCGGCGCGGTGGTCTTTCCGCCAGAGCTCGCCGCGACCGGGTCGCTGCTGCAGGACCTGATCCTGCCCGCAGGCCTTGTCACGCTCGCCCTTGGGGCGATCGGCGTGCTTGGCGCGACCACGCTGCCCCGTCTGGTGGCCTTCGGCGGCATCGCCTCGATGGGCACGGCCTTTACCGCCATCGGCGCCTTCACGCCCGAGACCAGCAGCGCGGCGCTGTACTACATCCTGCATTCCACGCTTGCGACGGCGGCGATGTTCTTGGTGGCCGACCTTGTTACCCGGCGCCGCGCCCATGCGCGCCTGACCGAGGTCGCGCCGCCGATCGCGCAGTCCGGGCTGATCTCGGCGCTTTTCCTGGCCGGGGCCGTGGCGATGGCCGGGATGCCGCCGCTGTCGGGCTTCCTGGGGAAACTGCTGATCCTCGACGCCTTCCGCACGCAGGAGGCGCTGGTCTGGACCGTGGTCCTTGCCTCGTCCTTCCTGATGATCCTCGGCTATGCCCGGGCGGGATCGGTCCTGTTCTGGAAGGCCACCGCGCTGGAGGTTCCGGCGGGGCGATGGCCGCGCGAGGGGCTGGCCTTCAGCGCCACCATCGCGCTGCTGGCGGGTCTGGCCGGGCTAACCGTCCTTGCCGGTCCGCTGACCGACTGGCTGGGCGAGACGGCGGCGGGCCTTTACGCGCCGGAGGCCTATATCGCCGCCGCGCGGCTGGGCGAGGGAGGTTAAGCCATGCTGAAACGCCTGTATCCGCACCCCTATCTGTCGCTGACGCTGGTGGCGCTGTGGTTCCTGCTGGTCAATGACTGGAAGCTCGGCAGCCTGGTCATGGCGGTGATCCTGGCCACGATCCTGCCGCTGGTGACCTCGGCCTGGTGGCCGGACCGACCCCGGATCCGCCACCCGCTGCGGCTGGCCAGCTATACCGCGCTGGTGTTCTGGGACATCATCGTCGCCAACTTCCAGGTGGCCTATGTCATCCTCTTCGTCCCGCGCGACAAGATCCGGTCCTGCTGGATCACCGTGCCGCTGGACCTCGACTCGCCCGAGGCGATCAGCCTTCTGGCCGGCACGATCACCATGACCCCCGGCACGCTGTCATCGGACATGTCCGCCTGCGGCCGCGCGCTTCTGATCCATGCGCTGAACGCCCCGCATCCCGACACCGTCCGCGACCAGATCAAGTCCCGCTACGAGGCCCGTCTGAAAAGGATTTTCGAATGATCCTCGCCTATGCCCTGACCTTCATGTTCATCTGCATCGCGCTGGCCTTTGCGCTGAACCTGTGGCGGCTGTTCACCGCACCCACGGTGACCGACCGGATCGTGACGCTGGACACGATGACGATCAACGCCATCGCGCTGGTGGTGCTTTACGGCATCCGCGCGGAAAGCGGCCTTTACCTTGAGGCGGCCGTGCTGCTGGCGCTGACCGGCTTCGTCGGGACCGTGGCCTACTGCAAGTATCTCCTGCGCGGGAGCATCATCGAATGAGCCCGCTGCTGCAGACCGCCCTTGAACTGATCGTCGCCGCCGGGCTTGTCGGCGGCGGGTTCTTCGCCCTTGTCGGGTCCTGGGGCCTGATCCGCCTGCCCCGGCCGATGCAGCGCCTTCATGCGCCGACCAAGGCCACGACCATCGGCGTCGGCGCGGCGCTGCTGGCCTCGTCGATCGGCGACCTGCCCTTCGGAGGACCGCTCAGCATGCAGGAATGGCTGATCACGCTTTTCCTGCTGCTGACCGCGCCAGTCTCGGCCCTGTTCCTGGCCAAGACGCTGATCCTGCGCGGCGAGGCCGACCCGAACATCCCCGAGACCGGGACCGGCCAGCCCTGGGCCACCCTGGCCGATGAACGCAAGGACCCCTGATCCGCAAGGGAGAAATTTGACCATCCGGTCAGAAATCCCCCTGCCCGGCCCTTGCCCGGTCGCGCCCCGCGTGGCATCGTCGCCCGGTCACCCTGGGGATGCCCGATGAACACGCTGACGCCGGCCCAAGCGGGCCTTCTGCCGCAAGTCACCCATGCCCGGAACCCCGGCATGGCGCTGGACCTTGACTGGGTCGCCTCGGTCCAGGCCAACACCTCCGCCATCGAGCGGCGGGCGGCCACCCTGCCGGGACGGCGGTCGGTGAAGAAGGAGTATCAGGCGGCCTGGCTCTTGAAGGCGGTCAGCCTGATCGACCTGACCACGCTGTCGGGCGACGACACCGAGGGCCGTGTCCAGCGCCTGTGCGCCAAGGCCCGCCAGCCGGTCGCGCCCTGGATGCTGGAGAAGCTGGGGATGCCCGGCCTGACGGTCGGCGCCGTCTGCGTCTACCACGAGATGGTGGAGGCCGCCGTCCGCGCGCTGGAGGGCACGTCCATTCCGGTGGCCGCCGTCTCGACCGGCTTTCCGGCGGGGCTGTCGCCCTACAAGCTCCGCATCGCCGAGATCGGCGAAAGCGTGAGGGCGGGCGCGAAGGAGATCGACATCGTCATCTCGCGCCGCCATGTGCTGACGCAGAACTGGCAGGCGCTGTATGACGAGATGCGCGACATGCGCGAGGCCTGTGGCGATGCGCATGTGAAGGCGATCCTCGCGACCGGAGAGCTGGGGACGCTGAGGAACGTCGCGCGGGCAAGCCTGGTCTGCATGATGGGCGGCGCGGATTTCATCAAGACCTCCACCGGGAAAGAGGCGGTGAACGCGACGCTGCCGGTCAGCCTGACGATGATTCGCGCGATCCGCGACTATGAGGCGCGGACCGGATTCAAAGTCGGCTACAAGCCCGCCGGCGGCATCGCCAAGGCCAAGGACGCGCTGGTCTATCTGACGCTGATGAAGGACGAGCTGGGCCATCCCTGGCTGCAACCCGACCTCTTCCGCTTTGGCGCGTCGTCCCTTCTGGGCGACATCGAGCGCCAGCTGGAGCATCACCTGACCGGCCACTATTCGGCTGGCTTCCGCCACGCGATGGGCTGAGGTGATGCCGCACCGATCCCTCCTCGTTCGACCTCGCCTCCTCGTCGGTGCGCCCGCGAGGAGGGAGGAAGTCACGGACGAGCCTTCCCGCGCCACCGCCCTGCGTCACTGAGGACCCCATGACCATCAAGGAAATCTTCGACAGCATGGCCTATGGCCCCGCCCCCGAATCCGCCGCCGAGGCGCTGGCCTGGATCGCCAGCCACGACGGCACTTTCGGCCATTTCATCGACGGCAGCTTCACCGCGCCGGGCGAGACCTTCACCAGTCATAACCCCGCCACCGGCAAGCCCTTGGCCGAGATCACCCAGGGAACCGCCGAGGACGTGGCACGCGCTGTCGCCGCCGCCCGCCGCGCCCAGCCGAAATGGGCCGCCCTCCCCGCCTTCAGGCGCGCGCAATACCTGTATGCCCTGGCCCGGCTGGTCCAGAAACACTCCCGCCTTTTCGCCACCCTTGAAACCCTCGACAACGGCAAGCCGATCCGCGAGAGCCGCGACATCGACATCCCGCTTGTTGCCCGCCATTTCTCGTACCACGCCGGTCTGGCGCAGCTTCTGCCCAGCGAACACCCCGACCTCGCCCCGGTGGGCGTCTGTGGCGCGGTGATCCCCTGGAACTTCCCGCTGCTGATGCTGGCCTGGAAGGTCGCCCCGGCGCTGGCCGCCGGGAATACCGTGGTCCTCAAGCCCGCCGAATACACCCCGCTTACCGCCCTCCTCTTCGCCGAGATCAGCCGCGAGGCAGGTCTGCCGAAGGGCGTCCTGAACATCGTCACCGGCGACGGCACCACCGGCGCGGCGCTCGTGGAGTCCCCCGTCGACAAGATCGCCTTCACCGGCTCCACCTCGGTCGGCAAGCGCATCCGCGAGGCGACTGCGGGCACCGGCAAGGCGCTCACCCTCGAGCTTGGCGGCAAATCGCCTTATATCGTCTTCGACGACGCCGACCTCGACAGCGCGGTCGAGGGCCTTGTCGACGCGATCTGGTTCAACCAGGGCCAGGTCTGCTGCGCCGGGTCCCGACTGCTTGTCCAGGAAGGCGTCGCCCCGCGGTTCTACGAGAAACTGAAGCGCCGCATGGACGGCCTGCGGATCGGCGATCCGCTGGACAAGGCCATCGACATCGGCGCGATCGTCGACCCTATCCAGCTCGACACCATCACGCGGCTCGTCAAGGGCAACCCCGAGGGTGAACATTATCAGGCCCCCTGCCCCCTTCCGGCGGCGGGCAGCTTTTACCCCCCCACCCTGATCACCGGCCTCGGCACTGCCTCCCCGCTGATGCAGGAAGAAATCTTCGGCCCCGTCCTCGTCGCCATGACTTTCCGCACGCCCGAGGAAGCCGTGAGCCTTGCCAACAACACCCGCTACGGCCTTGCCGCGACCGTCTGGACCGAGAACGTCAACCTCGCCCTCGACGTGGCCCCGAAACTCAAGGCCGGGGTGGTCTGGATCAACGCCACCAACCTCTTCGACGCCGCCGCTGGCTTCGGCGGGGTCCGCGAATCCGGCTTCGGGCGAGAGGGCGGATGGGAGGGGTTGATGGCCTACCTCAAGCCCGCCGCCAAACCGGTGGCCCTCAAGCCCGCCGCGCCCATCCCAGCCCCTGATGCGCCTTTGGTCGACGCCCTCGACCGGACCGCCAAGATGTATATCGGCGGCAAACAGGCCCGCCCCGACTCCGGCTACTCGCAACCCGTCTACGGCCCCAGGGGCAAGCTCCTCGGCCATGTCGGCATCGGCAACCGCAAGGACATCCGCAACGCGGTCGAGGCCGCCCACGCCGCCAAAGGCTGGGCAAAAACAACGGCCTACAACCGCGCCCAGGTCCTGTACTTCATCGCCGAAAACCTCTCGGCCCGCGCATCCGAGTTCGCGTCACGCCTGCAAGACCTCACCGGCAAGCCCGGCGCTACCGAGGTCGACGCGAGCATCCAGCGGCTCTTCACCTACGCCGCCTGGGCCGACAAATACGACGGGCACGCCAAATCCGTCCCGATCCGCGGCATCGCTCTGGCGATGAACGAACCCGTCGGTGTGATCGGCGCGATACTGCCCGACGAGGCCCCCCTCCTTGGCCTCGTCTCCGTCATGGCCCCCGCCATCGCGATGGGCAACACGACGGTCCTTGTCCCCGGAACCTCGCCCCTCTCCGCCACCGACTTCTACCAGGTCCTCGACACCTCCGACGTGCCCGCCGGGGTCGTAAACATCGTCACCGGCCCTGCTCCCGACCTTGCGAAATCGCTGGCGGGTCACATGGATGTCGACGCGGTGTGGAGCTTCTCCTCCCACCCCCTCTCCGCGATGATCGAACGGGAAGCGGCGGGGAACCTGAAACGCACCTGGGTCAACCACGGCCGCGCGCGGAACTGGATGGGGGGGGAGGGCGTAGGCCGGGAATTCCTGGCCCAGGCCACCGAGGTCAAGACCGTCTGGGTGCCGTATGGGGAGTGACGGCGGGAGTCCTCAGACTCACTGTCGCCACATTTCGTCAAGATATTCGTCCACGTATGTGATCAACTAGGTTTCCGTTATGGCTATGGCAGTTGAGTTTTCCGGAAGGCAACCGACAGTCGACGCCGACATTGTTCTGAAGATCAACTATGATCCAATGGTTGGATCGGCAGCGCGTGCATTTGAAATTGCCGCGCAGCTAATTCATTCGCTGGAGGACATGGATCGAGTCCTTGCTCAGACAATCCATATAGACCTTGAGACTGCGCTAATCGTTGAAGACCTTGAGAAATCGAGTCTCAAGATCTTCCTGCGCAACATTCTGCGCGGAATCCCGGATGAGGCACTGAAGGACCTCAATGTAAGGCAACTAATCGGGCACTATCTCGTAAAGGGCAAATACGCTGCGATTCGCTGGCTTGACGAACCAGAGCAGTCTAAGAGACCGATAACTGATCTAACCGATGAAATTGCAAGAATTGCGAAGGCAACGGACATCCGACACCTTCCTGACTATCCACCTCCGAATCCAGCACGTCTCGCACAACCTCTGGACAAATTCCAAGAGGTGAAGCGACAGCTGACAACAAATGAGAGTCTGACGATCACACTTGATCGTACCGAATACACGGTAAACCTCGAAAACGACTGGCTTCCATCCGAGTCTCTCGCCGATGATGAAAGTGAAAAGGAGCTAACGAATGAGAGCGATCTTTTCCTTATCATTGGGAAGCCAGATTTCATAGGAAACGCAAAATGGAGCTTTAAGCACGGGAAACGCTCTATTTTTCTTAGGGTTGATGACGAAGATTGGCTCTGTGATTTTAGATCTGGCGCATACCCGTTAAGGCCGGGAGACGCGCTACGCGTGCGTGTTCGCTATACGCACAAGTATGACGGGAAAGGGAACCTGTTGTCCTCTGATGAGACAATCATCAAAGTCTTCGAGATAATCGAAGGCGCAGGAACGACCCCTGACATGTTTGATGAGTAGGGTCGCCCCCTGCACCCCGAATGAACCCTATCTCGCGATTCGCCCCTCAAGGTTAACGTCCCACCCGCCCGCAAACCGTCGGTACAGATACCCGACGCATGCCAGACGGATGCCATACCGTTAACCTCCCGGAAGAGCCCCGTATTAACCCAGCGTTCCCAACCCCTTAGCGGGAGCCCCTTGCGGCCTCAGGCCCGCCCGGCCGCCGCACTGAGAGTCAGCGGATCAATCCCCATCCCCCGCAGCGCCGCCGACCATTTGGCGCGGTCATCCGCGGCGAAGATCAGCCCCTCGGACGCCTCGCAGGTAAGCCAGTCGTTTCGGGCGATCTCGGCTTCGAGCTGGCCCGGACCCCAGCCGGAATAGCCAAGCGCCAGCAGGGCCTGGCCCGGTCCCTCGCCCGCGGCCAGGGCCTGCAATATGTCCAGCGTCGCGGTCATGCCGTAACCGCCCGGCACCGCCAGCGTCGCGCCGGTGGCCTCCCAGTCGGAGGAATGCAGGACAAAGCCCCGCCCCCGTTCCACCGGGCCGCCGAACTGGACGCGGATGTCGCGTCCCTGCGGAGCGCGCGGGATGCCAAGCTGCTCCAGCAGGCCGGAAAAGCTCAGCTCGGCCAGGGGTTTGTTGATGATGAGGCCCATCGCGCCTTCGGGCGAATGGGCGCAGATCAGGATCACGCTTCGGTCGAAGCGGGGATCGGCCATTCCAGGCATGGCGATCAGGATCTGGCCGGCAAGGTCCATGAGTCCAACATGGACCTGTCCCCGGCCGGGGACAAGCCCCCGGCGTGGCCATGGGGACACGATCACGCGCCTTCGCCGCAAAGTGATTTCCCTCGCCCCGACGCTTCCCTATCTTGGGCCCATGTTGAAAGCCGCCTGCCTTGCCCTGATCGCCACCACTCCCGCCCTTGCGACGACGCAGGACGATGTCCTGTCCGGTGCCCTGCGGCCCGGCTGGCAGATGGAGACGGGCGCGCATATGGCGGCGGTCGAGCTCTTGCTCGCGCCGGGGTGGAAGACCTATTGGCGCAGCCCCGGAGATGCGGGGATTCCGCCCAGCTTCGACTGGTCGGCCTCGCGGAACGTTAAGTCGGTCCGGGTCCATTGGCCCTCGCCCCGGGTGTTCGAGCTGAACGGGATGCAGACCATCGGCTATCATGAGCGTCTGCTGCTGCCGGTCGAGGTCGAGCCGATCGATCCCACGCGCCCGGTGCAGCTGGCGGTCGAGATGGACCTTGGGGTCTGTGACGATATCTGCATGCCGGCGCAGTTGTCGCTGGCCGAAGAGCTGCAGCCTCCGGGGGCCGAGGATCCGGGGATCAAGTCAGCGCTGGCGCGGCGGCCGGTTCCCGCGGGACAGGCTGGCGTCAGCCGGGTGGCCTGCACGGTCGATCCGATCCGGGATGGGCTGCGGCTGACGGCGCGGGTCCTGCTGCCTGATCCGGGCCTGACCGAGGTCGTGGCCTTCGAGACCGGCGATCCCGCGGTCTGGGTCTCGGAAGCGGTCAGCCAGCGCGAGGGCGGAGAGCTGATCTCGGTCACCGATCTGGTGCCGCCCTCGGGCCAGCCCTTCGTGCTGGACCGTTCGGCTGTGACAGTGACCATCCTTGCCGGCGGCGAAGCGGTCGAGATCAAGGGCTGCCCTGCCCCCTGACACGGTCGCCCGACCCGCGTTCCGTGGCAACGCGGCCGCGGGGGGCTCGATGCCCCCCAAGGCCGCCCCCCTATCGTCCGACTTTCCGCAGCCCCAGCGTGGCCGCCACGGCCCCGGCCAGCCAGACGATCAGCCCCGCCGCGAGGAACACCCCCACCGCGACCGGACCCGGAGCCTGCTCGGCCAGAGCCGGCACCAGCGCCAGCAGCCAGCCCGGTAGCGCGCCGGTTGCGGCGACCCAGAAGGGCAACGCAAGGGCAAGGGCGACCATCGCCGCCACCGCCGGCCGCAGGCCGCCCCGGCGCCGCAGGCCCCGCCGCAGCGTTCGCAGCGCCCGCCCGAGGTCGGCCTGCACCGCCAGGACGGCGGGGACCACCAGCAGCACCAGCACCATCCCGAAGCCAAGGCCAAAGACCAGCGTCACCACGGTCGGCTTCAGGAACTCGGCCTGGGAGGAGCGTTCGTACAGAAGCGGCAGAAGGCCCAGAACCGTGGTCATCGTCGTCAGCAGCACGGCGCGGAAGCGGTCGGCGACACCATCGACGATGGCCGGGATCAGCCCACGCTTCTTGGCATATTCGTCGATCGTGCTGACCAGGACGATCGAGTCGTTGATGATGATGCCGGACATGCCGATCATTCCGACGATCGAGAACATCGACATGGGCAGGCCCCAGGTCCAATGGCCGAAGATCGCTCCGATCAGGCCGAAGGGGATCACCGCCATGACCACGAGCGGCCGCGTCCAGTGCGCGAAGATCCAGGTCAGGGTGATGTAGATCCCCAGCAGGCAAAGGATCATCGCTGTCAGGGCGCCAGACAGGAACTGGGCCTCGTCGGCGGCCTGACCGGAGAGCTGCCATTCCACCCCGTAATCTTGGGCGATGCGCGGCAGGATCTCGGTTTGCAGCAGACGCTGGACCTCGCTCGCACGCGCCGGGTCATCCTCGGACAAGTCCCCCGAGACGGTGACAAGCCGCAGCCCGTTCTCGCGGCGGACGGTGGAGAAGCCCGACTGGCTTTCGACCGTCACGATATCGGCCAGGGGCACATGCAGCCCCGGCGCGGCGCGGATTTGGGCGCGGTCGAGGAAGTCGGCGGTCAGCTCGGCCTCGGGCAGTTCCACCCGGATCGCGGCCTGGCGCGGTCCTTCAGGGAAGGTCGCGGCCTCGATCCCACCCAGCATGTCGCGCAGCGTCCGGCCCAGGCTGGCAGTGTCGAATCCAAGCGCCTGACCCTGCGGGGTCAGCGTCAGGATCAGCTCTTCCTTGTCATAGGCGAGGCTGTCTTCCAGACCCGAGACCTCGGGATAGACGGCGAGGGCGTCCTTCAGCGCCTCGGCCGCCGCCTTCAGGGTCTGCGCCTCGCCACCCGAAAGATCGACGGAAAGCGAATCGCCCCCCGGTCCGAAACGTGCGCCCCGGAAGCTGAGTTCCTCCAGCAAGGGATGCGCCACGATTTCGGATTCCAGCGCGGCAAGGAAGGCGCTGGTGGGATAGGGGCGCAGGTCGGGGCTGATCAGCTCCATCGCGATCGAGCCAAGGAGGTCGGGCCCCTTGGTCTCGGCGCTGGAGAGGCTGCGGCCGATGGCGCCGCCGACCTCGGCCAGGACGAAGGTGGCGGGGTTCAGCCCATGCTCGGCCTCGAACCGGGCGGTAACGACGTCGGTGGCGCGCTGCAATTCGCGCATCATCGCCAGCGTGTCATCGCGCGTGGCACCGGGCAGCATCGAGAAGGAGCCGGTGACCGAGGCCTGCTCGGGCGCGTTGAAGAAGCGGAATTGCACCTCGCCCCGGGCGAAGAGCGAGACCTGCCAGGCAAGGCCCAGGACACAAAGTGCCAGGACCGGATAGCGCCCCTTCAGCACCAGCCGGATCCCGGGACGGACAACGGTGCGGCGCAGCCAGTCCAGCCCGCGGTTTGTCTGGCGCGAGGGCCAGTCATACCAGCGTTCGCGCAGGTCGGCCTTCATCGCATGGGCCAGGTGGTTCGGCAGGATCAGGAAACATTCGACCAGCGAGGCGACCAGCACGAAGGCGACCGTCAGCGGAATGTCAGCGATCAGCTCTCCGAAGCGGCCGCCGATGGCGACAAGTCCCATGAAGGCGATGATCGTGGTGATGGAAGAAGCAAGGATCGGCCCAGACATCCAGCGCGCGCTGCGTTCGGCCGCGACCTCTCCGGTTTCGCCCAGATAGCGGACGCGATGCTCGATATTCTCGGAAACGACGATCGCGTCATCCACGACCACGCCGATCATGATGATCAGCGCAAAGAGCGAGATCATGTTCAACGACTGGCCAAAGGCGAACATCAGCGCGACGGCCGAGATCATGGCGATGGGGATGCCCGCCGCCACCCAGAAGGCCACGCGGGCGTTCAGGAACAGGAACAGCACAAGCAGGACCAGAAGGAGGCCCGTGCTGCCATTGTCGAGGAACAGCATCAGCCGATCCTTGATCTGCTCGGCCCTCGTGCGGACCAGCTCCACCGTGACGCCGGGTGGGAGCGCAAGCTGCATCTCGGCCGCGACCTCGGCCACGCGCGCCTGCATCCGGATGGCGTCGCCATCGGCGGCGCGGTCGATGCGGATCGTCATCGCCGGATCATTGCCGACAAAGGCCGCGCGGACGGAATTCGCCTGGTTCGCGCGGATCGTGGCCACGTCGCCCACGGTCAGCTGCGTCCCGTCGGGGGCCGAGCGCAGGGGGATGGCTGCGATTTCCGCGACGCTGCGCCGCTCGGTCCCGGTGCGAAGCCGCGCGCCCTCGCCCAGTTCGCCGGCCGGGCTGCCCCGGGTCGCGGCGGCGATGGCCTGAGCGACCTCGGAGAGCGTCAGGTCGTGCTGCATCAGCGCGGTCGAGGTGATCTCGACCAGCGTCTCGGGCGCGGCGAGGCCAGTGATCGTGGCGCGGCTGATCCCGGCGTCGAAGAGGCGCGCGATGAAATCGTCGGCGAAGCGGCCAAGCTGGTCGATCCCCACCGGGCCGCTGATCAGCACATCGGTCACGCGGTCGCGCCAGGCCGAGGCGGCGACTACCGGATCGTCGCTGCCCTCGGGCAGGGTGTTGAGGCCGTCGACGGCGGCCTGCACATCTGCCTCGGCCACGGCAAGATCGTAGTTCGGTTCGAACTCCACATCCACGACGGCGCGGCCCTCGGAAGCGCGCGAACTGACGCCGGCCACCCCTTCGATGGTCAGGAACAGCGGTTCAAGCACCTGGACGATGCCGCGGTCCACGTCCTCGGCGCCCGCACCGTCCCAAGCGACGCTGACCGAGACCTGGTTGATGACAACATCGGGGAAATACTGCGCGCGGATGTTCAGCGCGGCGAACAGGCCCGCGACCAGCATCAACACCATCACGAGGTTGGCGGCGGTGCGATGGCGGACGAAGAAGCCGAGGGCGTTCATCAGCCGCCCATCCGGGCTTCCAGCCGGTCCAGTGTGGCGGCGGGCACGGTGTCGGCCTGCAGGTCCTGCAGAAGGCGGGCCTTGATCTCCTCGGGCATACGGTCGTCGGCCTCGACCAGCGCCACAAGTTCGGCGCGGCGCTCGGGCGAGAGCGGGACGAGATCCGCTGCCTCGGGCCGGATCGGGCGGATGCGGATGCCCTCGCCCAGCAGGGCCGAGCGTTCCTGCACCACTTCGCGCCCCGCAAGGGCGCCGACGCGGATCAGGACGTCATCGCCCTGCCGGCGAAGGACCTCGACTGCGACTTCCTGCAGCCGGTCCTCGGGGCCAAGCGCGAGGACCGTGCCATTGCGGCCTACCGCCAGCGCAGGCAGGCGGGCGACATCCGACAGGGCGGGTTCATCGATCCGGACCTCGACGAAATCGCCGGGTTGCAGCAGCGCCTGGGCCGCAGGCGAAGCGTCGAGGGCGACATAGACGAGGCGGCCGGTCTGCCCCTCGGCCACGGCGGGGGCGGCGCGGTCAAGGCGGCCGGTCAGGTTCTGCGGACCAAGGGCGACCGTGGCGGGGACGAGCGCGCCGTCCGGACCGACCAGCAGGGCGAATTGCGCGGTGGAAAGCCGCACGGCGATGTCCAGCGCGGCGGTGTCGATGATCCGCCCGACAAGCTCATTCGCGCTGACGAGCGCGCCGGGAAGCAGCGTCACCCCATCGACCCGGCCCGCGAGACCGGCGCGGATCTCGGTTTCCGCAAGCGCGCGTTCGGCCTCGGCCAGCGCGATGCCGGCGCGGGTCAGGGCGACATCGGCCCGGTTCACCGCGGCCTCGGCCTGCGCCAGGGCCTGCCGACGGGAGAGGACTGCCTGTTCGGCGGCCGACAGCGCAAGCTCTGCAGTCTCCACCGCCTGGGAGGATCCCGCACCGCGTTCGGCGATCTGGCGTTGCCGGTCCAGCGCCTGCCGGCGGAGCGCAAGCTGCGCCTCGGCCGCGGCAAGGTCATCGCGGGCCAGAAGCACGTCGGTGCGGCTTTGGCCCTCGGCGGCCCGGGCCTCGGCCAGATCGGCCTGCGCCATCGCCACCGCCTCTTCGGCCGGGGCGGGGTCGAGCTGGACCAGCACCTCATCCGCGGCGACCGACAACCCGTTGCGGAAGCTTTCGGCGACCCAGATCACCCGGCCCGCCTGCCGCGCGCGGAGGTCCAGCGTCCGCCGCGCCTCGACCTTGCCATAAGCGGTCAGGATCGGCGTAACCGTGCCGGGCGTCACCGTGACGACATTGGCCGCGACCACCCGCTCTGCGGCCGGGCGGCCGGGGCCGCGGGGTTCCAGACTGGCGCGGATCGCCCCGCCCAGCACCATGGCCGCCGCGCCAAGAATGGCCAGCGTCAGTGCCAGCAGCAAAAGCCCGGTCAGGCTTCGGGTCAGAAATCGCATTGCATCCCCTTGTTTGGCCGGAAGTCTAGCGCAAGCGTCTCCGCCCGCCAGTCATCGCGGCCCATCCAACGCAGATGTTACGACCCCGGCGGTCACTTCCGTCGCAGATGTTCCTCAAGCCGAGGCATGATCTCGACAAAGTTGCAGGGCCGGTGGCGGCTGTCGAGCTGGGGTTTCAGGATCTCGTCCCAGGCATCGCGGCAGGCCCCGGGGCTGCCGGGAAGCGCGAAAAGATAGGTTCCGCCCGCGACGCCGCCGGTGGCGCGGCTTTGCACCGCCGAGGTGCCGATCTTCTGCATCGAGACGATGGTGAAGACGGTGCCAAAGGCCTCGATCTCCTTTTCATAGACCTCGCGGTGCGCTTCCACGGTCACGTCGCGCCCGGTCAGGCCGGTGCCGCCGGTGGTCAGGATCACGTCGACCGAGGGGTCGGCGATCCAGGCGCGAAGGCGCGCGGCGATGGCGGGACGGTCGTCCCGGACGATCCCCCGGTCGGCAAGGACGTGACCGGCCCCGGTCAGGCGTTCGACCAGCGTGTCACCGGACTTGTCCGTCTCGGGCGTGCGGCTGTCGCTGACGGTCAGCACGGCGATGCGGACTGGGTGGAACGGGAGGGTTTCGTCGATGCGGGACATCTCTAGCTCCTTGGCATCATGGCCAGTCGCAGGGCCAGCGCGCCGAAGATCGTGGCGCTGATCCGGGACAGCCATCTGGCAAGGCCCGCCGACCGCGCGACGCGCTGGCCGATGGACCCGGCGAAAAGGCCGACCGCGCCGTTGACCAGCAGGCCGCCCAGGCTGAACACCAGCCCGAGCGCAAGGAACTGCGGCAGGATCGGGCGGGTGGGGTCTACGAACTGCGGCAGGAAGGCGAGGATGAAGAGGATCACCTTGGGATTCAGAAGGTTGACCATCAGCCCCTGCCAGAAGGCCCGCCCGGTCGCCGTGCGCACCACCTCCGTCTGCGCCTGGGCGGCGAAGGGCGACGCGCGCAAAGCGCCGAGGGCAAGCCAGAGAAGATAGCCGACGCCCAGCCAGCGGATCAGCTCGAACGCCTCGGGATGGGCCTTGACCAGCGCGCCAAGGCCAAGCGCGGCAAGGAGCGTATGCACCATGCCGCCGACCGCGATCCCGGCATTGGCCGCCATCGCCGCCTGGCGGCCGGATTTGAGGCCCTGCCCCAGACAGAACATCATGTCAGCCCCCGGCGTCAGGTTCAGCGCCAGCCCGGCGGGGATGAAGGCGAGAAGCGTCAGCGGCTCGACCGGGAACATTCAGCGCAGCCTTGCCTGCAGCGAAAGAAGGTCGGCCCAGGCCTCGCGCTTCATCGCCGGGTTGCGGAGGAGATAGGCCGGATGCGTCATCGGCAGCAACGGCTTGCCCAGCGCCTCGCTCCAGTTGCCCCGGGCGCGGAGGATGCCCTTGCCTCCGGTCAGCGCGAACAGCGGCGTGTTGCCCATGACGACGATCACCTGCGGATCGACCAGCGCGATATGGCGTTCGACAAAGGGCAGCATCATCGCGATCTCAGCCGGTTCGGGGTCGCGGTTGCCGGGCGGGCGCCAGGGCATGACATTGGTGATGTAAAGCGCCGATTGCGCATCCGGGCTGGTCCGCGACAGGCCGATGGCGGCGAACATCTTGTCAAGGAGTTGCCCCGCGCGGCCGACAAAGGGGCGGCCTTCGCGGTCCTCCTCGGCGCCGGGGGCCTCGCCCAGGACCAGGACGCGGGCCTGCGGGTTGCCATCGGCAAAGACGGTGTTGCGGGCGCCCTTCTTCAGCTCGCAATGCGGATAGGCGGCCAGCGCGGCGCGCAGGTCCTCGAGCGAGCGGGCGGCGGTCGCGGCCGCCTTGGCCGCGGCCACGGGATCGGCGGCAACGGGCTGGGGCACCGGCTGGGGGGCCGCGGGTTTCTTCGTCTCGACAGCGAGGTCGTAGCGGTTGACCGGAGTGTCGGCGATGACCTCATCGACCCCGGCCTCGACCTGCCACGCCAGCGCAGCCAGCGCGGCGTCCCAGTCCCCGGCGATGTCCAAGGCGATTCCCATGGCGACCACACTAGGCCCTTCGCCGCCCCCGCGCCAGCGGCGGCCACGTGCCCGGCCTTGCGGGCCGACGGGCACGGAGACCATACCCTGACGCTTGCCCCCATCCCCCCGGTTTGCGAGAGAGGGCGAAACCGAAAGGGACCCGCCCATGGCCTTCCGCGCCCGCCACCTTCTGGGGATCGAACAGCTCGCCCCGCTGGAGATCACCACGGTCCTCGATCTGGCCGAGCGTTACGTCGACCTGAACCGCCGCACGGTAAAGCAATCGGACGTGCTGGCGGGGATGACGCAGATCAACCTGTTCTTCGAGAATTCCACCCGCACGCAGTCGTCCTTCGAACTGGCCGGCAAGCGGCTGGGGGCGGATGTGATGAACATGTCGGTGGCCAATTCCTCGGTGAAGAAGGGCGAGACGCTGATCGACACCGCATTGACGCTGAACGCGATGCACCCGGACCTTCTGGTCGTGCGGCATGGGTCGTCGGGCGCCGTCAACCTGCTGGCGCAGAAGGTGGATTGCGCGGTCCTGAACGCGGGCGACGGGCGGCATGAGCACCCTACGCAGGCGCTTTTGGACGCGCTGACCATCCGCCGCGCCAAGGGACGCATCCAGCGCCTGACCATCGCCATCTGCGGCGACATCGCCCATTCCCGCGTGGCCCGGTCGAACCTGATCCTGCTGGGCAAGATGGAAAACCGCCTGCGCCTGATCGCCCCGCCCACCCTGATGCCCTCGGGGGTGGAGGAGTTCGGCTGCGAGCTGTTCGACGACATGCGCGAAGGGCTGAAAGGCGCAGATGTCGTGATGATGCTGCGCCTGCAGAAGGAACGGATGGACGGCGGCTTCATCCCCTCGGAGCGCGAATACTACCACCGCTACGGCCTGGATGCCGAGAAACTGTCCCACGCCTCGCCCGAGGCGATCGTCATGCACCCCGGCCCGATGAACCGGGGGGTGGAGATTGACGGGGAACTCGCGGACGACATCAACCGTTCCGTCATCCAGGACCAGGTGGAGATGGGTGTCGCGGTACGGATGGCCTGCATGGACCTGCTGGCGCGGAACCTCCGGGCCGAACGCGGACGCAAGATCGTGGGGATGATGGCGTGAGCCGCCCGCCCGCCTCCTCGGGGTCTGCGACCCTCGTCGGGGCGCACCCTCGCGAAGAGCGCATGAAAGGCGACGATGAGCAGGCAGAAGGAGGCACAGGATGACCCCCGATCCCGACCGCAAGCCCACGCGCGAAGAGATGCGTCAGGGCGGCATGGTGGCTGCGGCCGTCCTGGTCTTCATCGCCCTGTTCACCACCGTCATCGTCTGGATCGCCTGATGGCCCGGATCGAGCCCGACAGCATCATGGGCCACGCCGCCCCCCTGGGTGAGGGTGAAACCGTTGTGGCCGAGTTCCGCGCCGACCGCCTGGCCTATTGGCGCGGGCACCTGATCCTGGCCGTAGTCCTTGGCGCGGCGGCGGGACTCTTTCTGGTCTGGCAGGGCAACCCCTACCCCGTCGCCGGACCGTCCGGTGCGGCCATCGCGATCTTCGCCCGGGCGGCCTTCCTCGCCTCCGAGGCGCTGACCGAGGTCTGGCGGCTGACAGACCGCAGGTTGCTTGGCCCCGGCGGTAGGGCGATCCCACGAGCGCAGATCCGCGAGGCGAGGCCCTTCCTCGGCGCCGTGCAAGTCACCACGACCACGGGTGACCGGCACCTGATCAAGTATCAGGCCGACCCCTCCGCCACCGCCACCCGCATCCTGGGGGGCCGATGACCAGCCTGACCATCCCCGCCCGCGACCGCGACGGCATCCGCGTCTTCACCGCCGCGCTGGCACCGGAGGAGCTGCAGCGCGACAAGGCGCGGCTGGTGACGGAGCTTCTGGGCGACCCCGACCTCGACCCCGCGCATGTGGAGCTTTTTGATCTGTCTGACCTCTCGGAGGTCGGGCTTGCGGGCTATCTGACCGAGGGGCTTGGCGTCTCGGAGACTGCCGTCGCCGCCGACCGCGCGCGGCTTGACGCCCTGACCGGCCCGGTGCTGATCCTGCGCTCGCGGGCGCTGCATGGGCGGGGGGTCACGCTGACCCCGGACCCGCGCCTGACCCTGGTCGCGACCTATGCCGAAGAGCACCCGCCGGTGCAGTTCCAACCCCTGCCGACGGCAGCGGCCGAGGGGGTGCTTTCGGCCACCCCGGCCCCGACCGGGCCGCAGCGACTGCCGGGGGTCTTCCTCCTCCTTCTGGCCCTTCTGGCTCTGTTGGCGCTGGCCACGCTCTGGCTGGCCTTCGGGTGAGTTCCGGTGGACAAGCCCCCTGCACCATCGCATATCGGCCTCGACCCTCGGACGGACCGCCCATGACCACGCTGCATTTCCAGAACGCCCGCCTGATCGACCCCGAGGCCGGGACCGACACCTCCGGAAGCCTGACCGTGAAGGACGGGGCGATCCTTGGCCGGGATGGCAAGGCACCGAAGGGGGCGGTGGTCGTGGACTGCGGCGGCAAGTGCCTTGCCCCCGGCATTGTCGATTGGGGCGTCAAGATCGGCGAACCCGGCGAGCGGCACCGCGAGAGCTTCCGCTCCGCCGGATTGGCGGCCGCCGCCGGGGGCGTGACGACGATCATCGCCCGGCCCGACACGGCACCCGCCATCGACACGCCCGAGACGCTGGAATTCGTCACCCGCCGTGCCGCCGAGGCTCCGGTCCGGATCCGTCACATGGCAGCCCTGACGAAGGGCCGCGCGGGGCGCGAGATGACCGAGATCGGCTTCCTGCGCGATGCAGGGGCGATCGCGTTCTCGGATGTGTTCGAGGTCTCGACCGACGCCAAGGCGATCACGCGGGCGATGAGCTATGCCCGCTCGCTGGGCGCGCTGGTGGTGGGCCATCCGCAGGACCCCGGCCTGTCGTCAGGGGCGGCGGCGACCAGCGGCAAGTTCGCCAGTCTGCGCGGCATCCCGGCCGTGTCGCCGATAGCCGAACGGATGGGGCTGGAGCGCGACCTCGCGCTGGTCGAGATGACGGGGGTGCGCTACCACGCCGACCAGATCACCACGGCGCGGGCGCTTCCGGCGCTGGCACGGGCGCGGGCGACGGGGCTGGATGTGACGGCGGGGACCTCGATCCACCATCTGACGCTGAACGAATTCGACGTGGGCGACTACCGGACCTTCTTCAAGCTGACCCCTCCGCTGCGGTCGGAGCAGGACCGGCTGGCGATGGTCGGCGCCGTCGCCGAGGGGGTGATCGACGTGATCTCCTCGTTCCATACCCCAGCCGACGAGGAATCGAAGCGGCTTCCCTTCGAGGAGGCCGCGCCGGGTGCGGTGGCGCTGGAGACTTTCCTGCCGGCCGCGATGCGGCTTTACCATGCGGGGCATCTGGACCTGCCCGCACTGTTCCGGGCGATGGCGCTGAACCCGGCCAACCGCCTTGGCCTGCCGCAGGGACGGCTGGCTGAAGGGGCGCCGGCCGACCTGATCCTGTTCGATCCCGAGGCCCCCTTCCTGATGGACAGGTTCAAGCTGCGGTCGAAGTCGAAGAACACCCCGTTTGACGGCGCGCGGATGGAGGGTAAGGTCCTTGCCACCTGGGTCGCCGGGACCCAGGTCTACGCTGCGGAATAGCCATGCCCGAGATCACCACCTCGACCGAGCTTCTGATCCTGACGGCCGTGCTGGCCTATCTCCTGGGCTCGATCCCCTTCGGTCTGGTGATCACCCGGGCGCTGGGGCTGGGCGACCTGCGCAAGATCGGGTCTGGGAATATCGGAGCCACGAACGTGCTGCGGACGGGGAGCAAGGGGGCCGCGCTGGCAACCCTGCTGCTGGACGCGGGCAAGGGCGGGATCGCGGTGCTGATCGCGCGGGGCCTGCTGGCCGAGGATGCGGCGCAGATGGCGGCGCTGGCCTCGTTCCTGGGGCATCTTTATCCGGTCTGGCTGGGGTTCAGGGGCGGCAAGGGGGTGGCGACCTTCCTCGGCACGCTTCTGGCGCTGGCCTGGCCGGTGGGGCTGGCGGTCTGCGCGACCTGGCTGGTGGCGGCGGCGGTGCTGCGGATCTCCTCGGCCGCAGCCCTGGTGGCGGCGGCGTCAAGCGCGGGCTGGCTGTTCTGGTTCCAGGAGGGGCGGCTTCTGGTTCTCTGCATGGTCCTGACCGTGCTGGTCTATGTCCGCCATGCCGAGAACCTGCGCCGGATCAAGGCCGGGACCGAGCCGAAGATCGGGCGGAAGAAGCCGGCGACCGAGGGCTGATGTCCACGGTGGACAAAAGCCAGGACGATAACAATATCAAGGCTTTGTCCGAGGACGTTTACCGATTTTTAACCCGCGCTGCGGCGCGGTTTGCCGGCAGGTAGGCCGCCTTTAGACA
Source organism: Alphaproteobacteria bacterium (assembly GCA_029289325.1). Taxonomy (GTDB): domain Bacteria; phylum Pseudomonadota; class Alphaproteobacteria; order Rhodobacterales; family Rhodobacteraceae; genus Tabrizicola. The sequence goes on from JARFTV010000005.1 coordinate 23,717, forward strand.
GGCTCGATCACCACGGCGTTCAAGAGGCGCTTGATGACCGAGAATTGGTACAGGATCAGCGCAAGGCCCAGTGTGACGATGGTCAACAGGACCCAGATCACGGCGTGTCCGAGGATCTCGGCCAGGTTGACCTCGACTTGCAGCCGACCCACCACCCGGCCCGAGGCGTCCACAACCGCCGTCTTGTTGATCGGGGCCTTGAGGAAATAGTAGGGCGCCACGAAGAGCGCGAGGCCCAGCGTCACCACCACCAGCAAGACCCAGATTATGACATGGCCGATCCCCTCGGTTACCGAAAAGGAACAGGACAGGCGAGAACCGGGGGGAAGTGCGGGCAACATGCGAACCTCTTAACAATGGCGACCGGTCCGACCATGGTCGGCCGGGGCGGGATATCAAAGGCTGGCAGCCTCATAAAGCGGGGTCAGATCGCGGCCCCATGCGCCCTGATACAGGTCCAGCCATTTGTCCGCCTGCACCTTCCCGGTTTTCAGGCTTTCGACCAGCGGCCGCAGTTGTGCCTCTTCGCCCAGACCCCGTGCGGCGAGACCGGCATGGGACAGGCCCACGGCCGCCCTTGCGAGGTCGAGGAGCTTTACCCCCTCGGCCTCACCCGCCAGGGCCGAGACCGAGGCGGCGACGCGCAGCCCCTCACGCGTTTCGGCGTCCAGTCCCTTGACCAGATCCCAGGCGGCATCCAGCGCGGTCTGGTCATACATCAGGCCGACCCAGAAGGCGGGCAGCGCCGCGATATGGGCCTGGTCGCCGCAATCGGCCCCGCGCATCTCGATGTATTTCTTCACCCGCGCCTCGGGGAAGACGGTGGTCATGTGGTCGGCCCAGTCGGAGAGCGTGGGCTTCTCGCCGGGCAGCGCGGGCAGTTCGCCCTTCAGGAAATCGCGGAACGACTGGCCAAGGGCGTCGATATACTTGCCGTCGCGGTAGACGAAATACATCGGCACATCGAGCACCCAGTCGACGTAACGCTGGAAGCCCATCCCGTCCTCGAAGGCAAAGGGCAGCATCCCGGTGCGGCTGTCGTCGAGACCGCGCCAGATCCGGCTGCGCCAGCTGCGGTGGCCGTTGGGCTTGCCCTCGAAGAAGGGCGAGGACGCAAAGAGCGCCGTCGCCACCGGCTGCAAGGCCAGAGCGACGCGCAGCTTCTTCACCATGTCGGCCTCGGACGCGTAGTCGAGGTTCACCTGCACGGTGCAGGTCCGATACATCATCTGCGTGCCATGGGTGCCGACGCGGCCCATGTAATCGGTCATCAGGCGGTAGCGGCCCTTGGGCATCACCGGCATCTGGTCATGCGTCCAGTCCGGCGGCGCGCCGATGCCCATGAACTTTACGCCCATCGGCCCGGCGATCGACTTCACCTCATCGAGATGCTGTTGCAGTTCCGCCGCGACCTCGACGGTCGAGGTCAGAGGGGCCCCCGAAAGCTCGAACTGGCCGCCGGGTTCGAGGCTGATGTTCGCGCCGTTCCGGGTCAGGCCGATGACATTCCCGCCCTCGCGCAACGGCTCCCAGCCATAGCGCGATTCGAGCGCGGCGAAGATGGCCGAGATCGAACGGTCACCGGCATAGGGCAAGGGCGCGCGGCTGTCGGTGAGCCAGCCGAATTTCTCATGCTCGGCCCCGATGCGCCATTCCTCGCGCGGTTTGCAGCCGGATTCCATGAGGGCGGCAAGCTGGTCGAAACTTTCGATCGGTCCGCCGCCGGACTGGGGAATGGACATGGGCAGGCTCCGGGGGTGGATGCGTCGCTCCGGCAGGATGGCCGGGCGCCAACAGGTGTCAAGGGCGGCGGAGCAAGTCAAGAGGGCCGGTGCGGGCGTCGGCGCAGGGCTGGCCGTGCGTCAGCGCACGACGACCCCCTGCCCCTTGCGCGCCCAGACCAGCCGGTCGACCGTGTTCAGCGCGATCACTGTGCTGTCGGACGGGGCCTCGGTCCCCAGCGCGGCGACGAGGGCGGCGGTGTCCATTCCGGGAAGGGCGGCGAAGGCGTCGAAAAGCGCATCGGCACCGTCGGATTCGACCGGGATGTGCAGGAGCTGGCCATCGGCCTGTTTCAGCTTCCAGATCCGGCGGCCGCGCAGGGTGAGGAGGCGGATCTCCACCAGGTCGGGCAGGCCGATGAAGCCGCCAGTGCGGGGGCCGAGATAGGCGATCTGCGCCTCGGTTACGCGGAGGATGCCGGGGGCCTCGCCATCCTGACGAAAGCGGAGGCGGCGAAGGGATTGGAGCGTCCAGCCAAGGCCGAGAGCCGCGACGACCAGGCCCAGGGGAAGCAGGAGGTAGCCACCCTGCCAGGCGGTCCAGAGGCCGATGGCGGCGACGGCAAGCCCCGCGATGACCTCGCGCCAGCGGTAAAGCTGCGCCCGGAGTTCGGGCCGGATCATCGCCAGTCCCCGCAGGCGGCCTGCCAGAGGGTGATGGCGGCCACGGCGGCGGTGTCGGCGCGCAGGATACGGGGGCCGAGGGAGAGGGCCACGGTATCGGGGCGGGCACGGAGGCGTTGCGCCTCTTCGGCGGAAAAGCCGCCTTCGGGGCCGATCAGGATGGCGGCAGGCCCGGTCGCCGGGGCCAGGCTGGCGGGCTGGCCGGCGGCGGTTTCGTCGCACCAGTAGAGGCGGCGATCCTCGGGCCATTGGCGCAGGAGGCGGTCGAGGGGGATCAGGTCGGCGACCTCGGGCACATAGGTGGCGCCGCATTGCTCGGCCGCCTCGGTGGCGTGGGCTTGCAGGCGGTCCTGGCGGATGCGTTCGGAATTGGTGTGGCGGGTCTGGACGGGCAGGATGCGGGCCACCCCAAGTTCGACCGCCTTTTCGACGATGAAATCGGTCCGGGCCTTCTTGATCGGCGCGAAGAGGAGCCAGAGGTCGGGGGGGAGTTGCAGGGGCCGGGTCTGCGCGTCGCAGGTGGCGATGGCGCCGCGTTTTGCGGCATGGGTCAGGGTCGCGCGCCATTCGCCATCGCGGCCGTTGAAGAGGAAGACGGGGTCGCCGACCGTCAGGCGCATGACGCCGACAAGGTAATGCGCCTGGTCCTGCGACAGGGCCACGGGTTGCCCAGGGGCAAGCGGCTGGTCTACATGAAGCCTGATTTCCGACATGAGCGTGACCCTATGACCCCGAAGCCGCAAATTCCAGAGGCCGAGACAGCGGGCGTGGTGGCCGATGCGCCGAAAGGCAACTGGGTGGATGTCTACGCTCCTCTGGCGGCGCGGCCCTATCTGCGGCTGAGCCGGGCGGACCGGCCGATCGGGACCTGGCTTTTGTGGCTGCCCTGCCTGTGGGCGCTGGCTCTGGCGGGGGGTGCGGGCGGCTTCACGGTCTGGGACCTGTGGCTGGCGGTGTCCTCGGGCGTGGGGGCCTTCCTGATGCGGGGGGCGGGCTGCACCTGGAACGACGTCACCGACCGGCATATCGACGGGTCGGTGACGCGGACGAGAAGCCGGCCGATCCCCTCGGGGCAGGTCTCGGTCCGGCAGGCGCTGGTCTGGATGGTGGTGCAGGCGGCTTTGGCGGCGGGAATCCTGTTCACCTACAACTGGCTGGCGGTGGCCCTGGGCGTCGCGAGCCTGGCGCTGGTCGCGATCTATCCCTTCGCCAAGCGCTTCACCTGGTGGCCGCAGGTCTTTTTGGGGCTGGCCTTCAACTGGGGCGCGATCCTGATGTGGGCGGCGCATTCGGGGACGGTGCCGCTGGCCTCGGTCCTGCTGTATGCGGCGGGGATCGTCTGGACGCTGTATTACGACACGATCTACGCCCATCAGGACCGCGAGGATGATGCGCTGATCGGGGTGAAGTCCACCGCGCGGCTTTTCGGCGACCGGAGCCGGGCCTGGCTTTGGGGCTTCTTCGTTCTGACCGTGCTGCTGTTCGGCGGTGCCGTGGTCGCCGCGCATGAGCGGCTGGTGCCGCTGGTCGTGGGGCTGCTGGGCGTCTGGGCGATGGGCTGGCATATCGTGGGCCAGATGCTGCGGTTGGATCTGGACGATCCGGCCTCGTGCCTGGTGGCGTTCCGGGCCAATCGCAACGCCGGGCTGATCCCTGTGCCGTTTCTTGCCGTCGCCGGATGGCTTGGTTGAACCCAGAGCCCCAAACCCCTAGGAAGCCCAAGGCGCCCGCTTTGCGCCTGAGTCGCTTTCGCCGGTTTACGTGCTGCCCCTGATCCGAAAACTCTCCTCGACCACCCTGGCTCTGCTGGCCTTCCTGCTGGCGGCGGTCCTGATGATGTCCGTGGCATGGGGCACCGCGCTGGTGATCGAATCGCGCACCCAGCGCGCGGTCGAGGCGCGGCTGGCCGAGCAGCGGATCGACTGGATCACCGTCCGCACCGATGGGTTGCAGGTCCACCTCACGGGGACCGCCCCGAACGAGGCGGCGCGTTTCCGCGCGGTGAACCTGGTCGGGGCGCTGATCGACAGCTCGCGCATCCGCGACGGGCTGGACGTGACCCCGGCCTCGGCAATCAAGGCGCCGGATTTCTCGGTCCAGATGCTGCGGACCGAGGACGGGGTGCAGCTGATCGGGCTGATGCCCCTGAACACCCCCGAAGGCGCACTGTCCGAGACCGAGCTGGCCGAGGCCGCGGCGGCGCTGGTTCCGGGGGTCGAACCGAAGAACATCCTGGAATCCGCCGATTATCCCCCGCCTGAAACCTGGGGCGCGGCGCTGGATTTCGGACTGAAGGCGCTGCAACGCTTGCCCCGCTCCAAGGTCTCGGTCGGGGCCGAGCAGGTGGACGTCACGGCGATTGCCGACAGCGCGGCGCAGAAGGCGCAGTTCGAGCGCGAGCTGAAGTCCTGGACGCCCGAGGGCGTGCGGCTGGTGCTGGACATCTCGGCCCCGCGGCCGGTGATCACCCCCTTTACCCTGCGTTTCGTGGTGGATGCCGACGGAGCGCGGTTCGACAGCTGCTCGGCCGATACCGAACGGGCGCAGCGCCAGATCCTTGCGGCGGCGGCGACGGCCGGTGTGACGGGCCGGCCAAGCTGCACCATCGGCCTTGGCACGCCGACCCCACGCTGGGCCGAGGCGGTGGTCAGGGCGATCGGGGCGGTGGCGGAGCTTGGCTCGGGTTCGGTGACGTTCTCGGACGGGGATGTGACGCTGCTGGCGGGCAGCGAGGTGAGCCAGACCGCCTTTGACAAGGTGGTGGGCGAGCTGGAGACGGGACTGCCGGATGCCTTCTCGCTGACCTCGACCCTTGAGAAGAAGGAAAGCACGACGCAAGGCCCGGCCGAATTCACCGCCGTGCTGAGCGACAGCGGCAGGGTCACCCTGCGCGGCCGTCTGACCGACGACATGCAGCGTCAGGCGGTCGATGCCTTCGCCCGGGCGGCCTTTGAAGGGGCCGAGGTCGTGACCGCGACGCGGGTGGACGAAACCCTGCCCGACGGCTGGCCGATCCGGGTGCTGGCGGGGCTTGAGGCGCTGTCGCTGGTCGAGAACGGCTCGCTTCTGGTGCGGGCGGATCTGGTCGAGGTGACCGGCGTCACTGGCTCGACCGAGACGCGGGGCAGGATCACGCAGATCCTGTCGGGCAAGCTGGGTCAGGGCCAGACCTTCCGGGTCAATGTCCGCTATGACGAGGCCCTGGACCCGATCGCGAGCCTGCCCACGCCCGAGGAATGTGCGGCCGACGTGAACCGGGTGATCGCGCAGACGAAGATCACCTTCACCCCTGCCTCGGCCGAGATCGCGACTTCGGCCCGGCCGGTTCTGGACGAGCTGGCGGGCATCCTGACCGCCTGCCCGCCGATGCAGCTGGAAATCGGCGGCCATACCGACAGCCAGGGTTCCTCCACCGGGAACGAGGCGCTGAGCCAGGCCCGAGCCGAGGCGGTGCTGCTGGCGCTGCAGGGGCGGCGGGTGGATATCACCGGGATGACGGCGGTGGGCTATGGCGAATCGACCCCCATCGCGGACAACGGGACGGAAGAGGGCCGCGAGGCGAACCGGCGGATCGAATTCGTGCTGAAGGGCGTGCCCTCGGTCGAGACGGTGCCGCTGGATACGCCCCCGCCCGCGGGCGCGCGCCCTGAGGACGCGGGCGATGCTGCTTCGGCCGAGGTCGGTGCCACGGCCACCGTCGCGCCGGAAGGGGCGGAAGATACCGGCCCCTCTGTTGCTCCGGCGGAAAAGACGATACGACCCTTGCCACGGCCCGCCGATCTGAAAGCCGCGGAAGACCCATGAACCGCACCGAATACGTCATCGCCACGGCCATCATCCTGCTTGTCGCCTTTGCGATGGGCTGGTTCACGCATTGGATCCTGCACCGTTTCACCCGCGTGAAGGGCGGCGACATGGCCGAGATGGACAAGCTGGCGCAATCGCTGCACGAGGCCGAGGAACTCCGCGACCAGGCGCTGGCCTATATGGAACAGCGCGAGGCCGAGCTGATGAACCACATCAGCCAGACCGAGGCCGAGCTGAAGGCGGCGATGGAAGGGCTGCGCGACGCCCGGCACGAGGCTGAGGAAATGCGCGGCTATATCGAGCGGATGCACGCGAACGGCTGAGACGGCGATTACCTGGAAGAAATCGCGGCGGAGCCTTTGAAGGCTCCGGTCCGGAGTTTGCGAAAATTCCGGCACATCGGTCCAGCTTGCGGCGGATTTGATCAAACCCTGGCCTCAGTCGGGCCTAGCAACTGGACATACCGCGTCCCGCGTGGCACCTCTCTGGCCATGCATAAGGAGGGCCCACCCATGCTCGATTCCGTGACCGATCTCGCGTCGCTTCTGAAAGACCCCTCGCTGCTGGTGACCAAGGCCTATGTCGCCGGTGAATGGACCCTCGCCGACGACGGTTCGACCTTTCCGGTCACCAACCCGGCGCGGGGCGACGTGATCTGCGAACTGCCGAACCTTGGCCGGGCCGAGACGGCGCGGGCGATCAAGGCGGCGCACAAGGCGCATCGCGAATGGGCGGCGCGGACGGCCAAGGAACGCGCGCAGGTGCTGCGCAAGTGGTTCGACCTGTGCATGGCGAACCAGGACGATCTGGCGACGATCCTGACCGCCGAGATGGGCAAGCCCCTGGCCGAGGCCAAGGGCGAGATCGCCTATGGCTCCAGCTACATCGAGTTCTACGGGGAAGAGGCCAAGCGCACCTATGGCGACATCATCCCCGGCCACCAGCGCGACAAGCGGATCCATGTGCTGAAGCAGCCGATCGGCGTCGCGGCCTCGATCACGCCCTGGAACTTCCCCAACGCGATGATCGCGCGGAAGGTGGCCCCTGCCCTTGCGGCGGGCTGCGGTTTCGTCGCGCGCCCGGCGGCGGAAACTCCGCTGTCCGCCTTGGCGCTGGCGCTGCTGGCGGAACGGGCCGGGGTTCCGGCGGGGCTCTTCTCCGTCATCACCTCGAAGCGGTCCTCGGACATCGGCAAGGAATTCTGCGAGAACCCGCTGATCCGGAAGCTGACCTTCACCGGCTCGACGGAAGTGGGCCGCATCCTGTTGAAGCAGGCGGCGGACCAGATCCTGAAATGCTCGATGGAACTTGGCGGCAACGCGCCCTTCATCGTCTTCGACGACGCCGATCTGGATGCGGCGGTCGAGGGGGCGATGATCTCCAAGTTCCGCAACAACGGCCAGACCTGCGTCTGCGCGAACCGGATCTATGTGCAGGCCGGGGTCTACGATGCCTTCGCCAAGAAGCTGGCGGCGGCGGTGGAGAAGCTGGCCATCGGCGACGGGCTGAAGGCGGGCGTCACCACCGGCCCTCTGATCAACGAGGCGGCGGTCGAGAAGGTCGAGGAGCATATCCAGGACGTGCTGTCGGGCGGCGGTCAGGTCGTCACCGGCGGCAAGCGGCATGAGCTGGGCGGGACGTTCTTCCAGCCGACCGTCGTCACCGGCGTGAAGCCCGACATGAAGGTCGCGCAGGAAGAGACCTTCGGGCCGCTGGCACCGCTGTTCAAGTTCGACACCGAAGAAGAAGTCATCGAACTGGCCAACAACACGATCTTCGGGCTGGCCTCCTATTTCTACGCCCGCGACATCGGCCGGATCACCCGGGTGCAGGAGGCACTGGAATACGGGATGGTCGGCGTAAACACCGGCCTCATCTCGAACGAGATGGCCCCCTTCGGCGGCGTGAAGCAGTCGGGTCTGGGGCGCGAGGGATCGCGGCACGGCCTCGATGACTACATGGAGCTGAAATACGTCTGTCTCTCGGTCTGACCGGGGCAGACGGATACCATCGGGGCGGCCTTCGGGCCGCCCTTTTTGCTGACCTGTGCATTTCAGCAGGCTGGAGTCGCAGTCGCGGGCCACTGGCATGTGGGACTGCGACACACTAGCTTCCTTGTCCGATCCCCGAAAGGAAGGGCAATCCGATGCCGAACGACTATACCCCGCCGAAGGTCTGGAAATGGGAGCAGCCCTCGGGCGGCACCTTCGCCAGCATCAACCGTCCCATCGCGGGGGCCACGTATGACAAGGCGCTGCCGGTGGGTAAGCATCCGTTGCAGCTTTATTCGCTGGCGACGCCGAACGGGGTCAAGGTGACCATCCTGCTGGAGGAGCTGCTTGAAGCCGGGCACGACGCGGAATACGACGCCTGGCTGGTCGAGATTTCCAAGGGCGACCAGTTCGGGTCCGGCTTCGTCGAGGTGAACCCGAATTCGAAGATCCCCGCGCTGATGGACCATTCACAGACTCCGCCGCAACGGGTGTTCGAGAGCGCCTCGATCATGCTGTACCTGGCCGAGAAGTTCGGCGGGGCCTTCATCCCGAAGGACCCGGCCAAGCGGACCGAGATGTTCAGCTGGCTGTTCTGGCAGATGGGGTCGGCGCCCTTCGTCGGCGGCGGCTTCGGGCATTTCTATGCCTATGCGCCGGTGAAGATCGAATATGCGATCAACCGCTATGCGATGGAGACCAAGCGGCAGCTGGACGTGCTGGACCGGCATCTAGCCCAGAACGAGTGGATGGCCGGGGAGTATTCGCTGGCCGACATGGCGATTTTCGCCTGGTACGGCAGCCTGGTCCTGGGTCGTGCCTATAACGCGGCCGAGTTCCTGGATGTGGCGAGCTACCGGAACGTTGTCGCCTGGGCAAATCGGATCGACGCGCGGCCAGCGGTGGTGCGAGGGCGGATGGTCAACCGCTCTTGGGGCGAGGAATGGGAGAAGCTGCCCGAACGCCACTCGGCAGCGGATTTCGACGCGCTGCCGAAGGCGCCCTGAGCCGACGGTTCATCGGCGGGGAACCCATCGCTGCGATGAAACGGGGGCGGAGCCAGGGCAGGCTCCGCCCCTTGCCTATCGTCAAGGTCCGATGCGCGCGGGGCGACGGGCGGCCGCCCATGGGCGGGCAGAAGCCGTCAAGACCATGATTTTTAAGGTGTTATCTGATAACAGTCGGTCGTTCTTGCCTAACGGGGCGGCGCTTTTGCCTAACGTGGACGGAAGGCCCATACCTTCTGGCATCCACCCGGACTGCCCGGGATACCACGAAAGGACATGACATGCTGCTCTCTGTCACCAAGGCCCGGAACGCGCTGATTGCCGGCCTGGCCGCTGCATCGATCGCCATTCCCGCGGCTCCGGCTCTGGCGCTGAACGAGAAGGAAAAGGGCTTCGTCGCCGGTGTGGCCACCGCCGTGATCGTCGACGAACTGCTGAAGCAGGGCCGGATCGCCCGCGAGGCGCGGCGTGCGCCGCGGGTCGTCTATGTCGATCCGGCTCCGGTCTATCGGGCACCGGCGCATAGCGCGACGTCGATCTATGCCACCCCGGCCGCCCGCGCCTTCCAGAGCTATTCGCTGAACGAACGGAAGGCGATCCAGCGCAACCTGCGCGCCTGGGGCTACTACCGCTCGTCGATCGACGGGAAGTTCGGACCCGGCACCTATAACGCGATCACCGCCTATGCCCGCGACGAGGGCGTGTCGCTGCGCACCACCGCCAGCGCCTATGGCGTCTACGACGGCCTGCTCTACTGATCCCTTTTTCCCCAGGTGATCGAAGACCTGAACAGGCCCATGACCCCCGGACCGGCTTCCCCCCGGACCGGGGGTCTTTTTGTCCGGGGCAAGGATTTCCGCGCGCGCCCCGCGAAGCGGGCCAAGGATTGCGCGGGCGCGCGCGTCATGGAAGACGTGATGCTGATGGACACGCCGGACGAAATGCTTGCCGCTGCTGCTGCCCGGGGCGACCGGGCTGCCTTTGCCACCCTGGTCGGGCGGCACTATGACCGGGTGCACGGGCTGGCCTGGCGCCTGACCGGATCCAAGGCCGAGGCCGAGGATCTGGCGCAGGACATCTGCGCGGCCCTGCCGGTGAAGCGGCAGAACTGGCGGGGCGAGGCGCGCTTCACCACCTGGCTTTACCGCGTGGTGGTGAACGCCGCCCATGACCTGCGCCGTCGGCAGGCGACCCGCGCCCGGGCCGCCGCCGGCTGGGGCGACTGGGAGATCGCGCGCCAGGATGAGATCGCGACCCAGGCCGAGGCCGCGGATTGGCTGGCCCAGGCGATGACGCGACTTTCGCCGGAACTCCGCGACACAGTGGCGCTGGTGCTGGGCGAGGATATGACGCAGGCCGAGGCGGGGGTTGTGCTGGGCGTGTCGGAAGGCACCATTGCCTGGCGGATGAGCGAAGTGAAGAAACGGCTGCGTGCCATGGCCCGGGAGGAGGCGGAATGACCGACGATCTCGACGCCCTTCGCCGCGGCCTGCACGCCGCGCCCGCGCCCGAGGCCGAGGCCAGGGACCGGGCCATGCGGCTTGCGATGGTAAATTTCGACCGGCTCCAAGGATCGACCGATCCCGCCCGTTCCAGTGAGGACCGCCCGACGGAGGCGGGTTCCCTGAACGGAGTGCGTCGCATGATCGGCTACCTGACCTCTCGCCCTGCCCTTGCCCTGACCACCTCGGCCGCCGCGCTTCTGATCGGCGTGGCGGTGATCCTGCCCGTGACGGACCTGCGCCTGCCCGGCCGCAGCGAACCGCCGATGGCCACGGCCGATGCGCCCGCGCCGATGGCCACGGCCGATGCGCCTGCGCCGATGGCCACGGCCGATGCGCCTGCGCCGATGGAAGAGGCCGTCGCCGAGGCGACCGCCGACTTGGCCCTCGATGCCCCGGCCGTGGCCGCCGCGCCGCCTGCCGATGGCCGGCTGCGGATGGCGCTGCCCGAGGGTGCCATGCCGGCGGTCGAGCCGATGGCCGCCCCCCTGCCCGACCTCGCGCAGGCGCAGCGCATCGACGCGTCCGAGGCCTATGCCAATGCCGCCCCCAACCCGGTGAAGGTGACGGCGGAAGAGCCGGTCTCGACCTTCTCGATCGATGTGGACACGGCCTCCTGGGCGGTGATCCGGTCCTCGCTGAACTTCGGGGTCCTGCCCCTGCCCGAGCAGGTGCGGATCGAGGAGATGGTGAACTATTTCCCCTATGCCTATCCGGCACCGACGCCGGAGGCGGCCTTCTCCACCACGGTCGCGGTGATGCAGACGCCGTGGAACCCCGGCACGCGGCTGGTGACGATCGGCATCCAGGGCGCGCTGCCCGCAGTGGCGGACAGGCCGCCGCTGAACCTGGTGTTCCTGATCGACACTTCGGGGTCGATGGAGGATGCCAACAAGCTTGGACTGCTGAAACAGTCGCTGGCGATGATGCTGCCGGAACTACGGCCCGAGGATCAGGTCGCGATCGTGGCCTATGCCGGATCGGCTGGCGAGGTGCTGCCGCCGACCCCGGCGGGGGACCGTGCGACGATCCTGGCCGCGCTGGACCGCCTGTCGGCGGGCGGGTCGACCGCCGGGGCCGAGGGGCTGGAGTTGGCCTATCAGATCGCCGAGACAATGGCCTCCGACGGTGAGGTGAGCCGGATCCTGCTGGCGACGGATGGAGATTTCAACGTCGGGATCAGCGACCCCGCGGCGCTGACGAACTATGTTGCGAAGAAGCGTGAGACCGGGACCTATCTGTCGGTCCTGGGCTTCGGACGCGGAAATCTGGACGATGCGGTGATGCAGGCGCTGGCACAGAACGGCAACGGTCATGCGGCCTATATCGACACCCTGAGCGAGGCGCGGAAGGTGCTGGTCGACCAACTGACCGGGTCGCTGTTCCCGATCGCGGATGACGTGAAGATCCAGGTGGAATGGAACCCGGCCACGGTCGCGGAATACCGGCTGATCGGCTACGAGACGCGGGCGCTGCGGCGCGAGGATTTCAACAACGACCGGGTGGATGCGGGCGAGATCGGGGCCGGAACCCAAGTTACCGCGATCTATGAGGTGACGGCGCCGGGATCCGAGTCCCTGCTGAACGATCCGCTGCGCTATGGCGCGGCGGCGACCGGGACGACGGAGGGCGAGCTTGGCTTCCTGCGGCTGCGCTGGAAGGCACCGGGGATCGAAAGCTCGACCCTGATCGAGACGCCGATCACCGGGGCGGAAGCGGCGACCGAGGAGACCCGCTTCGCGGCGGCCATCGCGGGCTTTGGTCAGCTTCTGCAGGGTTCGGTCTATCTGGGCGACTGGGGCTGGGACGATGCGATCGCGCTTGCGGTCGCAGCGCGGGGCGAGGACGCCTATGGCTATCGCAACGAGGCGGTCACGCTGATGCGGCTGGCGGCAAGCGTGGCGCGGCAATAGGGACGGCTCCTCGTGCCGCTGCGCCTGCTCGTCGCGGAATGACCGCGAGGAGTGACGAAGTCATCGGCGGGCAATCCGGAAGAAGAACGGCGCGCCCCGGTCGGGACGCGCCGCTGCCGAAAGGTCAAGAGGGATCAGTTGACCGTTTCGGCCTTGGCTTCCAGCACGGGGGTCGCGCCGTTGGCACGGGCGATCTCGATCCGGCGGGGCTTCATTGCCTCGGGCACTTCGCGGACGAGGTCGATATGCAGCATCCCGTGTTCATGCGTCGCGCCCGCGACGCGGACATGGTCGGCAAGGGCGAAGCGACGCTCGAACGCGCGGGTGGCAATGCCGCGATGCAGATAGCTGCGCGGGCTCTCCTCGGCGGATTTGCGGGCCGAGACATGCAGGCTGCCATCCTTGACCTCGACGCTCAGCTCCTCGGGCGCAAAGCCCGCGACGGCGATCGAGATGCGGTAGGCATCCTCGGCGGTCTTTTCGATGTTGTAGGGGGGATAGGTCGGCTGGGCCACGTCGCTGGTCAGCACCCGGTCCATCAGATCGGCGATCCGGTCAAAGCCGACGGTGGCGCGGTAGAGCGGCGCGAAATCGAGGTTACGCATTGTCATCCTCCTGGAAGCGATGTCTTGGCGCCCACCCCGTCGCGGGGCTGGGCAGGGGTCACCGGGCCCATCATGGCACCCGGATACCAGTGAGGTAAGAAGCGGAAACGGGCGTTTCAAGACCCGCTCAGGGCCGGAGAAAACGGGCCCCGGTATCTCCGGAATCGCCGCCCGGAGTGATGCGTTTTCCGACCGTCCGGTCCGGTGCCCCGGCCGGAGCCTCACTGGTCACGCGGCCGCTGCGCAGCGCCGCCTTCAGCGCGGCGACACGGTCGGGAAGCTCCATCCCGATGGCGACAGGACGGCCGTCCATCACACTGCCGGCCGAGATGATCGAGACGATCCGTGCCCGGTATTGTCTGCGGTCCAGCACCGGCGCGCCCGAGGATCCGGGCGCCACGTCGCAGTCGAAGGCAAGAAGCGCCCCCTGCCGGTCAAGCGCACGGCAGACCGGTTGCCAGGACAGCGCCGTCTCCCGCCCGGCACCGTAGGAGACGACGCTGACCTCATCCCCCTGGCCGGGCGCGGACACCAGGAAAGGCGCGATGACCGAGGTCGGGATCGGCTGCGCCAGTTCCAGGAGCGCGACGTCAAGCTCCAGCATCCTGAGCGGGGCCGGGTCGAGCGGGCGGAAGATCGGGTCGACGACGGTGCGCCGGACACCGGATTGGGCCAAAGCCACCCCGTCGGCAAACCCGGCGCGGAAGGTGATTGCCTCTGCTGGAACCGGCGAGCCGTCATCGCGCAGGATACAGTGGCCGGCGGTCAGGACCAGATCGGGGGCGATCAACGCGCCGGTGCAGAAGCTGCCATCCTCGACATCGACGCGGCCCACGCCCTCGAAGCCGCGCAGGTCCTCACGCGTCGTCAGGCGGTCCAGCCCGTCCTGCGCGGCGGCGGGGATGGCCACCAGCAGGGCAAGGACCACCCAAGGTTTCATGGCTTGATGAACTTCGCGCCCTCGCCCTGCCCGCCCGACAGGACCCGAACCGTCCCGGCCCCGGCCCGGCTGCGCGCCTTGCTGGCCTCGAGCGCGGAATGGAGCTGGTGCAGCGGCTCGGCCAGAGGCACGGCCAGCGCGACCTTGCGCCCCTCGACCTCGGCCTTGGCCGAGATGACCGAGACCACCCGCGCCACCCCGTCATGCACCGAAAAGACCGGCGCGCCCGATGAGCCGAAATCGACGTTGCAGGACAGGATCAGCGTCTGGCGACGGCCGCCCAGCACCTCGCAGAACTCCTGGATCGAGGGGGCCTCGGCCCGGTCCTGGGCGTAGGAGACGACGCCGACCCGGTCCCCCTCGACCGGCGTGGCCCCGGTCTCGAACGGGGTCAGCGTGGGCAGGCGGATCGGCTGGTTCAGTTCGAGCAGGGCGAGGTCGGAGGTCACCCGCTCCAGTTTGTCTTCGGCGACATAGCGATAGTCCGGATGGGCCACCGCCCGGGCGACGCTACGGTAGGCCACCGCGCGGCCGTTACGCCAGCCGGCCTGAAACTGGATATCCTCGGGCCGCATCTGGACGCCGGTGGACTTGTCATAAAGGCAATGCGCCGCCGTCACCACGAGATGCGGCGCGATCAGGGCACCGGTGCAGAAGCCCCGGTCGCCCAGCATCAGCTTTCCCACCGCGTCCCAGCCACGCGAATCGTCGGCCGTCTGCAGGCTGACGATCGCGGCATCCTGCGCCGTCGCCGCCCCCGGCAGGGCCAGCGCCAGGGAGATCAGCGCGGGAATCAGGTGACGCATGGAACCTCCCTTCCGCAGGACTTGGACTACCCAAGGAGTTAGGCGGATTTTTGGCCCGGTTCGCAAGCGCCAAGCTCGACCAGGGCGCGCGGTTTCGGTCCGCCTGTGGCCCAGTCCAGCAGCTCGACCGTATGGACCACCGGAACCTCGGTGCCCGAGCCGATCTGCATCATGCAGCCGATGTTCCCCGCCGCAATGACCTGAGGGGCCTTGGCCTCCAGCGTCTGCACCTTGCGGCGCTTCAGCTCCTGGCTGATCTCGGGCTGCAGAAGGTTGTAGGTCCCCGCGCTGCCGCAGCACAGATGGCTGTCGGCAGGCTCCACCACCTCGAAGCCGGCGCGTTTCAACAGGTCCTTCGGCGCGGTCTTGATCTGCTGGCCGTGCTGCAGGCTGCAGGCGGCATGATAGGCGACCCGCAGACCCTTGGGCGCGCCCTGCGGCAGACCGATCCGGATCAGGACCTCGCTCACGTCCTTCGCCAGACTCGCCACCGTGGCGGCGTCCTCGGCCAGCGCGTCGTTGCGGAACATGTGGCCATAGTCCTTGACGGTCGTCCCGCAGCCCGAGGTGTTGATGACGATCGCATCAAGGGTCCCCGCCCGGTGTTCCGCCATGAAGGCGCGGATCGTCGCGGCGGCATGGGAGTGGGAGAGGTCCTCCTTCCCCATGTGATGCGTCAGCGCCCCGCAGCAGCCCTGTCCCTTGGCGATGACGACCTCGCAGCCGAGGCGGAGGAGGAGGCGGATCGTGGCGTCGTTGATGTCGGTGTTCAGCGCCTTCTGCGCGCAGCCCGTCATCAGGGCGACGCGCAACTTGCGTTCACCCTGCGCCGGAAAGACCTGCGGATCATCGTTGCGGCTGACCGGGGGAATTGTCTTCGGGGCCATCTGCAGCATGGCCTGAACGCGGGCGTCGGGGATCAGCCAGGCAAAGGGCTTGCCGATCTTCGCCGCCAGCAGCGCCAGGCGGAAGCGGCCGGGATAGGGGATGATGCGCGCCAGCACCGCCCGCAGCATCCGGTCCATGAAGGGCCGCTTGTAGGTCTTCTCTACGTGCGCACGGGCGTGGTCGATCAGGTGCATGTAATGGACGCCCGAGGGGCAGGTGGTCATGCAGGCCAGGCAGGACAGGCAGCGGTCAAGATGCTTGACCGTCTTTTCGTCGGCGGGACGGCCCGCCTCCAGCATGTCCTTGATCAGGTAGATGCGGCCGCGCGGGCTGTCCAGTTCGTCCCCCAGCACCTGATAGGTCGGGCAGGTGGCGGTGCAGAAACCGCAATGGACGCAGGAGCGCAGGATCTGGTTCGCACGGGCGATGCCGGGATCCTGCAGCTGCTCGGCGGTGAAATTCGTCTGCATCAGCCCATCATCCCCGGATTGAAGATCCCGCGCGGGTCGAACTTTGCCTTGATCCCCGCCGCCAGGGCCGCCACCTCGGCCGCCTCGGGCGGAAAGACCGACCCACCCTGACCCTTGACCAGCGTGGCATGGCCCCGCCCGGCGACCGCCGCCGCAACCTCGGCGCCGCGGCCGGGGTCCAGGCGCAGCCAGACCAGCCCCCCGCCCCAGTCCCAGACCGCCTCGCCGTCCAGCCGCGCCACGACCTCGGCGGCCGCCGTGGGCAGCGTGGCGATCCGCCAGATGTCGCCTGGCTTGCCCTGCAGCGGGACCACATCGCGCACATCGCGCCAGAGCGCGGCCGAGGCATCCCCTTCGACGGTCCGGACCTCGCCCCCGAGACGTGCCGTCAACTCGCCCAGACGGTAGGTGACAGAGCCCGCCATCCCCTCGACCCGGATCAACGACCGCCCCGAATGTCGCGCGCCCCCTGAAACGTCGAAGGGCGATCCCAGAGCCACCCGAAGCGCCGAAAGCCCGGCCTCATCCGCCAGCCCCTCGACGACCAACGTCGCCTCGGCCTCGGGCAGGGCCTGGACCTTGAAACTGACCTCGCTCAGGACGCCCAGCACGCCCCGGCTCCCGGCCAGGAGCTTTACCAGGTCATAGCCGGTGACATTCTTCATCACGCGGCCACCGTTCTTCACCACCGTCCCGGACCCGTCGACGAAGCGCACCCCCAGGCAGGCGTCCCGGCAAGCCCCGACCTGCACCCAGCGCGGACCCGAGGCATTGGCAGCCACGACCCCGCCAATGGTCGACACCCCCTCGCGCCCCAGAAGGCCGCGCAGGTCCGGCACCTCGAAGGCCAGCCGCTGCCGCTCCGCCGCCAGCACCCGGTCAACCTCGGCCACCGGCGTCCCCGCCTGCACGACCAGCGTCAGCGCGCCAGGCTCGTAAAGCTCCACGCCCGTCAGACCCGAGGTTTCCAGCACCTCGCCCACCGCATGGCCGAGGGTCCGCGTGCCCCCGCCCCGCACCAGAAGCGGCCCCCGGGCCCCTGCCACGGCTTCCGCCAGTTCCGCTTCAGTCACAGGCCGCATCGCGCTCTCATTTTCTGTCCACAAGTATCCTGCGGGGGTCCGGGGGGCCCAAAGCCCCCCGGCGGGTTCAAC
>JARFTV010000005.1:41214-43112 GCA_029289325.1 Alphaproteobacteria bacterium
CCCGCCGCCCCGCTCTCCCCGCGCCAGCCCCCGCCGCCCCCGCCCTACTTTTTCCCGCCCCAACGACGCCGGGGGGGGCCGGGGGCCCAACCCCCCCCCCGCCGGGTTCAACCAGCGCGCCGCGCGGCGCTGGTCGCCAGTGGAAACACCTTCGCCGGGTTCAGCAGCCATTTCGGGTCGAACACATCCTTCACCCGCATCTGCGCCTCCATGTCCTGGGGCGCGAACTGCACCGACATCAGGTCGCGCTTCTCGATCCCCACGCCATGCTCGCCGGTCAGGCAGCCGCCGACCTCGACGCAAAGCTTCAGGATCTCCGCTCCAAAGGCCTCGCATTTCTCCAGATCGCCCGGCTTGTTGGCGTTGAACAGGATCAAGGGGTGCATGTTTCCGTCGCCGGCGTGAAAGACGTTGCCAACGTCCAGCCCGAAGTCCCGGCTCATCTCGCCGATACGCTTCAGGACGTGCGGCAGGCTGGACACCGGGATCGTCCCGTCCAGGCACATGTAGTCGTTGATCTGACCCATCGCCCCAAAGGCCGATTTCCGCCCCAGCCAGATGCGCTTGGCCTGGTCCTCATCCGCCGCCTCGCGGAATTCCACCGGATCATGGGCCAGCGCGATCTGCTTGATCCGGGCCAGTTGCTCGGCGATCTCGGCCTCAGAGCCCTCGACCTCGATGATGAGGAGCGCCTCGCAATCGGGGTAGCCGGCCTTGGCGAACGCCTCGGTGGCGCGGATGCAGGGGCGGTCCATGAATTCGATGGCGACGGGCAGGATGCCCGCCTTGATGATGTCGCTGACGCAGGCCCCCGCGACCTCGTTCGAGTCGAACCCCACCAGCACCGGCCGCGCGCCTTCGGGCTTGGGCAGGATGCGGAGCCAGGCCTCGGTCACGACGCCAAGCTGACCTTCGGACCCGCAGACGACGCCCAGCAGGTCCAGCCCCGCCGGCTCACCCCAGGGCCCGCCCAGCGTGACGATGGTCCCATCCATCCTGACCAGCGTGACACCCAGCAGGTTGTTTGTGGTCACCCCGTACTTCAGACAATGCGCGCCGCCGGAGTTCATCGCGATATTCCCCGCGATCGCGCAAGCAAGCTGGCTGGACGGGTCGGGCGCATAGAAGAACCCCTCGGCCTCCACCGCCCCGGATACGGACAGGTTGGTCCGCCCCGACTGCACCCGGATGAAACGGTTCTCGTAATCCGTCTCCAGCACGGCGTTCATCCGCGCGACACCCAGGATCACGCTGTCGGCGGTCGGCATCGCGCCCCCGGCCAGCGATGTCCCCGAACCGCGCGGCACCACCGGCACCCCTTCCTCCCAGCAGATGCGCAAGGCGGCCGAGACCTCTTCGGTCGTGCGTGGCAGAAGGGCCGCCAGCGGCGGGCAGCGATAGGCGGTAAGCGCGTCGCATTCGTAGACCCGCAGCTCTTCGGGCGCGTCGATGACGGCATCGGTCGGCAGGGCGGCGCGTAGACGGGCGACAATGCGGGCTTTGCGGGCAAGGACGCCCTGATCCGGATCTGGCATCTGCATCGGCGGCACCCTCCCTTAGTATTGGTAAGATAATATAACCAATTGACCAGATCACAAGCGGCAATTGTCTCCGCTTCCCAAAGCCTGCCCCGCCGCCTAGGTTTGGGCCATGTTGCCCATCGGCCCCCTGACCCCGCTTGACGCCGCCGTGCTTGGCTATCTGGTCCTGGCCTGGTTTCTCGCCAGCCGGCTGATCGAGCATCCGCCGCCGCGTTTCCCTTCGGTCTCGCTCATCATGCAGGACTATCGGCGCGACTGGATGCGGACCTTCGTCACCCGCCAGCCAAGGATCTTCGACGCGACCCTGATCGACTCGCTGCGGCAGGGGACGGCCTTCTTCGCCTCGGCCTGCATGAT
>JARFTV010000005.1:43122-57185 GCA_029289325.1 Alphaproteobacteria bacterium
CCATCGGCGGGGGAGTGGCGCTGATCGGCAATGCGGCGACCGTGCAGCGGCTGGCCGAGGAACTGCCCTTCGGTACCGGCCCGGATGTGACGCTAAAAATGCTGCCGGTGATCGGCTTTCTGGCCAATGCGCTGCTGAAGTTCATCTGGGCGCACAGGCTGTTCGGCTATTGCTCGATCCTGATGGCCGCAGTCCCGAATGAGCCAGATGACCCGATTTCCTTCCACCGTGCAGGCCAGGCGGCCGAGATCAACATCACGGCCGCCAAGAGTTTCAACCGCGGGCTCCGGTCGATCTATTTCGCGCTGGCCGCCCTGGGCTGGCTGCTCGGGCCTTGGGGGCTTGTCGCGGGGGTCACGATGGCGACCGTGGTTCTGCTGCGCCGGGAATTCGCCAGCCAGTCACGCCGCGTCATCCTGATGCGCGAGCCATAGCGCGACCTTCCCCGCCACCGCCTCGCCCGAAAGGCGCGCGCCGCCTGCCGTCTGCTTCAGGCCCCCGGCCAGGGCCTCGCCCGCGAACCAGATCCGCTCGCCCACCGGACGCGCCAGCACCTCGCGCGCATGGGCCTTGCCGGGACGCGCGGCGGCATAGGCGCCGCGGACGTGACGTTCGGCCGACCAGTTGGTCATCGTCCCTGCCGTCACGGCCCGGCGCAGGTCAGAGCCGAAGATATCCACCAGGCGGTCAGTGACGAAATCCACCGCCGCCGCGCGCCCTGCCGCCTCCATCTCCCAGGCGAAATCGCCGCCCACGAAGCCGACCATCAGATCGGTGTCGAAGGGGAAGGCGAGGAAGTAAAGATCGTGCCGCGCGTGGCGCTCAAGCAGGAGATCGTCGAACGGCTCCAGCCCCAGCCGCGTGCCCTCGATCCGCACCGGGACCTTGGTCAGAAGGCCCATCGGCAGGTCACAGATCGCTTCCAGATGCTCGTCGGGCAGGTCGGGGGTGAAGGTGATGTCCTCGAAAGCCAGCACGCCGGTCGAGACGGTGACGATCACCGCCCTGGCCCGGATCGTGCCGCCATCGGTCTCCACCTCCACCCCCGGTCCATCCCAGCGGATGCGGCGGACGGGGGTGGAAAGTGTCACCGGCACATCCGCGCCCCAGCGGTGGATCAGCGCGCCAAAGCCTTCCCGGGTGAAATAGTTCGGGTCCAGATCAGCGGCGCTGCGGAAATCGGTCACGCTGATTTCGTCGTCATCGACGCCATAATCCATCGGCCCGGCAAAGGTGGCACTGGCGCGGAGGCTGTGGCAGGCCTCGACCAGCGTCGACAGGCGGTCGCTCTCGTCCTTGTGGCGCTCGATGCAAGCCGCCAGCTCGGCCGCCGCGCGGGCTTCAGCGGCCATCTCGGCGGCGGTGGCCTTGCGCTTGCCGAACCAGAGGTGATCAAGGGCCATGTCGTGATGCTGCAAGGTCCAGCCCGCCGCCACGGCTTCGGAGAAGAAAGGGTTGCGGTCAGCGGCATGGATCCAGGCACAGCCGATGTCGAAGGGGATGCCGAAATCGGTCGTGGTGGTCCAGGCGCGGCCCCCGATGCGGTCCATCGCCTCGACCACGGTGACCGTCAGGCCCTGCGCCAAAAGCCGCTTTGCCGCCGCCAGACCGGCGCATCCCGCGCCGACGATGACCACATCCACATCCGTCATGGAGATTCCCCCTGTTTTTTGCGCGCAGGATGCCGGGGACAACGATTCGTGTCACGGATACCCGTCCCGGGCTTGCGCGGCACGGGAACGCCCTATGCCGTCTTGGCGCCCTTCCGACCCTCGACCAGCCAGGCCAGCAGCGCAAGCCCGGCCGCCAGCAGAAGCCAGGCCCAGGGCGGCAGCAGGGGCGCCACGTTCACATCCGTGGTGACATAGGCCTCACGCGGGGTGATCCCGATCCAGCCGCGCCCGATGGCGGGGCGGCCCTCGGCCACGGCGCGGATGTCGGGCAACCCAGCCTCGATCCGCGTCACCCCGCCCAGCGTGGCCTCCGCCAGCGGTGCCAGCTGGGCCCCGGAGGCGATGGTCTCGACAAACTCGCGCGGGGCGGCGGGGCCGACGGCGATCACGCGGACCAGATCGTCCTGCTCCAGCCGGTAAAGCCCCAGCATCGGCGCCTGCCAGACGGTCTCGTACTTGCCGGGGCTGACCTGCGGCATTTCGACCACCACCTCGGCCCCGTCCGGCCCGGTGATCGTCACCGGCCCCGGCGCCGTCTCAAGCATCGAGCGGCGAGTGATCGTCATCGCCTCGCCCCGCACGGTGGCAGTCAGGGTCTCTTCCTCGAGTTCGGGCTCCTTGAGCATCCAGTGCGCCAGCCTGCGGAGGAGTTCCAGCTGCGGACCGCCGCCCTCATACCCCCGGCCCCACAGCCAGGCGTGGTCCGAGGCAAGCACGGCCACCCGGCCCCGGTCCACCCGGTTCAGCACCAGAAGCGGCAGATCACGCGGGCCGGTCATCAGGATCTGACCCGCCAGATGCTGCACCTCGATCGCGCGGAACCAGCGGCCCCAGCCGCCCTCTGGCGCCTCCTCCTCCAGTCCTTCGGTCACCGGATGGCGGCGTCCCAGGTCGGTCAGCGCCGGGCGGAAGCCCTCTTCCACCACCTGCGCCGTGGGGGCGACCGGCAGGATCTCGGCCAGGGGCGAGCGGTAAAGGCTGTCCACCGCGCCATATTCCGGCCCGGCCGCGACCAGCACGGTGCCACCGTTCCGGACATAGTTCACCACGTTCTCGATATAGGACATCGGCAGGATGCCCCGCATCCGGTAACGGTCGAAGATGATCAGGTCGAATTCCTCGATCTTCTCGACGAACAGCTCCCGCGTGGGAAAGGCGATCAGGGACAGCTCGTCCACCGGCACGCCGTCCTGCTTTTCCGGCGGCCGCAGGATGGTGAAATGGACCAGGTCCACGCTGGCATCCGACTTCAGAAGGTTGCGCCAGACCCGTTCGCCCGCATGCGGCTCGCCCGACACCAGGAGCACCCGCAGCCGGTCGCGCACGCCGTTCACCTGGATCGCGGTGGCGTTGTTGCGGTCGGTCAGCTCGCCCTCTACCGGGGCCACGCTGAACTGCAGCACATTGGCCCCACCATGCGGCAGGGTTACCGGCAGTTCCAGGTCGGTGTTCAGTGGCACGGTATAGGTCGCCGGTGCCTCGGCATCGACGGTGATGGTCAGCGCGACTTCGGTCCCTGCACCAGGGGGCGGCGCGCCGATATCCTCGATCCGCAGGTCCAGGACGAATTCCTCGCCGATGATGGCGAAGGCGGGCGCGTTCTTCACCACGAGGCGGCGGTCCCAATCGCCCGCGCGCCCGGTGAGCAGCACCTGCAAAGGCGCGGGCAGGTTGGGGACAAGACCCAGGTCATGCGTCCGACCGTCGGTGATCATGATCGCCCCGGCGACCCTTGCCCGGGGTTCGGCCGCCAGAGCCTCGGCCAAGGCGGTCAGGGCCAGCGTGCCGGCATCCTCTTCCCCGTCGCCCAGCCGGTGGATGCGCAGTTCGGTGTTCGGCAAGGCCGCGACCTCGGCCTCGACCGCCGCGACCGCCGCCGCCGTCTGCGCCTGACGATCGGCCAGAGCCTGGCTTGCGCTTTCGTCGACCACAAGGATCACGATATCCGACAGCCCGGCGCGGTCCTCTTCCTGAAGCGCGGGGTTCACCAGCGCGGCCAGCAGCGCGGCAAAGCCCAGGGCCCGGATCCACCAGCCCGCCAGCCCCCGCCACAGGGCCAGCGCGACCAGTGCCAGCGCGACCGCAGCGAGCACCCAGATCACCCACCAGCCGACCAGCGGCGCATAGATCAGAGAGGTGCTCATTGCCCAAGCCTTTCAAGCAGCGCGGGCACATGGACCTGGTCGGATTTGTAGTTTCCGGTCAGCACATGCATGATCAGGTTGATCCCGAAGCGATAGGCGACCTCGCGCTGCTGTTCGCCCGCAAAGCCCCGGCCCACGGGGAGGAGCGGCACCCCGATCTCATCCACCGCCCAGGCCCCCGCCCAGTCGTTGCCGCCGATGACGACCGGAGTCACCCCGTCGTTCAGGTTGCGGAAGGGCATCCCCTCGGGTGCCTGATCCTCGGCCAGGGGCGCGGCCTCGACCCAGATCTGACCGCGAGGGTGACGACCGGGGAAGTCCTGCAAGAGGTAGAAGGTCCGGGTCAGCACATGGTCGGCCGGCATCGGCTCCAGCGGCGGGACGTCCAGCCCGGCGGCGATGCGCTGCAGGGCCTGCCCTGCGGGTGTCGCGCTGCCGAAGCCCGCCACATCGGCGTCGCGCGTGTCGAACAGGATCATCCCGCCGGTGCGCAAATACTGGTTCAGCTTTTCATAGGCCGCAGCCGAGGGCGTTGGCTGATCCGCCGTGACCGGCCAGTAGAGGAAGGGGAAGAAGGCCAGCTCGTCGCGTTCGATATCCACGCCGATCGGCATCTGGGGCTCGACCGAGGTGCGCTGCCAGAGCTTGTCGCCGAGGCCGAGAAGCCCCGCCGCCGCGACCTCGTCAACGCGGGCATCGCCAGTCAGGACATGGGCGAGGACGACCGCCGTCGTCGCCTCCAGCGCCAAGGCATCGTCGGGCAGCGCGCCCTGGGCCCGTGCCCCCTGGGGCTGAGCCGCGACCAGCGCCACGGCCATGACCGCCACCCCGCGCCGCAGTCCCGAAAGCCGCCCCGCGACCCACAAGGCCGCCAGCACGTCCAAAAGCAGAAGTCCCAGGGCCGCCGTCAGGAAGGCGCCCTTCAGGGCTTGCGCCTCACGCACCCCCAGCCCCTCGACCGGAACGGAGACCGGCCAGACTGCGGGCAGCAGCTGTGTCTCCGGCCCCATCACGTTCAGTGCCACGCGCCGCTCCTCGCCTGCATAAAGGCCGGGCGGCAAGGCCAGGGTCGGGCCTTCGGCCATAGCGGCGCCCAAAACCTCGCCCTCGACCCCGCCCATCTCTCCGGCATCCTCGCTTTGGCCGTAGGCGTCCAGCAGCGTCTCGGGCACCCAGGTCTGCCCAGCCAGATCCGCCGCCCCTGGCATCGCGGGCCGGGTCGAGACCGCCAGCCGCTCCAGCATCTGCACGAAGAGCCCCGACAGCGGCAGTGAGGACCATTCCGCATTCGCCGTCACGTGGACCAGCACCACCTGTCCGTCCCCCAAGCCTTTGCGGGTGACCAGCGGCGTGCCGTCGTCCAGCGCCGCGATGGTGCGTTCGGCGAGTTGCGGGTCGGGTTGAGCCAGCACCTGCGCCCGCACGACCACATCATTCGGCGCGACCAGCCCGTAAAAGGGCGAGCCCTCGGCGAAGGGCGCCAGAGCCTTCGGCTCGCCCCAGCTCATAGCGCCGCCCACGGTCCGGCCACCCTCGCGGAGACGAACCGGCAGGAGGGCGTCCTCCTCGAACCGGCTGACGTCGCTGGCGGCAAGCCGGGGCCCGGCGAAGCGCAACAGGAGCCCGCCCTCCTCCACCCATTCGGTCAGGGCGTCGGATTCGGTCTGCGTCAGGCGGGCCACATCGGCCAGGATCACCACATCGGGATTGGCCAGCACCACGTCCGAGAGACTGCCCTCGATCAGTTCGGCCACCGGCTCCAGCGCCTGGCGCAGGTAATGAAGCGGCGACAGAAGCTGCAGCCCTTCCTGATCCGGCCCAGCCCCGATCAGCGCGATCTTGCGGCGTTTCAGGCTGTCATCTGTCAGGCTGACCGCCCCTGCGGTCCGGGCGGCCTCAAGCTCGAAGCGGGTGATCCGGTTGCGCAGCTCGGGCGGAAGGTCAAGCGTCGCCTCGGCCCGTGCCTCCCCGGCGGGGAAGGCCAGCATCACGCGGGCAAGTTCGCGCTCGATCCCGCCGGGGTCTGGGCCGCGGGCGATCACCTCGACCTCGACCGCATCGGCCACCGGCATCCGGCTGGCGGCGACGATGACCGCGCCTTCCTCGAACCGGGCGGGATGCAGCGCAAGGACCGGGCGGGGGCTTTCGATGACCCGGACCGTGCCCCGGTCCTGCAGCTCGTCAAGCAGCGCAGCCCGGCCCGGATGGGCCAGTCCATCCGACAGCCAGACGGTTTCAAACCGCCCTTCGGGCAGTGCCCCGGCCCAATCTGCCAGCGCCGGGGCCCAGGGCTGCGGCTGCAACCCGGCGACCCGGCCTGCCCAGGCCTCGGCGGTCTGGAAGTCCACCGCGCCCGGCGCATCGGTCAGGCGAAGCACCGCCACGGGCCGCCCCTCTGCCCCGGCTTCGGCGACCAGCGCCTCGGCCCGTTCCATGCGGCGCGGCCAGTCGCGCGCATCGGCCCAACTGCCGTCGACAACCACCAGCAAGGGACCCGACCCCGCGACGCGCTCGTTCGGGTTCAGGATCGGCCCGGCAAAGGCGACGATCGCCGCTGCGACCGCCAGCATCCGCAGCAGGAGAAGCCACCAGGGCGTCTTGTCGGTCTCGGCCTCGTCATCCTTCAGGCCCAGAAGCAGGGCCACGCCGGGAAAGCGCCGCCGGATCGGCGCGGGCGGCACGGCGCGCAGCAAAAACCACAGGATCGGCAGCGCGATCAGGCCCAGAAGCAGCCAAGGCACCGCAAAGCCGATGGGGCCAAGCGTGAACATCAGCGCCCCCCCTGCAGGGCCGCATAGGCCCAGAGCAGCGCCGATTGCGCCGGCTGGCCGGTGTGATGCGTGGTGAAATGCCAGCCAACCGCGCGGGCCAACCCGGCCAGCCGGTCCTTGCGCTCTGCAAGGCGGGCCAGGTAGCGGGCGCGGAGTTCCCCGGCCTGTTGCGTCTCGTGCCGCAGGCCCCCGCCCATGGATTCAAAGATCGTGCGGCCGTCGAAGGGAAAATCCTCTTCCGCCGGGTCAAGGATCTGGATCAGCGCACCCTTCACGCCGCGGTCCGCCGCCCGCGCCAGCGCAGCCTCGACCGCCGCCAGATCGCCCAGGAAATCCGAGAGAAAAACCGCGCGGCCGTGGCTAACCATGCCCTCGGTCTCGGGCGCGCCGTATTCGGCTTCCGCCGCCTCGTCCGACAGACGCGCCGCAAGCCGCAGAAGCTGGGTCCGCCCGGCGCGCGGATGGGCCAGCCCGGCCAGCCCGACCCTTTCCCCGCCGCGCAGAAGGAGGACGGCAAGCGCCAGGGCCAGAAGCTTCGCCCGATCGCCTTTTGCGGCGCGGGACTTGTCGCCAGTGAACTGCATCGACTTCGACGGATCGACCCAAAGCGTCACTGACTGCGCCGCCTGCCATTCGCGCTCCCGCACGAAATGCGCATCCGACCGCGCGCTGCGCCGCCAATCGATCATCCGGGCCGAGTCACCCTGATGCGCCGGGCGATACTGCCAGAACTCGTCCCCCAGACCCGCGCGTCGCCGCCCATGCTCACCCAGCATGACGGTCGCGGCGAGCATCTCTGCCTCGGCCAGAAGCGGGGGCAGCGACTGCCCAAGCGCCTCGGCACGCGCGCGGAGATCGGGGGCTACGCTCACGCCGCCGCCTCAAGCCCCAGCGTGCGCTGGGTGACCCGGGCGATGATGCCGGAAAGCGTCTCGCCCCGGGCCCGAGCGGCAAAGGACAGCGCCATCCGGTGGATCAGCACCGCCTGGGCGAGGTCCGCCACATCCCCGACCGACGGCGCGAGCCGCCCGTCCAGAAGCGCCTGCGCCCGCACCGTCAGCATCAGCGCCTGCGCCGCACGGGGGCCCGGGCCCCAGGACAGGCTGTCGGCCAGATCGCGCCCCTCGGGTTCCCCCGGACGGCAGGCGCGGACAAGGTCGAGGATCGCCTCGACCACCTGCTCGCCCACCGGCATCCGGCGGATGACGCCCTGTGCCTTGATCAGTTCCTCGGCGGTGAACACCTGATGCACCTCGGCCTCCTCGGCCCCGGTGGTGGCGATGAGGATGTCACGCTCGGTCTGGCGGGTGGGATATTCGACGTCGATCTGGACAAGGAAACGGTCCAGCTGCGCCTCGGGCAGCGGATAGGTGCCTTCCTGTTCGATCGGGTTCTGGGTGGCCAGAACGTGGAACGGGCGGCCGAGGGGGCGGTGCTGGCCTGCGATGGTGACCTCTTTCTCCTGCATGGCCTGCAGAAGAGCCGACTGCGTCCGGGGCGAGGCGCGGTTGATCTCGTCCGCCATCAGAAGCTGGCAGAAGATCGGCCCCTCGACGAAACGGAAAGCCCGGCCGCCATCGGCCGAGGTTTCCAGCACTTCCGACCCAAGGATATCGGCCGGCATCAGATCCGGCGTGAACTGGATGCGGTTGGCTTTAAGGCCCATCACCGTGCCCAGCGTGTCCACAAGCCGCGTTTTCCCAAGCCCCGGCAGGCCCACCAGAAGCGCATGGCCGCCGCAGAGCATCGAGGCCAGGACGAGGTCCACCACCTTCTCCTGCCCGATGAAACGACGGTTGATCGAGGCCTTGGCCTGGCCAAGCGTTGCGCCCAGCGCCTCGATTTCCGCCACAAGCGCCTTGGTGTCGGCCATGCCTCATTCTCCCTCAAGGGTGGTACCCAGTCAGTAAAGCGAACTATCCCGGCGGGCACAAATGGCAAAAGGCGACTTGACACAAATGATCGTGAGACCAGCGTCAGGGCCGCAGCGGAACCCCCGGTCCCGCACCCCGTTGCACCCGGACCAGACCCCGCTAGAGTGCGCCCCATGCAGACACCCCAGACGCAACCCAATGCCGATACGCTTGCCGCCGCCGCCAAGGCCGCCGGACAGAAGGGCCCGCCCCCGGTCCATCTGTGGAATCCGCCCTTCTGCGGCGACCTCGACATGCGCATAGCGCGGGACGGGACCTGGTTCTATCTCGGCACTCCGATCGGTCGGGCGCCGCTGGTCAAGCTTTTCTCCTCGATCCTGAAGCGCGAGGGGGATTCCTATTTCCTCGTCACGCCGGTGGAGAAGGTGGGGATCAAGGTGGACGACGCCCCCCTGCACGCCATCGACTTCGACGTGACGGGCGAGGGCCGCGACCAGACCCTGACCTTTACCACTAAAACCGAGGACACGGCGGTCCTTGGCCCCGACCATCCGCTGCGGGTGGAGCGGGACCCGACGACCGGCGAACCCTCGCCCTATGTGCTGATCCGGGCCGATCTCTGGGCGCTGATCGACCGGAAATCCTTTTACCGGCTGATCGATCTGGGTTGCCATGAGCTGCACGACGGGCATAAGTGGTTCGGGCTTTGGTCCTCGGGGCAGTTCTTCCCGGTCATCCCTTCGTCGGAATTGCCCTGAACAGACATGCCCCGTTTCGCCGCCAACCTGACGTATCTCTTCACCGAAGTTGCGATGCTCGAGCGCCCCGACTGGGCCGCCCGCTGCGGTTTTGACGGGGTCGAGGTGCTGTTTCCCTATGACCAGCCGATGGCCGAGTGGGAGCGCGCGCTGAACGGCCTGCCGCTTGCGCTGATCAATACGCCGCCCGGCGACTGGGCCTCGGGCGACCGGGGATTTGCCGCCGTGCCGGGGATGGAGCTGCGCTTCCGCGACAGCTTCCTGCGGGCCGCGGAATATGCATCGCGGCTGGGCGCGGGGCGCGTCCACGTGATGGCCGGCGTCGCCAAGGGGCCGCAGGCCGAACAGTGCTACATGGAAAACCTCGCCTGGGCGCTGGCCGAGGCACCGGAGTTGGTGCTGACGATCGAGCCTCTGAACCCCGACGACATGCCGGGGTACTTCCTCAACGATTTCGACGATGCCGCGCGGATCCTGGATGACGTCGCCAATCCGCGGATCGGAATCCAGTTCGACCTTTGGCATGCGGCCCGGCTGCATGGCGATGCGGGCGCGGTCTGGGCGGCGCATCGACACCGGATCAATCATGTCCAGATCGCGGGCTTCCCCGCGCGCACCGAGCCGGGGGGCGGAGGTTTCTCCCTGCCCGACCTCTGCGATGACATTGACGCGCACTGGCCCGAGACCTGGATCGCGGCCGAGTATCGTCCCGCCAAGGGCACGGCGCAGGGGTTGGGCTGGCTGGCAGCGCTGAAATCGCGCGGGATGCCGATCGGCGGATGAAGCGCAGGCGTAGGGTGGGCGATATCGCCCACCCTACCTTTGCGTCCCTCTTGTGCCCGCGCCCGCTCGCCCGCTAAAAGGCGATGCGCAACACGAGGACCGTGAGACATGGCCACCGAAGCCCCCGAGACCCAGATCGTCACCAGCTGGAAAGTGGCCTGCGACGGCGGCGAGGGCGCGCTCGGCCATCCCCGCGTCTGGCTGACCATCCCGGCGGACACGGGCTTTGTCGAATGCGGCTATTGCGACAAGCGCTATGTCATCGACCGCGAGCATGCGCACGACGACCACTGACCCGGCCGGGCGGCGTCAGTCGCCCAGTTTGGCGTGCACCTCGTCCAGATCGACCGGACCTTTCGGCATCTTGTTCGCCGGATTGTCGAAGTCATAGCGGAAGAGCTGGAAGTCCCGCTTGTATATTTCCCACATCAGATGCATCGACAGGTCGTCGAAATAGGCCTCGACCGGATGCGCGCGCTTGGGGCCATGGCCTTCGCTTTCGTTGAAACGCGGGATCGCCTTCAGATCCACCGGATGCCGGGTCTCGATATTGTCCAGCACCACCTGCATCCCGGCGTTGAAATCCTCGGTGAAGAAGATGTGGTCATAACGCCCGCCGTTGACGATGAAGGTCGAGACATGGCCCGCCACCGCCGACCAGTGGATGTCCGGCTCCATCGGCTTTTTCCAGCGGATCGTGTCGCGCACGAAAAGCAGGAAGCGGCGGAAGCTGGCGATCTGGTCGAACTCCTGCTTGCCGTCGTCGCCCCCGACCTCGATCCCGTATTTCTGGATCAGGAGCGGCACGAGGTTGCCCCGGTAACGCCTGCCGTTCCGCTGGATGCCGCAGATCTTGTCGAAGAACGAGGACAGGACGCGCGTATAGGGGTTGCGCACGCAGGTGAAGGCATAAGCCCCCCGGCCGCGCACCACATGCTCGATCTTCTGCTGGCTGCCCTCCTGCGCCCATTTGTGCAGGCCCGTGGTGGCGTCATGGATGTCGCCGTCGAAGAATTCGCCGTGGTCGGAATAGTACATGATCTGCCCGATGGTCGAGCAGGCGCATTTCGGCACCACCCGGTAGACGACGCTTTCGCTTTCGGTCATCCAGGTTCCGGGGAAACCCATTCCCAACTCCTTCCAGGTCGATCAGCACAAATGCAACAGCAGAACTAAGATTGCGGCAATCAAGCAGACAAGTTCGTGCTTTTCAAGGAAGGTTCGGGCGGTTTACGGAAGCGCCCATGAGACCCCCAGTCCGCACGCCCGACGCATGACGCAGATCGCCTTCATCCTGCTGTGCCACAAGGACCCCGAGGGGATCATCGCCCAGGCCCTGCGGCTGACCGCGACCGGCGACTGCATCGCCATCCATTTCGACGCCCGCGCCAATCCGGGCGACTACGCCCGCATCCGCGAGGCGCTGGAGGGCAACCCGCGCGTGGCCTTTGCACGCCGCCGGGTGAAATGCGGCTGGGGCGAATGGAGCCTGGTCGCGGCCACTCTGGAAGCGGTCCGCGCTGCCGAGGCTGCCTTCCCCGGCGCCACGCATTTCTACATGCTCTCGGGCGACTGCCTGCCGATCAAGACGGCGGAATATGCCCATCAATGGCTGGAAGCCGAGGATGTCGATTACATCGAAAGTTTCGACTTCTTCAGCTCGGACTGGATCAAGACCGGGATCAAGGAAGAGCGGCTGCATTACCGGCACTGGTTCAACGAACGCAGACACAAGGGGCTGTTCTACGGGTCGATGAACCTGCAAAAGCGGCTTGGCCTGCAGCGGAAGGTGCCCGAGGACCTGAAGATCCGCATCGGCAGCCAGTGGTGGTGCCTGCGCCGCCGCACGATCGAGGCAGTGCTGGAATTCATCGACCGCCGCCGCGACGTGATGCGATTCTTCCGTACCACCTGGATCCCGGACGAGACCTTCTTCCAGACCATCGTTGCCCATCTGGTCCCGCCGCAGCAGATCCGCTCGCGCACGCTGACCTTCCTCATGTTCACCGACTACGGGATGCCGGTGACCTTCTACGACGACCACCACGACTTCCTGCTCAGTCAGGACTTCCTGTTTGCCCGCAAGATCAGCCCCGACGCCCGCAGCCTGCGCGAACGGCTGAGCCTGCTTTACGCTGAAACGGGGCAGCCGTTCGAAACCACCGGCGACGGCAAGCGTCAGTTCGAGTTCCTGACCGGCCGAGGTCGCATCGGCCGCCGCTACGCGCCGCGCTTCTGGGAGACCGAAGCGAGTCTGGGCCATTCCCGGACGCTCCTGCTGGTGGCCTGCAAGAAATGGCATGTCGCCAAGCGGCTGGTGGAACGGGTGCGCCAGGTCACGGACATTCCGGCCGTCGACTACCTCTTCAACGAGGAATCCACCCCGCTGCCCGATCTTGGCGGCATCCAGACCCGGTTGGAGAAGCGGATGCGCCACCGCCGCGCTCTGGTCCGGATGCTGTTCGATTACTGGGAGACTGACCGGCTGATCCTTTGCCTCGACCCTTCGGCGACCGATCTGATCCAGGATTTCTACAACGACCGCGCCCAGGTGCGGCTGCTGGAGGTCGGCTGCGAGTTCAGCGACGACTATCTGATCGGCCATGCCCGGCGGGTGGGACTGGCGAGTCCCAACACCTCGGCTGCGGCGATGGAGCGGCTTTTGCCCACGATCCGCTATGACGTGCGGTTTGAAAGCGACCGGCTGCGCGACATGGACCTGTCCGGCCATCACCGCATCCGGCAATCCGCCAGCGTTGCGGAAAACGCCTTACCACTGGCGGCGTTTCTGGATATCCCGGTCGAGACGGCGCGCGCGATCGCGGCCACCGACTATCTGTTCGTTGATTGAAGAAAGGGCTTTCGCATGGGCTGGACCTATGACCCGACCAACATCTTCGCCCGCATCCTGCGCGGCGAGATTCCGAACAAGACGGTGATGGAGACGCCGCATACGCTGGTGTTCCACGACATCCGCCCGCAGGCTCCGGTCCATGTGCTGGTGATCCCGAAGGGCGCCTATGTCAGCCTTGACCATTTCTCGGCCGAGGCGACCGAAGCGGAACTGGTCGATTTCCACCGCACCGTCGCCAAGGTCTGCGCGATCCTTGGGCTATCGGGCGAGGAAGGGTTCCGCGCCATCTCCAACACCGGGGCCAACGGGCATCAGGAAGTGCCGCATTACCACCTGCATATCCTGGGCGGCCGGCCGCTGGGCCGGATGCTGGAAGCTGACTGAACCCGCAAGCTCCGGGTCGCACGCGCCACGGGGGCCGGGCATCCTTTCGTCATGGATGGAGGGATGAGATGCGATTTGTTGCGATACCGACCGAGATTGCGCGGGCCTATCAGGCAGGCGGGCCGGATGCGAATGGGCAGCGGCCCGAGCACAAGGTTTCGGACGGCGGGGGCAATCCCTGCCGGCACTGCCTGCGGATGATCCCGGAGGGGGCCGGGATGCTGGTCCTGGCCCACCGCCCCTTCCCCGCCCCGCAGCCCTATGCCGAGGTGGGTCCGATCTTCCTGTGCGCCGGTCCTTGCGCGGCGGGCGGAGGCGAAGCCTTGCCCGAGGTGCTGGCCGCGCCGGACTATATCGTCCGGGGGTATGGGGCGGACGACCGGATCGTCTATGGCACCGGCGGCGTGGTGGCGACCGACCGGATCGCGGCGCGGGCCCGAGAGTTGCTGGCGGACGAGCGGGTGGCCTATGTCCATGTCCGCTCGGCCCGGAACAATTGCTTCCAGTGCCGGATCGACCGTTAGGTCGGGGCACCTTTCAAATTGAGCGGCTCGCGCCGCCTGCCTTTGCTCTCGGTCTTGCGCCAAGGGCGCAAGGCCGAGGCTGACGAGGGGCGCTGCCCCTCGAGCTCCCCGGGATACTTGAGGACAGAAAATTCAGGCGGATGGGTGGGCCGCGTCCCAGGCCTTCAGCCAGCGTTTCGGGGCGGCGTCACGCCATTGGCGGATCAGGCGGGCGGCCGCCCAGCCTTCGTCGATCCGCCCGGCACGGACCGGGATCAACCCGTGCGGCGTGTAATGCGGGTGGAGGAAGAATGTCTCG
>JARFTV010000005.1:57195-57763 GCA_029289325.1 Alphaproteobacteria bacterium
GAGCATATCGCGCTCCTCCGGTCCAGCCTTGAAGGGGGCGCCATCGGCGAGCGCGGCCCAGTAGCACCACATCTTGCCATGCGCCTTCAGGACCTCATGGCCCCAGGGATGGGCCAGCGTGACCTCGGGCAGGCCGAGCCCCAGCGCGAGCGCCTTGAGCTCGGGCCAATCCCGGATCAATGCGCCGCTGCCCAGGTCTTGCCCTGCCCGGCCTCGACCGCGAGGTGGACGTTCAGCGCAACAGCGGGATGAGCCGCGCCCTCCATCACCTCTTTCGCGATCTCGATCAGGCGGGGCGCGTCCGCCTCGACCACCTCGAAGAGGAGTTCGTCGTGGACCTGGAGGAGCATCCGCGCGTCGAGGCCACGGATGGCCTCGGGCATCCGGATCATCGCCCGCCGGATCACGTCGGCCGCGGTGCCCTGGATCGGCGCGTTGATCGCCGCGCGCTTGGCGAAGCCCGCGCCGGCGCCCTTGGCGTTGATGTCGGGGGTGTTGATTTTCCGACCAAAGAGGGTCTGAACAAAGCCGTTACCCTGGGCGAACTTGACAGTATCGGACATGTAGG
>JARFTV010000005.1:57773-127577 GCA_029289325.1 Alphaproteobacteria bacterium
CCGGATGCCGGGAAAACGCTCGAAATAGCGGTCGATGAACCCTTGGGCCTCGGCACGAGGGATGCGCAGGTTGCGGGCAAGGCCGAAGCCGGAAATCCCGTAGATCACCCCGAAGTTGATCGCCTTGGCCTTGCGGCGGATGTCCGGCGTCATCTCGGTGAGCGGCACGTTGAACATCTCCGATGCGGTCAGGGCGTGGATATCGATCCCCTCTTCGAAGGCGCGACGCAGCTGGGGGATATCGGCGATATGGGCGAGGATCCGCAGTTCGATCTGGGAGTAGTCGAGGCTGACCAGCACCCGGCCTTCGGGGGCGACGAAAGCCTCGCGGATGCGGCGACCTTCCTCGGTGCGGACCGGAATGTTCTGCAGGTTCGGATCGGTCGAGGCGAGCCGGCCGGTGTTCGCCCCGGCGATGGAATAGCAGGTGTGGACCCGGCCCGTATCCGGATTGATGGCGGTCTGCAGCGCGTCGGTATATGTGGATTTCAGCTTGGCGATCTGGCGCCAGTCGAGCACCCGCGCCGCCAGTCGCGCACCTTGCGGATGGCTGTCCTCCAGCGTGGTGATGTCCTCCAGCACATCGGCTCCGGTGCCGTATGCGCCGGTCTTGCCCTTCTCGCCACCCGGCACCTGCATCCGGTCGAAGAGGATCTCGCCCAGCTGCTTCGGGCTGCCCACGTTGAAGGGTTCGCCGGCGATGGACTGGATCTCCTCCTCGAGCTGGACCAGCTTTTGCGCGAAGACGTTGGACATGCCGCGCAGGACCTCGCGGTCGACCTTGATCCCGGCCATCTCCATCTCGGCCAGGACCGGGACCAGCGGACGCTCCAGCGTTTCATAGACCGTGGTCACGCGCGCCCGATGAAGCTGGGGCTTGAACAGCTGCCAGAGGCGCAGGGTCACGTCGGCATCCTCGGCCGCGTATTTCACGGCGTCCTCGATGGCGACCTTGTCGAAGGTGATCTGTGATTTGCCGCTGCCCAGAAGCGACTTGATCGGGATGCACTGGTGGCCGAGGTAGCGGTCGGCCAGTTCGTCCATCCCGTGGCCGTTCAGGCCGGCCTGCATGGCATAGCTCATCAGCATCGTGTCGTCGAACGGCGTGATGCGGATGCCGTTCCGGGCAAAGATCTTCCAGTCGTATTTCATGTTCTGGCCGATCTTGAGGACGGCCGGATCCTCCAGCACCGGCTTCAGTGCAGCAAGCACATCGGCCAGCGGGATCTGGTCCGGGGCCAGCGCCGTCGCGCCGAAGAGGTCGCCGCCGCCGGTCGTGTGGCCGACGGGGATATAGGCCGCCTGTCCGGGATCGATGGCAAGCGAGATGCCAACCAGTTCGGCCTGCATCTCGTCAAGGCTCGTCGTCTCGGTATCGACGGCGACATGGCCCACCTCGCGGATCCGTCCGATCCAGCGGGTCAGGGTCTCCCGGTCGCGGATGCAGACATAAGAGGAATGGTCGAAGGGAAGCTGCTCCTCGATCGACGTCGTCTCTTCGTCGCGGGCGGCGACCTGCAGTTGCGAGACCTCCGGCAGCGAGGGCGGTGCCACGCCCAGCTTGTCGGCCACCCGCTTCGTCAGGGTGCGGAATTCCATCTTGGTCAGGAATTCCATCACCTTGTCCGGCTCGGGCAGGCGGATTTCCAGATCCTCCAGCGTGGCATCGACCGGCGTGTCGTCCTGCAGCGTCACCAGCTCGCGGCTGATGCGGATGCGGTCGGCGTTCTCGATCAGGGCCTCGCGGCGCTTGGGCTGCTTGATCTCGCCCGCGCGGGCCAGAAGCGTGTCAAGGTCGCCATATTCCTGGATCAGCAGCGCAGCGGTCTTCAACCCGATGCCCGGAGCGCCTGGCACGTTATCCACGCTGTCGCCGGCAAGGGATTGTACGTCGATCACCCGGTTCGGAGGCACGCCGAATTTCTCCAGCACCTCGTCCGGGCCGATGGTCCGGGCCTTCATCGGATCGAACATGTCGATCCCCGGCCCGATCAGCTGCATCAGGTCCTTGTCGGACGAGATGATCGTGCAGCTGCCGCCCGCCGCCACCGCCTGCTTTGCCAGCGTGGCGATGATGTCGTCAGCCTCGAATCCCTCGGTCTCCAGGCAGGCAACGTTGAAGGCCCGCGTCGCCTCACGCGTCAGGGGGAACTGCGGGCGCAGGTCCTCGGGCGGTTCGGGGCGGTTGGCCTTGTAGTCGGAATAGATCGCGTTGCGAAAGGTCTTGGAGGAATGGTCGAAGACGACCGCCAGATGCGTCGCCGCCTTGGCCCCGTTCGACCGGGACAGCTCATTCCACAGGATGTTGCAGAAGCCCGCCACGGCACCCACCGGCAGGCCATCCGACTTCCGCGTCAGGGGCGGCAGCGCATGATAGGCCCGGAAGATATAGGCCGAGCCGTCGATCAGATGCAGGTGGTGGCCCTTGCCGAATGCCATGGTCGGCCCCCTTCTTGTGGCTTGGGGGCCAGTATTGCCACGAAGCCCGACAGGGTGCCACCCTTAGGCGGAAGGGCGGGACCATTCGGCCCCGCCCGACGGGGTTACAGCCCCTGGATCGCTTCGCAGACCGGGCGCATCCGGGTGTCGTCATAGACGAAGCCCATGTCCTCGGCCGTGGTGGAACCCGAATCCGTGGTCACACTGGCGGACCCGTCGGCTTCCACCGCATCCGCGCCCTTCGACGGCTCCATCTCGGAGGCCCGGTTCATCAGCGCCTCGCAGCGGGTGCGGAGCGCGGTCTGGTCCTCGGGGCTCAGCGTCGACCACTGGGCCTGGATCTCCGAACTGGACCGCAGCGTGGTCATGTCGGTGTCCGCGAAGAAGGCGGTGCCGACGCGGGTCGACAGCCCGTTGTCGAGATCGATACCCACGCCGACATCGGCGGTGCCTTCGGTGGTCGTGGTCTGGGCAAAGGCCGGAACGGCCAGAACCATGGCAAGAAGGGGAGCGTAAAGTTTCATTATCTCTCTCCGGTTGGTGGCACCCGGGGTCGCACGTCCTTCGACGCGGTTACCCCAGGCTCGGTCCTTCAACCGAAAGGGACTGGCGTTGTTCCCACTGCCCCGGCGGCACGCGCGGGAAGGTGCCAGAGCGGTCAGATCGGATCGCCCAATCCTGCCGAGCGGAACCAGCGCACGATCGCGGCCCGTTCCTCCGGCTCCATCCAGCTCAGGTTGCCGGGAGGCATGGCATGGGTGATTCCGGACTGCAGGTAGATCCGCCGCGCCTCATGCGCGATCTGCGCCTCGGTCTCCAGCACGACACCCTTCGGCGCCCAGTGCATCCCATCCCAGGCAGGCTCGGCCGCGTGGCACATGGAACACCGGCCCAGCACGATGCTGACCACATCCTCGAACCCGTCAGCCGAGGCATAGACCAGCGCCGCGCCTCGCAGCGTCCCGTCGGCGGCCTCCCCCTCTGCCAGCCGCATCGGCGCGGTCGAAAGCCAGGCGATGACCAGGAACAGGATCACCGTGACGCCCCAGGTCCAATGCGGGTTGCCCTTGCGGGCGTGGCGGGTGTTGAACCAGTGCCGGATGGTCACACCCATCAGGAAGACGAGGCTGGCGATGACCCAGTTCCACTCGGTCGCGAAGACGAGGGGATAGTGGTTCGACAGCATCAGGAAGACGACCGGCAGGGTGAGGTAGTTGTTGTGCGTGCTGCGCTGCTTGGCGATCTTGCCGTATTTCGGGTCAGGTTTGCGGCCGGCCTTCAGGTCCGCCACCACCACCCGCTGGTTCGGCATGATGATGAAGAAGACGTTGCCCGACATGATGCTGGCGGTGAACGCCCCCAGATGCAGCATCGCCGCCCGGCCGCTGAAGACCTGGGTATAGAACCAGGCCATGCCGACCAGCACGACGAACAGCGCCACCATCAGAAGCGTCTGGTTCGCGTTCACGAAGACCTTGCAGATCGTGTTGTAGACCACCCAGCCAAAGGCCAGTGACGCCAGCGAGATCGCGACGGCCTGCCAGACGGAAAGCTCCATCACCGTCGGATCGATCAGGAAAAGCTCGGCCCCGAGGTAGTAGACCAACGCCAGCAGGGCGAAGCCCGACAGCCAGGTCGCGTAGCTTTCCCATTTGAACCAGACCAGATGGTCCGGCATTGCCGCCGGGGCGACGAGGTATTTCTGGATGTGGTAGAACCCGCCGCCGTGAACCTGCCATTCCTCGCCATCCGCGCCCGAGGCAAGGTTGCGGTCCCGGTGGAGGCCTAGGTCAAGCGCGATGAAATAGAAGCTCGACCCGATCCAGGCGATGGCCGTGATCACATGCAGCCAGCGCACCGCGATCTCGATCCATTCCCACAGCACCGCCCAGTCATACATCACGCGCCCTCCCCGGTTTTCCGAAACGCTATCCTGCGTCGCACCTTTCTGTTAATCCGGTGAAAGCCCGCATCACTTTCAAACCGTGCCGAAGAATGTCCTACGTCAACAATATCCGCATGTTCGTGCGCGTCTACGAACTCGGCAGCATGTCCGCCGCCGCCCGCGACCAGCGCACCTCGCCCGCGGTCGCCTCGGCCCGGATCTCGGATCTTGAGAAACATCTCGGCGTCCGGCTTTTCAGCCGGACCACCCGCAGCCTGCAACCCACTGAAAACGGCCGCATCTTCTATGACGGTGCCCGTCGCGTGCTGGAGGCGATCGACGAGGCCGAGGCCGCGGTGATGGACGTGACCCAGAACCCGCGCGGCACGATCTTCGTCGCCGCGCCGCTTGGGATCGGCCGCAGGCTGATCGCCCCCCGCGTGCCCGCCTTCAAGACCCTCTATCCCCAGATCGACGTGCGCCTGCGGCTCTCGGACCGCGGCATCGACGTCGTGGCCGAGGGTATCGACGTCGCCTTCCATCTCGGGCTGCTCGAGGATTCCACCCTCAAGGTCCGCACCATCGCCGACTGCCCACGCCTCCTCTGCACCTCGCCCGCCTATGTCGCGCGGCGGGGGATGCCCGAGGACGGCGCGGCCCTCGTCCGCGACCGGCACGACTGCCTGAACCTGCGCTTTCCCGGCGCCAAGGAGTTCCAATGGACACTCCTGACCCCCGAAGGCCCGCGCCGGTTCGAGATTTCTGGGCCCTTCGAAAGCGATGACGGCGACGTGCTGACCGGCTGGGCGCTGGACGGCCACGGAATCGTGCTGAAACCGCAGTTCGAAGTGGCTGATCATCTGCGCAGCGGCGCGCTGGTGCCGGTCGCAACCGCCACCCCGCCCCTGCCGGTCCAGCTTTCCACGCTCAGCCAGCACCGCAGGCTGAAGGATCCGAAGATCCAGCTCTTCACCGATTTCATCGCCAGCCAGATCCGCGAGGACCTCCGCCGCGCTGCGTCCCAAGAGTAGGGTGGGCGATCCGCCCACCCTACGCCCGCGCTCGTCCTGGTAGGGTGGGCGATCCGCCCACCGTCCAACGGAAAAGGGGCGGAGCCGCAGCCCCGCCCCCCGTCCTGCACCGCGACCCGCTTACTGGATCTGCTGGCCGTTCACGAAGACCGCGAAACCTTCCTTCGCTTCGATCTTGGTGGTCAGCTCATCCGGGTTCGCGCCCGGCGACATGAAGGCACCCATCATCATCCGCGCGCCCATCGCGTCTTCCTCGGCCATGAGCCCGGTGGCGATCAGCCCGTCGATCAGCGCATTCGCGCCGGTGATGGTCACATCCGCCTCACCCAGCGGCATCGGCATCCCCATCGAATTGTCGAAGGTGAAGGCGCCCGTCGCGCGCAGGGCCGCACCGGCCACGTTCAGCGCAATCTCGGTGATGTCCAGCGTCTCAGGCTCCGGCACCGGCGGCTCCATGCCCGCGTCCTCGGCATTCGCAATCGCCGCGAAATCGACCTTGGCCTTGCCGGAGACATCGATCGCGATATCCGCCGCATCCCGGCTCAGCGCGCCCTGCGGGTCGAACATCGCCCAGGTTTCCTCGTTGATGCTCAGCTGGTTCAGCTTCAGCAGCAGCCCGTAATCCCCCGCCGTCTCGGTCGCCATGACCGGCGAGGTCAGGCCGAATTCCATCGGGCCCGAGGTCACCTTGAACGGCGCCGGCATCATCCCCGAGGTTCCCTCGATGTCCAGCCCGCTGCTGGTCGAGCTGATCTGGAAGCGGTCCTTGTTGAACTCACCCGAGGCTTCGCCCGCGCCAGCCGTGATCGTCATGTTCATCGGCATGTAGGGGCTGTCCTGCGCGACGGTGCCAGCGGAATCGCCCTGCTTCGAGCTGAAGGTCAGCGCCAGCCCTTCCTGCAGCGCGACGCCGAAATCTTCCGGCATCTCGCTACCCGCCGAAACGCTTGTCGGCAGCGCCAGCTGCACCGCAAGCTCGATCCCCCGCGTGGTGCTCGTCGTGGTCTGCTTCAGTTCCAGCGACGGATCGTCCGAGCTTGTGTTATAGGCCAGGGCATCGGCCTTCAGCTCCAGCCCGAAGGTCCGGTTCGTGCCGGGGATGTCGGAGTAGCTCCCGGCCAGGCCGGTGAAGCCAAAGTTCCCGGCGTTCTTCACTTCCGGCGCGGGCGAGCCGTCGAACGAAAAGCCGGGCGCGGACGTGTCATAGGCCACATCCAGCCGGGCCGCAGTGTAGTCATAGACCAGCCCGCCGTCCGCCTCGCGCGCGACCAGCGCCAGCCCCTCGTGCGATACCTTGACCGAACCCTTGGTCTCGCCCGACATCGACACGCCGATATTGGCGCCCGGCGCGATGGTGACCGACCCGTCGGCGGCTTCGGTCAGCGTCATGTCGGAAATGGTGATCCCGGGGACCCCCTCCGGCGCAATCGACACGCCATTCAGCGTCAACACGCCACCAGAATTGTTCTCGGTCGCAGCGGTCACTTCCAGCCCGACGGCGGCCCCCGCATCCTTCCAGGACTGCCAGACCTGATCCGCGGTCAGCGCGAAGGAGGCCGTGCTCCCCATCAAGAAAACAACGGCCGGAACGGCCAAATTGGACGTCATGCGAAACATGCGGTTCTCCTTAACCCCGATAAAACGACGGCAATACAAGATACCCATAAACCGTCAACCGCAAGTGACGGTTTCTCGACCTTGCCAGTGCCAGGCATCACGTCGGCGGCACGGGGCCGACCGGGCTCAGGATCCGCGATAGGTGGAATAGCCGAAGGGCGATATCAGCAGAGGCACATGATAGTGCTGCCCCGCATCCGGCACGCCGAAGCGGATCGGGATTTCGTCAAGGAACAGCACCCCCGGCCCCGCCTGCCCCGAGCCGCGCAGATAGTCGCCGGCGGCAAAGACCAACTCATAGACTCCGGCCTCCAGCGCCTCGCCCTCCAGAAGCGGACCGTCCGTGCGCCCGTCGGAATTCGTCGTGACCTCGCGCAGCTGCGCGCGCTCCCCGCCCGACAGCCGGTAAAGCGTGATCCTCACCCCAGCCGCGGGCTTGCCCCGCGCGGTGTCCAGCACATGCGTCGACAGCCGTCCCATTCCATCCTCCGTTTTCCGCATCTGATCACGAAACCCCGCGCCCGGGGACCCCGCATTGCGCGCATATGACCTTTCGTGAAAAGCTGAAAATATCTTCACCCAACCTGCCCTAATCTGCCCGGAGGAGGATCATTCCGTGCACCGCTACCCCCGCGACTTTCGAGGCTACGGCCCCACTCCCCCCGATGCCCGCTGGCCTGGCGGCGCGAAGATCGCCGTGTCGGTCGTCCTGAACTACGAGGAAGGGGGCGAGAACAACATCCTGCATGGCGACGCCCAGTCCGAGGCGTTTCTCTCCGACATCGCCGGAGCCGCGCCCTGGCCCGGCCAACGCCACTGGAACATGGAGTCGATCTACGACTACGGCGCCCGCGCCGGCTTCTGGCGGCTGCATCGGCTGTTCACCGGGATGGACATTCCCGTCACGGTCTACGGGGTGACTTCGGCGCTGGCCCGCAACCCCGAACAGGTCGCCGCGATGAAATCCGCGGGGTGGGAGATCGCCTCCCACGGCCTGAAATGGGTCGACCACCGCGACATGCCCGAGGCCGAGGAGGCCACCCAGATCGCCGAATCCTTCCGCCTGCATGAGGAAGTGGTCGGAGAGCCCCCGCAGGGCTGGTACACCGGCCGCTGCTCGATGAACACGGTGCGCCTGACGGCCGAGACCCGGCGGCTGGCCTGGATTTCCGACACCTATGACGACGACCTGCCCTACTGGCGCGAATATGGTGACCATGACCAGCTGGTGATCCCCTACACGCTCGAAGCCAACGACATGCGCTTCGCCACCGCGCCGGGCTACATCACGGGTGAGCAGTTCTACCAGTATCTCAAGGACAGCTTCGACACCCTTTATGCCGAAGGTCAGGCAGGCGCGGCCAGGATGTTCTCCATCGGCCTGCACTGCCGCCTGATCGGCCGCCCCGGCAAGATCGCGGGTCTGCAACGGTTCCTCGACTATGCCAGATCGCACGACGGCGTCTGGTTCCCGCGCCGGATCGACATCGCCGATCATTGGAGAAAGACCCATCCACCCAAACGCTTCGAACGGCCAAGCCAGATGGCCCGCGAACGGTTCGTGGAGCGCTTCGGCTCAATTTTCGAACATTCTCCCTGGATCGCCGACCGCGCCTTCGATCTGGAGCTCGGCCCGGCGCATGACAGTGCCACGGGCCTCCACAATGCCCTGGCCCGCATCTTCCGCTCGGCCTCGCCCGACGAACGCCTCGGCGTCCTGCGCGCCCACCCCGACCTTGCCGGGAAGCTCGCCGCCGCGAAACGCCTGACGCCCGAATCCACCGCCGAACAGGCCTCTGCCGCCCTCGACGCGCTGACCGACGAGGAGCGAACCCGCTTCCAGCGGCTGAACGAGGACTATGTCGCGAAACACGGCTTCCCCTTCATCATCGCCGTTCGCGACAACACCAAGGCCTCGATCCTGCAGGCTTTCGCGACCCGGATATCGAACGACACTGCCACCGAATTCGCCACCGCCTGCCGTCAGGTAGAGCGCATCGCCGAACTGCGCCTCAAGGACCAATTGCCATGAGCTACTACACCCCGCCCGGCGGCCTGCCGCCCCAGACCGCACTGATGACCCAGCGCGCGGTCTTCACCACCGCTTACGCCTTCATCCCGAACGGGTGCTTTTCCGACATCGTCACCAGCTGCCTCCCCGGCTGGGACAGGACCCGCCTCTGGCTGATCGCCCGCCCCATGTCCGGCTTCGCCGAGACCTTCAGCCAATATGTGATGGAGGTCCAACCCGGAGGCGGCTCCGACACCCCGGACCCCGAGACCGGTGCGCAACACTGGCTCTTCTTCACGGGCGGCCTTGCGACGCTGACCATCGACGGCACCGGCTACGAGATGGAGGAAGGCTCCTACGCCTATATCCCTGCGGGCTCCCGCTGGACCCTTCTCGCCGAAGGCAACGCCCCGGCCCGGTTCCACTGGCTGCGCAAGCTCTACGAACCCGCCCCCGGCGTGCCCGCGCCCGAGGCCTTCGTCATCAACGAACGCGACGTCCCGATCCGCTGGATGCCCGACACGGGTGAGCGTTGGGGCACCACCCGGTTTGTCGAGCCTGACGACATCCGCCACGACGCGCATGTCAAC
This sequence comes from Alphaproteobacteria bacterium, assembly GCA_029289325.1. Taxonomy (GTDB): domain Bacteria; phylum Pseudomonadota; class Alphaproteobacteria; order Rhodobacterales; family Rhodobacteraceae; genus Tabrizicola. Next base: position 67,347 of record JARFTV010000005.1, read on the forward strand.
ATCGTCACCTTCCAGCCCGGCGGCGTGATCCCCTTCGAGGAAACCCATGTCATGGAGCACGGCCTTTACGTGCTGGAGGGCAAGGCCGTCTACAAGCTGAACCAGGACTGGGTAGAGGTCGAAGCCGGAGACTTCATGTGGCTCCGCGCCTACTGCCCGCAGGCCTGCTATGCCGCCGGGCCGGGCCGCTTCCGCTATCTGCTTTACAAGGACGTCAACCGCCACGCCAAGCTGCGCGGTCCCGGCGCCTTTGGGCCCCCGAGATGATGGTTTCGTACCGGCCCAAGTATACCGGGGGTCCGGGCGCTGGCCCCCGGCCCGACGGCCAGCCAGGGAGCCGCGCATGAGAACCCTGCGCCCCGCCCCCCTTACCGCCGAGGCCTTCGCGCCCTTCGGCGACGTGCTCGACGCCACCGGCGCGCACCGCCTGATCAACGCCGGCCTCTGCCGCCGCCACCATGACCGCGCGACGCTGGATTTCGGCCCCGAAGGACGCGCCGGGATCTCGATCTTCCAGGCCGAACCGCGCGCGCTGCCCTACAGCTTCGACCTGATCGAACGCCACCCCGAGGGATCGCAGGCCTTCCTGCCGATGAGCGAACATCCGTTCCTCGTCATCGTCGCCACCAGCCCAGACGCGCCGCCCCAAGCCTTCCTGACCAATGGCGCGCAAGGCATCAACCTGCACCGAGGCACCTGGCACGGGGTGCTGACTCCGCTTCATGCCCCCGGCCTCTTCGCCGTGGTCGACCGGATCGGCCCCACGCCGAACCTTGAAGAATACCGTTACACCCAACCGTGGACGGTCCTCACCCCGTAACGGGGCCCCTAACCGGAGCGCATGCAGGGGCAATGCGCAGACGGCGCGAAGACCAACAGGCCCCAAGGGAAAAGGACAAGACAGATGACAAGTTCCGCGATCGGGACGCCGGAGCAACTCCGCGACCCCGACTACCTGCCCCCGCTGGCTCAGGCCGTGCCGCTGGGCATTCAGCATGTGCTCGCCATGTTCGTCTCGAACGTGACGCCGGCGATCATCGTCTGCGGCGCGGCCGGAATCGGCTTCGGCTCGGACCAGGGGGCGCTCGGCTTCCCCGACATGACCTACATGATCCAGATGTCGATGCTGTTCGCCGGGGTGGCGACGCTCCTGCAGACCATCGGCCTCGGCCCGGTCGGGGCGCGGCTGCCCATCGTTCAGGGCACCTCCTTCGCCTTCGTGCCAGTGATGATCCCCGCCGTCGCGGGCCTGGGAACGGCGGGCCTTGCGGGGCTTATGACCGGGGTCATCCTCGGCGGCATCTTCCACTTCTTCCTCGGCTTCATCGTCGGCCGCATCCGCTATGCGCTGCCGCCCCTCGTCACCGGCCTGATCGTCCTGATGATCGGTCTCGCGCTGGTGAAGGTCGGCATCCAGTACGCCGCCGGTGGCGTCCCCGCGATGGAGGCCGGAATGCGCGCCATCGCCGAGGCCCGCGCCGCGGGGACCGAGGTCGACTGGTCCACCATCACCTTCGGCAGCTTCAGCCAGTGGTTCCCGGCCCTTGTGGTGATCCTCGTCACGCTTGCGATCAAGTTCTTCGCCCGCGGCTTCCTTGCCATCGCCGCCGTGCTGATCGGCATCCTTGCCGGCTATGTCGTCGCGCTGGCCATGGGCCAGGTCAGCTTCACCTCGGTCGAGCGTGCCGGGTTCTTCGCCCTGCCCAATCCCTTCCGCTGGGGCTTCGAGCTCAACCTCGCGATCATCGTCGGCATGTGCTTCATGGCCGTGGTCTCGGCGATCGAGACGGTGGGCGATGTGTCGGGCATCGCCAAGGGCGGCGCAGGGCGCGAGGCGACCGACAAGGAAATCCAGGGCGCGACCTTCGCGGATGGCGCGGGCACTGCCGTCGCGGGGATCTTCGGCGCGCTGCCGAACACCTCGTTCAGCCAGAACGTCGGCCTGATCGCCATGACCGGCGTGATGAGCCGCCATGTCGTCACCATCGGCGCGCTGTTCCTGATCCTTTGCGGGCTGGTCCCCAAGGTCGGCGCCGCAATCAACACCGTCCCGATCAACGTCCTTGGCGGCGGCGTGGTGGTGATGTTCGGCATGGTCTGTGCCGCCGGCGTCAACATGCTGTCCGAAGTCCGCTGGAACCGGCGCAACATGGTGATCTTCGCCACCGCCCTCTCGGTCAGCCTCGGCCTGCAACTGGTTCCCGAGGCGCTCCAGCACATGGGCCGCACCGCGCAGATCCTGCTGACCTCGGGCCTGCTGCCCGCAGCCGGCATCGCGATCGCGCTGAACCTCCTCCTGCCCGACGATCTGGGCGACTAAGCCCCAAGGCGGCAGCCGCTCCGGTGGCTGCCGCACCCTGCCGCGCGGTCAGGCGAGGATCTCCCGCGGGACGATGAAATCGACCACCACGCCCTTGCCGAACACCAGCTCTCCCCACTCCGCCACGTCGAAATCCGCGACCAGGGTCGCCCCGGTCGGATAACGCGCGAAATCGGGCGTCGCGGGCGGATGCGCCACCAGCCGGGCGGCGAATTCGGCAATGCCCGGATTGTGGCCGATCATCATCACCACATCCGCCTTGGCGTGACGCAGCACCGCCATCATCACATCCGGCCCGGCATGATACAGCGCTGGCTTCAGCTCCAGCACCGGGCTTCCGGGAAGGGCGGGGGCGATCCCGGAAAAGGTCTTGCGGGTGCGCAGCGCATCCGAGCACAAGACCTCCCCCGGCACATAGTCCCGGCTGGCGAGCCATTGACCCAGATCAGCCGCCGCCGCCTTGCCACGTTCGTTCAAGGGGCGGTCATGGTCGGGCATCAGCGGATCGTCCCACGAGGATTTCGCATGCCGCGTCAGGATCAACCGCTTCATTTGTGGAACTGCCCCATGTGATAGGCCGACTGTTCCGGCAGTCTTGCATAGCTTTGCGACACCGGGCAAGCGCGGCGAACCAGACAGCCGCCCGTCATGCACTTCGCCCCGGCGGCTTGGTCCAGGAAGGCGTGGCAGACCGGCAGGTCATAGCCCGCCCCGGTCAGCGCCCCCGCCGGGCAGGCGGTCAGGCAGGGGGCCGGGCACCCGTCGCAGGGCCTCACCACCGGGGGCGGCACGGGAACCGCCTCCTTCAGCGCCAGCGCCCCGCGGAAGCTGACCATCAGCCCCTGCCCGGCATGGACCAGAAGCCGCACCGGGCTGTCCCAGACCCGCCCCGTCCGCAGCGCCCACTGGTAGAACGGGTGATAGGGCGGCCCGCCGAACGGGAACAGCGCCTTGGCCCCCAGGTCGCAGGCGATCCGGCCGATCACCCGGCGCGACCAGCGGTCCACCGGGTCCGGTCCGCCCCATTCCGGCTGCGCTGTCAGATGCGCCCAGAACCCCGGCTCGGCCGGTCCCAGCATCAGAAGCGTCCGCGTCCCCGCCGGGAACCCCTCTTCCCCCTCGGCCACGGTGAAGCCGCCCAGCAATTCCAGCCGATGCTCGGCCAGCCGCGCCTCTAGCGCCGGAAGAAGGGCAACCCCAGCACCCAGCCCAGCCGCATCGTCCGGTCGTCCTGCCATTCCAGCCCCACCGTCATCGCCTCATGTCCTGCCTTCGGTTGTGGCACATAGGTCCCGAAAATCCGGTCCCAAACCGACAGGGAAAAGCCGTAATTGCTGTCATGCTCCTCGCGGTGGACGGAGTGATGCACCCGGTGCATGTCCGGCGTCACCAAGACCAGCCGCACCACCCGGTCCAGCCACAAGGGCAGCCGCAGGTTGGCATGGTTGAACATCGCCGTCGCGTTCAGCAGGATCTCGAACAGAACCACCGCCAGCGCCGAGGGGCCAAGCAGATAGACAAGCCCCACCTTCAGCCCCGCCGAGGCCGCAATCTCCACCGGATGAAAGCGCAGCGCCGTGGTAACGTCGAAATCCCGATCGGCGTGATGGACCCGGTGAAAGCGCCAAAGGAGCGGCACCTTGTGCGTCACCAGATGCTGCGCCCAGATCGCCAGGTCCAGGATCAGCACAGCCAGCAGCACCTCGACCCAGGCGGGCCAGTCCAGCGCGTTGAACAGGCCCCAGCCCAGCCGCTCTGCATCCACCGCCGCCGCGACCGCCAGGATCGGCAGCGCCAGCGCCAAAGCCCGGACCGCCAGCGTGTCGATCACCACCAGCCCCAGATTCGTCGCCCAGCGCCGGGGTTTCGGCTGCACCAGCCGCCGCCGTGGCATCAACCGCTCCAGCCCCGCCAAGGCCAGAAGCACCCCCAGAAAGACCCCGACCCGCCAGATAACCTCGTGTTCCACAGCCACCTCCTCGCAGGACGGAAGTCTCTTTCTCAAGAAATCTGCAAGAATCCCTTCTTCAAGGATCTTGCCCGTCCCGCTCCTGCACCACTGCCAGCAACGCTTCGACCTGCGGCCCCAACCCCTCGACGATCAGCTTCACGCCCTCGGGGTTCGGGTGCAACCCATCCGGCTGCATATAGGCCGCCAGAGAGGCCGGATCGCTCGGGTCCGCCCCGACCGCGCGCAGGCCCGCGAAGAAATCCTCGGCCAGCAGCGTCCCATAGTCCGCCGCCAGATCGCCATACATCGCATCGAAGGCCGCCTTGTACTCCGGCCCGAAATTGCCGGGAGCCTTCATGGCCACCAGCAGCACCGGCAGGTCCCGCGCCGCCGCTTCCTTCAGGATCCCGTCCAGATTGGCCCGCGACGCTGCCGGGTCGATCCCACGCAGCAGGTCATTGCCGCCCAGCGTCACGATCAGCGCATCTGCCTCGGGCCCCAGCGCCCAGCCGACTCGCGCCAGCCCCCCCGCTGTCGTATCGCCCGAGACGCCTGCATTCTGCACCACGACCTCATGCCCCCGCTCCGCCAGCCAGCCTTGCAGCACCGGGGCAAAGCCCTGGCTCTGGTCGGCCAGCCCGTAGCCCGCCGTCAGGCTGTCGCCCAGCGCGACGACCGTCACCGGCTCGGCCACGGCTGCGCCCGCAAGCAACAACGTGACCGCAAAGCCATTGCGGACACTGGCAATCGCGCCATATCCCTTTGCAACCATTGCCCCAAGGGACCTTTGCATGACTGATGAAATCCTCGCGCTCACCGATGCGCGGCTCACCCTTGCCGGCAATGCCGGCCCGGTCGAGATCCTGAAGGGCATCACGCTTACGATCCGCAAGGGCGAAACGGTCGGGCTGATCGGGCCATCGGGGTCGGGCAAGTCGTCGCTCCTCATGCTCATGGGCGGGTTGGAGCGTGCCACCGGCGGCAAGGTCCTTGCCCTCGGGCAGGACCTGACCGCGATGGACGAAGACGCGCTCGCCCGCTTCCGCCGTGGGAATATGGGGGTTGTGTTCCAATCCTTCCACCTCATTCCCACCATGACCGCGCTCGAGAACGTGGCGCTGCCGCTGGAACTGGCCGGTGCGCGCGACGCCTTTGACCGGGCCGAGGCAGAGCTGACCGCCGTGGGTCTCGGCTCCCGGATGCACCACTACCCCAGCCAGATGTCGGGGGGTGAGCAGCAGCGCGTCGCCCTCGCCCGCGCCGCCGCGCCCCGGCCCGCGATCCTGCTGGCGGATGAACCGACGGGCAACCTCGACGGCGTCAACGGCCAGGCGATCATGGACCTCCTCTTCGGCCTCCGCGACCGCCACGGTGCCACGCTGGTCCTTGTGACCCATGCCCCCGAACTCGCCGCCCGCTGCGACCGGGTGATCCGCCTTGCCGACGGCCTCCTCGCGCCCGAGACCCACGCGAAAGCCGCCGAATGAGCCTCTCTTTCACCATCGCCCGGCGTGAACTGCGCGGCGGCCTGCGCGGGTTCCGCGTCTTCCTCGCCTGCCTCGCCCTCGGCGTTGCCGCCATCGCCGCCGTCGGCACGCTGCGGACCGGCATCCAGCAGGGCCTGACCGACCAGGGCGCGGTGATCCTTGGCGGCGACGCCGAGATGCGCTTCACCTACCGCCAGGCCGACGCCGACGAACGCGCCTACATGGACCGCATCGCCACCCAGGTGTCCGAGGTCTACGACTTCCGCTCCATGGTCCTGGTCCAGGACGACCAGGCCCTCACCCAGATCAAGGCCGTCGACGACTCCTGGCCTCTGACCGGAGCGGCCGAGCTTGATCCGCCGATCCCCGTCGCCGAGGCGCTGGCCGACAGCGATGGCCTGCCCGGCGCGATCATGGACCCCGTGCTGATCGATCGGCTGGCGCTGCAACTGGGCGACAGCTTCCGCCTCGGGACGCAGACCTTCCGCCTCACCGCCGCCCTCACGCGTGAGCCGGACAGCGCCTCCACCGGCTTCACCCTCGGCCCGCGCACTGTCGTCCATTCCGACGCGCTGGCGAACTCCGGCCTTCTGGCCAGCGGTTCGATGTACGAAACCCGCTACCGCCTGATCCTCCCCCCCGGCACCGACCTGCAAACCCTCAAGGACGAGGCGGAAACCACCTTCCGCGACAAGGGGATGCGCTGGACCGACAGCCGCAACGCCGCGCCCGGGATCGAGCGGTTCATCGACCGCATCGGCAGCTTCCTCGTCCTCGTCGGCCTCGCCGGGCTGGCCGTGGGCGGCGTCGGCATCTCGGCCGCGATCCGCAGCTACCTTGACGGCAAGACCGAAACCATCGCCACCCTGAAAACCCTGGGCGCCGAGGGCGGGCTGATCTTCCGCACCTACCTCTGGCAGACCGCCATCCTTTCCGCCCTAGGCATCGCCATCGGCCTTGTCCTCGGCGCCCTCGCCCCGGTCCTTGCCGCCCCGCTGATCGAATCCTCCCTCCCCTTCCCGGCCGATATCCGCCTCTCCCCCGGCGCGCTGGCTGAGGCCGCCTTCTACGGCACCCTCTCGGCCCTGATCTTCACCCTCCTCCCCCTCGCAAGGACCGAGCGTATCCGCCCCGCCGCCCTGTATCGTGGCGGCTCGGGCACCCGGACCTGGCCGCGCAAACGCTACCTGAGTGCCCTTGCCCTTCTGACCCTGACGCTCATCGGCAGCGCCACCTGGCTTTCCGGCATCCCCGAGCTTGCCCTCGGCGCGGCGGGCGGCATCGTCGGGGCGCTGCTGATCCTCGCCCTCTCCGCCCTCGGCCTGCGCAAGGCCGCCCGGCGCCTCGCCCGCACCCGGCTCACCCACGGCCGTCCCGCCACCCGCGCGGCGCTGGCCGCGATCGGCGCGCCAAGATCCGACGCGACCTCCGTTGTCCTTTCGCTCGGCCTTGGGCTTTCCGTTCTTGCCGCCGTGGGCCAGATCGACTGGAACCTGCGCCAGGCCATCGCGACCGACCTGCCCACCCGTGCGCCCGCCTTCTTCTTCGTCGACATCCAGCCCGACCAGATCGACCCCTTTCTCGCGCTGGTCCAGGCCAATCCCGCCGTGACCGAGGTTGAAACCGCCCCCATGCTGCGCGGCGTCATCACCCAGATCAACGGCCGCCCCGCGCGTGAGGTGGCCGGCGACCACTGGGTCGTGCGCGGCGACCGCGGCATCACCTATGCCGCCACCCCCGGCGAAAAGACCCGGATCACGGCCGGGAAATTCTGGGCCGAGGATTACACCGGCGAGCCGCAGATCAGCTTCGCCACCGAAGAGGCCGAGGAAATCGGCCTTCGGCTTGGCGACACGATGACCGTCAACATCCTTGGCCGCGACTTGACCGCGACGATCACCTCCTTCCGCGAGGTCGATTTCTCCAACGCCGGGATGGGATTCGTGATGACCCTCAACCCCGCCGCGCTGGCGGGGGCACCGCACACCCACATTGCCACCGTCTACGCCCCGCCCGAAGCTGAAGCGCAGATCCTGCGCGACGTGACCAAAACCTGGCCCAACATCACCGCCATCGGCATCCGCGAGGCTGTCGACCGCGTGGCCGAGGCGCTAAGCGCCATCGCCACCGCCACCGCCTGGGCGGCCGCCGGGACGCTCATCACCGGCTTCGTGGTCCTGATCGGCGCAGCCGCCGCAGGGGAACGGGCCCGCATCTACGAATCCGCGATCCTCAAGACCCTCGGGGCCACGCGCGGCAAGATCCTGTCCAGCTTCGCACTGCGCTCCGCCCTGATGGGGGCGGCGGCGGGCGTGGTCGCCGTCATCGCCGGGGGCATCAGCGGCTGGGGCGTGATGACCTTCGTGATGGAGTCGGACTTCCGGTTCGAGCCGGTCTCGGCCCTCGGCATCGTGCTGGGCGGTATCTTCGCCACCCTGCTGGCGGGGCTCTTCTTCGCGCTCCGTCCTCTGAACGCCCGCCCGGCTGGCACCCTGCGCGCGCAGGACTGACCGGGACCCTGCCTAGCGGCGCCGAAGGTGCTGAAGGGTCAGGCCGACCGCCAACAGCTCCCGGCTGCGCGGCCTGACCAGACGCAACCCGCGCGCCAGCCAGGCCAGAGGCATCAGCCAGCGCGCCAGCCGGGCCACCCGCTCCATCGACCCGGGCGGGGAATGTGCGGCATATCCGGCCAGCGCCGCATCCAGCCAGCGCGCGTCGTCCGGCCAGCGCGTGAAGGCGGTCTGCGCCAGCATGACCACATCCGCCGCCTGCGCCAGCCCGCCGCGCCGCGCCAGCCGGAAGCGTTCCAGATCGATGAACCGCGCCGCCGTACCGTCCCAGCAGATATCGCGCACCGCAGGCCGGCCATGCGCCATGCCGGCCCAATGCACCTGACCCAGCGCCCGCCCCGCCTCGGCGAAGGCGGCCAGTTTCTCGGCCTCGCTGCGTCCGGGATCCACCACGACCTCGGTCAGGATCGGCCCCGCGTCGGGCAAGAGCAGCCAGTCCGGCCCCTCGGCCACGATCCCCGCCACCGGCACCCCGGCCTCGGCCATGGCGTGCAGGCCAGCACGCTCGGCCGCGAAAGCCCGCGCCGGATCGCCCTTCTGCCATCGCAACCGCCCCGACAGCCGCTCGACCCGCTTCAACCAGAACCGCCGCCCATCCGGCAGCACCACCGGCCGCACCCGACGGAACGGCTCGGCCAGCGCGGCCGCGACATGGGCATGCAGATCAGGGTCAGACAGGGGAACGCCTCCGCTTTTGCGGGGCATGTAACCCGTTGACGACAGCATTGTAACCCTTAGCCGAAGAACCCCGGCCCGGCCTTGGCCAGCAGGTCCTCGGCCAGATCGCGCCCCATCGCCGCGCCATCGCTGATCGGACCGCGTCGCTCCCCGGTCAGCGAGGCCGAACCATCCGGCCGCAGGATCTCGCCGCGCAGCCAGAGCTGGTCGCCCTCAAGCACCGCCAGCCCGGCGATGGGCGTCTCGCAGGATCCGTCCAGCGTGGCAAGGAAGGTCCTCTCCGCCGCCAGCCGCTGCCCGGTCTCACCATGATGGATCGCCGCCAGCAGCGGCGCGACCCGCTCATCCGCTGCCCGCCGCTCCACCCCGATCGCGCCCTGCGCCACGGCGGGGAGCATCTCTTCCGGCTCGATGGCCGAGCGCACGACCTCCAGCATCCCCAGCCGCGTCAGCCCCGCCATCGCCAGGAAGGTCGCATCGGCCACCCGGTCCTCCAGCTTGCGCATCCGCGTCTGGACGTTGCCCCGGAATTCCACCAGTCGCAGATCCGGTCGCCGCAGCGCCAGCTGCGCCCGCCGCCGCAAGGACGACGACCCGACCACCGCGCCCTGCGGCAGCTCGGCAATCGACCCGTAATGCGGAGACACGAAGGCATCCCGCACATCCGCGCGTTCCAGATAGCAGTCCAGCACCAGCCCCTCGGGCTGCAAGACCGGCATGTCCTTCATCGAATGGACCGCGATATCGATGCCGCCATCCAGCAGCGCCTCCTCGATCTCGCGGGTGAACAGCCCCTTCCCCCCGATCTCGCGCAGCGCCTTGTCCTGGATCTGGTCGCCCGTGACCTTGATCACCACGATCTCGAACGCCGCCTCGTCCAGTCCGAACGCCGCCATCAGGCGTCGACGCGTCTCATGCGCCTGCCACAAGGCCAGCGGCGAGCCACGGGTTCCGATCTTCAGCGGGCGGGCGGGGGAGGGCAGATCATCGCGCATGGCCCAAGCCATACCCCTGTCATGCCAGCCTGACAACTCTTGACAACGCCGCCCCCGCAGCCGACCCATGAACCGCAGACGAAAGGACCCATGATGACCAAGACGATCCTGCGCGCGCTCAAGGGCGAGGTGCTGCCCACCCCGCCGATCTGGATGATGCGCCAGGCGGGCCGCTACCTGCCGGAATACCGCGAGACGCGGGCCAAGGCAGGCGACTTCCTCTCGCTCTGCTACAACCCCGAGCTTGCGGCCGAGGTCACGCTGCAACCGATCCGCCGCTACGGCTTTGACGCGGCGATCCTCTTCGCCGACATCCTGCTGCTGCCCCAGGCGCTTGGCCCGAAGCTCTGGTTCGAAACCGGCGAGGGGCCAAGGATGGAGACCACCGACACCCCGGCGCAGGTCGCGAACCTGCGCCCGACCGAGGCGATCCACGAGACGCTAAGCCCGGTCTACGAAACCGTCCGCATCCTCTCCCGCGAGCTGCCCCGCGAAACCACGCTCATCGGCTTCGCCGGCGCGCCCTGGACCGTCGCCACCTACATGATCGCCGGCAAGGGTTCGAAGGACCAGGCCCGGGCCCATGCGCTGAAGGACCAGGATCGCCCGACCTTCCAGGCGCTGATCGACCGGATCACCGAGGCGACCGTCGAATACCTGTCGGCCCAGATCGAGGCCGGGGCCGAGGTGGTCAAGCTCTTCGACAGCTGGGCCGGCAGCCTCAAAGGCCAGGACTTCCGCGACTTCGCCGAGGCGCCGACCGCACGGATCATCGCCGCACTCAAGGCCCGCCACCCCGGGATCCCGATCATCGCCTTCCCGCGTGAAGCCGGGCAGGGCTATATCGGCTTTGCCCACAGGACCGGGGCGGATTGCGTCGCGATCGACAATTCCGTCAGCCCGGAATGGGCGGCGGCCAATGTCCAGATCGACGGCTGCGTGCAGGGCAACCTTGCGCCCGAGCATATGGTGACTGGTGGTCCCGCCCTCGTTGCGGCGACCCGCCATGTGGTCAAGGCCTTCTCCAAGGGTCCGCATATCTTCAACCTGGGCCATGGGATCACCCCCGACGCGCATCCCGAGAATGTCCAGTTGATGATCGACACCGTCCGGCGCGGGTAAGCCACCGGGCGCGCCTCTCGCAAGCGTAGGGTGGGCAATATTGCCCACCCTACCCCCAAAGCCCCCTTCCCACGGTTCCCGCGATGGACCAGCTCTGGATTCCCGTCACCCTCGCCGCCGCCGTCGCCCAGACCGGCCGAAACGCCGCCCAGCGCGGGCTGACCGAGCGTCTCGGCACCCTTGGCGCGACCAATGTGCGCTTCCTCTATGGCCTGCCCTTCGCGCTGGCCTTCCTCGCCCTGGCGCTTGGCCTCACCGGCTCCTCCGCGCCGACGCTCACGCCACGCGCGGTCGCCTTCGCCGCCCTTGGCGCGCTGGCCCAGATCGCCGCCACCGCCCTCATGCTTCAGGCCATGCGGACCCAGGGCTTCGGCCTTGTCACCGCCTGGCTCAAGGTCGAGCCCGTCCTCGTCGCCCTCGTCGGCTGGGCCATCCTGGGCGAGGCGCTGACGCTTCCCATGCTCGCCGCTATCGCCGTCGCGGTAGCCGGGGTCCTGGTGATGACGCTGAAACCCGGCCAGGGCCGCGCCATGCTGTCCGGGCTCGGCCCCGCGGCCCTCGGGCTCGCCGCGGGCCTCGCCTTCGGCCTTTCCGCGATCGGCTTCCGCGGCGCGATCACCGCGCTCCCCGAGGGGAGCTTCCTGATCCGCGCGCTCACGATGCTGGCCCTCACGCTGGCGCTGCAGACCTTCGCGCTTGGCCTCTGGCTCGGCATTCGAGACCGTGCCGCACTGACCGGCAGCTTCCGCGCCATCGGCCCCTCGCTTGCGGCCGGTTTCCTCGGGGCCCTCGCCTCGGCCTTCTGGTTCACCGGCTTCGCGCTGACGACCGCCGCCAATGTCCGTACCCTGGCCCTGGTCGAGGTTCTTCTCGCCCTGCTCGTCGCACGCTTCGCCTTCGGCCAAAGGACAAGCCCGCGCCAGCTAGCCGGGATGGCGGTCCTGCTTTTGGGCGTCGGGCTGCTTCTGCGCGCCGGCTGAGGCCAGCAGACTTGACCTCGGGGGGGAAGCTCACGGAATGTGGGCGGCGAAAGGCCCTGCATGTCCCATCCGCCTCCCCGCCTGCGCAAGCGCCTGCGCATCCTTTACGAAAGCGCCGGGCCGGTCGGGGACCGCTTCCGCTATGGCCTGCTGGCCTTTGACCTCGCCACGGTCGCCTGGCTGGTCACCAGTTCCTTCCTGCCGCGTGGACCCCATACCACGACGATCGACATCGTCATCGGGCTGGTCTTTCTTGCCGACCTCCTGGCCCGGCTCTGGATCGCTCGCCGCCCCTCGCGCGAGGTCTTCAGCCTCTGGGGCGTTGCGGACCTTCTCGTCATCCTTTCGCTGCTGGTGCCGATCTGGGGCGAGGGGCTGGCCTTCCTGCGCGTGTTGCGGCTTTACCGCGTCTTCCACTCGCCCCAGACGCTGGAGCAGTTGCGCGACGACATTCCCGGCTTCCGGCGGAACGAACAGGCGCTGCGGGCGGGGCTGAACCTGCTGATCTTCATCTTCGCGATGACTGCCCTGGTCTATGAAACCCAGTCCAAGGTGAACGCGGATATCCGCGACTATGTCGATGCGCTCTATTTCACCATTTCGGCACTGTCGACGACGGGGTTCGGCGACATCACCCTTGTCGGGCCGATGGGCAAACTTCTGTCGGTGGTGATCATGATCTTCGGCATCAGCCTGTTCCTGCGGCTGATCCAGCTGGTGTTCCGACCGCCGAAGGCGATCTTCCCCTGTCCGACCTGCGGGCTAAGGCGGCACGACCACGATGCGGTGCATTGCAAGGCCTGCGGGACGGTGCTGGCGATCCCCGACGACGGGGCGGATTGAGCGGCGGCGTGAGGTCGGCTTCGTTAACGGACCCTGAATCGCCGCGGACAAACCCTTGATTTTGCTGGGGGCGCGCAAGTGACCACGCTGGACAGGTCAGCCCATCCGCAGCGCCACGTCCAGCATACGGTTAGAGAAGCCCCATTCATTGTCATACCATCCGAAGACCCGCAGCATCCCCCCGGCAGACAGCTTCGTCTCCGGGCAGGCCATGACCACCGACTCCGGCCGCGCCCGCAGGTCGGTCGAGACGAGCGGCCGGTCCGTCGCCCCGATCACCCCCCCGGCGGCGCGGAAGGCCGCGTTGACCTCCTCGACCGAGGGGCGCGCCTCGGTGACCAGATGGAAGTCCACGCAGGAGACCGAGGCGACCGGCACCCGCACCGCCTGCGCGACGATCCGACCCGCCAACTCTGGCAGGACCCCGTCCAGCAGGCGCGCGGCCGAGGTGGTGGTGGGCACCATGGACAGCGCCGCCGCCCGGCTCCTCGGATAATCCGCCGCCGGGGCATCGACGGTCGGCTGGCTTCCCGTGTAGCAGTGGATCGTCGTCATCGACCCGGTCACGATCCCCCATTTCCGATGGATCAACCGCGCCAGCGGAGCCAAGGCGTTCGTGGTGCAGGAGGCGTTCGAGACGATCTTCTGCCCCGCAAGCCGATCCTCGTTGGCCCCGAGGACGACCGTCACCTCCGCTGCGGCCGAGGGTCCCGAGACCAGCACCCGCCCCGCCCCGGCGCGCAGCCCCCGGCCCGCCACCTCGGCAGCGTCGGCCCGGCCGGTGCATTCCATGACCAGATCGACCCCGGACAGGTCCAGCGCCGAAAGGTCCGCCGTCCGATGCAGGGGCACCCGCCGCCCATCCACGACCAACGCCCCGCCCTCCAGCGCCACCGAGCCGCGCCAGGGGCCGAAGACGCTGTCATACTCGAAGAGATAGGCGCACACCTCGGCGGCGGCGATGTCGTTGATCCCGACGATCTCCAGCCCCGGCCATCTGGCGGGAGCCTGCATCCAGGCCCGCAGCACCGACCGGCCGATCCGGCCGAACCCGTTGATGAAGACCCGCATCGTCAGCTTCCCCCGTGTAGGACGCAGCAGTCTCAGCACGGGCCGGGCGCGGCTTCAACAGGGCTCTTGTGCCCGTCACAATCCGCCCCAGCCGCCCCCGCCCGGAGTCCGCATCTCGAAGACCGCTCCTGCCGGCAGGTCGCGCTCGTCGTTGCCCTCAAGCCGTTCCAGCCGTCCGTTGGGCCAGTGGACCAGGTTCTCACCCACAGCCCCCGGTCCGCCACCCTCGCCCCCGAAGGGCGCGATCTTGCGACTGCCGCAAAGTGTCGTCACGGTTACTGGCGCCAGGAAGCGCAGTTGCCGGACTGCGCCATGCCCCCCGCGCCACCGCCCCGCCCCGCCCGAGCCTTCCCGGATCCCGAATGCCTCCAGCCGCACCGGGAAGCGCTTTTCCAGGACCTCGGGATCGGTCATCCGCGTGTTCGTCATATGGCTTTGCACCGCGTCGCAGCCATCGAACCCCGGTCCGGCCCCAGTGCCGCCAGCGATGGTTTCGTAATTCTGAAAGCTCTCGTTACCCCAGATGAAATTGTTCATCGTCCCCTGCGCCGCGGCCACCACGCCCAAAGCCCCATAAAGCGCGTTGCAGGCCGACTGGCTCACCTCGGTATTTCCGGCGATCACGGCTGCCGGGGCGCGGGGGTTCAGAAGCGTCCCCTCGGGGACAATGATGGTGAGCGGTTTCAAACAGCCCTCGTTCAGCGGGATCGGCTTGCCGACCAGCGTGCGGAAGACATAAAGCACCACCGCCCGTGTTACCGCCTGCGGGGCGTTGTAATTGCCGGAATGCTGCGGGCTGGTCCCGGAGAAGTCGATGGTCGCAGAGCGCGCTTGCCGGTCGACCTTGATCGATACCTGAATGCTTGTTCCGATATCCATCGGATAAGTGAACGATCCGTCCTGCAATCGGTCGATCACCGCCCGGACACATTCCTCGGCGTTTCTTTGGACATGTCCCATGTAGGCCGCCGCCACCGTGGCCCCATGATTGGCGACCACACGGAGGAGCTCGCGCCGCCCGGTTTCGTTGGCGGCGATCTGCGCCTTGAGGTCGGCCATGTTCTGGTCGATCGATCGGCAGGGCCAGCGGCCCGAGGCAAGCAGGGCCCGCGTCTCGCCCTCGCGCAGGTGGCCCTCCACGACCAATGGGAAGAGGTTAATGACCACGCCCTCCTCCTCGATCCGGGTGCTGTCCGGGGGGCCGGAGCCGGGCGTGCGGCCACCGATATCGGCATGATGCCCGCGCGACCCAAGCCAGAAGGCCGGGCGGCCGTCCACGAAGACCGGGGTGACCACGGTCACGTCGGGCAGATGCGTCCCGCCGTTCCACGGTGAGTTCAGCATCCAGGCGTCGCCCTCCCGCGCGGTGGTCCCGACTGCGGCGATCACCGTCTTGACCGCATGGGACATGGAGCCCAGATGCACCGGCACATGCGGGGCGTTGGCGACAAGATCCCCGGCCGCATCAAAGATGGCGCAGGAAAAGTCCAGCCTTTCCTTGATGTTGACTGACCAGGCCGTATTCGCAAGCGTGGCCCCCATCTGATCGGCCACCGACATGAAGAGGTTGTTGAACACCTCGAGCAGTACGGGGTCGGCCTTGGTTCCCGCCGCCGGGGGGCGGGCGATCGCGCTTACGCGGCGCAGGATCAGATTGGCCTGCTCATCGATGCGCGCCTCCCAGCCGGGTTCTACGATGGTGGTCGCGGTGGACTCGGTTATGACCGCCGGGCCGGCGATTCGGGTCGCGGTTCCGCAACCCTCGCGCCGGTACAGCGGGACCTGGCGCCAGGCGCCCTCGGTCCACAGGGTAAGATGGTCAACCGGCTGACCCGCCAATGGACCGGGAGAGAGGTCGGGAAGGTCCGCCCCGCCCCCCTCTGCCTCGACGGCGAGCATCTCGAACAGGATCGCGCGCTCGGGGGAGGTAAAGCCGAAGCGGGCCTGATGCGCGACGGCGAAGGCGCGGGACATCGCCTCGCCGTCGCCGAACGGCACCGGGAGCGACTGGTGTGAGCCGTCGTAGCGCAGATGCGCCGTGCGGATGATCTGCGGGGCTGGGATGCCCTGGGCGGCAAGCTCGGCCGCGGCCTCGGCGGCGAGCGCGTCCATCCGGGTGCGGGCCTCATCAACGAGGGTGAGGGGGGCGTCGAACTGGACCTCCCGCAGGGCGCGCAGATGGGCGAGACCCATGCCAAAGGCCGACAGGACACCAGCCTGTGGATGCAGGAACACCGTCCGCATCCCCAACGCATCGGCCACCCCGCAGGCGTGCTGGCCGCCAGCGCCGCCGAAGCATTGCAGGGTATATCCGGTCACATCATGCCCGCGCTGAACGCTGATCTTCTTCACCGCGTTTGCCATGTTGTCGATGGCGATGCGCAGGAAGCCCTCGGCAATGACCTCGGGCGGGTCAAGGCGGCCGGTGGCCGCGGCAATCTCTTCGGCCAATGCCCTGAATTTCTGCCGGACAATGGTGGTGTCCAGCGGCTGGTCGCCATCGGGGCCGAAGACGGCCGGGAAATGGGCGGGCGAGAGGCGGCCGAGCATCACGTTGCAATCGGTGATGGTCAGCGGCCCGCCCCGGCGATAGCAGGCGGGGCCGGGATTGGCGCCCGCGCTTTCGGGGCCAACCTGAAAGCGCCCATCGCGGAACGAACAGATCGAGCCGCCCCCGGCGGCGACGGTGTGAATGTCCATCATCGGCGCGCGCATCCGCACGCCCGCGACCTCGGTCTCGAATGAGCGTTCGTAAACCCCGGCATAGTGGCTCACGTCGGTCGAGGTGCCGCCCATGTCGAAGCCGATCAGCCGGTCAAAGCCGGCCGCGCTGGCCGTGGCGACCATCCCGACGATGCCGCCCGCCGGACCGGAAAGGATGGCGTCCCTGCCCTGGAAGCGGTGGGCTTCCGTCAACCCGCCGTTCGACTGCATGAAGAGAAGCCGCCCGGTGGCGCGGCCCATGTCCAGAGCGCCTTCGACCTGGGCCACATAGCGGCGCAGGATCGGCGAGAGGTAGGCGTCGACCGTGGTGGTGTCGCCCCGGGGGACCAGCTTCGCCAGCCGGCTGACCTGGTGCGAAAGCGAGATCTGGGTGAAGCCGGCCTCGGCGGCAAGGGCCCCGACGCGGGCCTCATGCATGGGGTTGACGTGGCCATGCATCAGGGCGACGGCAACGGCGCGGATGCCTGCGTCATGGGCCGCGGCCAGCGCGGCGCGGACCGCGCTTTCGTCCAGAGGGCGGACCTCCTGCCCCGCGGCGTCAAGGCGGCCGGGGACCTCGGCCACAGCTTCATAAAGGAGATCGGGGCGGCGGATGTTCAGGGCGAAGAGATCGGGCCGGGCCTGGGTGCCGATGCGCAACAGATCGCGGAACCCCTCGGTGATCAGGAGAAGGACACGCTCGCCCTTCCGTTCCAGCAGGGCGTTGGTGGCGACGGTGGTGCCCATCTTGACGGCAGCGATGGCCTGGTCCGGGATCGGCTGGCCGGGGGCAAGGCCCAGACAATCGCGGATGCCCTGGACAGCGGCGTCAGGATAGCGCTCGGGGTTCTCGGACAGGAGTTTCGCCGTCACCAGCCGTCCATCCGGCGCGCGGCCCACCACATCGGTAAAGGTGCCGCCGCGGTCGATCCAGAATTCCCAGGCCATGCCCACCCCATGCTTTGGCCCCGACCCTAGCCAAGGATCATGCCCGGGTGAAGGGCCGCCCCGACAGTCTGCCCGCTGCCGTGAAGCCGTCGCAGGCACGGGTGATCCGGCGTGATGCACTGCACCTGTGCGCGGACCAGTCTTGTGGGCCGGGCGTGAAGGCCCACATCCTGTTATCAGAATGAAAGGGCGACATCATGGGCAAGCTGGTCGAGGGAAAATGGGACAGCGCCTGGTACGATACCAGTGCGACGGGCGGCAAATTCCAGCGCGACACCTCGCGCTTTCGCAACTGGATCACCGCCGACGGCAGCCCCGGCCCGTCGGGCGAGGGCGGATTTCCTGCGGAAAGCGGGCGGTATCACCTTTATGTCTCCTATGCCTGCCCCTGGGCGCATCGCACGCTGATCTTCCGCAGTCTCAAGGGCCTCGCGCCGCATATCGACGCCTCGGTCGTACACCCCGACATGCTGACCGAAGGTTGGACCTTTGCGACCGACTTCCCCGGCGCGACGGGGGACGGGCTTTACGGCCTGCCCCATCTGCGCGATCTCTACACCCGCGCGCGGCCTGATGTTTCGGGGCGAGTCACCGTCCCCGTCCTGTGGGACAAGACGCGCCAGACGATCGTAAGCAACGAATCCTCGGAGATCATCCGGATGTTCAAAGGGGCCTTCGACGGCCTCACGGGCAACCGCGACGACTATTGGCCCGCCGAACTGCGCGACGGGATCGAGGCGATGAACGACCGCATCTATCCGGCGATCAACAACGGCGTCTACCGCGCAGGCTTTGCCACGACGCAGGCTGCCTATGACGAGGCGGTGCATGAGGTATTTGCCGGGCTGGACTGGCTGGAAGGCCATCTCGGCGCGAACCGCTACCTGATGGGCGCCCGGCTGACCGAGGCTGACTGGCGGCTTTTCACCACGCTGATCCGGTTCGATCCGGTCTATCACCTGCACTTCAAGTGCAACCGCAAGCGGCTGATCGATTATCCGAACCTCTGGGCCTACACGCGTGAGCTTTACCAGTGGCCGGGCGTGGCCGAGACTGTCCGGTTCGACCATATCGTGCGCCATTACCACTACAGCCATGACACGCTCAACCCGCACCGGATCATCCCGATCAACCCGGTGCTGGACTATGACCAGCCGCACGGGCGCGGCTAGGGCGGGCCGACTGAGGCGCCCGCGCTGGTCATCTGCCCCCCTTCTGTGCCCGCAGGCTTGAAGCCCTGCGGTGCGCCTTCAGGGCGCCAGGCCACCGTGCTTGGCTAGATCGCATCGGATGAGTCCGCCACCTGCTTCCGCCCGGTGCCTGCCCGCGAGGCCGGGCCACCGGCCTCAGTCTTTCTGGCCAGACCTGCAATCCCCCGGGGCAGCAGGATGACGAATACCGCCAGCACCAGGCCAAGGCCGATCTCGCGGAAGGTGCCGACCTCGCGCAGGCCCTCGTCAGCCGCCATGAGGAGCGCCGCCCCCAGCAATGGGCCCCACACGGTGCCCATGCCCCCCACGACGATCATCGCCAGCAGGAAGAGAAGCATCGACACGGAAAAGACGATAGGCCCGACCACGCCGAAATTGGCGGCATAGAAGGCCCCGGCCAGTCCGGTGAAGAAGGCAGACAGGCCGAAGACCCATAGTTGATAGCGCAGTTTGCCCACGCCGCGCGACATCGCATAGCCGGGATTGTCGCGCAGCGCCCGGAAAGCCAAACCCAAGGGTCCACGGATGAGGACGATGCAGAACACCTGCGCCGCCAGCAGCAGCGCCAGGCCGACATAATAGTGGCCGATGTAGAACTTCGACCCCAGAAGTTCGCGGAAGCCCAGATCGCCAAAGCGCGAGAAGCCGCGGACGCCCCCGAACAGGGGAAGGCAGCCCGACGGCGGATTGGTGAAGCAGGCGGTGTCGTTGACAACGATCAGGTAGATCACCTGGGCGATGGCCAGCGTCAAAAGCGCGACATAGGCCCCTTTCAGACGCAGGCAGGCAAAACCGATCAGCAGGCTTGCCGCCACCGTGACCAGCGCGGCCACGGGCATGGCGGCCAGAAGCGGCAGGCCGACGTAATAGGCCAGCATCGCCGTCCCATAGGCTCCGATCGCGAACAGAGCCATCTGTGCCAGCGAAAAGATCCCTGCCACGCCAAGGACCAGGTTCCATTGCGTGACGACAAGGCCCCAGATGAAGAACACCGTGATCTGGCTGATGATGTAGCGCGTGCTGAAGACCAGCGGCACCAGCGCCAGGAGCGCGGCGAAGCCCAGGCTGAGAAGGATGTCCCGACGTCTTGCAGTCACAGCCGCACCACCTGGCGTTTGCCGAAAAGTCCATAGGGGCGCCAGATCAGCACGCCGATCACCAGCGCAAGCAGGATGGCAAAGGCATATTGCACCCCGAAGATGTACTGGATCACAGCCTCGAGGATGCCAAGGAGCAGCGCCGCGATTGCCGCTCCCGGCACATTCCCGAGGCCAGCGACGACGCAGATCACGAAGGCCTTCAACATCGGGTCGGCGCCCATCGTCGGCAGCAGCCCGGACAGGGACGAGACCATGATCCCCGACAGGGCCGCCAGCGCGCCAGAAAGCGCCAGCACCTGCGCATAGACCCGGCCGATGCGGATACCCATCAGCTGCGCTGCCTCACGGCTTTGCGCGGTGGCTCGGATCGCCAGCCCCGCCCGCGTGCGGCCCAGAAGCCAGGCGACGCCGGCAAGCATGGCGGCCGCGACGGCGAGGATCAGGATGTTCTGCCAGGGCACCACGACGCCGCCCAAGGAGACACCCCCCGGCAGGGTCATGGGCTGGGCCTTGGGCTGCGGCCCGAAGAGCTGCAGGATCACGCTTTGCAGGACCGAGCCGATCCCGATCGTGGCGATGAAGATCTGCGTCTCGAAGGCGGGAGAGGCCAGCATGGGCCGCGCGACCATGAGGTAGATCGTCAGCCCCAGCGCCGCGCCCACCACCATCGCCGCCAGCACGCCGACCGGAGCGGGCAGGCCAAGCTGCTGCATGACGTAGAAACAGACATAGCCTCCGAAGGCCAGCAGGGCACCCTGGGCCATGTTCAGCATGTTCAGAGCGCCATAGACCAACGCCAGCCCGATAGTCGAGACCGCATACATCGCGCCCAGCGTCAGCCCCGAGGCCAGGACCTGCACAAAGATCTCCATCCCTAGCCTCCCAGATAGGCGGACAGGATTTCCGGGCGCGACAGGAACTCGCTGCCCGGCCCGCTCCACGCGATGCGGCCGTTGTCCATCAGATGCATCCGGTCCGCCATCTCGGCGATGCGCATGGCGTTCTCCTCGACGACAAGAATAGTGCGGCCCGAAGCGGCAAGCCGTTGCACGATGTCGTAGATCTGATCGATGACGATGGGCGCGAGGCCAAGCGAGGGTTCGTCCAGCATCAGGATCCGACCGCCCGCCATCAGCCCGCGCCCGATCCCGACCATCCGCCGCTCGCCGCCCGACAGGGTGCTGGCGACCTGGTGCTTGCGCTCGGCGAGCTTGGGCAGAAGGGCGAAGACCTCCTCCAGTCGGTTGGCGGCGTGTGTCGCCGCTTGCGGCAGGTAGGCGCCAAGGCGCAGATTCTCCAGCACGGTCATTTCGGGAAACAGCATGTCGCCCTGCGGCACGTGCACGATCCCCGCCGCGACGATCTGGTCGGGACGGAGCCGGTCGATCCGTTCGCCCGCCAGCCGAATCAGGCCCGCCCTTGCGCGTACCAGGCCCGAGACCGTGCGTAGGGCCGTGCTTTTCCCGTGTCCGTTCGGCCCGACCAACGCTGCGAAACTGCCCTCGACAATCTCGAGCGACAGGTCCCGCAGCACTGCCTGCGCGCCGTAGCCGGCCTCAAGTCCCTGGATCTCCAGAAGGCTCATGGCACAGCCCCCTGCAGCATTGCCGCCAGCCGAGCCGAGGCGCCTTCGCCCAGATAGACATCGACCACGGCCCTGTCCTCGACCAGACCCTTGGGCGGGCCTTCATAGATCCGCTCGCCGTGGTGCAGGATCATGACCCGGTCGGACAGCGCGACCAGAAAGCGCATCACATGTTCGATGAGGATGATCGTCACCCCCTGCGCCTTGATCCGGCGCACGGCGTCCATCATCAGGTCGGTCTCGGCATGGGTCAGCCCGCCAACGGGTTCATCCATCAGCAGAAGTTTCGGCCGCGTCGCCACCGCCCCGGCCAGCATCAGCAGCTTGCGATCCAGCACGGGCAAATCGCCCGCGACATGGTTGGCCTTGTCCGACAAACCGACCAGCGCCAGCGCCTCGTCCGTCGCGGCCCTGGCCTCGGCCGAGGGGTTCAGGCCCGGCAAGCCATGCGCCGCCCGGCCGAAGATGGCGCCAACCTCGACATTCTCGCGCACGGTCAAACTGTCGAAGCAGGCGTTCAGTTGGAAGGTCCGGGCGATGCCGGCATGGCAGATCGCCTCGGGCGCGGCGCGGGTGATGTTCTGGCCGTCCAGCCAGACCTCGCCCCGCGTCGCCGGATTCAGCCCCGAAAGCACGTCGAAAAGCGTGGTCTTGCCCGCCCCGTTCGGCCCGCCGATGCCGAGGATTTCGCCCCGGCGGGCCGTGAAACCAAGGTCCTTCACGGCCACCAGCGAGCCGAACTGCTTTGTCACGCCCTTGCAGACGAGAAGGTCCCCGGATTCACGCATGGACTACTTGATCCAGGAGGGCAGCCTGAAGGCGGCGGTGTTGTAGGGCGGGGGCGCGACCAGAAGGCCGCCCTTGGTCTTGTCCTGGATCTGCAGGAACTGGTGCGGCATCCCCAGGGACGAGTCGTTGACCTGCGTCGGATAGCTGTAGGCGGTGTTCTCGGCCGGGTTCATCCGGGTCGTGCCGGTGACGCCGCGCCAGATCAGGCTGCGCATCCGGTCCGCGACCTTGCGGTTCTGGTCGGCATTGTCCGGCTCTCCGGTTCCGCCAGCCAGTGCTGCGGCCGTGGCCCAGAACCAACAGCCGTCATAGGGCTGCGCCCCGGCATTGTGGCCGGCATTTTCGCCGAACTTGGCCTTGTAGCGCGTCTCGAAGGCGGTGCCGATCTCGTCCTGTAGGGCGCCGACGACGGTGGCATACAGCACGCCGACCGAGGCATCGCCCGCGATCTCGCGGAAAGCGGGGATCGAGGGGCCATATTGCATGTAGACCAGCGAGGGCGTCGGGTCGGTCGAGAACTGCACCATGAACTGCGCCAGGTCGGCGGGCAGGAAATGCGTCACCGCGATGACAGCCGGCGGATCGGAGCGCAGCTTGGCCAGCGTCGGACCCCATTCCGAGATCGGGACGTTCACCGTTTCGAACAGGCTGATTTCCCAGCCATAGCTCGCCGCCTGTTCCTGGATCGCATTGGCGATGTTCGCGGCATAGACCCCGGCCGAGAGGATCACCGCCATCTTGTTGTTGTTGCGCGTGTATTCGCCCCGCTCCTCCAGCCCCTTCAGGAAAGCCAGGAAGCCCGGTCCATACCAGTATTCCGCCGGATCGCCCTGGAAGCTGCCGAAGTAGCGGTCCGGGTCCGAAGCGATCAGGGCGTTATGGCCGACGGTGGTGTCGTAATGGACATAGATGATCCCGCTGTCGGCAATCACATCCTGGATCGCGGCTCCCGAGCCGATGTTGTAGCCGTTGATCACGGCATGAACCCCATACCGGTCGATCAGGCGTTGCACCGCCTGCACGTTGGTCGCGTCGCCCATCTGGGCGGTGTCCTCGAAATAGGGTTCAAGCGAACGACCGAGGATGCCGCCGAGGGCGTTGATCTCTTCGCAGGCCAGGGTCAGACCGTTTCGGAACTCGACCCCGTCTGCGGCGGCAAAGTCGGTCAGCGGCGCGGCCTGACCGACGGGGATCGGATTGGCGTCCTGCGCGCGTACGCCGTCGTTCATCGCGGCCAGCATTGCGCCTGCCCCGCCGAAGGCTGCCGCGCCCATAAGGAACGAGCGGCGACCGGGGATGATGGAAGGGGTGGCCAGCTTCTTGATCATGTCATTCTCCCTGTCTTTTGATTTATTGTCGTTGTTACCGGATTCCGTCCAGCAGCGCGGCGGCCGCGTCGATCGCCGCGCTTTGGTGCGGTTGCAGCGCCTGCTGGCCCCAGAGCGCCATGTGCGGCCCCCAGGGATCTTCCACACCGGTGCGGTGGCCAGTCATTTCTTCCAGCACCGCAAGGCCGCAATAGGGCGCATACATTGCCGAATAGCCGCCCTCATGCGACATCAGAAGCCGTCCCCCGCACAACCGGTCGGCGGCCTCCATCAGCATCCGGGTCATCTGGCGGTAGCCCTCGGCCGAGACCATCATCCGACCCATCGGATCCACGCCCGAGGCGTCGAAGCCCGAGGGAACCACGATCATCTCGGGCCGGTAGCGTTCCAGCGCCGGGATGACCACGCGGCGCATCACCTCGAGATAGGCACCGTCGCCGCAGCCAGGGGGGAGAGGGATGTTCAGGTTGTAGCCCTCGCCCCGGCCCGTGCCGCGTTCGGCAAGACCGCCCGAGTTCGCCGGGAAAAGGTTGTCCTGATGCAGCGAGATCGTGAGCACATCGGGGTTGTCGTAGAAGGCCGCCTGCGTACCGTTGCCGTGGTGCACGTCCCAGTCCACCGTGGCGATGCGCCCCAGACCGCGCTCGGCCTGGGCATGCATGATCGCGATGGCAACGTTGCCGAACAGGCAAAAGCCCATGCCGACGTCGTGGGTCGCGTGGTGCCCCGGCGGGCGCACCAGCGCATAGGCATTCCGCACCCGACCGGACAGCACGGCATCCATCGCCTCGATCGTGCCGCCCGCGGCCAGCAGCGCGATCTCATAGCTGCCGGTACCGAAGGGGGTCAGCGAGCTGGCATCGCCCCCGCCGGCGGCGCTCATGCTGCGGATCTTCTCCAGATGGCCCGGGGTGTGAAACCGCAGGATCTCGGCCTCGGTCGCCGGGCGGGGCTTGATGGGCGTCAGGTGGTCGATCAGGCCCGAGACCTCCAGCAGGTTGCGGATCCGGCGCTTGGTCTCGGGATTTTCGGCGTGTTCACCGGGCTGCACGGTCAGGCCGGGCGGAAAGACCAGCGCCCAGTTCTGTGTGTTGTGCCACAGGTACAGCTCGTGAAACACAAAACCCGTCGTCATGCGGCCCTCCCGGCATCTTTCCGAAAGCCTCGCACCCGTTGCACGGCCTGTCACTTTCCTTCCGGGTAAGTGCCATGTCCGCCCCCCACCCTTTCGGGTGGAAACTGCTCTCAAACGCTTGAAGTACCTTGCAGAACCCCAATCTCGCGGAGACGCAGAACCGCTTGGGTGCGGTTCTCGACCCCCAGCTTCGAGAAGATGTTCTTCAGGTGCCATTTCACCGTGTCCGGCGCCATGTCCAGCGCCGCCGAAAGATCGCGGTTTGTCAGCCCCTCAGAAAGTCGCCGGGCGACCTCGGTCTCCTTGGGGCTGAACCGTGGCCTCGCCGAAAGGCCCCGGCGTGCGGCGGGCTCGGTCGGCGGGCGCTGGCCCACGGTCCGGTCAAGGAAATTCGCGATCTCGCTGCGAGACCGCCAGCTTGGCACCTTTTCGCGGCCGAAAAGCAGTACTTCCCGCAGCGGCTCACCCTCGTCGATCAGGGTCCGCAGCGCGCCTTGTCGGCGGCAGATTTCGACAGCGTCGACGATGGCAGCCAGCGTCGCCAATCCGTCACCTGTGCGATAGCAGGCAATTGCAGTCACGGCCCGGATCTGGCCCAGCCGGCGCATTCGACCCTCGGCCCGGACCCTGTCACCAAGCGCATCCAGCAGCCGAATTGCCGCCTCGGGGCGGTTCTCGGCGATCAGCAGGCGGGCCAGCGCGATATGCTCCATCTCGCAGGCCGGGCGACGGGCGGCAGCGCTCCGCGCCCAGTCCTCGGAGATGCCGCGGGCCGCCAGAACGTGCCGGGCCAGCGAGGCCTCGCCCCGCAGGATCAGAAGCCGCACCCGGTCGTTGATCGCCGTCGCCGCCAACCGCCTGTACCGGTTCTTGACCCCCTGACGTTCGGCCCGTTCCAGCACGGCCAGCGCTTCGTCCGTGCGCGACTGTGCCGCCGCCAGACGGGCGACATGCAGCTTGCAGGCGATGTCATGGACGACCAGCCCGGCTTCCTCGATGAGCGGCCGGTGGCGCAAGAGCAGCGCCTCGGCCTCGGCCAGTTCGTTCCATTCATAATGCAGCTCGACCCGGAAGATGCCGGCCATTGCCTCGGCATAGGAATCCGGGCCAAGAGCTTCATAAGCCCGGCGGGTTGCGCGCTGAAAATGGTCGCCGGCCAGCGTCAGGTTTCCCGCCGCCTTCTCGATCAGGCCCAGGATCAGGTCGGAGTAGACGATCCCGAAGACCGACTGCGCCTCGGTATGGCTGTCGCGAGCCTGCAGGCAGGCCTGCCGGGCCGGGTCGAAATTGCCCAGGGAATAGTAGCTGTAGGCCAGGATATTACCCAACGTCCCCTTCAGGAAGGGCAGGTCGTCGGGGATCGAGGGCAGCCGCGCCGTTCCCAGCCGCACCGCCGACCGCGATCTTTCGGCCGAGCTCAGCACCCCGGCTGTCAGCACCGCGAGTTCGGCCGCCAGCGCGCGTTCCTCGCGCGGGGTCAAGCGCCCCTCCCTCTGGTCCTTGGCGAAACTGTCACGGGCGATGCGCAGGGCCGCTGCGGCCGAGCGGGGGCGGCTGATCTGGAACTCGATCCAGACCTTGGCCAGTAGCAGGCGCGTGTGGCGCTCGATCACTGCATCGGGCAGGCGCGACAGCCAGTCACGCACCCGGGTCAGATGGCTTTGCCGGATCAGCGGCATGCAGCAATCCTCAACCAGCGCGGCGGCCAGCTCGTTGTCGCCTGCCGCAAGCGCATGGTGGACGGCATCGGCCGGCAGTGCGCGCTCGGTCAGGCGGGCTGCGGCGCGGCGGTGCAGGCCGACCAGTTCCTCTGGGTGGCGCTGCGACAGAAGCGTGCGCAAGAGGTCGGCAAACAGGTGGTGATAGCGGAACAGCGTCCGCTCTGCGTTCAGGGGCACCAGAAAGAGGTTCGCCGCTTCGATCTCGCGCAGGCGCGCCCGCGCATCTTCCTGGCCCGAGACGGCTGCGGCAAGATCGGCATCAAACCAGTCCAGGATCGCGCTGCGCAACAGGAAGTCCAGCAGTTCGGATGGCAAACGGCCGATCACATCCTGCATGAGGAATTCGGCAATGTCACCGGACGCCCCTGAAAACTGCGCCAGAAAACGCGCCCTTGCGTCAGCCTCGGATTCGGTCAGGGCCAGGCTTGCCAGTTGCAGGCCCGCGATCCAGCCCTCGGTTCGATTCTGAAGCGTCAGGATTTCCGGCTCGTCCAGCGAGAGACCCGAGCAGTCGTTCAGGAAGGAGGAGGCCTCTTCGAACGAGAAGCGGAGCGAGGTCTCATCCAGCCGCACCATCAGCCCGCGCATCCGCAGCGTCGCCACCTTGACCGGAACCACACCTCGCGTTGCCAGAAGGATGCGGAAGTTGCGCGGCGCATAGGCCAGCAGCGCATCCAGCACCACGCCGATCTCGGGATCCGTCAGGAAATGGGCGTCGTCGATGACCAGGACCAGCTCGCGCTGCCAGGCCGTGATGCCGTTGATCAGACGGGTCAGGATCACATCGGTTGGCAAGGTGGGGTTGGAATCGACGATCGAGGGCAGGTTCTCGACGATCCGTTCTGAAACCCGTGCCAAGGCACCGATGATATGGTCCAGCAGCCGGCCCGGCTCGTTCTCGCGCTCGTCCAACGACAGCCAGGCGACCTCGATTCCCCGCTCGCGGGCCGTAAGGCACCATTGGCCCAGAAGCGTGGTCTTGCCGAATCCCGCCGGGGCAGAAACCACGGCGAGGCGGCCCTCCATCACCCGGTCCAGCTGGGCAAGCAGGTTCCGCCGCACCACAAGACGCGGCAGGAGCACAGGCGTCTGGAATTTGGTATCGATGAAAAGCGGCATGGCCCATTCTTGCGACAAGACATTCGGGATGGGAACAGCCAACATCAATCCACCCTCTCTGACCGATCAGGGAAGAACAGCGGCTCGCCCCGATCAATACCCTCGATGATGGCCGTAATGCCCGCCGCCGCCGGACTTGCAGACGTCCATGGCACGGGCAAGTTTTTACCCAGCCACGGCCCGGCCCCGACACTTGCACCGCCTGTCACCAACCAAGTGGCCCGCAATATTCCTGTGATCTGCTCTTTGCTCGGACGTCACATGGCGGTGCTAGGTCGCATGCATCCGCATGCAACCATGGACACCCACTATGAAACAGCTTCTGCTTTCCGGCCTGCTTGCCAGCGCCCTATTTGGCGCGACCCATGCCGCTGCCGAAGACACCATCCGTTTTGCCGTCACCGATATTGACGGGCTTGAAGCGCTGCAGCGCGAGATGGGGCCGTTCAAGGAGGCTTTCGAGGCTGCTTCGGATCTGAAGGTCGAATTTTTCCCCGTCTCCGGCCGCACTGTGGCCGTCGAGGCGATGGCCGCCGATCAAGTGGATTTCGTGCTGACCGGCCCGGCAGAATACGTGGTTTTCAATGCCCGTCTTGATGCCCAGCCCGTCGTGACCTTCAAGCGGCCGGATTATTACTCGACCGTCGTCGTGCTGGACGAAAGCCCGATCCAGACTCCCGAGGACATCAAGGGCAAGAAGATCTCCTTTGGCGAGATCGGCTCCACCTCGCAGCACCTTGGCCCCGTGGATCTGCTGACGAAAGCCGGTCTGGGCTATGCCACCGATTATGAGCCCGTTTTCCTGAAACGGAATGTGGCTATCGAGGCGCTGGTTGCCGGCGACATTGCGGGGATCGGTGTCAATCGGACCCATATCGAAGCCTTTTCCGAGAAATTCCCTGATGTGAAGCTGCGGGTGCTGCTCAAAGGCGACCAGCTACCGGATGACATCCTGCTTGCCTCGTCCAAGGTCGCGCCGGAAGCGGTGGAGATTGTGCGCAAGACTTTCGCCGATCACAGCGAAACGCTTCTGGCCGCTGTCACCTCGACCGAGGAGAACGCGAAATACATCGGCGGGGCCTTCAACGCCCAGGTCACCGATGCCGACTATGACGTGGTGCGCAAGATGTATGAGAATCTCGGCATAACCGAGTTCACCGAATTCGTCGGCCAGTGACGGCAGTATGAACGCGCTCATCCTTCCCTCCCGGGCTTTGGCCGGTTCCACCCTGGTGGAGCCGGTCCTTGCGGTTGCCGGGCTTACCAAGGTCTTTTCGGGCCGTGAGATTCTGCAGGGGCTGGATTTCGCCCTCTCCCCCGGCCAGTCCACCGCGCTGATCGGCGCGAACGGGTCGGGCAAGTCCACCCTCCTGCGCTGCCTTGTGCGTCTGGTCGAGCCGACCTCGGGCCGCATCGCCATGCTGGGGCAGGATGTGATCACTCTGCGCCCGCACGAATTGCGCCGGTTCCGCGCGCGGGTTGGGATCGTCTGGCAGCGCCACAACCTTGTGCCGCGCCTGTCGGCGCTCTCAAACGTCATCCACGGCGTGCAGGCCCGGATGTCGGGCCCCCGAGCCTGGTTCCAGTCTCTCGCCCCCGCCGATGTCCGAGCCGAGGCCATGACTTGCCTTGCCCGCGTGGGCCTGGCCGACCGCGCCTCTGCCCGGGTCGACAGCCTGTCGGGCGGCCAGCAGCAGCGCGTCGCCATCGCGCGCATGCTCATGCAGCGCCCGGCTTTCATCCTTGCCGATGAACCCGACGCAAGCCTTGACCCGCAGACGGGGCAAGAGGTGATGGAGCTGCTTCTGGGCCTTGTCCGGCAGGACGGGTTGTCGCTCTTGGTCATCTCGCACCGGCTGGAACACACGCTGGCCTATTCCGACCGCATCCTTGGCCTTGCCAACGGCCGCATCGCGCTGGACCTGCCGACGGTTCAGGCGAATGCCGCCGCGCTGCGCCGGTTTTTCGATCATGAGGGTGCCGCATGACCGACGCCACTCTTTCCCCGCCCCGCTTCCGCCACCTTGGCTTGCCATCCTATGTGGTCCTTCTGGTCGTGCTGGCGCTGGTCGTCTCGTCCGTGGCCGCAACCGCCCCAAGCGCCGACAAGCTTGTTCGGGGGATCACTCGGCTTTTCGCTCCTTCGGGCCTGTTCACCCAGATGGTCCCGCCAGATTTCTCGCGGATCGAGCCGATCTCGTGGAAACTGTTGGAGACGCTGCAAATGGCCGTGGCAGGCTGCTTTCTGGGCCTGATCTTCGCGGTACCCTTCGCGATCCTTGCCACTGACCGGCTGTCACCGCATCCCGTGGTGCGAAGCATCGCCCGCGCGGTCATCGCGCTGTTCCGCACGGTGCCGGACCTCGTCTGGGCGATCATCTTCATCATCATCATGGGTCTGGGCCCCGCCGCGGGCGTCATGGCAATCATGGTGGACAAGATCGGCTTCGCCGGCCGCTTCTTCGCCGAGGCGATGGAGGAAACCGACCCCGGCCCGCAGGACGCGCTGCGCGCCATCGGGGCCAGCCGGCTGGGGGTGATCGTGTCCTCGGTCTTTCCGGCCTGCCTGCCGTCCTTCACCGCCACCTCGCTGTTCGCGCTGGAAAAATCCGTGCGCGGTTCGGCCGCTCTCGGCCTTGTCGGCGCAGGTGGCATCGGGGTCGATCTCAAGGTCGCCTTCGACCTTTTCAACTATGACGAGGCGCTGGCGATCATCCTTCTGATGCTCGCCCTTGTCATCGCCGTCGAGCAGGGCTCGGGCTGGATCCGCAGGAAACTGATATGACCATGATGACCACAGATACTGCCCATCTTTACTGGAACGCCGAATGGCAGAAGGCCGATGGCAGCAGTCCTTGGGCGCAGCCGGAACCCTGGGTGACCGATCATATGGCAGCGCTGGCGCCGAGGTCGCGGGTACTCGACCTTGGGGCAGGCATTGGACGCCATGCGCTGGCCTTTGCCCGCGCCGGCCATCAGGTGACTGCACTGGATGCCGCCGAGGCTGCCGTGGACGCCATTTCGGCCTCCGCCTTCACCCATGGCCTGACGATCGACGCCCGCATCGGCGCGATGACCGATCTGCCCTTCGAGAGCGGCAGTTTCGACCATGTGTTGGCCTGGAACGTGATCTACCACGGCGACGAGTCCATCGTCCGACGCACCTTGGCCGAGGTGGCCCGCGTCATCCGCCCCGGCGGCAGCTTCATGGCCACCATGCTGTCCGCCCGCCGCCTGCCGGTGGAACAGGCCAAGGCAAGGGGGCGCGAGATCAGCCGCAATACCTGGGTGTTCGAAGGTCCCGGCGACAAGGTTCATCCGCATTACTTCTGCACCGCGCCAGAGCTTCTGTCGCTCCTGTGGGGATTCGAGACGCTGACCCTCTTTGATCGTCCCCACGAAAAGCCCGGATCGTGGCACTGGCACCTTCTGGCGGAGCGACTGGCATGAGCGCGGAACTGATAGATGGCGCCATGCTGATCCTTGAGGATCGGGTGACGACGGGCTCGGTCCGAGTGGAGGGCGGCCGGATCACCGGCATCGACGTGGCGCGCGACGGGGCCAGCATCATTCCCGGCAAGGGCCGCATCCTGGCCCCGGCCTTTGTCGACATCCACGGCGACGCCTTCGAACGCCAGCTTATGCCGCGTCCCGGTGTCATGGTGGGAACGGAAGCCGCGCTTCTGGAAGCCGACCGCCAGCTTGCGGCGAACGGCATCGCCACCGCCTATCACGCCCTAACCCTCTCGTGGGAGCCCGGCCTGCGGTCGGTGGAAACCGGCTGGCAGGTCGTCCGCGCGCTGGAGGGGTTGCGGCACCGGCTGACCGCCGACAACCGCATTCAACTCCGCTGGGAAACCTTCTGCCCCGAGGCGGAACCCCTGATCGCCCATGTCCTTGCCGGCCCTGACCGCCCGGCGCTGGCCTTCAACGACCACACCACCGCGGCATTGCTGCACCCCGAAATCGCCGTCCACGACCGGCCATTCGATCATGTCGACGATTACCCGGTGACCGATCTTTCCGCCGAGGGTTTCCTGCACAAGATGGGTGAACGCGCGAAGCGGTCGCACATGACCACCGCTGATTTCGTCGCGCTGATCGCCCGGGTGTGGGCCCGGCGACCCGAGGTTCCGGCCCAGATCGAACGGATCGCTGCGCTGGTGCGCAAGCAGGGCGCACCGATGCTCAGCCATGACGACAGCCAGGTGGAAACCCGCATCTTCTATCGCAGCCTCGGCGCCCGGGTGGCCGAGTTTCCGATGCATGAAAGGGTGTTCCTTGCGGCGCGTGAGGCGGGCGACCCGATCGTGCTTGGCGCACCGAACGCCATGCGCGGCGGCAGCCATCTGGGCAGTCCCGGTGCCGCGCAGATGATCGCGCGGGGGCTCTGCGACATCCTCGCCTCTGATTACTACTACCCCGCCATGTTGGGCGCGATGGTGCGGCTTCATGCCGACCGGGTGGCACCCTTGGCCGACCTCTGGCGGCTGGTCTCGGTCAACCCCGCCCGCGCGATGGGGCTGACTGACCGTGGCCGCATCGCGCCGGGACAGCGGGCCGATATTGTGCTGCTCGACTGGCCCGAAGGCCATGCGCCGGCGCCACTGCGCACCTGGGTCTCAGGGCGGGGCGGCTATTCCGCGCTGCCCCAGCAACGCACCGCCGAATACGCATCCTGACCACGGAGAGCGGGTGCCAAGCACCAGTCTGACTGCCTCGCTCGATCCGTTCCCGGGAAGGGCTTTCCGTCCAATCCCGGTTGCGCCGGCGTCATCCGGGCTGTTCCAAAAGCCGGTGGTGCGCCCTTCCGCAGATCCCGGCAACGGGCGCCGGGAACGGCGCCTGTCTCAGATCGTTCGCCCCGATGTCTGCGTCTGGCAGCAGTTCACGCGCTGATTTCCCCGCCCGTCACGCAAGTTTCACATCGGTTTCGGTCAGCTGTCACATGACCCCGGTAGTTGGCCAGCAACAGGAAACCCGGGAGTGACAGATGCTGGATGTACAGGGCGTGACGCGGATGTTCGGCCGGAAAGCCGCGGTGGACGATGTCAGTTTCCACATCGATGGTCCGGCCTTTGTCGGCATCATCGGGCGGTCAGGCGCGGGGAAATCCACTTTCCTGCGACTGATGAATCGGCTGCTTGACGCCAGCGCTGGCGAAATCCGGGTGGATGGCCGCAACGTTCTGGCTCTGAAGGGCGCCGAGGCGCGGGAATGGCAGTCGCATTGCGCGATGATTTTCCAGCAGTTCAACCTCGTGCCCCGGATGGACGTGGCCTCGAACGTGCTGCACGGCATCCTGAACCGTCGGTCCACCCTGCAGACCATGTTCAACCTCTGGCCCCGCGCCGACATCCTTCGCGCGCTGGATATTCTGGAGCGCCTTGGCATTGCCGAACAGGCCCCGAAACGGGCCGAGGCGCTGTCGGGCGGCCAGCAGCAGCGCGTTGCCATCGCCCGCGCCCTGATGCAGAACCCGAAGATCATTCTGGCAGATGAACCGATCGCCAGCCTCGACCCGATGAACGCGCAGGTGGTGATGGACACGCTGAAGCGCATCAACGTGGAAGACGGCCGCATGGTCATCGCCAACCTCCACACGCTTGATACGGCGCGGCGCTACTGCGACCGGGTGATCGGCATGCGTGACGGTCGCATCGTCTTTGACGGCACGCCGGACCAGCTGTCCACCGGCGTCGCGCGCGAGATCTACGGCGCCGACGACAGCTTCAACGAGGCCGCCACCTCAACCTCGATCCCAACCGACACCGCAGCCGACCGGTCCTACGCCGACCTCATGCTGTCGTGAAACCCGCCACAAGGCCACAACCCCATGGAGTTCCCATGCAAAAGCTGCTGACTGCAACTGCCCTGAGCGCCGTTCTGGCCACCTCGGCCACGGCTCAGGATCTGACCGGCTTCAATATCGGCATCCTCGGCGGCGAAAACGCCCAGGACCGGATGACCAACCTCGAATGCTTCCGCGCCAAGGTGGAAGCCGAGCTTGGGGTGCCGACGAAGCTCTTCACCCCTGCCGATTATGACGGTGTGATCCAGGGCCTGCTGGGTGGTTCGCTCGACTTCGCCTGGCTGGGTGCCTCGGCCTATGCCAAGACCTACCTGACCAACCCGGAAGCCGTGGACGTGATGCTCACCAAGCAGAACACCGACGGCACCACCGGCTATTACGCCATCGGCTTCGCCCGCGCTGATTCCGGCATCACGTCGATGGAAGATGCGCAGGGCAAAGTCTTTGCCTTCGCCGATCCGAATTCGACCTCGGGCTACCTCGTCCCCGGTGCCGAGCTTCAGGAAACCTATGGCAAACTGGAAGACTACTTCGCCGAGGTGAAGATGTCGGGCGGCCATGAACAGTCGATCGTTGGCGTGGCGAACGGCGACTTCGACGCCGCCGTGTCCTGGGCCGACGGTTTGGGCAACTGGGAAGACGGCTTCAACTCGGGCGCCTTCCGCAAGGCCGCGGATTCGGGCCTCGTCGACATGACGACCCTGGTCGAGATCTGGCGCTCGAAGCTGATCCCGGAAGGCCCGATGGTGATGCGCAAGACGCTGCCGCAGGACACCAAGGACAAGATGTATGCGCTGATGGATACGATGTGGGAAACCGATCCTGACTGCGCCTACAACGTCGCGGCCGGCGAGGCGAAGGACTTCGTTCCGGTGAAGCACGAGGACTATCTGGGCATCATCGCCGCGCGCAAACTTCAGGAAAGCAACTGATTTCATGAAGATCGGCCGGGTCACCCGTCTGGGGGCCCGGTTCTTTTGATTTCGGGGGACAGGATGGTGGATATAGCATTCGGGCCGGAACTGGGCAGACGCCCGGACCTTGCCGACAATCGCAAAGACTATCTGGAGATGGTGCGCCGCAAGCGGATGTATGGCGGGCTTCTGCTGGTCCTCTTCATTGCGCTCATGTCCTCGGGCTGGATGCTCGCCGATGATCGCAACGCGGGCGGCTTCTGGGGCGGACTGCATCAGGTCTTCGATTTCCCCTCGGAAGTATTGACCGAGGCGTGGGACAAGCGTCCGAACCTTCCGGCGCTGTTCTCGAAGCATCTGCCTGCGCTGATCGAGACCCTGAACATCGCCGCCGTGGCCACCCTGATCGGGGCCGTCGCCGCCATGTCCCTGTCGCTTCTGGCCACCCGCGGGCTTGCCCGCTGGCCGCGCCTGATCCCGGTGTTTCGCCGCATGATGGACGCGCTGCGCGCTATCCCCGAGATCGTCATCGCGCTGGTGCTGATCTACATTCTAGGCGGCGGCCCGGTCCCCGCCGTCATCGCCATCGCCCTGCATACCGGGGGTGCGTTGGGCAAGCTTTTCTCGGAAGTGGCCGAAAACGCCGACCTCAAGCCGGTCGAAGGTCTCGCCTCGGTCGGGGCCAACTGGTCGCAACGGATGTGGCTGGGGGTGATCCCGCAGGTCGCGCCCAACTGGCTCAGCTATGCGCTGCTGCGCTTCGAGATCAACGTCCGCGCCAGCGCGATCCTGGGCTTTGTCGGCGAGGGCGGGATCGGCCACGATCTCAAGCTTGCCATGCAATGGGGTCAGGGGCGCTATGACCAGGTGGTAGCGATCTTCCTGCTGCTCTTCCTTGCCATTGTCGTGATCGACCGCGTCTCGGACCATTACCGGCACAAACTGGTGAAAGGGCACTGACCCATGACCACGTCCCTCTCCCCCAGCCTGGCCGAGAGCGTCAACCGCCGCTTCGACCGCAAGCGCCGCATGGCCTTTGCCGTTCCGGCCGCGATCATCGCCTATCTGGTCTATGCCGCGATCAGCTTTGACATCGCGGGACTGGTGAACCGCGCCCGCTTTGACAATGCCTCGATCCTTCTGTCTGACTTCTGGTCGCACAAGACGCACGTCACCCGCGACAACCGCAACGGCAAGCTGACAGTCGCCATCGAGGGTGAAAGCAAGGGCACCTACCCCGAGGGCATGTTGCCTGACTGGGTAAGTGTCTCGGACGGCGTTACCACCATCGACCTCGGTGACGGCCACATCGTCACCTACGACCAGGCAGGCGCGCGCTATGTCGTGCCGGGCTACGGCACCATCGACGTCCGCCCCGACGGCGACCGCCCAGTCATCACTGCGCCCGAACCGATCCCCGACTGGATCGCGGTGGCTGAAAACCGTGTGGGCGTCACCACCACGGCCGGGCGCTTCACCTACACAAGGTCGAAGGTGGAAACCTTCAAGTACCACGCTGGCTGGGAGCTGTGGTTCTTCACGCTCGACAGCCCCTTCCATGGCAAGGGCTTTGGCGAGCTTGCCGCGCTGGCCCTGTCTGGCGATCGGATCGACCCCGATCGTTCGAACCTTGGCTATATGGCAAGCGAGTTCTGGACCAACAGGATGTGGCGCCATGGCGACGTGGCCTGGGCAATCTTCGAGACGATCCTGATGGCCTTCCTCGGCACAATGACCGCCGCGATCGTGGCCCTGCCACTGTCTTTCCTTGCCGCGCGGAACTTCATGCCGCTTGGCATTTTCCGAGGTGCGGCCCGTCGGGTCTTCGACTTCATCCGAGGCGTGGACGGGCTGATCTGGACCATTATCCTGTCCCGCGCTTTCGGACCTGGCCCGATGACCGGCGCCATTGCGATTGCGATCACCGACACCGGCAGCTTCGGCAAGACCTTTTCGGAAGCGCTGGAGAACATCGACGAGAAACAGGTCGAGGGCGTCCGCTCTACCGGAGCCAATGCCTTGCAGCGCGCCCGGTTCGGGGTGATCCCGCAGGTGATGCCGATCCTTCTGGCTCAGGTGCTTTACTATCTGGAATCCAACACCCGCAGCGCCACCGTGATCGGAGCCATTGTCGGCGGCGGGATCGGGCTTCTGCTGACGCAGGCAATCATAACCCAGAAGGACTGGGAGGAAGTGGCCTATTACATGGTCCTGATCGTGCTGATGGTCATGCTGATGGACAGCCTGTCGGGCTGGCTGCGGCGCAAGCTGATCAAAGGGAAATGATGCCGAAACTGTCGCCCGAACAGCCCCTGGTCCATCCCGGTTGCCAGATCGTCAATTCCTCCTTCGGGGCATATTGCGAGGTGGGCGAAGGAAGCCGCGTGCTGAATTCGACCTTCGAGGATTACGCCTATTGCGACAGACTATCCGACATCGCCAACACCACGGTCGGCAAGTTCGCCAACATTGCCGCGATGACGCGGATCGGGCCGACTGACCATCCGATGGCAAACGCAAGTCTGCACCATTTCCTTTACCGGTCATCCTATTACTGGGACGACGCTGAGGACGACGCGGATTTCATGGCCCACCGCTCCGGCCGACGCACGGTGATCGGGCCGGATACCTGGCTGGGCCACGGGGTGATCGTGAAGCCCGAGGTGACGATCGGCGCCGGGGCGGTGATCGCCTCGGGCGGCGTGGTGACCAAGGACGTGCCGCCCTACATGATCATGGCGGGTGTCCCGGCCCAGCCCTTGCGCGCCCGCTTTGCGCCGGGGGTGGCGGACCGACTGATGGCGCTGGCCTGGTGGGATTGGCCGCATGACCGGCTTCGGAAGGCGCTGACGGATTTCCGGTCGCTGCGGGCCGAGGCCTTTCTGGAGAAGAATCAGGGCTAATCGGGGCTGACCGTCAGGGTTACCCGGTCCCCGGCAAACCATGTCGTGCCGAATTCGACCGGAACCTCCGTCGCATCGACGTTCAGCGCCACGGACCGCAGCACGGGCGCTCCCGGCTGAACCTGCAAGGCCAGCGCCAGCACCGGATCAGCCAGCTTGGCGGTGAGGCGGGTGTCGCGGCGGGTGTAGTCAGCCAGCCCGCAGGCCCGCAATGCCGCGGTGACCGAGGACTGTCCCTCCATTGCCGCCAGCAGCCCTGGAAACCGCGCCGCCGGAAAGACCGACCGGAAGGCCGCCAGCGGCATCCCGTCGGCCAGCGACACACCCTCCACCACATGCACCATGGCACCGGGGTCCAGCCCCAGTGCGTCTGCCTCCTCGGGCTGGGCCGGGCGGGTCTCCAGCCGGGTGATCCGGCGCGAGGGCGTGCGGCCGCTATCGCTGACGTTCTGGTGGAAGCGCACCCGCCGCCCCAGCCGGTAATCGGTGGGTCGTGAGGCCACGAACACGCCGGATCCCCGGCGTGAGACAATCACGCCCGCCTCGGCCAGATCGGCCAACGCCCGGCGCAAGGTGTGGCGGTTCACCCCGAAACGCGCGGAAAGCTCCGCCTCGGTCGGCAGACGTGCACCGGGCGCATAGGCGCCCTCGGCAATCTCAGCCCGTAGTGTGGAGGCAATTGCGGACCACAGCGTTTCACGCGGCAAGTGCATATCCTGTCATGAAAAATTCACAACTCTCCGGTTGGAGCCTTCGGCGTTGTCCCGTATGATTTGTCTAGTTGTATAGTAAGTCCGACAAACTGCCAAGATGTCGAGGATGCGATGATCGAAGACCAGACCGCGGCGCGAAAGGGATGGATGTCCCTTCTGGCAAAGGCCCCGCCTGACCGGCTTGCGGCGCTGCTGCCAGACCTGCCGGACCACGCCCTTGTGCGCAGCCCGGAAAGCGGGTCCGTCATGGTCAGGGGCCGGATCGGGGCCAGCGGTGGCCCGTTCAACCTGGGTGAAATAACGGTGACACGCTGCTCTGTCCGCATGGGATGCGGCACGGTCGGCCATGCCTGGGTGCAGGGCCGTGACAAGGCCCATGCCCGGCGCGCGGCGGTCGTGGACGCGCTCATGCAGACCGAAGCGGCGGCGGGCCTGCGCGCCTCGGTGCTGCACTTGCTGGCGGCCGAGGCCGATCAGGCGCGCGCCACCCGCGCGGCCAAGGCCGCGGCGACCAAGGTCGATTTCTTCACCATGGTGCGGGGGGAAGACGCATGATCGCCGACACTCTTTCCGGTGGCTTCGCCGACGCCCCGACCAAGTCTGCACGCGCCTTCCGCGCCATCCTTGAGGCGATGGCCCGGCCTGGCACGATCCACACTGTCACCGCCGCCCAACCGCCCGCCCCCCTGTCTGTGGCGGCTGGCGTCGTGCTCCTCACGCTTTGCGATGGCACCACGCCCCTGCATCTCGCGGGAACAGCCGACCGGGCCGAGGTCCGCGACTGGGTGGCCTTCCACACCGGAGCCCCGCTCGTCGCCCCCGAGGAGGCCGCTTTCGCCCTTGGCCGGTGGGAGGCGCTGGCCCCCGTCAGCTGCTTCCGCATCGGCCAGCCCGATTATCCCGACCGCTCGGCCACACTGATCGTCGAGATGGACCGCCTGACCAACCACGGTCCCGCCCTGACCGGACCGGGGATCGAAACCGCCACATGGCTGAATCTGCCGGAAACGGCAGCCTTCCGGGCCAACCGAGCACTGTTCCCGCTGGGGTTCGACACGATCTTCACCTGCGGCGACCGCATCGCCGCCCTGCCCCGGTCCACCCGCGTGGAGGCTGTCTGATGTATGTTGCCGTCAAGGGTGGCGAACGCGCCATCGACAATGCGCACCAATGGCTGGCCGAGGAACGCCGCGGGGACCTTTCGATCCCCGAACTGACCATCCCCCAGATACGCGAGCAGATGAAGCTTGCGGTCAATCGGGTCATGGCCGAGGGCTCGCTTTACGATCCAGACCTTGCCGCCCTTGCGATCAAGCAGGCGCGGGGTGACCTTATCGAGGCGGTCTTCCTGATCCGCGCCTATCGCACCACCCTGCCGCGCTTTGCCCTGTCGAACCCGGTCGATACCGGGACGATGGCGGTGGACCGTCGCATCTCGGCCACGTTCAAGGATCTGCCGGGCGGGCAGGTTCTAGGGCCGACCTTCGACTACACCCACCGGCTGTTGGATTTTGCGCTGATGGCCGAGGGAGAGGCACCCTCGGGCACGCCCCCCACCCCGATCAATCCCTTGGAACGGGGGGCACCCCTTGTCCCCCATGTCACCGGTTTTCTCGACCGCGACGGGCTGATCGAGACGGAACCCGCGACCGACACCACACCCCCCGACCTGACCCGCGAGCCGCTGGAGCTTCCGGCCGACCGCGCCCTGCGCCTGCAGGCGATCACACGGGGGGATGAGGGCTTCATCCTGTCGCTCGCCTATTCCACTCAGCGCGGCTATGGCCGCACCCACGCCTTTGTCGGCGAATTGCGCATCGGGCGGGTAGCGGTCGAGGTCGACATCCCCGAACTCGGCTTCGCCGTGGAGATCGGCGAGGTAGAGCTGACCGAATGCGAGACGGTCAACCAGTTCAAGGGCTCCAGGACCGAACCACCGCAGTTCACCCGGGGCTATGGGCTGGTCTTCGGCCAGTCCGAACGCAAGGCCATCGCGATGAGCCTTGTCGACCGCAGCCTGCGCTGGAACGAACTGGGCGAGGACTTCACCGGCGCCCCGGCGCAGGACGCCGAGTTCGTGCTTTATCACTGCGACAATATCCAAGCGACCGGGTTTCTCGAACATATCAAGCTGCCGCATTACGTCGATTTCCAGGCCGAGCTGGAGCTGGTCCGCGGGCTGCGGGCCGAGGCGCAGGCGCAGCGGGAGGCGGCGGAATGACCATATCCCGAGAAACCCAAGCCTACAATTTCGCCTATCTGGATGAGCAGACCAAGCGGATGATCCGCCGTGCCATCCTGAAGGGCCTGGCGGTGCCCGGGTATCAGGTTCCCTTCGCCAGCCGCGAAATGCCCATGCCTTACGGCTGGGGCACCGGCGGAGTGCAGGTCACAGCGGCCTGTCTGATGCCGGAGGACCGGCTGAAGGTCATCGATCAGGGCGCCGATGACACGACCAATGCTGTGTCGATCCGCAAGTTCTTTGCCCGGACGGCGGGCGTAGCCACCACTGAACGGACGGGCGAGGCAACCGTGATCCAAACCCGCCACCGCATCCCGGAAACGCCGCTGACCAAAGGGCAGATCCTTGTCTACCAGGTACCGATCCCCGAACCCCTGCGCTTTCTTGAACCGCGCGAGACCGAGACGCGGAAGATGCACGAGCTGGAGGAATACGGGCTGATGCATGTGAAGCTCTATGAAGACATCGCTCGCCACGGCCAGATCGCGACATCCTACGCCTATCCGGTCAAGGTCGAGGGGCGCTATGTCATGGACCCCTCACCGATCCCGAAGTTCGACAATCCCAAGCTCGGCCAGAGCCCCGCCATCCAGCTGTTCGGCGCGGGGCGTGAGCAGCGCATCTTTGCCCTGCCGCCCTTCACGGACGTCGTCAGCCTGGACTTCGACGACTACCCCTTCGCGGCCACCAAGGCCCCGCACGACTGCGACCTTTGCGGCGCGCGGCAAAGC
Source organism: Alphaproteobacteria bacterium (assembly GCA_029289325.1). Classification (GTDB taxonomy): domain Bacteria; phylum Pseudomonadota; class Alphaproteobacteria; order Rhodobacterales; family Rhodobacteraceae; genus Tabrizicola. The sequence goes on from JARFTV010000005.1 coordinate 108,318, forward strand.
TATCTGGACGAAGTCATCACCGATGACCGGGGCGGGCGGATGTTCGTCTGCTCCGACACCGATTTCTGCGCCGGTCGACAGGCGGAGGGCAAGGTCGGGCGACTTGGGGTGGGTCAGGCGGAGGGCGCGAAATGACGCTGCGGGAAAAGATCGTCGCATTGGATCGACCGATCCTCAAGGTTGAAGGCCTGACAAAGCGCTATGGTCCCCGTATTGGCTGCGTGGATGTGTCCTTTGAGCTGTACCCGGGCGAGGTTCTGGGGATCGTCGGGGAAAGCGGGTCGGGGAAATCCACGTTGCTGTCCTGTCTTGCCGGGCACCAGCGCCCCGACCTTGGCCGCATCGCCTTTGACGGGCGCGACGTGCTGGCGATGAGCGAGACTGAACGTCGCCTGCTGTCGCGCACCGACTGGGCCTATGTCCACCAGAACCCGCGCGACGGGTTGCGGATGGGCGTCAGCGCGGGCGGGAACGTGGGCGAACGGCTGATGGCCGTGGGCGCGCGGCATTATGGGCAGATCCGCGGCAAGGCGGCCGATTGGCTCGGCCGGGTGGAAATCGCCGCCGACCGGATCGACGACCGCCCCAGCGCCTTTTCCGGGGGCATGCAGCAACGCCTGCAGATTGCGCGCAATCTGGTCACAGCGCCGCGCCTTGTCTTCATGGACGAACCGACGGGCGGCCTTGATGTTTCGGTGCAGGCTCGGCTTCTGGACCTGCTGCGCGGCCTGGTCCGCGACCTTGGCCTGTCGGTCATCATCGTGACCCATGACCTTGCCGTGGTCAGGCTGCTTGCGCATCGGCTGATGGTGATGAAATCGGGCCGGGTGGTGGAACAGGGCCTGACCGATCAGGTGCTGGACGATCCGCAGCACGCCTATACGCAATTGCTCGTCTCCTCTGTGCTTCAGGTGTAACCACATGATCCGTATCGATAACCTGTCGAAGTCCTTCACCCTGCACAATCAGGGCGGCGCGGTGATCCCGGTCATGGGCGGCGCTTCGCTGACTGTCGCGCCGGGCGAATGCGTCGGCCTAACCGGCCAGTCCGGCGCAGGGAAATCCACGCTGATGCGGATGGTCTATGGCAATTACCTTGCCGCGGGGGGAAGCCTGATCGTCGGGGATCTCGACGTCGCCAGCGCCGCCCCGCGCGAGATCATCCGTCTGCGGCGCGAGACGCTGGGCTATGTCAGCCAGTTCCTCCGTGTCGTGCCCCGCGTCCCCACCCTGGACGTCGTGGCCGAGCCGCTTCTGGCGCTTGGCACCGCGGGCGAAGAGGCCCGCGACCGCGCGGCCCATCTCTTGCACCGCCTCAACATCCCCGAACGGCTCTGGGCCCTGTCGCCCACCACCTTTTCGGGTGGCGAACAGCAGCGCGTGAACATCGCGCGAGGCTTTGCCCATGCCTATCCCGCGCTCCTCCTCGACGAACCGACCGCGAGCCTTGATGCGGCGAACCGTGAGATCGTGCTAAGCCTGATCGAGGAAGCCAAGGCACGCGGCGCGGCGATCCTGGGCATATTCCATGACGAATCCGCCCGCGCCCGCGTCTGCGATCGGTTGGTGGATGTGACCGGCTTTACCCCGAAAGTTGCGGCATGATCTTCGCCGTCGTCGGCCCCTCGGGCGCGGGGAAGGATACGTTGATCGCGGGTGCGCTCGCCGTCCGGCGGGACCTGCGCCTTGTCCGCCGCGTCATCACCCGCCCGTCCGAAGCGGGGGGCGAGGATTTCGAGGGCGTCTCGGTCCCGGATTTCCTTCTCCGCCGGGACCGGGGCGAATTTGCCCTGCACTGGCAGGCGCATGGCCTGCATTACGGCATCCCCAAGTCCCAGCTCGCCGGACCGGGTGACGTGATCTTCAACGGCAGCCGCGCCGCCCTGCCCGAGGCCGTTCGGGCCCTTCCGGGGCTGCGTGTGATCCTTGTCACCGCGCCGGATGCCGTGCTGGCCGACCGGCTGACCGCACGGGGACGCGAGGAAGCCGCCGACATCCGGGCGCGGCTGAACCGGGCAGGCTTTGCACTGCCCGAGGGGATTAGCGCCACGCCTGTCATCAACGATGGCGCGCTGGAGACCGGCATCAGCCGGCTTCTGGCGGCACTTCAGCCGGTAAGGGCATAGCGGTGCAACAGGTGGAACCGGCCGCCCGCATCCTCGCCGAAGAGGCACAGGTCCTCGATCACGAAAGGGCGGGGCAGAACGGGCGCGAAATGCGCCGCCAGCGCCGCCCTGGCCGGGGCGGGATCGGTCAGGCGGTCGGTCAGCGTCAGGTGAAAGCGGAATTCCTCCATCACGAAAGGATAACCCCAGGTCTCCATCAGGGCCCGCTGGCGGGAGGACAGGGTTTCCGGGCGACGGCGGGCGATCTCGGCGGGCGTCAGCGCCGCGCGCAGCGGATTGGTGGCTTCAACCACCGCTACGCCCAGTTCCAGCAGTGCAGCCTCACAGCCCGTGGGCGTCAGGGCAAGGAAGCCGTGCAGGTTCTCCAGTGCCAAGCCCTCGCAGGTGACCGGCGCCCGGCGCCCCGCCAGATCGGCCACCGTTGCGGCGGCCTCCTCGGGCGTCACGCCCGCATCCAGCCGGAAGGGCGCGCGGATCGTGCCGTGAAAGCCATAGCGGCGCGGGTCCACCGTGATGGCGGCGGGATCGTCGATGCCCGGCACCACGGGCTGCGGCCGGGACTGGCCCGTTGCCGGGTCCCAACCAAGCCAGTCATTCGCCCGCGCGGCAAAGGCGCCGGGGCGCGGAGCGTAGTAGACGGCAAAGCGTTTCATCTGGTCCATGCGGGGCTGCGTAGCGGGGCTCTGTCACATCAGTGTGACGGGTCCATGGCACCAGACGCCATCCCCTTCCGGGCCTTTTCCCAAGCGAGACCGACATGACGACCGAGACGATCCTGGCCAATGCCACCCTTGTCCTGCCAACCGGCACCCTGCGCGGGCAGGTGCGGATGCTAGATGGCCGGATCACCGACATCGCGGAGGGCACCGGCCGTCCCACAGGCGCGATCGATTGCGCGGGCGATCTGGTCATGCCCGGCCTGATCGAGCTTCACACTGACAACCTTGAACGCCACATCGAGCCGCGCCCCAAGGTCGACTGGCCCCATGCCGCCGCCATCATCGCCCATGACGCCGAGCTCGCCAGCGTCGGCATCACCACCGTCTTCGACGCGCTGCGGGTGGGGTCGGTCGTGTCAAACACCAAGGCCAACTACGGCGAATATGCCCGCGCTCTGGCGGATGAAATCCTTGGCCTGCGGGCCGAGGGCGCGCTGCGGATCAGCCATTTCCTGCATCTGCGTGCCGAGGTCTGCTCGGAAACGCTGGTGGAGGAACTGGACAAGTTCGGCCCCGCCGACCGGATCGGCATCGTCAGCCTGATGGACCACACGCCCGGCGCACGGCAGTTCCGCGACCTGTCGAAGCTGAAGGATTACTACATCGGCAAGCACGGAATCTCGGACGCCGACTGGGATGCCCATGTCGCCGCCCAGCTTGCCCTTAAGGAGCGCAACGGCGCCGTGCATGAGGCCGCCGCCGTCGCCGCCGCCCGGCGTTATGGAGCGGTGCTGGCCAGCCATGATGACACCGAAGCCGACCATGTCACCCGATCTGCCGAACATGGCGCGCATTTCGCCGAATTCCCCACGACGGTCGAAGCCGCGCGGGCCTGCCGCGACCACAAGATCAAGGTGATGATGGGCGCCCCGAACCTGATCCGCGGCGGCAGCCATTCCGGCAATGTCGCGGCCGAGGATCTGGCGCGGGCCGATCTGCTGGACATCGTTTCGTCCGACTATGTGCCGTCGTCGCTTCTATCTGCCGCGCTGCGGCTGGGTGATCTGTGGGGCAACCTTGCCCGCGGCATCGCCACGGTGACCGCCGCCCCGGCCAAGGCCGCGGGACTGGACGACCGTGGCCACCTTGAACCGGGCGCGCGGGCCGACGTGATCCGCGTTGCCCGGGTCGGCTCGGCAGGCGCCGTGCGCGGGGTCTGGGTTCAGGGCAACAGGGTAGCCTGACCGGCCCAAGGCGTGGCGACTTCCTACAGCGCCTCCCGACACGGCTTCCCGGACCCTGCGTTACTGCGCCGCCGACGCTGAGGTCGGCGGCGCAAATTTTACATCAAAGCTCCACTTCCCACGACTTGTAGGAGACCCGCGCCGCAGCCGGGGTGGCATCCGAGATCTTGCGGATATTCGCCCAGGTCTGCTTGTAGTTCGGCAGGATCAACTCGTTAGTACCGGCATTGATCACGTTCCCCTGTGTGCCGTTCGGCGCGCCGAAGATCATGAAGGTCTCGTTCTTCCGGGCAGTGGGCTCGGGATAGACGAGCGCCTGGGTGGCCCCAACGTCGTTGTAGACCTCGACCATATCGCCGGGCTTCAGACCAAGATCGGCCATGTCGTCGGGATTGATCTGGATGAAGGGCACCGGGAAGCGGTCCATGACGAAGTCGTTCTTCTGGTCAAGGAACCAGTTCTGCCAATTCAGGTTCGCCCGCCCATTGTTGATCAGGAACCGGTGGTTGGCCTGCTGCTGGGTCTTGCCCGGCGCCTGAAGCCCGCGCCAGGACCCCATGCAGAACAGTGCCTTGCCATCCTCGCGCCCGTGGCGGGTAAAGACGCCGTCCTCATAAAGCCGCGGGGTGCCGACAAGCGCGCCGTTATCATAGCCCTTGACCGGTTCCTGCACACCATCATTTCCGGCCGCACGGAGGCGCTCATAGGTCACTTCCGGATTGCCCGAGTTGTAGCCATCCATGAAGGCATCCTCTTCGGTCTGCCAGTCGAAGCCTTTGAACTGGTCGGCATATTCGACGCGGCCTTCCTCACGCAGCACGCGTTCCAGATGATTGGCCAGCCGGGCGGCGATGATGCAGTCGGGCTGAGCCGAGCCAGGCGCGTCCATGTATTTCTCGACCAGCCGCAAGCGCCGCTCACCGTTCATCGAGGTCAGGTTCATCTCACCCGATTCCACCGCCGGCAGGATCACGTGGGCAGCCTGGCCGATCTGGCTGTGGATGATGTCCACATTGACCGAGAAGATGCCTCCCGCGTTGATCGCACTAACAATCGCATCGACCAGTTCCTCACGCGTGGCCCCGGCGCGGGCGTCCATGGCTTCCTTCACCATGTTGGTCCGGCGGTTATAGACGCGCTTGAACTCGGCCGCGTTGAGCGTGGTCTTGTAGTGGTCGTTGGCCCAGATGTGATGGACCTTGCCGCCCCCGGCGATGATCAGCTGGTCGATGTACGGAGCTGGACGTCCGACATGCGCATCCGACGGGCGGAAGTACCCTTCCTGGTGCCCGCCCAGACGGCAGACGCCGCCTCCCTCACGGCCGATATTTCCCGTCGCAAGGCCGATGTTCACCAAGGCGCCGATGACGCGATAGTTGTCGTTGCCCCAGATGATGCCCTTTTCGTAGCCCGTCACCGTCTTGCGGCGGCTGCCATCCTCCTTGGGCTTGGCGATCCATTCGGCCGCCTGGATGATCTGGGCTTCGGTCAGGCCGGTGATGGCAGCTCCGTCCGCCACGCTCATCCTGCAGGCTGCGCGCGCCGCTTCAAAAGAGCCGAGCGAGGCCGGATGGGCAGCATCTTCCGGCACCGCAACATCGCCTTGGAAGGTCGAGTTGGCGATGAAGTCGGCGTCCACCCAGCCCTGATCGGCGATGTAGGTGAAGAGCGTATTGAAGAGTGCGAGGTCAGATCCTGTCGCAATGGCCAGATGCAGGACGTTCTCCGTGCCCGCGACCTGTTCGCAGCTGTCCACGGTCACGGTGCGGCGGGGATCGACGACGATCACCTTCGCCCCGTTCTGCATCCCCTTCACCATGTGGTTCAGGAAGAGGTTTGTCTGGCACTCCATCGGGTTGGTGCCGACCAGCATGATCGTGTCGGCGACCTGATAGTCCGAGTAGGAGTAGTTCAACTCGTCCACACCCATGTCACGGGTGCTGTGCACTTCGGAATTATAGGCCGGGCGGTTGTGGATCCGGCAGTGCTTCACCTTCATCGAGCCGAAGTAGAGCTTGCCGGTGCCCCAGGTGTTTTCGTAGCCGCCCGCCGAGCCGCCATGGTCGAACATCGAGACGTAGAGGTCGTTCTCATCGTCCTTGTCGATCACGCGTGCAGTGACGCGGGCCACGAGGTCCAGTGCGTCGTCCCAGGATGTCGGCTGCCAAGTGCCATACCGCCAGACCATGGGTTCCGTCAGGCGCTGTGCCTGCGTGCCTGTGATGTCAGAGCGGCGGTTCTCGGCCATGCGGGCGCCGCGGACCGAACCAAGCCCGGAGTTCACCACACAGTTGGCATCCGGCTTGATGACCAGATGCACGTCCTGGCCGTTCTGCTTGACCACGTTGTACATGGACGGCGCATACCAGGCTTCGGTCTCGGCGCCCTGCTGCTTGGACAGGTCTTCGCCGATCCAGTTGCTGTCCGTCGTGCCCTGCTTTTTCAGCGGCCATGTGTAGGCTTTGTAGCCGCAACCGACGATGCAGTAGTGGCAGGTGACGTTGTGTTCCTTGGCGCCTGCGGGAATGATCGGCAGGCGGTCGATGTTGCGCTTGTAAGTCATTTTCGCCTCCTACCCTTGCAGCACGTTGGACAGACGGCCGTAGATAAGCTCGTCCGCGCCTTCGGCGTAGATGTCGCCCTTGTCGTCCACCCGGAGCGTGAACTGCGGCAGGTTCTGCGTGGCATGGCCCCAGATCTGCTGGCCGCCCTTCTCGCAGTCAAAGCGCGAGAAGTGGCCAGGACAGTTCAGGGTTTTGTCGGCAGCGTGGTAGCTCATGTAGAAGCCCTTGTGCGGGCACAAGACCGAGTAGGCGACGATGTCGGCATCAGGCCCAGCACCGCCTTCGACAACGGTACCCAGTTTCAGAAGGATGCCGGGGCTATCCGCATCGGGATAGCCGATATCCATCGGCTCGTTGACCGCGAGGTCCGCGACATTCGCCAGTCTGGTGGACGGGTAGTCCACCATCGCCCGTGCTGTTTGCGCCTGAGCCTGCCCTGCAGGCATGACCGTTGCCGCCGCAGCTCCCGCTGCGCCGAGGACACCCCCGCGCAGGAACTGACGGCGGCCGACATCGACCAACCGATTGCATTTCATGGTAGCACTTCCTCCCTTGGCTCCCTTTCGCCAAGGTTAGCAGGCGATGCTGCAGGTGCGACTGACCGAATTCCCGGCCTCGACAGTGCTAAGCGCTTAAAGAAGATAGACTTTCTTGGCGTGTTCGGGATTCCGAACATGGCGGAGGGCCGACGGCGGCATGAGCGAGCCATCAGAGACCAAGCTTCTGCATCTTCTCCCACAGGGTCGTCCGCGAAACGCGGAGAAGCTTCGCCGCCTCTCCGACCTGGCCACCTGTTCTCTCCAGTGCAGCCGCGATCTGCGACCGCTCGGCCGCATCCCGCACTTCGGCCAGAGATCGCAATCCGGCATCGCCAGCCCGTTCGGGAAACAGGTCCGATGTGAGTACAAGATCGCCAGCCGCCGCCTCCACAGCGCGCAGCAGTCGGGCCCGCAATTCGCGCCCGTTCCCGGGCCAGTCATGCGCACGGATGGCCTCTTCTGCGGATGCGGCAATCCCGGTCAGCGGCTTGGCCCGACGGGCGTTCAGAGCGGGGAAGAGACGGCCCGCAAGCCAGACGGCATCGTCCGGTCGCTCGGATAGTGCAGGAATGACGATCTCATGCGAGGTAAGAAGCGACAGGAGATCGGACCGGAAACCATCGGGTGCCTTCTCCTCAAGCCGCAGCCCGGCCGTCGCGATAAGCCGGAAGTCCGCCGTTCTGAGTTTGGCAAGCAGCAGCTCCTGGCAATCCGGAGTGAGCCGACCAATGCCGACGATGATAAGGCTTCCCTCGCCAACTTCGGCGGTGGCCGCGGCGAGCGCCTCGCTGTCGACGGTTCCGCCAAGGGCGTCGATGACAATGGCTGGTGCCGCCCGCCGATCGGAGTGATCATGAATGCGACGCGCAAGCTTCAGCTTGCCAAGGCCCGGCCCACCGCGCAGCAGAACGGGCGAGTCGCGACGTGCCGCATCGGCCACCAGCCGGTCAGTCGCGCGGGCCGCCTTTGAGATCCCGGTTTCCGGAGGCATCTCCTGATCCGCGCGCGGCTGCATGACCTGTGTCAGACGGACCAGGAACTGCGCCATGTCAAAAGGCTTCGCGATATAGTCCATGGCGCCAGACCTGATCAGGCGCACGGCCTGGTCGATCGATCCCTGACCCGTGATGAAAAGAAACGCCGGCGGGTGACCGGTCCGTGTCAGGGTCTCATAAAGCTCTTCTCCGGTGCCGTCCGGCAGCCGGATGTCGCAGATGACTGCGTCGACCGGCTTTCGTGGTGTCCGGATCGCAGGCAGCGCGCGCAGCATCTGGCGGTACCATTGCACATCGGCTCCCTCCAGTTCCAGACGCTGGACAAGCGAAGCTCCCATGATCTCGTCGTCCTCCACCAGGACGATGCGCTTGCCTTCAAGCATGGCCGGCGTCCTTCAGGGGCAAAGTGACACGAACGGACGTCTTCTCCCCAACCCGTTCATGATGGATTTCGCCGCCAAGCTCGGACACCAGATCGTGCACAAGGCGCAGGCCCACCCCTCCACCCGGTGGAAGCGGACCAGATGCCAGCAGCCGGCCAAGATCGGCCTGACCCAAGCCGGGACCGGTGTCCGTGATGTCCACGGAGAGCCGTCCCTCGTCCACCGCAATCTCCAGACCGACCTCGCCGTCCTGACCGGCCGCCGCGCCAGCATTGAGGAGGAGGTTCAGAACGATCTGCCGGACGGGCGCAGCAGGCAGACGTGCCAAGCCTGCCGATCCCGCGTCGACATTCCAATGCAGCCTTTGCGCACGGCTGGCGACCTCGGGTTCGAACAACAGCTTGAGGTCTTCAAGGTCTTCGGGGCGCAAAGCCTGGCCAACCCGGTCAAGGCGGTTTTCATCCAGAATGGCCCGGGTCACATCCCGCAGATGCGACAGTCCGCGCTGCATCAGTTCGGCCGATTGACGTACGACCTCGGGCCGATCCGAATAGGACAGGATGGTGTCGGCCGCGTTGAGAAGACCGCCAAGCGGATTGTTCACCTCATGCGCGAGGGACGAGGACAGCCTGCCAAGGCTGACAAAACGTTCGCGCTCTGCAAGCCGCCGTTCGGCCTCGGCGCGGCTTTCGACAGCGGTGGTCATCCGGTTATAGGTGGAGATCAGTCGGGACAGCCCCGGATCACCACGCGGAATTTCAGACTCCGCGATAGGCCTGGGCACGCCTCTGGAATCGTCCATGGCCGATACCAAAGCGCCGACGGGCCGAAGGATTCTTGCAACGGCCAGCCACCCCCCGAAGGCGAGAAGCGCAGTGGCCACGGCATTTCCGAACAGAAGCCACATCGAAACATTGCGGCGTTCGGCCAGAAGATCGGTCACATCCAGTTCGGTCACGATCTGACCAATCTGACGGCCCTGAAAGAGAAGCGGCGCCGCGACTCGAAGCACAGGATCACCGGTCATTCGGATGGCATCAGGTGGAACAGCATCCCCCTTGAACCCGGCGACGGCCTCGCCCACGGGCGCTCGACGCGGGTCCGTGGCGGCAAGGATGCGCCCACGTTCATCGGCCACGATCGACAGGAGCAATCTCTGTCCATCATAGGCCGAACGCGCTCGGTCCAGGATGTCGTAGACTTCCCAGACGTCCTGCCGGAGCACGGATGGGCCAAGGGCCACGGACAAGCCTTCGACATGCAGTCTTGCGGTTTCGGAAAGCCGCGCGTCCTGTACCCTGCCCAACGTGGAAAGGACGCTCTGGCTCGCCAGAAATCCGAGCAGAATCATCAGACCGGCCATGACCAACGGCACACGCAAGGTCACGGGCAGGTTGCGAAAATGCGGCACCTGTCTCATCCACCAGCGAGGACAGCCATGCGGGCGGCGACACCGTCGAAGAGGGCGTCCTCCCCCGGCTCGATCGCATCGAGGCTCAACAGTTTGAGTGCCTCCTTCCCCTGCGCTGTGGCCGACAGACCCAGAAGCGCAGCACGGCACGCCCTCACTGATGGCTCAGTCATCCGATCTGCCCGGGCGACCATGGGGGGGAAGCCCAACCACTCTGAACGCAGAATGACCTTTGTCCTTGCCGTCAGATCTGGTTCCGCGGAACTGAGCGCCTCCCAGACGTAGCCGTCGACGCTGCCGGATCGGGTCAGGCCACCCGCGACCGACCGAACCACGTTGCGATGACCATAGGTGAAGATGACCCGCGAGAAGAATTGATCCGGGCTTTGGCCAGCCCGGGCGAGGTCCGATGCCGTGACAAGGAAACCGGAATTGCTGTCAGGGTCCGAGAACGCGTGAGTCCCGCCGCTTAAGTCTGACAGCGCAGTCGCGGGATCATCCGCGGCGACGATGAGATAAGACTGGTAAAGCGGTTGCCCTCGCCAGACCGGTACGCCCAGCAGCGAAAGTTCGGCCTTGTGCTGAAGATAGGGATAGCCGCATGTCCAGGCCGCATCCACAGAACCATCGAGTAGCGCCCCCGAGATTTCCTGATAAGTGCGTCGCTGGACGAGTTCGATATCCTGGCCCATCCCTTCAGCCAAAGCGGCGCGCAGGGCGGAAATGACCGCCGCGTCATTGTCGAGGAAGACTGGCGTCAGGGCAAATCTGAAGGCTGCCGGGGTTTGGGCCCAGCCTCGGGTTGCAACGAAGGGCGCGGCCGAGGCCGCCACTCCCATCAGCACAGCGCGACGCGTGCTTTTCATCCTTGCCCCCTGAAGCGCGTCCCCCACGCCACCTGCGATCTCAAAGCGCCACAAACCTGCTTGTCCGCGCGCGGACGAAATCGTAAATCGACGATATACGGAATCCTGTCGGCTTGGGAAGCGCGCAGATGGCAACGGACGAGACGACGGCTGCCTTGGCAAAGGCGCTCGCACATCCGGCGCGCATCCGGATCCTCCGGCTGCTTCAGGCCACTCCCGGCTGCATCGGAGGCGACATCGTGGGCGCCGTCGGTCTTGCGCAGTCAACGGTTTCGGAACACCTCCGCATCCTCAAGTCAGCGGGTGTCATCACGGGCGAGATCGACGGACCTCGGGTTTGCTATGCGCTGAACCCGGCGGCATTGGCCCCGCTCGCCGAGATGATCATGGGATTCACCCCTCCACCCGACGGCGCCTGCTGCATTCCCGGAAAGGATGAACCTGCATGAGCCTGTTCGAACGCTGGCTGAGCCTCTGGGTCGCGCTTTGCATCCTTGCGGGGCTTGTGCTTGGCAACCTTGTGCCCGGCCTGTTCGCCGCACTCGCGGGGCTGGAATATGCCTCGGTCAACCTTGTCGTCGCCGTGCTTATCTGGGCGATGGTCTATCCGATGATGATCGCCATCGACTTCGGCTCGCTGAAGGATGTGGGCCAGAGGCCGAAGGGACTGGTCGTCACGCTGGTGGTCAACTGGCTGATCAAGCCCTTCACCATGGCGGCGCTGGCGGTGCTGTTCTTCGACTACCTCTTCGCCGGTCTGATCGACCCGGCCAAGGCACCCGAATACATCGCCGGGCTGATCCTTCTTGGTGCCGCGCCCTGCACGGCGATGGTTTTCGTCTGGTCGCAACTGACCAAGGGCGACCCGAACTATACCCTGGTTCAGGTCAGCGTGAACGACCTGATCATGGTCGTGGCCTTCGCCCCGATCGTCGCCTTCCTGCTGGGCGTCACCGATATCAGCGTGCCTTGGGAGACGCTGCTCCTCTCGGTTGTCCTCTACATCGTCATCCCGCTGATTGCCGGAGTGCTGACCCGCCGGGCTTTGCTGGTCCGGGGCCTGCCGGTCGAGGAATTCACCGCGCGTATCAAGCCCGTCTCGGTCCTGGGCCTTCTGCTGACCGTGATCCTTCTTTTCGGCTTTCAGGGGCAGGTAATCCTCGCCCAACCACTGCTGATCGCGCTCATTGCCGTACCGATCATCATCCAGTCCTACGGCATCTTCGCAGTTGGATATGCCTGGGCCTTTGCATGGAGACTGCCCCACAAGGTGGCGGCTCCCTGCGCCCTGATCGGAACGTCGAACTTCTTCGAACTGGCGGTGGCCGTGGCCATCGGGCTCTTCGGCCTGAACTCGGGCGCGGCGCTTGCCACGGTCGTGGGCGTCCTGGTCGAGGTGCCGGTGATGCTGTCGCTGGTCGCCTTCGCCAACCGCACGCGCGACAGGTTTCCAGCATGACCGTTGGGGCTCTTCCGGGCCGCCGGATACACGACTGTCGTTTTCGTAACCTTCAGGGCGGCTGGACCTGATCCGTCGGGGCTAAGGACAGGGCATCGCTCCCTTCCTCACCAGAGACCGTGCCGAACAACTTGTCAGCCGCAATTCCGAAAGCAATGACAGCATTGATGCCTGAGCCTGTCAGCTGCGGCCTTAGGCACGGCGGTGTCATGAAACCTTCATTGGACCGCGCCGTTTATTTCCTATAATCGGGAAATATGGAACAGAATCGTGCCATTCATGCCTTCGCCACGCTCGGCCACCCTGGCCGGATGGCGGTCTTTCGGCTCCTGATGCGCTTCGCCCCGCAAGGCGTGCGCCCGACCGAGATCGCCGAGGCACTCAGCCTGAAACAGAACACGCTTTCGCATCATCTCGCCGACCTTGCGGCCTCTGGACTTGTCCAGGTCACACGGGTCGGAAGATCGCTTTACTACGCCGTCGATCTCGACACGACCGAAGGGTTGATCGGCTACCTCGCCCTTGATGTGGGCCGTGCCCGGCCCGACGTCCTTGCCCCTTTGTTCTCTGCCCCAAAGGACACCGTTCAAATGGTCCGGACCATCCCCGATACCGACTTCGACGTGCTCTTCATCTGCTCGGGCAACTCTGCCCGCTCGATCTTTGCCGAGGCGCTTCTGCGCGATCTTGGCAAGGGCAGGTTTCAGGCTTTCTCGGCTGGGACCCGCCCCAACAGCGAATTGAACCCCTTCGCGCTGGAGATCCTGAAGCGCAACGGCCACGACACCTCTGGCCTGCGGTCCAAGCACATCTCGGAATTCCAGCAGCCCGGCTCCATTGTCATGGATTTCGTCTTCACCGTCTGCGACACGGCGGCAGCCGAGGAATGTCCGCCTTGGCCCGGCCAGCCGATCACCGGCCATTGGGGCCTGCCCGACCCGGTGAAGGCCACCGGGACGGATGCCGAAAGGGCGCTCGTCTTCGCCCAGACCTATGCCGCGCTCCGCCGCCGGATCACGGCTTTTGTCGATCTGCCGTTCGCGTCCCTCAGCCGGATGTCCCTTCAATCCCAAGTCGATGCGATCGGCTCTGACGCACAAGCAAAGGCCTGACACCATGACCCGCATTGCCTTGAACGGCCTTGGCCGCATCGGAAAACTTGTCCTGCGCGATCTGATCGACACCGGCGCCGGGGGCGAGATCGTGCTTCTGAACGACCCCGTCGGGGATGCAGAACAACACGCGCTTCTCATGGAGTTCGATTCGGTGCATGGCCGCTGGCGCACGCCGGTCGCCGCGGGCGAGGGCGCCCTGGTTCTGAACGGCCGGACCATTCGCTTGACCCATGAAAAGACCATAGAGGCGCTGCCCCTGGCGGAACTGGGCGTCGATCTGGTCATCGATTGCACGGGCGTTTTCAAGACCGCGGCAAAGGTCGCGCCCTACTACGCCGCCGGGGTGAAGAAGGTGGTCGTCAGCGCCCCAGTCAAGGATGGCGGCGCGCTGAACCTTGTCTACGGGGTGAACCATCATCTTTACGACGGCTCGCAGGCGCTGGTGACGGCGGCCTCCTGCACGACGAACTGCCTGGCCCCCGTCGTCAAGGTGATCCACGAGGCGCTTGGCATCCGGCACGGGTCGATCACCACAATCCATGACGTGACGAACACCCAAACCATTGTGGACCGCCCCGCCAAGGACATGCGCCGTGCACGATCTGCCCTGATGAACCTGATCCCGACCACCACCGGATCAGCCACGGCGATCACGCTCATCTACCCGGAACTGAAAGGCCGCCTGAACGGCCACGCGGTGCGCGTGCCGCTTCTGAATGCCTCTCTCACGGATTGCGTCTTCGAGGTGGAGCGGGCCACGACGGCCGAGGAGGTGAACGCCCTGTTCGCCGCCGCGGCCGACGGGCCGCTGAAGGGGATCCTTGGTTTCGAAACCCGGCCCTTGGTGTCCTGCGACTTCACCAACGACCCACGCTCCTCGATCGTCGACGGTCCTTCCACGATGGTCATCAACGGCACACAGGTGAAGATCTACGCCTGGTATGACAACGAATGGGGCTATGCCTGTCGGCTGGCCGACATCGCGCGGATGGTGGCGGGCTCGCTGTGACCAACGCCGCGAGTCCTGCGGCCCCGCCGCCGAACCCGCTTCGAGCCTATGCCGCCGTGACGGCGGCATACTGGGCCTTCATGCTGTCGGACGGCGCGCTGCGGATGTTGGTGCTGTTGCACTTCAACAGCCTCGGCTTCACGTCGATCCAGCTTGCCTGGCTGTTCCTGCTGTATGAGGTCGCGGGGATCGTCACCAACCTTGCCGCCGGATGGCTGGCCGCCCGGTTCGGGTTGGCCGCGACGCTCTATGGCGGTCTTGCCCTGCAAATTGGCGCTCTGGTAGCGCTTGCACAGCTTGATCCGTCCTGGAGTGTCGCCGCCTCGGTCGCCTTCGTCATGGCGGTGCAGGGGGTCTCGGGCGTGGCCAAGGACCTTGCCAAGATGTCCTCGAAGTCCGCCGTGAAGCTGCTGGCTCCCAAGGAGGACGGTGGCCTCTTCCGCTGGGTGGCGCTGCTCACCGGGTCGAAGAATGCCGTGAAGGGACTGGGCTTCTTCCTTGGCGCGGCGCTTCTGGCGCTGGCGGGATTCGAAGCAGCGGTCTGGGGCATGGCCGCCGTGCTGGCGGCGATCCTGATCGCCGTTGTCCTCTTCCTGCCCGCAGGCTTGCCGGGTCGGATGAAATCGGAAGAGGGCTGGGGCGGCTGGCGGTCAAAGGATTCTCGGGTGAACCGGCTTTCGCTGGCGCGTATGTTCCTGTTCGGGGCACGCGACGTGTGGTTCGTGGTGGGCATCCCGGTCTACTTCCAGGCGGTCCTGTCCGACGGCACCCCCGACGGCCGGCGCGAGGCGTTCTTCCTGATCGGCAGTTTCCTCGCGCTCTGGATCATCGCCTATGGGGCGGTGCAGGCCTACGCCCCCCGGCTTCTGGGGGCCAAGGGCCAGCCCGAGGCCGAGACCACGCGGAAAGCGATCCTCTGGGCGGGTCTTCTGGTGCCGATCCCGTTCGCTCTCGCTGTGGCAACATGGGCAGCAGGCGACCCGGCGGAATGGTTGACGGCCACGCTGATCGGGGGGCTGCTGGTCTTCGGCTTTGTCTTCGCGATCAATTCGTCGGTCCATTCCTACCTGATCCTCGCTTTCGGATCCGCAGAACGGATCACACGCGATGTAGGCTTCTACTACATGGCCAATGCGGCAGGTCGGCTGATCGGAACGCTTCTGTCCGGCCTCAGCTATCAGTTCGGCGGCCTGCCACTCTGCCTCGCCACGGCAGGTGCCATGGCTTTGGCCAGTTGGCTGGCCGCCCGGCGGCTCAGGTCCGCGTGAGGCGGCGAGCATACCGGGCAATCTCCTTCCAGTTCCGCACGCAGGAATCACATTGGCTGGCGGGGTTCCGATCTCGAACCGCAACGTCACAACCCCCACATGGCTTGAGGGGCGCAATGACCTTTAGCCAAGGTGACGGCGGATGTTTTGCTGTTTTGGGAAGTGGCGGACCCGGAGCGATTCGAACGCCCGACCCTCAGATTCGTAGTCTGATGCTCTATCCAGCTGAGCTACGGGTCCGCAATGCGGGCGATGTAGCCCCCCGCACGGGGCAATGCAAGGGCCAAATCACACCAATGCGTCGGTCTCTTTCGGCAGGTGGATCGTGAACTCGGTTCCGTCCTCATCCGTTCGTGCCAGTTCCAGCCTGCCACCATGACCGCGCACCAGTTCGGCGGCGATGGCAAGGCCAAGGCCCGTCCCGCCTTTCCGCGCGCCCCCCTGGAAGGCCGAGAACAGGTGCTCTCGCGCTTTTGGCGGCAGGCCGGGGCCGGTGTCGCCGATGCGGATCCACCATTCGCCCTCATCCTCGCCGGCGGAAATCTCGATGGTCCCGGGCTGCCCCGTCGCCTCGATCGCCTGACGAGCATTGCGGATCAGGTTCGAAAGCACGCGGTAAAGCTGCTCGTCATCGGCGCGAATCGTCATGCCGGGCGGAATGTCGATCAGGCAGGTGATCTGCGTCTCGGCCCCCAGCCCTTCGCCCTCGGCCACTTCGCCGGCCAGCTGCGCAAGGTTCAGACGGCGGAGCTGCGGCGGGGGTTCCTCGGCCTTGCCGAAGGCCAGGGTCGATTCGCACAGGCTCACCGCCCGGCTGATCGAGCCGATGAGCTTTGGCGCCGAGCGCGCGACGGCCGGATCGGCGCTGCCCTCCAGCCGGTCGGCAAAAAGCTGCGCCGTGGTCAGGATGTTGCGCAGATCGTGGCTGATCTTCGCCACCGCGCCCCCAAGCTGCGCCAGCCGCTCCTTCTGACGCAGGGCGGCGGTCAGCTGGGTCTGCATCGACTGAAGAGCCTCCTCGGCCGCGCGCAGTTCCTCGACATCGGCGTTGGGCTCGATCACCCGGCGGGCGTCCTCGGGTGCCTCGGCATAGGTCTGCATGTGGCGTACCACCCGGCGTATCGGCAGGACCAGCAGCCGCTGCACCGCGAGGAACAGAAGAAAGGCCGTCACCACCGAGATCAGCGCCGACAGCAGCAGGATCCGCAGCCCGTAATCCACCATCTCGCGCCGCAGCGCGCGGGTCTCCATCGTGACTTCGATCAGCGTCCCGGCCTCCTGCACCGGATAGCCGATGACCCGGATGATCCGGTTCTGCGGGTCCCAAAGCACGGCAAAGGCGTCGCGGATCAGCTCCCACGGGCCGGCCATGCGCAGGTCGTAGGTATCGTGGATCGGCCCCGGCACCGGCGAGGACAGGACCAGTTGCCGCACTTCATCCCGGCGCAGGACGACGTTGTAGACCTCGGCATTGGCCAGAAGCTCGGTCTCCAGTTCCGGCATGATCACGTCTTCGGCGGCGAGCTGGGTCAAGGCGGCGATCTGCGCCTGTTTCAGCCGCGTCAGCAGGAAATCGGCCCGGTAGCGCGCGATCGAGGGCACGAAGATCAGCACCTCGGCCAGCATGACAAAGATCACGGTCAGGATCAGGAAGCGCCCCGAGAGCGTCTTGAGGAACCTTCTGCGCCGTTCCGCCACCTACATCCGCCCTTGCCCGATGTCAGGGCACCCAGGTCTGGATCAGGCGCACGACGCGCCGCAACAGCGGGTTCCCGAACAGTTTGGGGGTAAAATAGGCTCCCGCGGCCCGTTTGGAAACCTCTCCCAGCGTCGGATAGGGCGCAACCATGCCCGCGACAGCAGAAAGTTTCAGCCGCGCGCCGATGGCCAGCGACCAAAGGCCGATCAGCTCGCCCGCATGGGGGCCGACGATCGTCGCCCCCACGGGACGGCCCCTGACCACCATGATCTTCGCAAAACCCTTCGCCTTGGCCTCGGTCATCGCCCGATCATTATGCGCAAGCTCCGCCCGGACCACGGTCAGCCGGTCGCCATGGGCCTTTCGCGCCTCGGCCTCGGTCAGACCGACCTGGGCGAGTTCCGGGTCCGTGAAGGTCACGCGCGGAATGGCGCGGGGGTCGGCCTTTGCGGGCAGGCCCAGAACGGCCTGGCGGACGACGATCCCGGCATGCCAGCCCGCGACATGGGTGAACTGCAGGCCCGCGGCCGCATCGCCCACCGCATAGACCCGGCGGTTGGTCGTGCTGCGCAAGGCGGGCGTGACAGTCACACCCTTCGCCGTATGGGCAACCCCGGCCGCCTCCAACCCCAGTGCGTCAAGCTGGACCTTGCGTCCCACCGCGACCAGCAGATGACTGCCCGCAACCATGCTGCCATCCGCCAGCACCGCCTCGACCCCGCCTTCGGTGCGCGACAGGCCCACGACCCCCTGCCCCTCGCGCAAGGTGAGCCCCTCGGCCCGCAACTGATCGATCACCACGGCCGCCGCCTCCGGATCCTCACGCCCCAACAGCCGCTCGGCCTCCAGCACCGTGACCTCGCAGCCAAGCCGCCCATGCGCCTGGGCCATCTCCACCCCGATCGGCCCGCCGCCAAGGATCAAGAGGTGCCGGGGCCGCTCACGCAGCGCGAAGATCGTTTCATTGGTCAAGCAGGGAACCGCCTCGATCCCCGGAATCGGCGGAACCATGGGGCGCGAGCCGGTGGCAATCACGAAGCGCCGCGCGCGGACGTCATACGCGCCCGCCTGCACTCGGTCGGGCGCGGTGAATCGGGCCATCGCGCGGATCACGGTACAGCCCAGACCCTCGAACCGCTCCTGGCTGTCGACGGGGGCAATCTCGGCGATCACGGCGGCGACGTGGTCCTTGACCGCGGCAAAGTCGACCTGCGGCTCCTGCCCCGCCACACCCCGAAACCCTCGCCGCTGCGCCTCGGCCGCCTTGGCGGCGGCGATCAGTGCCTTGGACGGCACGCAGCCCGCATTCAGGCAATCGCCCCCCATCTCGCCGCCCTCGATCAGGACGACCCGCGCGCCCATCTGCACAGCGCCCGCCGCGACCGAGAGGCCGCCCGACCCCGCGCCGATCACGCAGATATCGGTGTCGATCCGGCTCATGTCAGATACCTTTCCGAAGCGCCTTCAGGACCATAGGCAGCGCGGACAAGGCCGCGAGGCCGAGGATCGGCAGAAGGATGGGAGGGGTGAAGATCACACCAAGGTCTGGCGTCTCGCCCCGGGCAAAGACCTCGCCCAGCCCCGCGCCGACCGAGGTGAAGACAAGGCCCGCCGGAATGATCCCGAGAAAGGTCGTCGCGGCATAGGTCGGCAAACGGGTGCCGGTGAAGGCCGGGATCAGATTGGCCAGGAAGAACGGCACCGCCGGGACCAGCCGCATGAGCAAGAGGACCGACCATTCGTTCTGCCGGATCGCCTCGATCAGCCGGGCCGCCCTGCCGCCCCCCTCTTCCAGCCGGGCCGAGAAGCGCGCGCCAAAGCCGCTGCGGGCGGCCAGAAAGATCACCACCGCCCCGACCGTGGCTGCGACGACGTTAAACAGGACACCGGGAAAGAGGCCGAAGAGGAACCCCCCGGTCAGCG
>JARFTV010000006.1:0-85569 GCA_029289325.1 Alphaproteobacteria bacterium
GCAATCCGGCGACGGGCGTGTCGTCCGCATCCGACCGCCGCGCGGCCGCCTGACCCCGCGGCAGGCGCAGGCCATCGCGGCAGCCGCCGATCCCCACGGCAACGGCATCATCGACCTTTCCGCCCGCGCCAACCTGCAGCTGCGGGGCGTGACCGGGGCCAGCCACCCCCGGCTGATCGACGACCTGCGCGCCGAAGCCCTCATCGACCCCGACATCGAGACGGAAAGCCTCCGCAATCTGATCGTCACTCCCTTCCGCGATGCTGAAACCACGGCCCTCGCCACCACCCTCACCGCCGCGCTGGCCCGGATGCCGGCGCTGCCCGGCAAGTTCGGTTTCGCCCTCGACACCGGTCCCCGCCCGGTCCTGACCGGGGCCTCCGTCGACATCCGGGTCGAGCGTGCCTCCAGCGGCCAGCTGATCCTGCGCCCCGAGGGCCACCGGCTCGGCCAGCCCGTCACCGATCTTGCCGCCGACGCCATCGCCATGGCCGACTGGTTCGTCGCCCATGGCGGCGTCACCGACGGCCGGGGCCGCATGGCCGCGCTTGTCGCCCGGGGGACCATCCCGCCCGGCTGCACCCTCGCCCCCGCCGAGCCGCTTTCCACCCCAGGCCCCGGCCTCCACAAGGATGGCGCCCTTGTCGCCCTTGCCTTCGGCCAGATGCGCGCCGAAACGCTCCGCCAACTCGCCGCCCTTGGGCATGAGATCCGCCCCACACCCTGGCGGATGCTCCTGATTGTCGGCGCCTCTGAACTCCCGGCGATTCCCGGCCTCATCACCGATCCGGCAGACCCGATCCTGCGCATCACCGCTTGCACCGGAGCCCCCGGTTGCCCGCAGGCGCTTGGCGACACGCGCCACCTCGCCCGCCAGCTTGCCCCGCATCTGCCGCCAGGCCGGACGCTCCACCTTTCCGGTTGCGCCAAGGGCTGCGCCCATCCCGGCCCGGCCGACCTGACCCTCACCGCCACCGGCCAGGCTTATGACCTGATCCGGAACGGCACCGCTTCCGCCACGCCCAGCCTGATCGGCCTTGCCGACCAGGCGATCCTTGACCACCTGAAAGCCCTCCATGCCCCACAGCTATGAAACCGACGGCGCCGCGATCTATCTGCAAAGCTTCGCCATGATCCGGGCCGAGGCCGACCTCGCCCGCTTCACGCCCGAAGAAGAGATCGTCGCCGTCCGCATGATCCACGCCGCCGGGATGGTGGAGCTTGCCCCGCACATCCACTTCACCCCCGGCATGGCCATCGCCGCCCGCGCCGCGCTGGAGGATGGCGCGCCGATCCTTTGCGATGCCCGCATGGTCAGCGAAGGCATCACCCGCGCCCGCCTGCCGAAGGACAACGCCGTCATCTGCACCCTGCACGACCCCCAGGTCCCGGCGCTGGCGAAAGAGATGTCCAACACCCGCTCCGCCGCCGCGCTGGAGCTGTGGCGCCCGCACCTCGCCGGGTCCATCGTCGCCATCGGCAACGCGCCGACCGCGCTCTTTCACCTTCTCAACATGCTGGAAGACCCCGCCTGCCCCCGCCCCGCCGCGATCATCGGTTGTCCGGTCGGCTTCGTCGGTGCCGCCGAATCCAAGGATGCGCTGATGGAGGCCCCGCCGGCCCCCAGCGTCATCGTCAAGGGCCGCCTCGGCGGGTCGGCGATCACGGTCGCCGCCGTCAATGCGCTCGCCTCCCGAAAGGAATGACCATGGGACGCGTGATCTGCGCCGGTCTTGGCCCCGGCGACCCTGACCTGATGAGCCTCAAGGCCGCCCGCACCATCGGGTCCGCCAAACACATCGCCTATTTCCGCAAGGAAGGCCGCGCCGGCCAGGCCCGCCGGATCGTCGAGGGGATGCTGCCGCTCGACGCTGTCGAATACCCGATGGAATATCCGGTCACGACCGAACTTCCCTTCGACAGCCCGGAATACACCGACGCGCTGGCCCGGTTCTACGACGACTGGGCCGACCGTCTGGCGACCCTTGCCGCGACCGAGGATGTGGTGGTTCTCTGTGAAGGAGATCCCTTCTTCTACGGCTCGTTCATGCACCTCCATTCGCGCCTGCAGGGCCGCGTCCCGGTCGAGGTGATCCCCGGCATCACCGGCATGACCGGCTGCTGGAACGCCACCGACACGCCGATCACCTGGGGCGATGACGTGTTGACCGTCCTCATGGGCACGCTGCCCGAAGAGGATCTGGTCCGCCACATGCAGACCGCCGACGCGCTGGTGGTGATGAAGACCGGCCGCAACCTCCCCCGCGTCCGCCAGGCGCTGGAGCGGGCAGGGCGGCTGGACCAGGCCTGGCTCGTGGAACGCGGCACGATGCCCAATCAGCGCGTCGCACGGCTGGCCGAGGTGGATGCCGCCGACTGCCCCTATTTCGCGATCGTCCTCGTCCACGGCCACGGCCGCCGCCCGGAGATCCTGGAATGACCGGCTGGCTGGCCATCGCGGGCCTCGGGCCGGGGGACGAGCGACTGGTGACGCCCGAGGTTTCCGCAGCCTTGGCCGAGGCAACGGATGTCGTCGGCTACATCCCCTATGTCGCCCGCGTCGCCGCCCGTCCGGGACTGACGCTGCACCCGTCCGACAACCGCGTCGAACTCGACCGCGCCCGGGCCGCCTTGCAGATGGCGATGGAGGGGAAGCGGGTGGTCGTCGTCTCCTCCGGCGATCCCGGCGTCTTCGCAATGGCCTCGGCCGTGTTCGAAGCGCTGGAGACGCGGCCGGACTGGCAGGCGCTGGACATCCGCGTGCTGCCGGGGATCACCGCGATGCTTGCCGCCGCCGCCGCCGCGGGTGCCCCGCTGGGCCACGACTTCTGCTGCATCAACCTGTCGGACAACCTGAAACCGTGGGAGGTGATCGAAACCCGCCTTCGCCACGCCGCCCGCGCCGATTTCGCGATGGCCTTCTATAATCCCCGATCCGCCAGCCGGCCCGAAGGCTTCGTCAAGGCCCTCGCCACGCTTCGCGAAGAATGTGGCCCCGACCGCCTGATCACCTTCGCCCGGGCCGTCTCGACGCCAGAGCAGCGGCTTACCACCGTGACGCTGGGCGAGGCCACGCCCGAGATGGCCGACATGCGCACCGTCGTGATCCTCGGCAACTCGGCCACGCGCCGCGTCGGCCCCTGGGTCTATTCGCCCCGGAGCGCGCGATGATCCGGCACCGCCTCGTCCTGCAATGCGTGTCCGCCTCGGATCACCCCCGCGAGGAGTGCACGACGTGCTCGACGAGCCGGCGCCTACAGCCAGTCCATGACCTCTGCCACCGTCCGCGCCACCCGGCGGTCGGGCACCCAGGGCCGGTCGATCAGCACGACGGACAGGCCCAGCTCTCGCGCCGCCACCAGCTTTGCCTCGGCCCCCGCGCCGCCGGCGTTCTTGGCGACGATCATCTCGATCCGGTGCTCTGTCAGCAGCGCCCGATCGCCCGCCACGGTGAAGGGCCCGCGCGCGATCACCGCATGGGCATGGGGCAGGGGCAGCGGTTCGGTGGGCGGGTCCACCAGCCGCAAAAGGTAATGATGCTGCGGCGCCCCGGCGAAGGCGTCGAGCGTCTGGCGTCCGATCGCGAGGAACACCCGGCGCGGCCCTTCGCCCAGGGCCGCCACCGCCCCGGCGAGGTCCGGGACATGGATCCAGCGGTCGCCGTCGGTCGCCTGCCAGGGTTCGCGCTCAAGGGCGATCAGGGGGATGCCTGCCGCCGCACAGGCCTCGACCGCATTCCGGCTCATCTGCGCGGCGAAGGGGTGGGTGGCGTCGATCAGCTGGGTGATGCCCTCGGCCTTGAGATAGGCCACCAGCCCCGCCACGCCGCCGAACCCGCCCACACGGACTGGCAGGGGCTGCGCCACCGGGCTTTCCGTCCGGCCGGCGTAGGAATAGACCGCATCCAGCCCCGCCTCGGCCAGCGCGCGGGCCATGCGGGCGGCCTCGGTGGTGCCGCCCAGAAGAAGGACGCGGGGCGGAAGGAGGGGGGGCATGGCTGATCCCTGGCTGACGATCGTCGGTGTCGGCGAAGATGGACCGGAGGGCCTGTCGCCCGCAAGCCATGCCGCGCTTGGTGCCGCGACGGCGATCTTCGGCGGCCCGCGTCACCTTGCGCTTGTCGGGGCAGGGGAAAGGGGCCAGCCCTGGCCCGTCCCCTTCGATCCCACGCCGGTTCTGGTCCAACGGGGCCAGCCGACCGTCGTCCTTGCCTCGGGCGATCCGTTCTGGTTCGGCGCGGGCGGCAGCTTGATGGCGCATCTGGAGCCCGGCGAGTGGACCTCGCATCCTGCCCCTTCGACCTTCCAACTGGCGGCGAACCGGCTGGGCTGGCGGCTGGAAGACACCCTTTGCCTCGGCCTCCACGCCGCCCCCTTCACCCGACTGCGCCCGGTCCTCGGGCGCGGTGTCCGCGTGATCTGCACCCTGCGCGACGGCGCGGCGGTGGGGGAACTGGCGGGCTGGCTGGCGGAGAACGGCCATCCGAATGCAAGGCTGACCGTCCTCGAACGTCTCGGTGGCCCGCACGAGCGGATCACCCCCGGCCTGCCCCATCACCCTGTCGGCGCCCCGGTCTCGGTAGCCATCGAGGCCACCGATCCCGGGCTGCCGCGCGCCTCCGGCCTGCCGGACGACCTCTTCCAGCACGACGGCCAGATCACCAAGCGCCCGGTCCGCGCGCTGACGCTGTCCGCCCTTGCCCCGCGGCCGGGCGAGCTGCTGTGGGACATCGGCGCGGGATCCGGCTCGATCGGGATCGAATGGCTGCTGGCCGGGGGCGCGCGGGTCGAGGCGCTGGAAGCCGATCCCACCCGCGCCGCCCGCGCGCGCGGGAATGTCCAGTCCTTCGGCCTGTCGCACCGCCACCGCCTGACCGAGGCCCGCGCGCCCGACGGGCTTTCGGGCCTGCCGACCCCCGACGCGGTCTTCATCGGCGGCGGCGCTTCAGAGGCTTTGCTGACCGCGCTGTGGGGCCTGATGCCCTCCGGTACGCGGCTGGTGATGAACGCCGTCACGCTGGAGACCGAGGCGCTGGTCCTCGACTGGTCCTCCCGCCACGGCGGATCGCTTCTGAAAGTCGACCTGGCCGAGCCAAGCCCGATCGGTCGCAGACGCGGCTGGAAATCGGCGCTGCCGATCCTGCAATGGAGCGTCACCCGATGATCGTCGCGGGCTTCGGCTTCCGGTCGGGGGCGACGCTGGCCGCCTTGCAGGACGCGCTGGCGCGGGCTGGCGGGCCGGAGGGGGTGACGCATCTGGCGACCCTCGCGCCGAAGGCCGAGGGGCTGGCCCCGCTTGCCGGGGCGTTGCACCTGCCGGTGGTGGTGCTGGAGCCCGGGGCGCTGCGGGGGGTGCGGACGCACACCCGCTCGGACAGGGTGGAGGCGATGTTCGGCACCGGCTCGATCGCCGAAGCATCGGCGCTGGTGGCGGCGGGGCCGGGGGCGCGGCTGCGGGGGCCTCGGGCGGTCTCGGCCGACGGGACTGCCACGGCGGCCATTGCGGAGGCGGCGGAGTGAGGGGCAGTCGTCAGATTGCGCGCTGCGCGCAAGCCTCTTGTCTCGCCTCTGCGCGCGAAGGGCGCGCAACCGGCTCGGGGAGCCTCCGGCGGGGATATTTGCGGACAAAAAATGCAAGGATAGCGGCATGACCGTTCATTTCATCGGAACCGGGCCGGGCGCGCCGGACCTTCTGACGCTGCGGGGACGGGATCTGATCGCGGCCTCTCCGGTCTGCCTTTATGCCGGCTCGCTGGTGCCGGAGGGGGTGCTGTCGCATTGCCCGCCCGATTGCCGGATCGTGAACACCGCGCCGCTTTCGCTGGACGAGATCATGGCCGAGATCCAGGCGGCCCATGCGGCGGGACAGGATGTGGCGCGGCTGCATTCCGGGGATCTCTCGGTCTGGTCGGCGATGGGCGAGCAGTTGCGGCGGCTGCGGGATCTGGGCATCCCCTATGACGTGACCCCCGGCGTGCCCTCCTTCGCGGCGGCGGCGGCGGCGTTGGGAGTGGAGCTGACCTTGCCGGGCCTTGCGCAGTCGGTGGTGCTGACGCGGACCGAGGGGCGGGCGACGCAGATGCCCTCGCGCGAGACGCTTCCCGCCTTCGCGGCGACCGGCGCGACGCTGGCCCTGCATCTGTCGATCCACCTGATCGACAAGCTGACCGCCGAACTGATCCCGCATTACGGCGCCGATTGCCCGGTGGCCGTGGTCTGGCGGGCAAGCTGGCCCGACCAGCGGATCATCCGGGCGACCCTTGCCACGCTGAAAGCCTCCGTCCCCGAGGAGGTGGAGCGCACCGCCCTTATCCTTGTCGGCCCCGCGCTGGCGCAGGAGGGATTCGAGGAAAGCCGCCTTTATGCGGGGGACTACGACCGCCGCTATCGTCCGGTCGGCACCCATCCGCGTTTTCCGGGGACCGGCAGGTGATTCCCGGTCTGCTCATCGCCGCTCCGGCCAGTGGCACCGGCAAGACCACGGTCATGCTGGGGCTGCTGGCGGCGCTGCGGGAGAGGGGGCTTCAGGTCCAGCCGTTCAAGAACGGACCGGATTACATCGACCCGGCCTTCCATCGCGCGGCGAGCGGGCGCTGGTCCTACAACCTTGACAGCTGGGCCATGCCGGGGGCCATGCTGGACGGGATGCTGGCGGCCTGCGAGGGCGCGGAACTGGCGCTGGCCGAGGGGTCGATGGGCCTCTTTGATGGCGTGGCGGCTGCGGGGGCCTGCGGGAACGGCGCCTCGGCGGACCTTGCCGCGCGGATGGGCTGGCCGGTGGTGCTGGTGATCGACGCAAGCGGTCAGGCGCAGACGGCGGCGGCGGTGGCTCAGGGGCTGGCGCGGTTCCGGCCCGGTGTCATGGTGGCGGGCGTGATCCTGAACCGCATCGCCTCGCCCCGGCACGAGGCGCTGGTGCGCAAGGGCATGGAAGAGGCGGGGCTGGCCGTCCTCGGCGTCCTGCCGAAACGTTCAGCCATCGCCATGCCCGAGCGCCATCTCGGCCTGGTGCAGGCCGAGGAGCAGCCCGCACTGCAGGCGCTGATCGCCGAGGCCGCGCAGCTGATGCGCGAGGGCGTGGACCTCGATGCCCTCATCGCCGCCGCCCGGACGACTGCAAAAGCCAGCGTCCCCGCCCGGATGACGCCACCGGGGCAGCGCATCGCCCTTGCCCGCGACGCGGCCTTCTCCTTCGTCTACCCGCATCTCCTGCACGGGTGGCGCGCTGCGGGGGCGGAGGTGCTGCCTTTCTCCCCGCTCGCGGATGAAGCGCCCGACCCGAGCGCGGATGTCTGCTGGCTTCCCGGCGGCTACCCCGAGCTTCACGGCGCGACCCTGGCCCGGGCCGGCCGCTTTCGCGCTGGGCTGCGGGCCTTTGCCGAGGCCAAGCCGGTGCATGGCGAATGCGGCGGTTACATGGCGATGGGCGAGGCGATCGTCGACAAGGACGGAACCCGCCACGAAATGGCGGGGCTGCTGGGTCTGGTGACCAGCTTCGAAAAGCGGAAGATGCACCTTGGCTATCGCACCGCCACCTTGGCCGGACCGATCCCCGGCCATGCGGCGGGCAGCCTGCTCTGCGGCCACGAGTTCCATTATTCCACCATCCTTGCCCAGCCCGACGCGCCCCTTGCCGAGGTCACCGACGCTACCGGAGCAATCGTGCCCGAAACCGGCTCCACTCGACTCCAGCCCGGCGGCGGGCTATCGACCGGCACCTTCTTCCACCTGATCGCAAGCCCATGACCCAGCCGTCCCCCCTTCACCCCGGAGTTTTCAAGAACTCCGGTTCGGAGCCTTCAAAGGCACCGGTCCGATTTCTTCGAAGACTTCGGGGGCGCGGATGACCGGCTTCGTCACCTTCGTCTCTGCCGGGCCCGGCGATCCCGACCTTCTGACCGTCCGCGCGGTCAAGGCGCTGGCACGGGCGGATGCCGTGCTGTTCGATGACCTCTCCTCGGGCCCGATCCTTGCGCTGGCGAAAGCCGGGGCCGACATGGTGGGCGTCGGCAAGCGCGCGGGTCGGGCGTCGCCGAAACAGGACCATGTCAGCCGCCTCCTCGTCGACTACGCCCTGACCGGGGCGCATGTCGTGCGGCTGAAATCCGGCGATTCCGGCATCTTCGGTCGGCTGGAGGAGGAACTCACCGCCGTCCGCGCCGCCGGGATTGCCTGCGAGATCATCCCCGGCGTCACCTCTGCCTCGGCCGCCGCCGCCGCCGCCGGCATCCCGCTGACCCGCCGCCAGCACGCGCAGCGGGTCCAGTTCATCACCGCGGCCGATGTCACTGGCAACCTGCCGCCCGGTCTCAACATGGCGGCCCTCGCCGATCCCAACGCCACGACCGTGATCTACATGGGCAAGCGCACCTTCCCCGCCCTGGCCGCGGCGCTGATCGCCCATGGCCTGCCGCCCGAGACCCCCGCGCTACTGGCCGAATCGGTCAGCACGCCCGAGCAGACCTTCCATCGTTCCACCGTTGCGGCGCTGGCCGAAAAGCTGGCCGAAGACCGCTCGCCCCTGCCCGGCCTGATCCTTGTCGGCAATCTGGCCGAGGGCGTCGCGGATTGATCTTCCGGCGTCGCCTACCGCATTGACCGGCGCCCGCGCGCGGCGCACAGAGGGTGGGCAAGGTGTCCCACAAGACGCAAAGCGTCGGGACTGAAACGGGAATGAGGAGCAGGCGAACCCCAGCGGGCGCCTGTGACATCAGCCGCCCCCGCGACTGTCAGCGGTGAGCGGGGTCCGCCAAGGCCACTGTCCCCCGGGACGGGAAGGCCGGAACCCGCCGAGATCCGCCAGCCAGGAGACCGGCCCTGCATGAAACGAAACCGCCGTCGGGTGTGACGGTCAGGAGGGACAGACATGCATATCGAACCGGGCCTCGTCGATGGGGCCAAGATCGCGCTCGGCTACGCCACGGCCAGCGCCGCTGGCGCCACCGCGCTCTACCACGTCACCAAGGCCACCCGCGACAGCGGCATCGCCTCGGTCGCGCTCCGCTCGGTCATCGCGACCGTCGGCGTCTTCATTTTCTTCGAGATCCTCCCGCATTTCCCGGTCGGGGTCAGCGAAGTGCACTTCATCCTCGGCTCGACCCTGTTCCTGATTCTCGGGGCGGGGCCAGCGGCGGTCGGTCTGGCAATGGGCCTGCTGATCCAGGGGATGTTCTTCGCGCCTCTCGACCTCCCGCAATACGGGATGAACCTCACCACGCTGCTGGTTCCGCTGTTCGCCCTGCACGAACTGGCCAAGCGCGTGATCGCGCCCGGCACCGCCTATGTCGACCTGAGCTACAGGCAGGTGCTGGCGCTTTCGACCGTCTATCAGGGCGGGGTCGTCGCCTGGGTTGCCTTCTGGGCCGTCTACGGTGCGGGGTTCGGGGCGGACTCGCTGGCCGCCATCGGCACCTTCGGTCTTGCCTACATGGCTGTCGTCCTTATCGAGCCGATTGCCGACCTGGCCATCCTGGGCATCGCCAAGGCTCGCAAGGGCCAGGGCTCGCCCCTCGTCACCCCGCGCCTCTACGCGGCCTGAAATCCATCCGGCGCGGTCTTGGCCTCAGGGCCGCGCCACTGTTAAAGCCCGGGCCATGACCACGCTTTTCCTTATCGGCATCGGCACCGGCAACCCGGACCACGTCACCGGCCAGGCCATCCGCGCGCTGAACGCGGCCGACCTGATCCTGATCCCCCGGAAGGGCGAGGCGAAGTCCGACCTTGCCGACCTTCGCCGCCAGATCCTGACCGAGGTCCTGACCGCCCCGGTCCCCGTCGCCGAATATGACGTGCCGACGCGGGCCGACCAAAGCGATTACCTCGGCGCGGTGAATGACTGGCACGATGCCATCGCAAAGGTCTGGCAGGACACGATCGCCGCCCGCCTGCCGCAGGGGGGCAAGGTCGCGCTGATGGTCTGGGGCGACCCCTCGCTTTACGACAGCACGTTGCGCATCGCCGCCCGACTGCCCGGCCTGAGCGTGAAGGTCATCCCCGGCATCACCAGCCTGCAGGCCCTGACGGCCTCCCATGCCATCCCTTTGAACACCCTCGCCGCGCCTGTCACCATCACCACCGGCCGCCAGCTGCGCGACCACGGCTGGCCCGAGGGGGCCACGACCCTTGCCGTCATGCTGGACAAGGGCGGCGCCTTCACCGCCATCGACCCCGAGGGAACCGAGATCTGGTGGGGCGCCTATGTCGGGATGCCCGAGGAAACCCTGATCCACGGCCCGCTCAGCGAAGTCTCCGACCGGATCCTCACCACCCGCGCGCGCCTGCGGGCCGAGCATGGCTGGATCATGGACATCTACCTCCTCCGCCGGGGGGGCGATGTCTGACCTGATCGCCCGGGCGCTTCCGTCCTATGGTCTGGCCGGGGACACGCCCCTGATCCTTCTCAACCGCTCCGAGAACGAGACCTGGGCAGCGGGCGGCCTGATCCTCCGCCTGCATCGCCAAGGCTATCACACCGGATCCGAGATTGCCTCGGAACTGGCCTGGCTGACGGCGCTGCAGGACCTGCCGGGCCTGCACACCACCCGTCCGATCCCCGGCGCGCAGGGCCTCGTGACCGAGATCGACGGCCGCTACCTCGTCGCCTTCGCCCCGCTTCCGGGGCAGGAGCTTCGCCCCGGCGACGACCTTGCCCGCTGGTTCGCGCCTCTGGGCGAGATCACCGCCCGCCTCCACCTCCATTCCCGAAGCTGGATCGCGCCCGAGGGCTTCACCCGCAAGCGGTGGGACGTGGAAACCATCCTTGGCCCGCAGCCGCACTGGGGCCACTGGCGGCAGGCTTCCGGGCTGGACCCAAGGGGCGAGGCTTTGCTGGCCCGTGCGACCGGGGAGCTGGCCGACAGGCTGACCGCCTACGGCACCGGGCCAGAGGTCTTCGGCCTGATCCACGCCGACCTGCGGCTGGCGAACCTGATGGTGGATGGCGACCGTCTGACCGCCATCGACTTTGACGACTGCGGTTTCGGCTGGTGGGCCTATGATCTTGCGGCGGCCCTCAGCTTCATCGAAACCGACCCGAGGCTGCCAGAGCTCATCGCGGCCTGGGTCGAGGGCTACACGCGCGTCGCCCCCCTGCGCCCCGAGGATCGCGCGATGATCCCCGCGCTGATCTTCCTGCGCCGCGTCCTGCTGACGGCCTGGCTTTCCACCCGCGCCGACAGCGACACCGCCCAGGCCCTCGGCGGCCCGGCCTATACGCGCGGCACGCTGGACCTTGCCGAGCGTTACCTCACCGACGGGCTGGCGGCGTTTCTGCCCTGACCGCTCCTCCTGCGACTTCACATCGACGGGCTATTCCTTCAGCAACAGCCCCAGCGCCAGCACGGTCATCGCCACGCCGACCAGCACCAGCCCCGGCTGCACCAGCCCGTGCAGCACCACCTCCCACAGCGCGACCCAGCTGGGCACCAGATAGGTATAGGCCATCACCTTCGCCGCCGGCAGCCGCAGCGTGGCATATTGCAACAGGACGAAGGTCAGCGCGCTTGCCGCCACCGCGACATAGACCAGCGTCACCCAGACCACCCAGGGCAGCGCCGCCCAGTCCGTCGCCAGCACCGCAGGCCAGGCATAAAGCGCCAGCAGCACGGTCCCCGCCACCATCATCCCGAAGGTAAACACGACGGCAGGCTCGCCCCGGTTCAGCTTCCGCACCAGCGGCGCGTAAGCGGCATGCGCCACGCAGCCCACGAAATAGACCGCCTCCCCGCGCCCGATCTCGAAAGCCACCAGCGCCGAAAGGTCCGCCCGAAAGATCACCCAAAGCGCCCCGATCCCCCCGATCGCCAGGGCCAGTGCCATCCGCCCCGTCAGCCTTTGCCGCAGGAACAGCCAGCCGAACCCCGCCGCCATCAGCGGCGTAAGCGTGAACACCGCCGCCGCCGACACCGGAGCCGCGGTCTTCAACCCCTCGAACATCAGCACGAAATAGGCGGCCAGCAGCCCGCCCAGCACCAGATAGCGCCAGGGCGCCACCCAGGCCGAGCGGGGAAGCCCGGTCGTCGCCGCCGCCGCCGCGCCGACCAGCACCCCGGCCAGGATGAACCGCACCACCGACAGCGCGCCCGGGTCGATATGCGGCGCGGCCAGCACGCCAAGCGAGAACGACCCCGCCACCAGGGCCGAAAAGGCCAGCATCGCCAGATGCCCGCGCGCCGGTTGCGACAGGCCGGACAGGCTCAGGCGCAGAACTGCCACTCCTTCGCCGCCTCCTTCAGATGGGCAAGGAAGGCCTGGACCTTGCGGGTCCGGTGCAGGTCGACATGCGTGACGATGCGCAGGGGGGATTCCCAGTCGGACCGTGGCGCCAGGACCTGGATCAGGTCCGGGTTCCCGGCCGCGCGGAACACCGACATGAACCCGATCCCGGCCCCCGACAGCACCGCCTGCTCCAGCGCGGCAGGCTCGGTCGCGGTATAGACGATCTGGTCAGGCTGGACCGTCGCCCGCAGCCAGCGGTGGAACGGCGCCCGTGTCGTCTCGCTGTCCGAGCAGACAAACCGGTGGTCCGCGAACTCGGCCTCGCTGGTCGGGCAGCCGAACCGGTCGGCATAGGACCGCGCCGCGTAAAGCGCCGACTGGATCCGCGTCAGGGGCTGGACCACATTGTCCGGCTCCTCCGGCCCCGAACCCGCCCGAAGCGCCACATGCGCCTCGCCGTAATCCAGCCGGAAGACCCGCATGTCGGTGAGGAACCGGACCCTGACCTCGGGCCATTTCTCCTGGAACGACACCATAACCGGTGTCAGCAGGTCCGCGATCCCCGCGATCGAGGTCACGACCAGCTCGCCCGAAACCGTCTCGCCCTGGCCCTTGATCCGGCTGGCGAGATGGGCGAACTGCTCCTCCGTCGTCTGCGCCACCGCCAGTAGATCCCGCCCCGCCTCGGTCGGCGTATAGCCCCGCGCGTGGCGCTGGAAGAGCTTGGACCCCAGCCGCTTCTCCAGCGCGTCGATATGCCGGATCACGGTTGCATGATGCACTCCCAGCACTTCCGCCGCGCCCGAGACCGTGCCCAGCCGCGCGACCTGAAAGGCGGTGCGGATCTCGTCCCAGTTTTCCATCGCAGTCTCCTTGTGCGCTGATGCACAGAAAACCGCATCCTGACGGCGGGTGCAAGCCGTGCGGAAAGCGTCCTGCCCCTGCCGTCATTGACTCGCCCGGCGTTTCGGCGTAACGCCCCGTCCTGAATTCCCCGGAGGCCCAGGCTTCCGGTCCCATTGGCGCAAGGCCAGGGATCGACATCCGTCAGCGCGGTTGCGCCCACGGGTGCCCTTGGCCTTTGCGCAAGACGCTCGCCGCCCCATATCGGGGCCACCGCAACAAAAGGGTGACACGATGTTCGAAAGCCTCTCCGAACGCCTTGGCGGCGTGTTCGACCGTCTCACCAAGCAGGGCGCGCTGACCGAGGCTGACGTCGTTACCGCCCTGCGCGAGGTCCGCACCGCGCTGCTGGAGGCCGACGTTTCGCTTCCCGTCGCGCGCGACTTCATCAAGCGCGTCACCGAAAAGGCCACCGGCGCGGCCGTCACCAAGTCGATCACCCCCGGCCAGATGGTCGTGAAGATCGTCCATGACGAACTGATCCGCGTCCTCTCGGGCGATGGCCCGGCTGAGGCGCTGAAGATCGACAACCCGCCCGCGACCATCCTGATGGTCGGCCTCCAGGGCTCGGGCAAGACCACGACGACCGCCAAGCTCGCCAAGCGGCTGAAGGAGAAGCAGGGCAAGAAGGTCCTTCTCGCCTCGCTCGACACCAACCGCCCCGCGGCGATGGAGCAGCTGGCGATCCTCGGCGTCCAGATCGGCGTCGACAGCCTGCCCATCGTCAAGGGCGAAACCGCCGTTCAGATCGCCAAGCGCGCCAAGACGCAAGCCAACCTCGGCGGCTATGACGTGGTCTTCCTCGACACCGCCGGACGCCTGCACATCGACGAAGTCCTGATGGACGAGGTGCAGGCCGTCCGCGACATCGCCCAGCCACGCGAAACCCTCCTCGTCGTCGACGGCCTCACCGGTCAGGACGCCGTCAACGTCGCCACCGAATTCGACGGCAAGGTCGGCATTTCAGGCGTCGTCCTCACCCGGATGGACGGCGACGGCCGCGGCGGTGCCGCCCTGTCGATGCGCGCCGTCACCGGCAAGCCGATCCGCTTCGTCGGACTTGGCGAAAAGATGGACGCCATCGAACCGTTCGAGGCCGAACGCGTCGCGGGCCGCATCCTTGGCATGGGCGATATCGTCGCCCTCGTCGAAAAGGCGCAAGAGACGTTCGAGGCCGAACAGGCCGAACGCATGGCCAAGCGCTTCGCCAAGGGTCTGTTCAACATGAACGACCTCAAGATGCAGCTTGACCAGATGCTGAAGATGGGCGGGATGCAGGGCCTGATGGGCATGATGCCCGGCATGGGCAAGATGGCCAACCAGGCCGAGGCCGCGGGCCTGAACGACAAGATGCTGCACCACCAGATCGCGCTCATCAACTCGATGACCAAGAAGGAACGCGCGAATCCCGATCTCCTGCAAGCCAGCCGCAAGAAGCGCATCGCTGCCGGGGCCGGGCTTGAAGTCGCCGATCTCAACCGCCTGCTGAAACAGCACAAGCAGATGGCGGACATGATGAAGAAGATGGGCAAGGGCGGCATGATGAAGCAGATGATCAAGCAGTTCCTCGGCAAGGGGGGGATGCCTGATCCGTCGAAGATGTCGCCGGAAGAGCTGGCCGAAATGGCCAAGGGCATGCAGCAGGGCGGCGGCCTTGGCGGCATGGGCGGGGGTCTGCCGCCGGGGCTGGGCGGCCTGCCGCGCGGGATCACCCTGCCTGCGGGCCTGTCGGGGCTGATGCGGAAAAAGTGATGACGGCCGCTGCGCACCAGATCAGCCTGACGATCCCGGTCCTTCAGACCGGGCGACTGGTCCTGCGCGAACCGCGTGAGGCGGACTTTGCCGCCCTGCTCGCCTTCAACGACAGCCCCCGCGCATCCTTCGTCGGCGGAGGCGCACCGCGTCAGCAGGTCTGGCGCGGGCTTCTGGCCAACATCGGCCACTGGGCGCTGCGCGGTTATGGTTTCTACTCGGTGGAAACGAAGGCGGGTGACTTCGTCGGCCGCGTCGGGGTAATCTGCCATGACGGCTGGGACGAACCCGAACTCGCCTGGCACCTCTTCGACGGCCACGAAGGCCGGGGCTACGCGACCGAGGCCGCCATGGCCGCACGCGACGACTACCGCGCCCGGATCTCGCCGCGTCCGCCGATCAGCTACATCGCCGTCGACAATCCCCGGTCCGAGGCGCTGGCCCTCCGCCTCGGTGCCGTGCGCGAACGGACGCTGAACGATGCCAAGGGCCATCACCACGTCTACCGCCATCCGGCTTCCGAGGTGCCGGCATGAAGGAACCGTGGGAGATCCCCGTCCCCCCCGCCCCCGCCCGTCTGGCCGAGAGCCTGCGCGCGGCCCTGCCGGAAGTGCGGACCGACCGCTGCATCCTGCGCGCCCCGCGGCTTGAGGATGCGCCGGCCTGGGCCTCGCTCATGGTGCCGGATACCGAGGGCCACCTCGGCGGTCCGCATACCGAGGCCGAGGCGTTCAACGAATTCGCGGCCTATACCGGCAGCTGGCTTCTGCGCGGCCACGGGCTCTGGACCGTCACCGACCACGAGGGGCAGGTCCTGGGCTTTGTCCTCGTGGGCGTCGAACACGGCGACCAGGCGCCCGAGCTTGGCTGGCTCTTCCTGCCCGAAGCACGGGGCAGGGGCCTTGCCACCGAGGCCGCCGCCGCCGCGCGCGACCATGCGCTTGCCACGCTCGGCCTGCCGAGGCTGGTGAGCTATGTCAGCCCGACGAACACGGCCTCTGCCCGGCTCGCCGAACGGCTGGGGGCCGTGCAAGAGCAGGATTTCGAGGGCGCGCAGGTCTGGGTCTACCCGACCGAACGCCCGACGGATGCCAGACAGATGCCAGACGCAAGCCAGACGACCAGGAGGGGGGGCTGATGGACGCCGTGAACAGGGCTGCGGACCTGCTGAAACATCACCGCGAGTCGATCGACCGCCTTGACGCGATCCTCGTCTTCACGCTTGCCGAACGGTTCAAGCACACCCAGGCCGTGGGGAAACTCAAGGCCGAACACGCCCTTCCGCCGTCGGACCCGGCGCGCGAAGCACGGCAGATCGAACGGTTGCAGCGCCTGGCCGAAGAGGCCGACCTCGACCCGGAATTTGCCAGGAAATTCCTGAACTTCATCATCAGCGAAGTCATCAGGCACCACGAAACCTTTCAGAAATGACCGGGATTTTCCCGGCCCCAAGCCAAACAGGAGTAACATCATGGCTATGAAGATCCGTCTCGCGCGCGGTGGTTCCAAGAAGCGCCCCTTCTACTCGATCGTCGCCTCCGACTCGCGGATGCCCCGCGACGGCCGCTTCATCGAGAAGCTGGGCACCTACAACCCGCTGCTGGCCAAGGACGACGAAAAGCGCGTCGTCATGAACCTCGAGCGCGTGAACCATTGGCTGTCTCAGGGCGCGCAACCCACTGATCGCGTTGCACGTTTCCTGGAAGCTGCCGGCGCGCGCCCGAAGGCCGCCCGCAGCAACCCGAAGGCTGGCACCCCCGGCAAGGCGATGGCCGAGCGCGCCGCCAAGAAGGCCGCCCGCGCCGCCGAACCGGCTGCCGAGTGACCCTGTGAGTGGCCAGTTCAGCCCCGAATTCCGGGAGGAGCTGGCCGCTCTCATGCGGTGGCGGCGCGACGTGCGCCGCTTCCGCACCGATCCCGTCCCCGAAGACCTGCTCGCCCGTGGCCTGCATGCCTTCACGCTGGCCCCCTCGGTGGGTCTCAGCGAACCCTGGCGCATCCTGCGGATCGCTTCGCCCCAAGCCCGCGCCGCCTGCCTTGACAATTACCGCGCCTGCAACGCTCAGGCGCTTGCCTGCCAGTCCGACGACCGGGCGGCCACCTATGCGCGGCTGAAGCTCTCCGGCATGGCCGAGGCCCCCGTGCACCTTGCCGTCTTCTCCGACGATGCCACGCCCAAGGGCCACGGCCTCGGCGCCGCAACCATGCCGGAAACCCGCGCCTATTCCGTCGTGGGCGCGATCACCCATCTCTGGCTCGCCCTCCGGGCCGAGGGCCTGGGTCTGGGCTGGGTCTCGATCCTTGACCCCCTCCGCCTGTCCGCAGACCTTGACGTTCCCGACGGCTGGCGTTTCATCGGCTATCTCTGCATCGGTTGGCCCGAGGAGGACGACACCGTGCCTGAACTGGAACGCGCGGGCTGGGAAAGCCGTGCCCATGCCCTCCACCTGGAGACCCGCTGACATGTCCGACCTGATCTGTATCGGTGCCATCGCCGGCGCTTTCGGCGTCAGCGGCGAGGTCCGGCTCAAAAGCTTCTGTGCCCAGCCCACCGACATCGCCACCTATGGCCCGCTCATGACCGAGGATGGCAGCCGACAATTCCTGATCACCCTGACCCGCCCGGTTGCCGGGGGGCTGGGTGCGCGGATCAAGGGGATCTCCACCAAGGAGGAGGCCGACGCGCTGCGCGGGACCAGCCTCTTCGTCCACCGCGACCGGCTGCCCAGCCTGCCGGATGACGAATTCTACCATGCCGACCTGATCGGGCTGCAGGCCTTCGACACAGGGGGCCTTCTGGTTGGCAAGGTGACCGCCATCCACAACCACGGGGCGGGAGATATTATCGAAATATCGCCACCGGGTCATAAATCAGCCCTGCTTTTGCCTTTTAGCAAGACAATCGTGCCCAATGTTGACATCGCGGCCGGTCGATTGATTGTGGACCTGCCCGAGGATGTCGACTGACCTTGCCATAAAAGGCAGGGCACAAGGGCAAGGGGAACGGACATGCTGACACGCATGCGCCTTTTGAAAGGGGCGACCGCGTTTCTGTACATCGGACCGCTTTTCGCGGGGATGGGCGAATTCGGCTGGGGACTTGTCGGGCCGTTCACGGCCATCTTCGTCGTTTGGCTGATGATCCTGCGCCCCGAGCAATGGCCCTCGACCCCCCGCGAATGGCTGACCGGCAGTGCCTGGCTTGCGGCTCTGGCCCAGGTCCTGTCGCAGGTGGCGCTGGTTGCCGTCCTGTTCGGCATCGGTCGCGGGATCGGCGCCG
This sequence comes from Alphaproteobacteria bacterium, assembly GCA_029289325.1. Lineage (GTDB taxonomy): Bacteria > Pseudomonadota > Alphaproteobacteria > Rhodobacterales > Rhodobacteraceae > Tabrizicola. The sequence goes on from JARFTV010000006.1 coordinate 18,151, forward strand.
TCGCCGGGGTCGTGCCGGTGGTGAACCCCGTCCTGCCGCTCTCGATCTCCTTCCTGGCCATCCCGCTTTGCCGGATGCTCTGGGACGCGCGTGAGGCTGCGGATCTGGGCTTCTTCCTGGACGAAGAGGCCGAGGCCGCCCACCGCCCCCGCGCCGCTGCCGAGGCGGGGGTGGCAGTGACGCCGCTCCTGAACCTGCCCGACGACGCGCCCGACGCGCGGGTGATGGCCGATGTGGCCCGCATCCTCGGGGGGGCGAATGGCGAGGTGCGGCTTAAAGCTCTGGCCGCGGCTCTGGCCAGCCCGCTCCGCAGTCATGCCGCCTTGCGCCGGGCCGTCGTGCTTTGGGCGACCGAGCCCGAGGTCATCGCTCCCGGCCGCATCCCTCATGCCGCCGCCACGGCCTTTGCCATCGCCGAGGGCAATCCCGATCTCCTGCGCCTCTTCGTGCCGCGCGCCTTGGCGCTGATCCAGGCCTTTCCTTTCCGGGCCCAGGGCTTTCCCACCGCTGCCCGCCTGCGCCATGCGGCTGCGGCGGGGATGACCGGCGACCCCAACGCGGATCTGCCGACGCATCTGCGCGACGACCTGTGCGACGGACTGCGCGCCCTCGCACGGGCCGTTGATGCAGCCCTGGCGCGCGAGGCCGAGGCGCAGGCCAACCCGGTCGCGGTGGAGGCCCCGGCGGCCGAGTCCATGCCAACCACCAAGATCAGCGCCGCGTGACCCTTCCCCGCCGCCGCCTTTCGCGCTAAGTGCGGCCCATGTCCGATGCACCGAAAAGCCACGGCCGCCTGTCGATCCGGCCCACGCTCAAGCCCCGCGACCTGATGGAGGAGCCGCGCCTGGTCAAGGGTGCCTGGGTGGCCAAGGTCATCACCCTGTTCCCCGACGCCTTTCCCGGAACCCTTGGCCTCTCCCTGACCGGCAAGGCGCTCGACCTCGGCCTCTGGCGGCTGGAGGCCATTGATCTGCGCGACTTCGGCCAGGGCAAGCATCGCAATGTCGACGATACGCCCGCAGGGGGCGGCGCGGGCATGGTCCTGCGCCCCGATGTCGTGGACGCGGCCTTCTGTCAGGCGCGCATCGGCACCCCCGTCGACCGCGCCCGCTGGCCCGTCGTCTACCTCTCGCCCCGCGGCCGACCCTTCGACCAGGCCACCGCCCGCCGCTTTGCCGGGGCCGAGGGGCTGACCCTCCTTTGCGGCCGGTTCGAAGGGGTGGACCAGCGTGTCCTGGACCACCACCAGGTCGAGGAGGTCTCGCTGGGCGATTTCGTCCTCACGGGTGGCGAGATCGCGGCCCAGGCGATCCTGGATGCCACGGTCCGCCTGCTCCCCGGTGTCCTTGGCAATGCCGCCTCGACCGAGGAGGAAAGTTTCTCGGACGGTCTCTTGGAACACCCGCAATACACCCGCCCGGCGCTGTGGGAGGGCAGGGAGATCCCCGCTGTCCTGCAATCGGGCAACCATGCCGAGATCGCGAAATGGCGCCGCGCCCAGGCCGAGGCTCTGACCCGCGACCGCCGCCCCGATCTTTGGGAAAAGCGGCGCGGCTAAGCCCGCCTCTTGACCGGCCCCCGGCTTCCTCCTATACGCGCCCGGTCCGGGGGCTTCTGCCCGCCGGACCCGATTCCCTTTGCCTGCCCGCCTTCTTCCGCGGGGTCATCGCAAGGGGGCGGGCACCGAAAAGCAGGCGCCACCTGCGGCGGGCTCCTTGGCCTTCAAGGGGGACCCGGACGGAGACCGGAAGCTCTGGCGCGGCATCACCTCTGCGGCAAACCGCAGGCAAGACGGAGACAGCGCATGAACCTCATCGCGCAAATCGAGGCGGAACAGATCGCCGCGCTCGGCAAGACCATCCCTGATTTCAAGGCCGGCGACACCGTTCGCGTCGGCTACAAGGTGACCGAAGGCAGCCGCAGCCGCGTGCAGGCCTATGAAGGCGTCTGCATCGGCCGCAAGGGCGGCATGACCCTGTCGGCCTCGTTCACCGTCCGCAAGATCTCGTTCGGCGAGGGTGTGGAACGCGTGTTCCCGCTCTACTCGACCAACATCGACTCGATCGAAGTGGTGCGTCGCGGCAAGGTCCGTCGCGCCAAGCTGTACTATCTGCGCTCGCGTCGCGGCAAGTCGGCCCGGATCGCCGAAGTCACCAACTACAAAGAAAAAGCCGAGTAAGGAGCGGGACGATGAAAGCCGATACCCATCCCGATTACCACACGATCACCGTCAAGATGACCGACGGGACGACCTACCAGACCCGGTCGACCTGGGGCAAGGAAGGCGACACCATGTCGCTCGACATCGACCCGCTGGCGCATCCGGCCTGGACCGGCCAGCAGGCCAAGCTGATGGACACCGGTGGCCGCGTGTCGAAGTTCAAGAACAAGTACGCCGGCCTCGGCTTCTGATCCCACCTGCGGAACGAACGGCAAGGGGCATGCGGCGACGCGTGCCCCTTTCTGCTTTCGGTCCGGCCCCTCCTGCCGAAATCTACGGGGATTTCGCCCGGACCACCCCCACCTATCCACAGCTTCCCGCTTCCAACTACCACCCCTTGCGCATATGACGGCAGCGTGATCGGGGGAAGCGGCATGGCGCATATCATCGTTGTGGGCAATGAAAAGGGCGGCTCGGGCAAGTCCACCACCTGCATGCATGTCGCCACCGCGCTTGCCCGGCTGGGCCAGCGTGTCGGTGCGCTGGACCTTGACCTGCGGCAACGCTCCTTCGCCCGTTATCTGGAGAACCGCCGTGCCTATCTGGCGCAGGCGGGGCTGTCGCTCCCCAGCCCCGAGTTCCACGACCTGGCCGAAGGCGATGGCGACGCGCGGCTGGCCGAAGCGGTCGAGGCGCTGGACGCGACATCGGACTATATCGTGATCGACTGCCCCGGCAGCCACACCCGGCTGTCGCAGCTTGCCCATTCGATGGCCGACACGCTGATCACGCCGCTGAATGACAGTTTCGTGGATTTTGACCTGCTGGCCCGGCTGGACCCGGCGACCGGCAAGATCAAGGGCCCTTCGATATATGCCGAGATGGTCTGGGCCGCCCGCCAGCTGCGCGCGCAAGAGGGGCTGAAGCCGATCGACTGGATCGTCGTCCGCAACCGTCTGGGCGCGCAGCAGATGCACAACAAGAAGAAGGTCGGCGCCGCGCTGGAGGAACTGTCCCGCCGCATCGGCTTTCGCGTGATGCCCGGCTTTTCCGAACGCGTGATCTTCCGCGAGCTTTTCCCGCGCGGGCTGACGCTGCTGGACCTCAAGGATACCGGGGTCGATCAGCTCAGCCTGTCGAACGTGGCCGCGCGGCAAGAGCTGCGCGACCTGATGGCGGGGCTCAGGCTTCCGATTCCGACTGGCGGCTTCTGAACACCGGGCCACCCAGCCCGACCTGGTTCACCACGCGCGCCCGGTTCACCTTCTTGAGCCGCTTGTCGAAGGCGTCCAGTTCCTCTTCGGCCGCGGGCTTCTTCGGTCCGATCTTCTGCAGCAGGTTCAGCACTTTTTTCATCGGGTGGTCCTCTTGCCGTCAGGCCCCATATCCTGCGCAAGCGGGGCAGGACTGTGGCAAGCCGTGGCTGGTTTCGGGGCTTGTCGGCGTCAAATCGAAACGGAATGTTTCGACAACCGCACAGCTATTGCGCAGGCTGAGGTAGAAGGGTGAAGATTCCGTTAACCGTCCTCTTGCGCCTCCGCCTGCAACTCTCTGGCGAGGAAACGCTCGAAGGCGTCGAGGTCCAGCGGCTCGAACTGGCCGAACCCCTGCATCCAGACCGAGGCCGCACGCATCGCATCCGGTTCCAGCTTGCACCAGATCACCCGGCCCCGCTTCTCGCGGCTGATAAGCCCGGCCTCGGCCAGCACGGCCAGATGCTTCGAGATCGCCGCAAGGCTCATCTGGAACGGCTCGGCCACATCGGTGACAGCCATGTCATCTTCAAGCAGCATGGCGAGGATGGCCCGTCGCGTCGGGTCGGCCAGGGCAGAAAAGACGGCATCCAGACGGTCGGTCATCGCGCGACTATTTCCCGGACCCCGGCAATCGTCAACCACGGGGTTGAATATGGAAAGGCATCGCGAAGGGGCATCCCGCAGGGGGCGCTGCCATCGAAACCAAGCATTTCCAGCAACTTAGCGGCCATTTTGCCTGCTTGACTCTCTGCCCCCCGCTCCGTAGAAGCGGCCCGACTGTGAAAGGGCTGACCGATGGCGTCCGAACCCGATCCCGACCGTCTGCGCGCGCTGGAAGACCGGCTGCAGAAAGTCAGGGGGAAAGAGCCGCCGGCCCAGACCCACACGGCAAAAGGTTTCTCGCAGGGCGAGGTGGCCTGGAGGATGGTGATCGAGCTGGCGACCGGCATCGGGCTGGGATTTGCCATCGGTTACGGGATCGACGTGCTTCTGGGCACGCTTCCGATCTTCCTGGTGATCTTCACGCTCTTCGGCTTCGCTGCCGGCATCCGCACGATGCTGGGGACGGCGAAGGAACTGGGACGAAAGGCCGAAGCGGCCGCAAAGGACGAAGGAAACTGACGATGGCGACGGAAGAAGGCAGCGGGCTTGCGATCCACCCGATGGATCAGTTCGTGGTCAAGCCGCTGTTCGGCGATGGCCCGATCCAGTGGTACACCCCGACCAACGTCACGCTGTGGATGGCGATCGCCGTCCTGGCGGTCGTAGCGCTTCTGGTCCTGTCCACCCGCCGCCGCGCCATCGTCCCCTCGCGCGGGCAGTCGGTGGCTGAGCTGTTCTACGGCTTCATCCACAAGATGGTGGAAGATGTGGCCGGTCACGAGGCGCTCAAGTTCTTCCCCTACATCATGACGCTTTTCATGTTCGTCTTCCTGTCGAACATGCTGGGCCTGATCCCCATGTCCTTCACCACCACCTCGCATATCGCGGTGACCGTGGTCCTGGCGCTGCTGGTCTTCCTGACCGTCACGCTGGTCGGCCTGTACCGCAAGGGCCTGGGCTTCCTGGCGATGTTCTGGGTCACCTCTGCGCCACTGGCGCTGCGCCCCGTGCTGGCGGTGATCGAGGTCGTGTCCTACTTCGTCCGCCCCGTGTCGCATTCGGTGCGTCTTGGCGGCAACTTGCTGGCGGGCCACGCCGTGATCAAGGTCTTCGCGGGCTTTGCCGGCGCCATGGGCGTGGCCTCGGTGGTTCCGATCGCGGCGATCATGGCGATGTATGGCCTCGAGCTGCTCGTCGCCGCCGTGCAGGCCTATGTCTTTACCATCCTGACCTGCGTGTATTTGCGTGACGCCGTCGGCGACGCGCATCACTAAGGCCTAAATCAACCTACAACCCTTACCTTCACAGGAGAATATCATGGAAGGCGAACTCGCTCTCATGGGCAAATACATCGGTGCTGGCCTGGCTGCCATCGGTCTGGGCGGCGCTGGTATCGGCGTGGGCAACATCGCGGGCAACTTCCTTGCCGGCGCGCTCCGCAACCCGTCGGCGGCTCCGTCGCAGACCGCCAACCTCTTCGTTGGCATCGCCTTCGCCGAAGCGCTCGGGATCTTCTCGTTCCTGATCGCTCTGCTGCTGATGTTCGCCGTCTGATCTTTCCGACCTGACTTCCGGGCCAGTCCATGGGCTGGCCCTGGTTCCAAGGATTCAGGAGAGACGAGATGGCAACCGAAGCAACTGCCGAGGCGGGAAAGGCTGTGGGGATGCCCCAGCTGGATTTCTCGACCTGGCCGAACCAGATCTTCTGGCTTCTGGTCACGCTGGTCGTGATCTATCTCGTGCTGTCGAAGGTCGCCCTGCCGCGCATTGGCGCGGTGCTGGCCGACCGGAAAAGCACGATCACCAACGACCTAGCCGCTGCTGAAGAGCTGAAGCAGAAGGCGGTCGAGGCCGAAAAGGCCTATAACGACGCGCTGGCCAATGCCCGGACCGAGGCGGCGAAGATCATCGCCGCGGCCAAGGCCGAGATCCAGAAGGACCTCGATGCCGCGACCGCCAGGGCGGATGCAGAGATTGCGGCCAAGACGGCCGAGTCCGAAAAGTCGATCGCCGCGATCCGCGACGGTGCCGCTGCCGCGGTCGCCGAAGTGGCCCGCGATACGGCGGTCGAGCTAGTCACGGCTCTGGGCGGTTCGGCGGATGCCAATGCGGTGTCAGCTGCTGTCGCCGCGCGGCTGAAAGGGTAGGATGATGAAGAAGCTCTCTATCCTTTTCGCCCTTGTGGCCAGCCCGGCGCTGGCTGCGTCCGGGCCGTTCTTCTCGCTGCGGAACACCGACTTCGTTGTCCTGCTGGCCTTCATCGCCTTCGTGGCGCTGCTGGTCTATCTCAAGGTCCCCGCCAAGCTGACCGGGATGCTTGATGCCCGTGCCGCGATGATCAAGGCCGAACTCGACGAAGCCCGCGCCCTGCGCGAAGAGGCCAAGTCGATCCTCGCCACCTATGAGCGTCGCCAGAAGGAAGTGCAGGAACAGGCCGAGCGCATCGTCGCCTCGGCCCGGGACGACGCGCTGGCGGCGGCCGAACAGGCCAAGGCCGACCTGAAGGCTTCGATTGCGCGCCGTCTGGCATCTGCGACCGATCAGATCGCTTCGGCCGAGGCTGCTGCGATCCGTCAGGTGCGTGAACAGGCCATCGCCGTCGCGGTTGCCGCGGCCGGGGATGTTCTGGCCAAGCAGATGACCGCTGGTGCAGCCTCTGCCTCGATCGACGAGGCCATCGCCCAGGTCGAAGCCCGCCTGCACTAAAGGGCCAGAGGACCAAGCTATCAACCGGCGGCTCCTCATCGGGCCGCCGGTTTCCTTTTGCCAGCTTGTTCTTGAAGGGATCCGGGATCGCTGCGCTGCGGCCCTAGCGCCGCGCCTCATGCTCCAGCCGCTGCCGCGCTATCGCCTCGTGCTTTTCCGCCCGCAACTGCGCGACGAAGGACTGTTCGACAAAATCGAGATGCGCCTCGACCGCCGCCCGCGCCGCAGCCGGGTCACGGGCCTGGACCGCGGTGTTGATCGCGCGGTGCTGGTCCAGAAGCTGGTCGCGCGTGATCCGGTTCCGGAACATCACCTGTCGATTGTAGAACACGCCCTGCCGCAGCAGGTCGAACATCGACCGCAGCATGTGCAGCATGATCACGTTATGGCTCGCCTCGATGATCGCCATATGGAATTCCGCATCGAGCTGCGCCTCGTCCGAGGGATCGCGCTTCTGATGCGCGGCCTCCATTTTGCGGAAGATCGTGTCGATCACCTGCAGGTCGGTCTCCGACCCCAGCCGCGCCGCACGCTCCGCCGCCAATGCCTCGATGTCCCGGCGGAAGCTGATATAGTCCGACACGGCCTCGTCATGGCTGGCGAAGAGTTCGATCAGCGCGGGCGAGAAGGCCGAGCCCAGCACATCCGCGACAAAGACGCCCGATCCTGCCCGGCTGATAAGCAGTCCGCGTTCCGACAGTTCGGCCAATGCATCGCGCAGCGAAGGGCGCGACACCCCCAATTCCTCGGCCAGGTCACGTTCCGAGGGCAGCCGCTCCCCCGGACGCAGGATGCCGCGCAGGATCAGTTGTTCGATCTGCCGGACGACGGACTGGGACAGTTTCTCGGGGGTGATTTTGGCAAAGGGCATGATCGACCATAATGATTGGTCGGAAAATATGACCAATAGGTAAAATGCACAAACGAAAAAGGGGCGGCCACGCGGGCCGCCCCCTGCTGGTGCCGAAAGGACTCAGCGGGTCGGGCGGATGATGATTTCCACCCGGCGGTTCTTCGCCCGGCCTTCCGGGGTCAGGTTCGACGCGATCGGCTGATCCTCGCCCCGGCCGACGGCCACGATACGGCTGCTGGGCACGCCGTTCTCACGCAGGACGCTGGCCACCGCCACGGCGCGGCGCTGCGACAGGTCCTGGTTATAGGCCGCGCTGCCGGTGTTGTCGGTGTGGCCGATCACCTCGATCCGGCTGTTGGGATACTTCAGCAGGCTCGACGACACCGCCGACAGGTCGCGGCGCAGGTCCGGCCGCAGCGAGGCGCTGTCCACCGCGAAGAGCAGGTCTTGCGGCATGTTCACGATCAGATAATCGCCGGTATTGGTGACCGAGATGTTCGAGCTCAGCGAGCCACGCAGTTCGGCCGCCTGCCGGTCAAGGTCGGCACCAATGATCGCGCCCGCCCCGGCGCCCAGTGCGCCGCCGACGATCGCGCCCTTCAGGCGGTCGTCGCCCGAGGAGACCGCAGCCCCGGCCACCGCGCCGGTCAGACCGCCGATGATCGCGCCCTGGCGCTGCCGGGCATTCGGGTCATCGGGATAGGCATTGGGGTCCACGCAGGCCGTCAGCGCCAGGGTGCCAGCCACAGCCAGGATCAGGTTCGTTCTCATCATCATCTTTGCTCTCGCCTCGAAATGCGCCCATTGGCGGGCCTGTCCTCAGACGCCTGCCACATTACATCAACGACGTCGAGACGCTGCCGGTTCCCTGCACTTCGGCGGGGTTCCGCGCATCACAAACCTGTGCGCGCCGCCTCCCAGGCCAGCATTGCGCGCTTGCGGGGCAGGCCCCAGTGATATCCCCCCAGCCCCCCGTCCCGACGCAGGGCGCGGTGACAGGGGATCAGGAAACTGATCGGGTTGCGCCCGACCGCCGTGCCGACCGCCCGATGCGCCTGTGGATGACCGATGGCGCCGGCGATGTCGGCGTAGGTGGTGACATGACCCGAGGGGATGGCCAGCAAGGCCTCCCAGACCTTGATCTGGAACGGCGCGCCCAGAAGGTGCAGCCGCGTGGCCCGCCCGCCAAAGGCCGCCTCGGCCAGGGGATGGATCGCCTCGGGATCCTCGACATGGCTGGCTCCCGGCCAGCGGCGGGTGAGGTCTTCCAGCGCCGCGGCGTCGCCCTTCTCCTCGGCAAAGCCGATGCCGCAGATGCCCCGGTCGGTCGCCATCACCACGGCCGGCCCGAAGGGGCTGTCGACCCAGGCCCAGCGGATGACAAGACCCGCGCCACCCCTCGCGTAATCCCCCGGCGACATCGCTTCCCAGGTCAGGAACAGGTCATGCAGGCGGCCGGTCCCCGACAGGCCGGTTTCCAGCGCCGTGCCCAGAAGTGTGTGACGCTCGGCCAGAAGCCGGCGGGCGTGGCCGAGGGTGAGGTATTGCTGATACCGTTTCGGACTGACGCCGACCCATTGGCTGAAGACGCGCTGGAAATGCGCCGGGCTCATGTGCATCCGCTGCGCCAGGTCTTCCAGCGTCAGGGCAGGGCCCTCGGCGTCGATCACCTGCAGCGCGCGGCCGATCACCTGGTAATGGTAGCTGGGGGACTGGTCGGTCATCTTCAGGCTCCTCGGGCTGCCCGTCGTGCGACTGTGTCTCTCCTCGGGAGGAGTGACGACCTCATCGACGAGCCTCGCCCCAGATGTACCCCTGCCGCCCGCGCGCCGCGACCCGTTTCCTGCGGCTTGTCCCGCGCCGTCTTTCATGCTGCATAAGGCGCCATGACCCCACAGCTTCCCTATGCCACACTGAAACAGATCTTCGCCCGCTTCGCGGAAGCAGAGCCGCATCCCAAGGGCGAGCTGGAGCACACCAACGCCTTTACCCTGCTGGTTGCCGTGGCGCTTTCTGCCCAGGCCACCGATGTGGGCGTGAACAAGGCCACCCACCAGCTGTTCCAGATCGCCGACACGCCGGAAAAGATGCTGGCCCTTGGTGAGGAGGGGCTGATCGAACACATCAAGACGATCGGCCTTTACCGCAACAAGGCGAAGAACGTCATCAAGCTGAGCCGCCTTCTGATCGAGAATTTCGGTGGTGAGGTGCCCAGCTCCCGCGCGGCGCTGGTCACGCTTCCGGGGGTGGGCCGCAAGACCGCCAACGTGGTCCTGAACATGTGGTTCCACCACCCGGCGCAGGCCGTCGACACCCATATCTTCCGCGTCGGCAACCGGACCGGGATCTGCCCCGGCAAGGACGAATCGGCGGTCGAACGCGCGATCGAGGACAACGTCCCCGCGGAATACCAACACCATGCGCATCACTGGCTTATCCTGCACGGCCGGTATATCTGCGTCGCGCGAAAACCCAAATGCGGCATCTGCCCGATCCGGGACTGGTGCCTTTACCCGGAGAAGACCGCATGAAGTCCTACCAGGTCGTCGGCATCGGCAATGCCATCGTCGATGTGTTTTCCACCGCCGATGATTCCTTCCTCGACCTGATGGGCATCCAGAAGGGCATCATGCAGCTGGTCGAACGCGAGCGGGGCGAGATGCTGTATGGCGCGATGACCAACCGCCAGCAGGCGCCCGGCGGCTCGGTGGCGAACACGCTGGCGGGCCTCGGGAACCTGGGCCTGACGACCGCCTTCATCGGCCGGGTCCACGACGACGCGCTTGGCCGGTTCTACGCCCAGACCATGGCGCAGGAGGGGACGGATTTCGTCAACCCGCCGGTGCCGGGGGGCGAGCTTCCGACCTCGCGCTCGATGATCTTCGTCTCGCCCGACGGCGAGCGGTCGATGAACACCTATCTTGGCATCTCTTCCGAACTTGGCCCCGACGATGTGTCCGACAGCGTGGCGGGCAGTGCCGAGATCCTGTTCCTTGAAGGCTATCTCTACGACAAGCCCAAGGGCAAACAGGCCTTCGAACGCGCGGTGGAGCTGTGCCATGCCGCAGGCGGCAAGGCCGGGATCGCGCTGTCGGATCCGTTCTGCGTGGATCGGCATCGCGACGACTTCCGCCGGCTGGTCAAGACGCTGGACTATGTGATCGGCAATGAACACGAATGGTGTTCGCTCTATCAGACCGACCTGTCGGCGGCGCTGGAGCAGGCGGCGACGGATGCGGGGCTGGTGGTCTGCACCCGGTCGGGCCATGACGTGATCGTGGTGCGCGGCGAGGAAGAGGCCATCGTGCCAGTGAACCGCGTGGTGCCGGTGGACGCAACCGGGGCAGGGGACCAGTTCGCTGCCGGGTTCCTGTATGGGCTGGCGACCGGGCAGTCGCTGGCGGTGGCTGGCCGAATGGGCTGCGTCGCCGCGGCCGAGGTCATCAGCCATTTCGGCGCGCGGCCCGAGACCGATCTCAAGGCGCTGTTCCGCAAGGAAGGGCTGGTCTGAAGCCGGTAGGGGTGGGCGCCATCGCCCACCCTACGCTCACGCCCTGACCCGTAGGGTGGGCGATTCGCCCACCTTACCCTTCAAGACAGCCGGCAATCGTCTCCGCCATGCCGGTCAGCAGCGCGGCATAGGCCCCCGGCCCCGGTTCCAGTGACGAGCCGACCGGGTCCAGCGCCCCGCCGATCTTCGCCCCGGTCCCCTCGGCCATCTGCTCGATCAGTTTCGGATCGTGCTGCACCTCGGGGAAGATGCACAGCACCTCGCCCGTCTTGAGGGTCCGCCGCAGCTCGGCCAGTCGCGCCGCCCCCGGCGAGGCCGCATCCCCCAGCGCCACGCTGCCGGCAAAGCTCAGCCCGTAATGCGCGCCGAAATAGCCATAGGCGTCGTGGAAGGTCACCACCGGCTTGCCCTTCACCGCCTCCAGCCGCGCGGCCAGCCGGGCATCCAGCGCCGCCAGCTCATCACGCGCCGCCGCCGAATTGGCGGCATAGGTCGCCGCGTTCTCCGGGTCGAGCCGCGACAGCTCGGTGGCGATCAGGTCCAGCCAGACCTGCGCATTGCCGGGGTCGAGCCAGACATGCGGATCGGTGCCGGAATGGTCGTGGTCGTCATGGCCTGCCGCCTCTGCATGATCGTCATGCCCGTGGTCATCGTGCCCGTGGTCATCGTGCCCGTGGTCATCATGCCCGTGATCGTCGTGGCCGGCCTCCTCGGCATGGTCGTCATGCCCGCCTGCGTCGGCATGGTCGTCATGGCCCGTCTCGCCATAGGCGCGCAGCATCGTCCCCTTGGCGTCCAGCAGCCCTAGGACGGCCGAGCCCTCGGGTCGGGTCTCCAGCGCGCTGGCCAGCCAGGGCGTCAGCTCTGGCCCGATCCAGACCACCAGACCCGAGCCGGCCACTGCCGCCGCCTGGCTGGGGCGCAGCTGGAAGTCGTGCTCATCCGCACCTTTCGCCAGCAGAAGCTCCGGCTGGCCAAGGTCCCCCATCACCTGCGCCACCAAAGCATGGACCGGAGGAATGTCGGTCACCACCCGCGGGACTTCGGAGAAGGCCGGGGTGCTGGCCAAGAGAGCGGTTATGATATAACGCATGCAAAGCCCTTTCGCCTGGTTCGGGCAAGGCATATGTATGTAATATCATAACAGGTCAACCCCCGATGCCCGCCCCGCATGATCCCGCCCATTGCCCCGGTTGCGCGACGCCGGACCTGGCCTTCGCGGCGCATGACCATGCCCATTGCGCCGCCGACGCCCTTCAGCGTGCCGAAGCGATCACCGCCGCCAATGGCGCGCGCCTGACCCCGGTTCGCCGCCGCGTGCTGGAAATCCTGCTTGAGGATCACCGCGCCCTCGGTGCCTATGACGTGCTCGCCCGCCTTGCCGCAGACGGCTATGGCAACCAGCCGCCGATCGCCTATCGCGCGCTGGAATTCCTTGTCGAACAAGGGCTTGCCCACCGGATCCAGCGCCTTAACGCCTTTACCGCCTGCGCCCATCCGGGCGAGGCTCACGCCCCCGCCTTCCTGATCTGCCGCGTCTGCCAATCCGTCGCCGAGGCCACCGCGACCTCTGCCCGCAGCGCCCTGGACGCCGAGGCCGCGCAGCTTGGCTTCACCATCGAGCGCAGCACGATCGAGGCACTCGGCCTTTGCCCCGCCTGTCAGGACCAGCCATGAGCCTGCTTGCCGCCAGCCACATCTGCGTTCGCTTCGGTGCGGAGGAGGTCCTGCACGATGTCAGCCTGACCCTCGCGCCGGGGGAGATCGTGACGATCCTCGGCCCCAACGGCTCGGGCAAGTCAACGCTGCTGCGGGCGCTTCTCGGGATCGTTCCGGTGGCCGAGGGCCGCATCGAACGACAGCCCGGCCTGCGGCTGGGCTATGTCCCGCAGCGGCTGATGATCGACCGGACCATGCCGATGACCGTGCGCCGCTTCCTGTCTCTGCCCACCCGCGTCAGCGATCAGGCGGCGGCCGAGGTGCTGGCTCGCACCGGCATGGCGGGGCACGAGGCCGACCAGATGACCCAGCTTTCCGGCGGGCAGCTTCAGCGGGTCCTGCTGGCCCGGGCGCTTCTGGGCAAGCCGCAGGTGCTGATGCTGGACGAGCCGACCCAGGGCCTGGACCAGCCCGGCGAGGCCGCCTTCTACCGCCTGATCGAAGAGGTCCGCCGCGACACCGGCGCAGCGATCCTGATGGTCAGCCACGACCTGCATGTCGTGATGGCGGCCTCGGACCGGGTAATCTGCCTGAACGGCCATATCTGCTGCGAGGGCACGCCCCGCGTGGTCTCGAACGCGCCGGAATACCGGGCGCTCTTTGGCCTTGGCACGCAGGGCGCGCTGGCGCTTTACCGGCACGAACACGACCACGACCATGCGGCCGGGGACACCCACCACCACCATCACCACGACCACCATCATGCTTGACGATTTCCTGACCCGCGCCGCCCTCGCGGCCACCGGGGTGTCACTGGCGACCGGGCCGCTCGGGTCCTTCGTGGTCTGGCGGCGGATGGCCTATTTCGGCGACGCGACCGCCCATGCCGCGATCCTTGGCGTGGCCCTCGCGCTCGCGACCGACCTGCCGATCGGCCTTGGCACCCTCGTCGTCGCGCTGGCCATGGCGGTGACGGTCGCCAGCCTTGCCGCAAAGGGCTGGGCGATGGACACGACGCTTGGTGTGCTTGCCCATTCCGCGCTGGCCTTCGGTCTGGTCGCCATCAGCTTCTTCCCCACGGTCCGCACCGACCTGTCCTCCTATCTTTTCGGCGACATCCTCGCCGTGAGCCGTGCCGACCTCGCGCTGATCTGGGGCGGTTCGCTGCTGGTCCTCGCCCTCATCGCCTGGCGCTGGCAGGCGCTGCTTACCGCCACCCTGAACGAGGACCTCGCCCACGCCGCCGGCATCCGCCCGGATCGTGAGCGTCTGGTGCTGGTCATCGCCCTTGCCCTTGTCGTCGCTGTCGCGCTCAAGGTCGTCGGCGCGCTGCTCATCGCCGCGTTGCTGATCATTCCCGCCGCCGCCGCCCGCAGCTTCGCCCGAACCCCCGAGACGATGGCCGCCGCGGCCACCGGCATCGGCGTGGTGGCGGGGCTTGGCGGCCTTGGCCTGTCGCTCTGGCAGGACACTCCCGCCGGACCCTCGATCATCGTCGTCGCGGCTTTGGCCTTCCTGATCGGCAGCCAGTTCCGCCGGGCCTGAGCGGCGGCAAAAATGCCTGCCCCATGCCCGAACCTTGCCCAAATTCCCCTTTAGCTCCCCAGAACCACCGCTGGAGGTCGCCTTCGTGTTCCGAGTTCTCAGCCTGCTTCTCGCCCTTGTCCTTGGGCTCGGCGGCTACGTCTATTTCGACTACACCAGCTCCGGCCGGGCCGAGGCCGAGGGGCTGACCTTCACGGAATATCTCGCCAGCTATGCCAGCGGCGTCACCGTCGGCGGCGGCGGTTCCGGCCGCCTTCCCGGCAAGCTGGTCGACATGCTGCCCCGTGCCCCCGAAGGCTGGACGGTCCGCCCCGCCGAGGCTGGCGACATCGCCGCCTTCCTGCCGCAGAACCGCCGGTCGGTCCCCAAGGACCTGCTCGCCCATGTCGAGGCGGTGGTCAAACCCGCCAGCGGCCGCGGGGTCGAGACTGCCGCCCTCACCTACGAACGCGGCGACCGGAAGGTGATCTTCCAGGCGGTCCGCTACCCCGACGCCATCTTCACCACTGTCGCCGAGATCCAGCAGCGGGTCGAGCTTCAGGCGCGCGCGGCCAAATTCTCGGCGACCGAGTTCATGACCGTCCGCGGCCTTGACGTGCAGGAGGATCTCTTGCCGGCCGAGGTCAAGGCCCGCCTCTTCCTTGCCGATGTCGGCGCGCAGATCCACCTGCGCGTCCTCGCCCCCGAACGGATGAAGGACCAGGATCTGGTGCCCTTCTTCCAGACCCTCCAGGTCGAGGCGATGAATGTCAGCGTCGTTGACAAGCAGGTCGGCCTCGGGCGCGTCCCCGTGATCGTCCTCGCCTCGCTCCTCGATGCCCCCAGCCGCGCCGCCTATGTCGCCGACCTTGCCGACCGCAAGTCCGCACTTTCCGCCGCGCGTGAGGCGCAGCGGCTGCAGGATGAGGCCAGCCTCGCCCAGACCACCCCTGCCGCAAGCACCGGCGGCGGCCTCCTCGACTCGCTCTTCGGCCGGGCAGAGACGGCCGAAGAAGAGGTCGCGGACCGACCGGGCGAGGTCGTCTGCACCAAGGGCACCGGCGGCTCCAAACGCTGCAGCGTCGTGGGCGGACAGGACTAGAACCGCAGCCCAGAACTCCGCGGCGTGACCTGCGGCACGCCCGGCAGGACGCAAAGCATCTCATACAGCAGGTTCGCCCCGATCAGCGCAGTGTTCCCCGACGGGTCATACGGCGGAGAGACTTCGACAAGATCGCCGCCGACGATGTTCAGACCGGCGCAGCCCCGGATGATCTCCAGCGCCTGCCAGGTGGTCAGCCCGCCCGGCTCCACCGTCCCGGTTCCCGGCGCAAAAGCCGAATCAAGGCTGTCGATGTCATAGCTGATATAGACCGGGGCCTTGCCGATCCGGTCGCGGATCTGCGCCATCAGCGGGGTCAGCGATTTCCACCAGCATTCCTCGGCCTGCACCACGGTCCAGCCCTGATCCCGCGCCCAGTCGAAATCATCCGCGGCATAGCCGGTGCCACGCAGGCCGATCTGGAACACCTTGTCGTTGATCAGGCAGCCTTCCTCCCAGGCGCGGCGGAAGGGGCAGCCATGCGCGACCGTCTCGCCGAACATCGTCTCGTTTATATCGGCATGGGCGTCGATGTGGATCAGCGCGACCGGCCCATGCTTCTCCTTCATCGCGCGCAGGATCGGCCAGGTCAGCGTATGGTCACCGCCCAGCGTCAGCGGGATCACCCCCTCAGCCAGCACCTCGCGATAGCGCGCGGCGATGATCTCTACCGACTTCTTCAGATCGAAGGTGTTGATCGCCACATCGCCCAGGTCCGCGACCTGCAGATGCTCGAACGGAGCCGCCCCGGTCGCCATGTTGTAGGGCCGCAGCATCCGCGATTCGTCCCTTATCTGGCGCGGGCCCAGCCGCGTGCCGGGCCGGTTGCTGGTGCCATGGTCCATCGGGATCCCAATGAAGGCCACGTCCAGCCCCGCCGTGCTGCTGACCGATGGCAGCCGCATCATCGTCGCCGGGCCGCCAAAGCGCGGCATCTCGTTGCCGCCAAGCGGCTGGTTGAACTGGGTCATCCTGTCGGCCCTCCCTCTGGCCGCGCGGCGAGGATAGCCTGCACATCGGCGTCCTCAAGCTGCGGAAAGCTGGCATAGTGCAGGCCGACCGCCGTAAACTGCGCCGGTGCCCGCAGGCAGATCACCTGATCGGCCAGCCGCTCCATCGCCTTTAGCGTATCGGGAGCCGCGACCGGAACGGCGACGATCACCTCTGCCGGGGCTTCGGTCCGCACCGCCCCGATCGCCGCGCGCATCGTGGCCCCGGTCGCGATCCCGTCGTCCACCAGGATCACCCGCTTCCCCTTCAGCGCCCCCGGATCCAGACCGGCCCCCCAGAGCTTGCGTCGCCGCGCCAGCTCCGACCGCTCGGGCGCGGCCTGCGCCTCGATCACCGCCGGGTCGAGCCCAAGCACCCGGATCAGGTCGTCGTTCAGCACCATGGTTCCGCCCTCTGGCCCGGCGATGGCCCCCAGCGCCAGCTCGCGGTTCCCCGGCATCCCGATCTTGCGCACCAGGACCACGTCCAGCACCGCCCCCAGCGCCCGGGCCACCTCATCCGCCACCGGCAGCCCACCGCGTGGCAGGGCCAGCACGACGGTCCCCGGCCCGCCAAGCCCGCCCATCCGCTCGGCCAGCGCGCGCCCCGCGGCGCGGCGATCGGCAAACCGCTCCATCGCGATCCTCCCTCACGCTCCTCCTCGCTCGCCTTCGGCTCCTCGTCGGCAGCCAGCGAGGAGTGACGAAGTCACCGACGAGCGCCCCAAGGTTACCGTCCCGCCCCGTCCGAACAAGCCGCTCAAGCCGTGCGCGACGGTCGGTCATGTCGTTTTATGAAGCCAAATTTCGGGCTGACTTGTCCCCTTTGGCCCGCCTCTGTCAGATAGGAGCAAACGCGTTCCGGAGGACGGTCGAATGAAAACCCATGTGAAAGCCCTTGTCGTCGGCGGCGGCGCAGTCGGCACCGGGATCGCCTACCATCTGGCGAAAGCCGGTTGGGACATCATGCTGGTCGAGCGGGACGAGCTGACCGCCGGCTCCACCTGGCACGCCGCGGGCCTTCTGCCGCTCTTCAACATGAGCTACGCGACGACCCACATCCACAAGTACTCGGTCGACTTCTACAAGGGGCTCGAGGCGGAAACCGGCCTCAACCCCGGCTTCTACGTCGTCGGCAACCTGCGGATGGCGCAGCACCAGCAGCGCATGGACGAGTATATGCTCTACTCCTCCGTCGCCGAGACCGCCGGGGTCTACCACGAATTCCTGACGCCGAAAGAGATCAAGGACCGCTGGCCGCTGGTCCGGACCGAGGACCTGATCGGCGCGCTCTACCACCCGCAGGACGGCTACATCAACCCGGCCGACGTGACCCAGGCCATGGCCAAGGGCGCCCGCCAGCTGGGCGCAACCATCGAACGGAAAATCCAGGTCGACGGCTACCGCTGGACAGGCAGCGAATGGATCGTCTCCTGCACCCGGCTTGAAGAAAAGGGCGGGATGCTGGTCGCCACCGACGACAAGTTCGACATCACCGCCGAGCACGTCGTCACCGCCACCGGCAACCACGCCCAGCGGACCGCCAAGCTCCTCGGCATCAAGACCCCCGCCGTCGTCGTCGAACACCAGTACATCGTGACCGAGCCCGACCCGGCCCTTGTCGAATGGCGCAAGACCAACCCGCAGCACCCGGTCCTCCGCGACGCCGACGCCAAGTGGTATGTGCGCGAAGAACGCGGCGGCTGGATCCTGGGCCCCTACGAAAAGGGCGCCCCGGCCCGCTTCCAGTACGGCGTCCCCGACAGCTTCCGCGCCGACCTCTTCCCGCTCGACCTCGAACGGATCGAGCAGGAATACATGTCCTTCATCCACCGGATTCCGTCGTCGGAGACCGTGGGCCTCAAGGACGACTACAACGGCCCGATCTGCTATACCCCCGACGGCAACCCGCTGGTCGGCCCGGCCCCCGGCCTGCGCAACATGTGGCTGGCGGAGGGCTTCTCCTTCGGCATCACCGCCGCGGGCGGCACGGGCTATTACCTCGCCCAGCTTATGACGCAAGGGGAGGCCGAGATCGACATGGCCTCGCTCGACCCCAAGCGGTTCGGCGGCTGGATGACCACGGAATACGCCTCCCGCAAGAACGAGGAGTGCTATGACCACGTCTTCATCCTGCACCACCCGGATGAGGAACGCGAAGCCTGCCGTCCCCTGCGCACCGCCCCCGCCTATGACCGGCAAAAGGAGATGGGCGCGCAGTTCGGCCAGGTGAACGGCTGGGAACGCCCGAACTACTACGGCCCCAAGGACGCCCCCGCCGACTTCGACCACAACTCGCGTAGCTTCCGGCGCGGCGACTGGTGGCAATATGCCAAGGCCGAGGCCGAAGCGGTGCGCAACACCGTCGGCATCATCGACGCGTCGGCCTTCACCAAGCATCTGGTGCGCGGGCCGGGCGCGACGGCCTTCCTCGACCACTTCACCTGCAACAAGCTGCCGAACGTGGGCCGGATCAACCTGACCTACGCGCTCACCGACCACGGCACGACCCGGACCGAATACACCATCGTCCGGCTGAAGCAGGACGAATACTACCTGATCTCCGCCGGGGCCTGGACGGCCTATGACTATGACTTCCTGCAGAAGGCCGCCGACGACTGGATGGCCGAGGGCAAGGGCCACATCGATATCCACGACGTCACCACCCAATGGGGCGTCTATGCCCTCGCCGGCCCGAACGCCCGCGCACTGCTGAAGGACATCGTCAAGGACGCCGACCCCGATACCGTCCTCGGCAACAAGCGCTTCCCCTGGCTCTCCTACCGCGACATCGAACTGGGCATGTGCCCCGTCCGCGCCGTCCGCGTGGCCTATACCGGGGAGCTTGGCTGGGAACTCCACTACCCGATCGAATTCGGCCGCTACCTCTGGGACCTGATCTGGTCGGCGGGCGAGAAGCACGGTCTGAAGGGTGTAGGGGCCCGCGCCCAGAACTGGCTCCGGCAGGAAAAATCCTACCGCGCCTTCGGGTCGGAGCTTGGCCGCGACGCGACCCCGCTGGAAGCCGCGCTTGACCGCTTCGTCGACCTCAGCAAGGACTTCCGCGGCAAGCAGAAGATGCTCGACACCGGCATCCGCGCGAAATGCGTGACGCTCCTGATCGACGGGCCGAGCGACACCGATCCGTGGGGGAAAGAGGCGATCATCCATGACGGGATCAAGGTCGGACGCCTGACCTCGGGCGGTTATTCGGTGGCCTTCGGCAAGCAGATCGGCATGGGCTATGTCCCCGCCGCGCTGGCGGAACCGGGGCAGAAGCTGAAGGTCAAGATCCAGCTTCAGGAATGGGACGCCGTCGTGACCGAAGACAGCCCCTTCGACCCGACGAACGCCCGCATCCGGGTGGACGGATAAGCGAAATCTTCGAAGATTTCGGGCACCCGGCGGATCGGGGCCGGGCGTCTTGAAGCAGCGCCCGCCACCCCCATCTTAACCGGATGGCCGCAAGAAAAAGACGGGAACGCAGGTTCCAACGACAGTTCGACGCGCTCGGGCGCCTCGTGCCCCCCCTGCGCGGGCCCATGTCGACGCTGCAGAAGGACAGCTGGTTTCCCGTCCGCTTCCCGGTCGCACTGGTGCTGATCGCCGGAGGCCTGTTCTCCTTCCTGCCGGTGTTGGGCCTCTGGATGCTGCCGCTTGGCTTCCTGCTTCTGGCCGTTGACCTGCCGGTGCTGCGCGGGCCGACCTCGGTCCTCGTGATCCGGGGCCGCCGGTCGGTCAAGCGCTGGTTCCGCCGCCTGCGCGACTGGCGGTCCTAAAGGGTCCGCGCCCGCAGCCAGCTCGCCCAGGCGGCCTTGGACCCGGCAAAGACGTTGATATCCACCTTGCCAGCAATCCCCGGCACCACCCCGGTCGAGGTATACTGCCAGAAGCTCCAGGTCCCGCCCTTGTAGACCTCGCCCGGATGGTCCGCGACCGCCCTCAGCCAGAACTCCACCCCCTCCAGCCGCCAAAGCTCGGTGTCCTGGTAGAAATCGACCGTGGTATAGACGATGGGCCGCTGCCCATAATGCCGCGCGACGATATCAGAGAAGATGCGCGCCTCGTCCCGGATCGTCGCCCCGTCGCGGCGGATGGTGCAGGTCGGGCTGAACGGCGTCCATTCCATGTCAAGGACCGGGGGCAGGCCGCCCGGCACCTTGGGGACATTGCGGATGAACCAGCGCGCCTGCTCGGCCGCCGGGCGGCAATGGTAGAAGAAGTGATAGGCGCCGCGCCTCACCCCCGCCGCCCCGGCCCCGCGCCAATGGCTCTCGAACATCGGGTCCACCATGTCGCCGCCCTCGGTGGCCTTGATGAAGGCGAAGTTCACCCCGTTCGCCCGCGCCGTCGGCCAGTCCACCTGCGTCTGGAACCGCGACAGGTCGATCCCGTGGACCGGATAGCGGTCCGGGGACCGCCCCGGCCAGTCCGTCGGGGCGGCATCGGTGAAGTTCGAGGTGGTGACGGTGATCGTCTCGTCGGCCACCGGGGCGCGGGAGGACCCGCCACAGGCGACCAGCAGAAGCAGGGCAAGACAGGGCAGGGCGCGGATCATGCCGTCATGCTGCCGCGACCTGCCCGGCTTGTCACCCCGGATTTCCGGGCCTCGGCGGATTCTCCCATGGGCCGCGCCGGGCCAGCAGCATCAGGTTGTTGGCGGGCATCTCGACCACCCGCACGCTCAAACCCGCCTGCGCCAGCAGGTCCAGCACCCAGCCCAGATCCTTGTAGCCGATCGCCGGATCCTGCGCCCGCAGGGACCGGTCAAAGACCGCATCGCCCTCGCTCGTCGCGCGGCCCTCGTTCAGGAACGGCCCATACAGGCAGAAGGTGCCGCCGGGTGCCAGGGCTTGCGCCCCCTCGGCCAGAACCGTCCGGGCCGCCGCCTCCGGGATCAGGTGGAGGAGGTTGACCAGCAGCACCGCATCCCAAAGCCCGACCCGCGCCGCCCAGCCCGGCGCCGCCGCATCCAGCTCGATCGGAGGCAGGATCCGGCCCCCACCCTCCGCCGCCCAGGCGAGGATCGAGCCGAAATTCCCCGGATCGACCTCCGTCGGCTGCCACTCCACCCCCAAGGGCCCCGCCATTACCGCCGCATGCAGGCCCGAGCCCGAGGCGATCTCCAGCAGCCGCCCGTTCAGGGCAAGCCCCTGCAAGACTGCCAGAATCGGCCCGGCGTTGCGCGCGGCCGAGGGTACCATCCGCCGCCCGTCGGCCAGCACTTCCGCACCACTGTCCGGCAGTTTCAGTGCCATGGCCTCACCCGAACCGCGCCGGGTCCAGCGCCGCGACCAGCTCCGCCCCGATCTCGGGCGCGCGGCCGCCGATCAGATCCGCCGCCAGCCGGCTTGCCGCGGGGCAGGTCTGGAACCCATAACCGCCCTGACCCGCCAGCCAGAAGAACGACGGCTCCCGCGCATCCGGCCCGATCACCAGCACACGGTCCGGCGAAAAGGTCCGCAGCCCCGCCCAACTGGCCAAGAGCCGCGTCACCGGCTCGGTCACCATCTCCTCATAGCGCGCCAGCCCCTCGGCCAGAACCATGTCATCGGCCCAGGCGTCATGCGGCTCCATCAGGTCCTCCTCGGCGGGGGAAACGATCAGCGCCCCCGCATCCGGCTTGGCATACCAATCCTCGCCCGGCCCGAAGATCATCGGCCAGCGGCTCACATCCAACCCGCCCGGCGCCGGGATCCGCGCCATCGACCGCCGGTAGGGCGTGAACCCCAGGGGTCGGACCCCGGCCATTTCCGCCACCTGATCGACCCAGGCCCCCGCCGCATTGACCAGAACGCGCGCGCTGAACTCCCCCGCGGCCGAGGTCACCCGCCATCCCGCGTCGGTCTTCGCGATCCCGGTTACCCGAGCCTTCGTTACCACCTGCGCCCCGCGGCTCCTGGCCTCGCGCGCGAAGCCCTGGACCAGCAGGTCGGTGTCCACATCCTCGGCATGGCCTGCATAGCCCGCCAGCGCCACCATCTCCGGGTTCAGGATCGGTACGATCCCCCGCGCCTCCTCGACACTGATCCGCTCGAATTCCATCGCCGCCAGATCCACCTCGAAGGCCTCCCGCGCCTCGGCCTTGGCCACCAGCAGCAGCCCGCGTGGGCTCAGCACCCCCGGCAGACTGCGGAAATGCGCCTCCGAGGCCATCGACAACCCCACCACCGCCGGCGCGCCATAGCGTGGCTCATACAGCGCCGCCGACCGGCTGCTGGCGTGATGCGCGAGCCCGTCCTCGGCCTCCAGCACGATCACCGATCCCAGTTCCGACAGCCGCGCCGCCGCCGAGATCCCGGCGATCCCGCCGCCGATGATCAGAAAATCCGCGTCCATCCGCTTCTCCCGTCATTCGAAAAGGGGCACAGGAATGCCCATGCCCCTTTCATCTTTGCACAAATATCCCACGGGGGGTGCGGGGGGTGTGAAACCCCCCGCTCCGCCAGAGATCACTGGGGAATGTCGCCGACAATTCCCTCGACATAGAAGTTCATCCCCAGCAGGTCGCCGTCCGGGGCGGTCTCGCCCTCGGCCAGCCAGGGGCTGCCGTCCTGCTTGTTGATCGGCCCGGTGAACGGGTGATAGGTCCCCGCCGCGATCGCGTCACGCAGCGCCTCGGCCTCGGCCTTCACATCGGCCGGGACCACATCGGTGATCTCGCCGATCTCGACCTCGCCGCCGGCGATGCCTTCCCAGGCGTCCTGCTGCTCATAGGTCCCGTTCAGCATGGCGCCAACGCGCTTCACGTACTAGGGCGCCCAGTTGTCGATGATCGACGACACCCGAGGCCCGTCCTTGTACTCGGCCATATCCGAGGCCTGGCCGAAGCCGATCACCGCGCCATTGGTCTTGGCCGCCTCGGCCAGGGGGGCGGTCGAATCGGTGTGCGAGGCGATCACGTCCACGCCCTGGTCGATCAGCGCCTTGGCCGCGTCGGCCTCCTTGGCCGGGTCGAACCAGGTGAAGGCCCAGACCACCGACAGCTGGACGTCGGGGTTCACCTTCTTGGCGTGCAGGTAATAGCTGTTGATCCCCATGACGACCTCGGGGATCGGGAAGGACCCGATATAGCCGATCTTGTTCGACTTGGTCATCTTGCCCGCGATATGGCCCTGCACCGCGCGGCCTTCATAGAAGCGGGCGTTGTAGGTGGTGACGTTCGGATGCTCGCGCTTGAAGCCGGTGGCATGTTCGAACTTCACATCCGGGAACTTGGCCGCGACCGCGTTGGTCGGGTCCATGTAGCCGAACGAGGTGGTGAAGATGATGTTGCAGCCGCCCAAAGCCATCTGGGTCAGCACGCGCTCGGAATCCGCGCCCTCGGGCACGCTTTCCTGCCACTGGATCTCGACCTTGTCGCCGAACTCCTCCTTGACCGCCAGCGCGCCCTGATGGTGCTGGTAGGTCCAGCCGCCGTCGCCGATCGGGCCGACATAGACGAAGCAGGCCTTCACCTTGTCCATGCCCTGCGCGGATGCCGCGCCGCCAAAGGCCAGCGTCAGCCCCATCGCCGCGGTGGCCAGCAGATTTCTCCGTTTCATTCTTCTTCTCCCCGTGGTGGCGGCGCGTTGTCCTGCACCGCTAGTTGATGCCTCAGCGCGAGGCGTGAAAGTTCTGTCCCAGCGATGCCGGAGCGCCATTGGCCTTGCCCCGCCGCCCCGCCGACATGATGACCAGCACAAGGATGGTTATCAGATAGGGGGCCATGGACAAGTACTCGACCGGGATGCCGGAGCCGGCGACCTGAAGGTTCAGCTGCAGGACGGTGATCCCGCCGAAAAGCCAGGCACCCAAGAGAACGCGCCAGGGCTTCCAGCTTGCAAAGACCACGATCGCCAGCGCGATCCAGCCCGCGCCCGCCGTGATCCCGTCCACCCATTGCGGCACCCGGATCAGGCTCAGATAGGCCCCGCCAATCCCCGCCATCGCGCCGCCAAAGGCGATGCACATCAGCCGGATGCGGTTGACCTTGTAGCCCAGGGCATGGGCCGCCTCGTGGCTTTCGCCGACAGCGCGGATGATCAGCCCGATCCGCGTCGCCTTCAGCACCCACCAAAGTGCCGCGGTCATGAAGATGCTGAAATAGACCACCCAGTCATGGCCGAAGACGATCGGCCCCACCACCGGCAGCTTCGCCAGCGCATCCGGCAGAAGCTGCCCCGTCGCCGGCGGCTTTATCCCGTTGTAGCCCTGCCCGCCGAGGGAGGAGACCCCCAGCCCGAACAGCGTCAGCGCCAGCCCGGTCGCCACCTGGTTCGCCAGGAAGACCTGCGTCAGGGCCGCGAAGATCAGGCTCAGCAGCGCGCCTGCGACGGCGCCGCCCAGAAAGCCCAGCAGAGGGCTCCCGCTGTGCACCGCCACGATGAACCCGCCCAGCGCGCCGATCACCATCATCCCCTCGACCCCGAGGTTCAGGACGCCCGCGCGCTCGACCACCGTCTCGCCCAGCGCCGCCAGCAGGATCGGCACCGCGCTCGCCATCAGCGTGGCGATCAGGATGACCGGATTGATACCGCCGAAATCCATCTCAATGCGCTCCCACCGCCAGCCGGAACCGATAGTTCGTCAACACATCCACCGCGAGGAGGAAGAACAGCAGCATCCCCTGGAACACCTGGATCGCCGCCGTCGGCAATCCAAGGCTGGTCGCGGCCATCTCGCCGCCCACATAGGTCAGCGCCATCAGGAACCCCGCCAGCACGATCCCCAACGGGTTCAGTCGGCCAAGGAAGGCCACGATGATCGCCGTGAACCCGTAGCCCGTGTTGAAGTCGATGGTGATCTGCCCCGCCGGTCCTGCGACCTCGAACAGCCCCGCCAGCCCCGCCAGTGCGCCCGAAATGCCCATGCACAGCACGACAAGCCGCACCGGGTTCACGCCATGGAACCGAGCCGCGCGCGGAGCCTGCCCCGCCAGCCGGATCTGGAACCCCGCCTGATGCCGCGTCAGCAGGACATAGGCCAGCACCGCCGTCACCAGCGCCGCCACGCCGCCCCAGTGCAGGCCAAGCGGCTCGTACAGATAGGCATTCTGCGCCGCCGGATAGCCGCTGAAATTCCGGCTCCCCGGAAAGCCCATCCCCTCGGGGTTCTTCAGGAATCCGGTCGCGGCCTTGGCCAGGATCGTCTGCGCCACATAGACCAGCATCAGGCTGACCAGGATCTCGTTCGTGTTGAACTTTGTCTTCAGGATCGCCGGGATCATCGCCCAGAGCCAGCCGCCGAAGGCCCCGGCCAGGATCATCACCGGAAAGATCCAGCGGCTCTCCGTCGGGAACACCGCCAAGCCCACCGAGGCGCCGAAGATCGCGCCCATGATATACTGGCCCTCGGCCCCGATGTTCCAGATTCCCGCCCGGAAGCCCAAGGCCAGACCGATGGCGATCAGGATCAGCGGTCCCGCCTTCACCAGCAACTGACCCCGCAGGTAAAAGGCGAAGGGCCCGAACAGGGGATCCCAGAAGATCGTGCGGATCACCTCGAACGGGTTCTTCCCCATCGTGGCAAACAGGATGCCGCCGGCCACCATCGTCAGGATCACCGCCACGGGCGGCGTCGCATAAAGCCAGAACCGGCTCGGCGTCGGGCGCTTCTCAAGCCTCAGCATGACCACACCCCATTTTCTGTCCACAAATATCCGGGGGGGTGGGCCCCCCGATCGACAGTTCACCCCAGGCAAAGCCAGAGGAAATGACACCCTCGTTGCAACCCGCGCCTGTCCGGCCCCGCGGGGCCGTGGGGCAGGGGGCGCGCCCGCCGATCACCTCAGCCCGCATGATGCGCGACCTCCATGCCATGCGCCCCGCCCATCATCAGGCCGATCTCGTCCATCGTCAGACCCTCGGTCGGCCGGGGCCTCGTCAGCCGCCCCTCGTTCAGCACGGCAAAGCTGTCCGCGACCTCCAGCAACTCGTCCAGGTCCTGGCTGATCACCACCAGTGCCGCGCCCTCTCCGGCCCGGTCGAGGATCGATTGCCGGATCTGCGCCGCTGCCGCCGCATCCACGCCCCAGGTCGGCTGGTTGATCACGATGACGCTTGCGCCCTGCATCAGCTCGCGCCCCATCAGGAACTTCTGCAGGTTCCCGCCCGATAGCGCGCGCGCCGCCACATCCGGGCCCGGAGTCCGCACGTCATAGGCCGCGATGATCTCCTCGGCAAAGGCCCGCGTCCCCGACCAGTCCACGAAGCCGTTCTTCGTCAGCCCCTTGCGCACCCCCGCTGTCAGGAACGCGTTTTCCACCAGCGACATGTCCGGCGCCGCCGCGTGCCCATACCGATCCTCGGGCGCGGCCACCAGCCCGGCCCGCCGCCGCTCCACCGGACCAAGATCGCCCACCGGCTGGCTCAGCACCCGCACCTTGTCCGGCGCCGCCTTCAGCTCGCCGGACAGCGCCAGCAACAGCTCATCCTGCCCGTTCCCCGCGACCCCGGCGATGCCCAGCACCTCGCCCTTGGCCACGGTAAAGCTGATCCCCTTCAACGCGGTCCCGAAGGGGATCGGCGATTCCACCGACAGGTCGCTCACTCCCAGCGCTACCTCGCCCTTGGCCGCCAGCCGCCGTTCCGGCGTTTTCAATGCCTGACCGACCATCAGCTCCGCCATCTCGCGCGCGGTCCGTTCGCGCGGCGTGCAGGTGGCCACCACCTTCCCGCGCCGCAGGATCGTCGCCTCGTCGCAGAGGCCTTTGATCTCCTCCAGCTTGTGGCTGATATACAGGATGGCGGTCCCCTCGCGGGCCAGCTGGCGCAGCGTCTTGAACAGGATCTCCACCTCCTGCGGCGTCAGCACGCTGGTTGGCTCGTCCATGATCAGCAGCTTCGGGTCCTGCAACAGGCACCGGATGATCTCCACCCGCTGCCGCTCCCCGGCCGACAGGTCCCCGACCATCCGGCTCGGGTCCAGTGGCAGACCGTATTCCTCAGAAACCGCCCGGATCCGCGCCGCCAGCTCCCGCATCGGCGGTGGGCTTTCCATCCCCAGCGCCACATTCTCGGCCACGTTCAGCGCCTCGAACAGGGAAAAGTGCTGGAACACCATCGCCACGCCCAGCCGCCGGGCCTCCGCCGGTTTCGAGGGCGCATAACCCGCCCCTCGCAGCGTCATCACCCCGCTGTCCGGCCGGACCAGACCATAGATCATCTTGACCATGGTCGACTTGCCCGCCCCGTTCTCTCCCAGAAGGGCGTGGATCTCGCCCTCGCCGATCGAGAACGACACATCCGAATTCGCCACCACCCCCGGATAGGCCTTGGTGATGCCCTCGACCCGCAGCAATTCCGGTCGCGTCATGCCCGCTTCTCCTTCACCGCCACGCCCGAAGCCCGCAGCAATTCCGCCACCACGCCCACCGCAATCGCCTGCGGATGCTTGCCGAGGGCCGGATCGCCAATCGGACAGCGGATCCGCGCCACCGCCCCGACCTCATGCCCCAAAGCCGCCAGCCGGGACCGGAACCTGCCCCATTTCGTCGCCGACCCGATCAGCCCGCAGGACCTGAACCCGCGCTTGAGAAGCCGATGACACAGCTCCAGATCCAGCGCATGGCTGAACGTCAGCACCAGATGCTCCGCACCAACAGGCGCATGATCCGCCACCAGGGCCGGATCACGGGCCGGAACCACCGTCACCCCTTCCGGCACTTCTTCCGGAAACCGCTCTGCCGCCACATCCACCCAGGTCACCGCAATCCCCGGCAGCGGCGCCAGCACGGCGACCAAGGCCCGCCCGACATGCCCCGCGCCCCAGACCCAGACCTGCCGCTCCGCCTCCGCGACCGGCTCCACCAGCCAGCCCGCGACCAGCCCCGGCACAGGGCGAATCCCTTGCCCTCGCGCCGCCGCCAGCACCCGCTTCACTGCCAGGGGCATGTCGCCCGGACCCCGCGCGACGACCCCGGCCACGGCGTCCGGCACCGCCTCGAACATCTCGGTCCAAAGCGTGACCGCCCCGCCGCAGCACTGACCCAGCGACGGGCCAAGGGCCACCCGCTCGACCAGCGCCGCCCCTCCGCTGGAGCCGGCAAGCATCGCCCGCGCCTTCGCCGCCGCCTCGTATTCCAGCGCCCCGCCGCCGATCGTCCCCGACTGCCCGTCTGCCCAGACCAGCATCGAAGCCCCGACCTCGCGCGGAGACGACCCCTCCACCCCCGCGATCACCACCCGGGCGACCCGCCCATGCGCGCCGATCGCCGTAGCCATTTCCGAAAGGTCAAACACGGCCTTCGACCCTCCGCACTGCCATCAGCACCCGCTCCGCCGTCGCCGGAGCATCCAAGCTGGGATAGACCGACCCGTCCCCGCAGGCCGCCACCGCATCCGACAGCGCATAAAGCGCCGAAATCCCCAGCATGAACGGCGGCTCGCCCACCGCCTTCGACTTGCCGACCACATCCTCCCGGTTGGGCTTGCCCCACAGCGCCACGTTGAACACGTCAGGCCGATCCGAACAGGCCGGGATCTTGTAGGTCGACGGCGCATGCGTCGCCAGCCGTCCCTTCCCGTCCCAGACCAGCTCCTCCGTCGTCAGCCAGCCCGCGCCCTGCACATAGGCCCCCTCGACCTGCCCGATATCGATCGCCGGGTTCAGGGAGGTCCCCGTGTCATGCAACAGATCAGCCCGCAGGATCCGGTTCTCTCCGGTCAGCCGGTCGATCACCACCTCCGTCACCGCCGCGCCATAGGCGAAATAGAAGAACGGCCGCCCCGTTCCCTTCACCCGGTCCCAGATGATCTTCGGCGTCGCGTAATAGCCCGTCGACGACAACGAAACCCGCGCCTGATAGGCCCAGGCCACCACCCGCGCCCAGTCATAGACCTCGCCCGCGACTCGCACCGTCCCGTCGACGAACCGCACGGCCGCAGGTTCCACCTGATGCTTCTCGGCAATGAACTCCGCCAGCCGCCCCCGGATCGTCTCCGCCGCCGCCTTCGCCGCCATCCCGTTCAGGTCCGACCCCGACGATGCGGCGGTCGCCGACGTATTCGGCACCTTCCCGGTATCCGTCGCGGTGATCTTCACCATCCCGACGTCCAGCCCGAACACCGACGCCGTCACTTGCGCCACCTTCTGGAACAGCCCCTGTCCCATCTCGGTTCCGCCGTGGTTCAGCGCGATGGAGCCATCCTGATACACATGCACCAGCGCCCCCGCCTGGTTCAGCCAGGTCAGCGTGAAGGAAATCCCGAACTTCACGGGCGTCAGCGCGATCCCCCGCTTCAGCACCGGACTGCGCGCATTCCAAGCCGCAATCTCCGCCTTCCGCGCCCGATAGTCCGAGGTCCGCTCCAGCTCCGCCACCAGCTCATGCCCGATGAAATCCTCCACCGGCATGTGATAGGGCGTCGTCTGCACCCGCCCGTCCACCGGCAGGTGATGCGACCCCACCGGCAGCTCCGCCCCGCGCGAGGTCAGATCCACCTCCCCGCCCCGGGAACTCCCCTGGCCTTTCATCTTTGCGGAAATATCCCCGCCGGAGGCATCCGCACTTTCCATCCCGCGATAGAAGTTGGCCTTGCGCACCTCCAACGGCTCCCGTCCCACGACGAAGGCCACATGGTCCATGACCCGCTCGATCCCCACCATCCCCTGCGGGCCGCCAAACCCGCGATAGGCCGTGGCGCTTTGGGTGTTCGTCTTCAGACGGTGCGATTCAATCCGCACATTCTGCAGGTGATAGCAGTTGTCCGCATGCAGCATAGCCCGGTCCGCGACCGGCAGGCTCAGGTCCTGCGACCAGCCGCAGCGGAACAGATGCGTGAACTCCAGCCCCAGGATGCGCCCCTCGTCATCGACGCCAGCGCGATACAGGATCCGCAGGTCATGCCGCTTCCCCGTGATGACCATGTCGTCATCCCGGTCATAGCGCATCCGGCAGGGCCGCCCCGTGGCCTTCGCCGCCACCGCACAGGCAATCGCCAGCGCATTGCCCTGGCTCTCCTTGCCGCCGAACCCGCCGCCCATCCGACGCACTTCCACCCGCACCGCACTCATCGGCAGATGCAAAGCATGGGCAACCTTGTGCTGCACCTCGGTCGGATGCTGGGTCGAGGAATGGACGACCATGTCGCCCCCTTCCTGAGGCACCGCTGCCGCGACCTGCCCCTCAAGGTAAAAGTGCTCCTGCCCCCCCACCTCGAACGACCCTTCGACGACCCTCGGCGCGCCCGAGATCGCCCGCGCCGCATCCCCCTTGGCCCAGACCACCGGCCCCTGCTCGAACCGGCTGTTCGCCGCCAAGGCGTCATCCACCGTCAGCAGCGCCGGCAGCTCCCGATAGGACACCTTCCCCAACCGCGCCGCCTTCCGCGCCGCCAGATGGCTTTCCGCCACCACCAGGAACACTGGCTGTCCGACGTAATGCACCTTGCCCACCGCCAGCAAAGGCTCATCCGCGGCCGAGGGCGAACAGTCCGGCATGTCCGGCAGATCCTCCGCCGACAGGACCGCGACCACCCCCGGCGCGGCCTTCACCGCCGACAGGTCCATGCCGGTGATCTCGCCATGCGCGACGGTCGACAGGCCGAAGGCCAGATGCAAGGCCCCGGCAATCGCCAGATCATCGACGTAGCGCGCCTGCCCCGTCACATGCAGCGGCGCCGCGTCATGCGGCAGGGCTTTCCCCATGCTCATGGCGTCACCTCCAGCACCGAGACCGGCGCTCCGTTCAGATCGTGGAAATAGCGCCGCAGCAGGTTCTGCGCCGTCAGCATCCGATAGCCCGCACTCGCGCGCATGTCCGACAGCGGCGTGAAATCCCCCGCCATCGCCTGCGCCGCCGCCTGGACCGTGGCCTCCGACCACGGCTTTCCGACCAGGGCCGCCTCGGCTGCCGAGGCCCGTTTGGGCACCCCGGCCATGCCACCAAAGGCAATCCGCGCCTCCTCAACCACGCCGTCCGTGACCGTCACATTGAAACAGCCGCAGACCGCCGAGATATCCTGATCGAACCGCTTGGAGATCTTGTAACACCGCAGGGCAGGGGCCTGTTCCGCGAAGGACACGCCCGCCACGAACTCGCCCGGACGACGGTCCTGCTTGCGATACTCCAGGAAGAAGTCCTCCAGCGGGATCGAGCGCATCTCATCGCCGCGCCGCAGGTGCAGCGTCGCCCCCAGGGCGATCAGCGCCGGTGGCCCGTCACCGATGGGCGAGCCATTGGCGATATTCCCCCCGATCGTCGCCGCATTGCGGACCTGCACCGAGGCATAGCGCCGCAAAAGTTCCCCGAACGAGGGCAACCGATCCTTCACCGCCTCGCGCAGCGCAGAGATCGTCACGCAGGCGCCCACATGCAGCTGCCCGCCCTGCACCTCGACGGCCTTCAGGTCCTCGACGCCATTCAGGAACGCCACCGGCCGCAATTCGCGCAGCTGCTTCGTCACCCAAAGCCCCACGTCCGTCGCGCCGGCCACCAGCACCGCATCGGGGTGCTCGACATACCAGTCTGCCAGCGTATCCGAATCCGAGGGCCGGAACGCCCCGGCCTCGCCCGCCGCGAAGTCCGCGACCGCCGCGCGGTCCGCGACCATCCATTCCGGCACCACTTCGCCCGACGCGGCCTCGGCCGCCCGGATGATCGGCGCATAGCCGGTGCAGCGGCACAGGTTCCCCGCCAGCTGGTCGTCGTGATCCACAGCGCCATTCAGATGCGCCACCGCCATGCTGACCACGAAGCCCGGCGTGCAGAACCCGCACTGGCTGCCATGATGCGCGACCATCGCCGCCTGCACCGGATGCATCTGACCATCCGGCCCCGAGATCCCCTCGACCGTCCGCACCGCCTTGCCATGCAGCTGCGGCAGGAACAGGATGCAGGCGTTCAGCGCCTTCGAGCCCTCGGCATCGGTGACCATCACCGTGCAGGCCCCGCAGTCGCCCTCGTTGCAGCCTTCCTTGGTGCCCTTCAGCCCGCGCACCTCGCGCAGCCAGTCCAGCAGGGTCCGCGTCGGGGCTTCCCCCTCGATGCGAACCGGCGTTCCGTTCAACAGAAACGCTACAGTCATACGTCTGTCCGCCGCCTTCTCCCCGTTTGGAGCACTCTGCAGGATCGCCCGATGCGGCGTAAAGCGAGCCCGCGCCCCTTCTTGTTGTCATTCCATCAAGAAGGCCCGTCCGATTCAAGGCAAGAACAAACTTGTCGGGAAAAGGTGAAGCTGTTTGCAGGATTTTCCGAAAATTCCGCGGTCGGCCGAGGTGACGCTAGGGTAAGGCATACCCTACTCGCGTATGCACGCATCCGCATCTATACGCCCAAATCCATTAGCATACACACAAACGGATATTCCCATGGACTTCGCAACCACACTCAAATTCGCTCACGTTCTCGCCGCCGTCCTCTGGGTCGGCGGCGGTTTTACCACCATCATCGCCAGCCTCGTCCTGTCCGGCCGCAGCCCGGCCGAGACGCAGCTGGCCATCGTCCGCGCCACCGTCCTCCTGGCCCCGCGGCTCTTCATCCCCGCCAGCATCTTCACCCTTGCGACCGGAGTGGCCCTCCTCTTCGTCGCCGGCTGGGGCTGGCAGCCCTTCACCACCCTGGGCCTGGCCGGGGTCCTCTTTACCGCCAGCTTCGGCGCCCTCGTCCTTGGACCCTCCTGCGAGCGCGCGGTGAAACTGGCCGACACCCACGGGGCCGAGGCCGCGATCCCCGCCCTTCGCCGGGTGCAGCGGCTGGCAATGATGGACTACGCGATCCAGTTCGCCATCGTCTTCCTGATGGTGGTGAAACCCGGCTGGCAGGACTTCAGCGTCTTCGCGGGCCTCGCTGCCGTGGTCGCGCTTGCCGCCGTGGCCGCCCTGCGCCCGATGCAGCGCCTGGCCTGACCCCTTCACAGCACGCGCCGGGCCGGGTAACCCTTCGCCATGCCCGGCGCAAACCCCCGATTCATTCACCTCCGCACCCATACCGAACACTCGCTTCTCGAAGGCGCGGTGCCGGTGAAGAAACTCGTCGGCCTCTGCACCGCGCAAGCGATGCCCGCCGTCGCCGTCACCGACACGAACAACATGTTCGCCGCGCTGGAGTTCTCGGTCCTCGCCATGGGGGCAGGGGTCCAGCCCATCGTCGGCTGCCAGCTCTCCGTCGCCCATGACCCCGCCCAGCCCGGTGAAAAGCCGCGCAGCCCCGCGTCCATCGTCCTGCTTGCCCAGAACGAACAGGGCTACATGAACCTGATGCGGCTCAACACGCGGCTCTACATCGACGGCGCGATGACCGGCTCCGCCAACCTGCCGCAAGTCACGCTGGACGAACTGGCCCAGAACGCGCAGGGCCTGATCTGCCTGACCGGCGGCCCCGATGGCCCCCTCGGCCGGTTCCACGCCACCGGCCAGCACCAGAAGGCGCGCGCCATCCTCGAACGCCTTGCCGCGATCTACTCCGACCGCCTTTACGTCGAACTGCAACGCCACCCCGGCCCCGGCGGCGCGCTGCCGGAACATGAGGCGCTGGCCGAACGCGGCGCCATCGACCTTGCCTATGAACTCGGCCTGCCGATCGTTGCCACCAATGATGTCTACTTCCCCAAGACCGACCTCTACGAAGCCCACGACGCCCTGATCTGCATCGCCGAAGGCGCCTATGTCGACCAGCAGCAGCCTCGCCGCCGCCTGACCCCGCAGCACTATTTCAAATCCGAAGCCGAGATGGTCGCCCTCTTCGCCGACCTCCCCGAAGCCTTGGAAAACACCGTCGAGATCGCGAAACGCTGCGCCTATGCCGCGACGAAGCGCAAGCCGATCCTGCCGAAATTCGCCGATGACGAGGTGCAGGAACTCCGCCGCCAGGCGAATGAGGGGCTACAGGCCCGGCTCAAGGTCATCCCCCATTCCGCCACGCCCGAGGAATATCAGGCGCGCCTGGATTTCGAGCTTGGGATCATCGAGAAGATGGGTTTCCCGGGCTATTTCCTGATCGTGTCCGACTTCATCAAATGGGCCAAGGATCACAACATTCCCGTCGGTCCGGGCCGGGGTTCGGGGGCAGGCTCGCTCGTCGCCTATGCGCTGACGATCACCGACCTTGATCCCCTGCGTTACGCGCTCCTTTTCGAACGCTTCCTCAACCCCGAACGGGTCTCGATGCCCGACTTCGATATCGACTTCTGCATGGACCGCCGGGAAGAGGTGATCCAGTACGTCCAGGAAAAATACGGCCGCGACAAGGTCGCCCAGATCATCACCTTCGGCGCACTTCTGTCCAAGGCCGCCGTCCGCGACGTGGGCCGCGTCCTGCAGCTTTCCTACGGACAGGTCGACAAGCTGTCGAAGATGATCCCGGTCGAAGGGGTGAAACCCGTCAGCATCACCAAGGCGCTGGCGGATGAGCCCCGCCTGCGCGAGGCCGCGAAGGAAGAGGTCGTCGGCCGCCTTCTCGACTATGCCGCCAAGATCGAAGGGCTTTACCGCAACGCCTCCACCCACGCCGCCGGGGTGGTGATCGGCGACCGCCCGCTCGACCAGTTGGTGCCGCTCTACCGCGACCCCCGGTCGGACATGCCCGCGACCCAGTTCAACATGAAATGGGTCGAAGCCGCGGGTCTGGTGAAGTTCGACTTCCTCGGCCTGAAGACCCTGACCGTGATCCAGAACGCGATGGACCTTCTGGCCCTGCGCGGGATCAGCTTCGACATCAACCTGATCCCGCTGGATGACAAGCCGACCTATGACCTTTACGCCAGTGCGAAAACCGTCGCGGTGTTCCAGGTCGAAAGCTCGGGCATGATGGACGCGCTCAGGCGCATGAAGCCGACCTGCATCGAGGATATCGTCGCGCTGGTGGCCCTCTACCGCCCCGGCCCGATGGAAAACATCCCGGTCTATTGCGAGGTCAAGAACGGCCTGCGCGAGCTGGAATCGATCCATCCGACCATCGACCACATCCTTGCCGAAACCCAGGGCATCATCGTCTACCAGGAACAGGTGATGCAGATCGCCCAGGTCATGGCCGGCTATTCCCTTGGCGGCGCCGACCTCCTCCGTCGCGCGATGGGCAAGAAGATCGCCGAGGAGATGGCCAAGGAACGCCCCAAGTTCATCGAAGGCTGCAAGGCGACCCACAACATCGACGCGAAGAAGGCGGGTGAGGTTTTCGACCTTCTCGAGAAATTCGCCAACTACGGCTTCAACAAGTCCCACGCGGCCGCCTATGCGGTCGTCAGCTACCAGACCGCCTATCTGAAAGCGAACTACCCCGCCGAATTCATGGCGGCCGTCATGAACTGCGACATCCACCTCACCGACAAGCTCGCCGTCTACAAGCGCGAGGTGGACAAGCTCGGCATCAAG
This sequence comes from Alphaproteobacteria bacterium, assembly GCA_029289325.1. Taxonomy (GTDB): domain Bacteria; phylum Pseudomonadota; class Alphaproteobacteria; order Rhodobacterales; family Rhodobacteraceae; genus Tabrizicola. The sequence continues at coordinate 53,805 of JARFTV010000006.1, forward strand.
ACGATCGCCCCTTGCGTCAACGCCAGCCTCGCCACCTTCACCGTCCGCGACGGCGCCATCGTCTACGGCCTCGGCGCGCTGAAGAACGTCGGCGTCGATGCCATGCGCCTGATCGTCGAGGCGCGGGGCGACAAACCCTTCGCCACCCTCTTCGACTTCGCCCGCCGCGTGGACCTGAAACGCATCGGCAAGCGCCCCCTTGAAATGCTCGCCCGCGCCGGGGCCTTCGACCAGCTCGACCCCAACCGCGCCCGCGTGTTCGAGGCGCTGGACCCCCTCGTCGCCTATTCCGCTGCGATCCACGAGGCCGCCGCCTCCTCCCAGGTCTCCCTCTTCGGCAGCGCAGGGGCCGACATCCCCGAACCGCGCCTCCCCTTCCGCGACGACTGGCTCCCTGTCGAACGCCTCGCGCAGGAACATCAGGCCATCGGCTTCTACCTCTCCGGCCACCCGCTGGACGACTACATGTCCGCGCTCCGCAAGAAGGGGGTGGAGACCCTCGCCCAGGTCACGCAAAAGGCCGAGCGCGGCCCCTGCATCGCCAAACTGGCGGGCAGCGTCTCCTCCCGGCAGGAACGCAAATCCGCCAAGGGCAACCGTTTCGCCTTCGTCCAGCTCTCCGACCCCACCGGCCTTTACGAGGTCACCTGTTTCTCCGAGGTCCTCGAAGCCTCCCGCGACCACCTCGACGCCGGCTCCAACGTCGTCCTCACCGTCAAGGCCGAGCTTGAGGGCGAGACCCTCAAGCTCCTCGCCCAGTCCATCACCCCCATCGACGCCGCCACCGCCACTGCCGGCGCGCAGGACCTCCGCATCCACCTTGTCCGCCCCGAGGCCGCAACCTCTCTCGCCGCGCTCCTGTCCAAGGTCGAAGCCCGCACCCGCGCCGCCATCACCCTCTGCGTCACCGACGCGCAGGGCCGCGAGATCGACATCGACCTCCCCGGCCAATACCCCGTCACCCCCCAGATCAAGGGCGCGATCAAGGCCATGCAGGGCGTCCTCGCGGTCGAGGAGGTCTAGACCCGCCAGATTTGCCCAAAGCAAACCTGCCCGCTCCCGCCCCCGGTCAACTCCGCCCCAACCGCACGCCGCGCCAACCATTCCCTAACCCAAACCGCGTTCCCTCCCGCCAAAGGAGCAACGCCATGGACCCCCTCCACCACCTCCCCCTGACTGAGATCGCCCCCCACGCCCTCCTCCGCGACCGCACCGCGCTCGACCCCGCCGCCCTGCAACTCCTCCAGCACTCCATCGCGACCGAGGGGCTCCGCACCCCCATCGAGGTCTGGCAGCTCTCCACCCCCCGCGACGGGCACGTGTACGGCCTCATCTCCGGCCTCCGCCGCCTCACCGCCTGCCGCGCCTTGGGCCACACCACGATCCCCGCCTTCCTCCGCGCCCCCCAGACCATCGCCCAGGCCCTCGCCCAGATGGTGACCGAGAACGAGATCCGCGAACCCGTCACCCCGTGGGAGAAGGCCACCCTCATCCTGAACGCCATCCATGAGGGCCACTTCGACACCCCCGACACCGCCATCGCCGCCCTCTTCCCCGCCCTCCCCCGCACCACCCGCAGCCGCATCCGCAACCATGTGAGCGTGGCCGAGGCGCTCGGCCCGCTCCTCACCGACGCGACAGGCCTCACCACCCGCCAACTCGACACCCTCGCCGCCGCGCTCCAGTCCGGGCACGAGGACCTCCTCACCGCCACCCTCCACCCCGTCATCGGCCAGGGGGCTGAGACGCAATGGTCCACCCTCCGCCCCGTCCTGCAGGATGTGTTGCGAGAGCCCACCAACCCCACCACCCGCCGCCCCCGGAGGCTGTTGAAGCTCCGCCAGGGCCTGACGATCACGCGGGAGGCCTGCCCCGGCGGCTACACCCTCCGCTTCACGGGGGCGCAGGCGAAGTCCGGCCTGATCGACGATGTGCTGGACAAGGTGGAGATGTGGTTCAGCAAGGACTAAGCGCCACCCCGTAGGGTGCGCATTCATGGCGCACCAGCGTCCACCGTAGGTCGGGGCCTGCCCCGTCTCTCCCCACCCGCCAACCACCCCTCCACACCTGTCTCCCCCTTCCCACCCGTCATCTCCGCACCACCTGTCATCCCCGCGAAGGCGGGGATCCACCTTGACCCAACCCAACAGGATCCCCGCCTCCGCGGGGATGACACGCCCGTAGGGTGCGCTACAGCGCACCAAACCCCGCCACCCATCCCGCGAACGAGAGGGCCGCGCCCTCCCTCGGGCGGGCGCTTCAACGGTCGATCTGCGCGCTTTAACCCTCAACCCCACCCCCCGCCGTTGGGGTGAGCACCGTCGCATGAGCGCCCTCCGGGGGGGGTGGGCGGGCGCGGCCCGGCGGGCTTACGCCCTTGATTCCGGGCCAGAAAGCGTCAGTCATTTCGTGCGCACTTTCGACTTGCCTAGTTCGCGACCTTACCCCACATTTCCGCTTGATCAGAAATGGTGATAGTATGAACGAAATTCTTGGCAAACTATCGAACTACAATATATTCAATTTCCTCTTTCCCGGGGCAATCTTCTCATTCTTAGCTGATCGCATGGAGATCTTCTCGCAGCCGGATGATTTCGCGGAAAGACTTATCTGGTACTACTTCGTTGGCATGGCTATCAGCCGAATTGGATCTTTGCTAGTGGAGCCAGTTCTGAGGTGGCTCTCTTTTGTAAGGTCTGGGGAGTATGAGAAATATCTCCAAGCCGCAGAAGCGGACTCAAAACTCGAATTAATGATAGAAGTCTCCAATACCTATAGGACAATTGCCACGACCTTTATCGTCCTTCTCTTCTTCGATTTCTACGTGGGTTTGATGTCTAGTTTTGGGTTGAGTCCTCAATGGCAGTTAAGGATTGCGATTGCGCTCCTCGGCTTGCTATTCCTGGCGGCGCTATCTAAGCAATCAAGTTTTGTGAGCAAGAGAATCAAGCGCTACTCGGAGCGTACCTAATGTCCATTATCAAAAGCTTTGCGGTAGGAAACGGCGACCTTTTCTACATTCTTCACGGCAGTCCAAACTTCACAATTATTGACTGCAATCTGACTGGCGATCGCGACGACGAAATCTTGGAAGAGCTGAAATATCAATCAGACTCAAAAGAAATTACCCGCTTCATTTCGACGCATCCCGATCAGGATCATTTTGAAGGCATAGAGAAATTGGACGCCAAGATACCCATTTTGAATTTCTATGTAGTAAAGAATTCTGCAGTAAAAGATCCTGAGACTGATTCCTTTAAACACTACTGTGACCTTCGGGATAGCACAAAGGCATTCTATATTCACAAGGGATGCAAGCGAAAGTGGATGAATCAGGGAGATGAAACTCGAAGCGCCTCCGGACTTTCAATCCTTTGGCCGGATCTTCAGAATCCCTACTTTGTCGCTGAATTGGCAAAGTGTAATGCAGGTGAAGGCTACAACAACGTTTCTGCCGTTATTCGCTACTCTCTGCAGAATGGGGCAACGGTTATGTGGCTTGGTGATCTGGAGACTCAGTTTATGGAAGATATTGCTGACAGTATTGAACTGGAAAAGACAACAATCGTCTTCGCGGCGCACCACGGCCGAGAATCGGGAAAAATTCCAGACTCGTGGCTTCGCAAGCTTGATCCGCAAATCATTGTAATTGGGGAGGCGCCATCTCGGCACCTAAACTACTATACGGGATATAAGAAGATTACGCAGAACAGCGCAGGTGACATCACTATGGAGCTTGTAAATGATAAAGTACACTTCTACGTTTCCAATCCAAAATACTACAACAAGGGTCTTACTGATGAGGGCATGACATCGTTCCCGAACTACGTTGGTAGTATTACTGTAGAAACTGAGTATACCTTGGATGGGTAACAAGTTGGTCGACAAATGGAGAAGGAAAGATCACATTCCGATGCCCCGCGTTACTTGAGTACCCATCCCCATCACCCTTAACAAACCTCTAACGTCCGCGACCATCCCTTTGAATCCAAAACGGAATCCGGAAATGTCCACCGTGGACACCTCTCACCAGTGAGGCGGGCGGACGTTCGCTTCCGGCGAAGTCCCCCGCAGGGCCTCCTCCTCCGCGGCCCGCTCCATCAGCAGCCGAACCCGCCGCTCCAGCCCCGCGATCTCGGTCGCCTGCCGGGCCACCACGTCCGACAGGTCCTCCACCGCCCGGATCAGGTGGGCCACCTTCTCTTCCAGATCGACCGACATCCCACCCCCCGCGGGCCGCCGCGCCGCCCCGCCGAGCCACGGGCGGCGCGCCAGAGCGAAGGTCCGACCATGGCCGACAAGCCCCCCCGCCGCCCCCGCGCCGAGACCCCGAAGGGATTCCGCGACTACTTCGGGGCAGAGGTCACCGAACGGAAAGCCATGCTCGACCGCATCGCCGGGGTCTACCACCGGTACGGGTTCGACCCGCTGGAGACCTCTGCCGTGGAGACGGTCGAGGCCCTCGGCAAGTTCCTCCCCGACGTCGACCGCCCCAACGAGGGCGTATTCGCCTGGCAGGACGAGGACGCCGACTGGCTGGCCCTCCGGTACGACCTGACGGCCCCGCTCGCCCGCGTCGCCGCCCAGTACCGCAACGACCTCCCTAGCCCCTACCGGAGGTACGCGATGGGCCCCGTCTGGCGGAACGAGAAACCGGGTCCGGGAAGGTTCCGCCAGTTCTACCAGTGCGACGCGGATACCGTGGGTTCGGCCTCGGTAGCGGCGGACGCCGAAATCTGCGCGATGCTCGCCGACGCCCTGGAAGAAGTCGGCATCCCCCGCGGCGACTACGTGGTGAAGGTGAACAACCGGAAGGTCCTGAACGGCGTGATGGAAGTCGCGGGGCTGGCCGGAGAGGACAAGCACGACGAACGCGGGATCGTCCTGCGGGCCATCGACAAGATCGACCGTCTGGGTCCTGAAGGGGTGCGCGCCCTCCTCGGCGAGGGCCGCAAGGATGAGAGCGGGGACTTCACCAAGGGGGCGGGGCTGTCGGCGGAGCAGGCCGAGGTCGTGATGGGCTTCACCTCAGCCAAGCGCGACACGGGGGCCGCGACGGTGGCCCGGCTGCGCGAGCTGGTGGGGGCCTCGGCCATCGGGGCCGAGGGGGTGTCTGAACTGGAAGCCATCGCCGCGCTTTTGGACGCGCAGGGGTATGGGCCGGACCGGATCGTGCTGGACCCCGGTGTGGTGCGGGGGCTCGGCTACTATACGGGGCCGGTCTATGAGGCGGAACTGACCTTCGAGATCCTCGACGAAAAGGGTCGCAAGCGGCAGTTCGGCTCGGTGGCCGGGGGTGGCCGCTACGACGGGCTGGTCAAGCGCTTTACCGGGCAGGATGTGCCGGCGACGGGAGTGTCGATCGGGGTCGACCGTCTCCTTGCCGCATTGCGGGCCAAGGGGCGCGTTTCGGGGGATCTGGCCGGGCCGGTGGTCGTCACCGTGATGGATCGGGACCGGATGGCCGATTACATGGCGATGGTGGGTGAGCTGCGGCAGGCGGGCATCCGGGCCGAGGTCTACCTTGGCAACCCGAAGAACTTTGGCAACCAGCTGAAATACGCAGACAAGCGGGCCTCGCCGGTGGCGGTGATCCAGGGGGGCAATGAGGCGGCGGCGGGGTCCGTGATCCTGAAGGATCTGATCCTCGGCGCGAAGATCGCCGAGAGCGCGACGCTGGAGGAGTGGAAGGATCGCCCGGCCCAGGTCGAGGTGCCCCGTGGCGAGCTGGTCGCGGCGGTGAAGCGGATGCTGGGCCAATGAGCCGGGCGTGCTTTTCATCCCCCCAGGGCGGGGGAGGGGCGGCGCGTCGTGCCGCGCAGTGGGACGGCGAGGCCGAGGCATGACCCCCAAAGCGGCGATCCGGGCAGAGGGCGAGCGGCTTCTTGCGGCTTTCGTCCAGGCGGGGGCAGTGCCGGTGGAGGCGGATATCCTGCAACCGGCGGGCACCCTGCTGGATCTTTATGGCGAGGATATCCGGGCGCGGGCCTATGTGACGGACGATCCGGTCAAGGGCGAGATGATGCTGCGGCCGGACTTCACCGTTCCGGTGGTGCAGGCGCATATGGCGCATGGGGCAGAGCCGGCGCGCTATGCCTATCTGGGCGAGGTCTTCCGCAAGCAGGCGCGCGGCTCGGGCCGGGCCAGCGAATATCTGCAGGTGGGGTACGAGGTCTTTGACCGCGCCTCGCCGGAGGTCGCGGATGCCGAGGTCTTTGCCCTGTTCCGCGACCTTCTGACCGGGCTGGACCTGCGGCCGGTCACCGGGGATATCGGGATCCTCATGGCGGCGGTACGGGGGCTGGAGACCTCGGACCGGCGGAAGGCGGCGCTGTTGCGGCACGTCTGGCGGCCCACGCGGTTCAAGGCGTTGCTGGACCGCTTTGCCGGGCGCGCGCCGGTCCCGGCGGGGCGGCTCGCGCTGCTGGAGCGGCTGAAGGCGGGAAGCCCGGCGCAGTTGATCGCAGAGGCGGGGACCTTTGTTGGCCTGCGCTCTTCCGAGGAGATCGCGGCGCGGGCCGAGGCCCTGGTCGCCGACGCCGAGACGCCGCCGATCAAGGCGACCGAGGCGGCGCTGCTGTATGATCTGCTGTCGCTGGAGGCTCCGGCGGGCCATGCCCTGAGCCACCTGCGCGGGATAACCCCGATGCTTCCGGCCATTGGCCCGGCGGTGGACCGTTTTGCGGCGCGGCTGGACGCGCTTGCGGCGCGCGGGGTGGATGTGGCGACGCTGGCCTTCGAGGCGAGCCACGGGCGGACGGCGCTGGAATACTATGACGGGTTCGTCTTCAGCTTCCTGGGCGACGGTATGCCGCCCGTTGCCTCGGGCGGCAGGTATGACGCGCTGACGGCGGTGCTGGGGGCAGGGGCCTTCATCCCGGCGGTGGGGGGCGTGATCCGGCCGGGGCTGGTCGCACGGCTGAAGGGGGCGGTATGATCCGGGTTGGCGTGCCGTCCAAAGGGCGGCTGATGCAGGACTGCTTCGACTGGTTCGGCGCGCGGGGCGTGGGGATGCGCCGGTCGGGCTCGGACCGGGAATATTCCGGCGTGATCGAAGGGGTGGAGGGCGTGGCCCCCGTGCTCCTGTCGGCCGGGGAGATCCCGCGCGAACTGGCGGCGGGGCGGATACATCTGGGGGTCACCGGGTCCGATCTGGTGCGCGAGCAGCTGGGCGAAGACGAGGTGGCCGAGGTGGCCAAGCTGGGGTTCGGTCATGCCGACCTGATCATCGCGGTGCCGAACGTCTGGATCGATGTCGAGACGGTGGACGATCTGGATGCGGCGGCGGCCGCGTTCCGGGCGGCGCATGGGCATCGGCTGCGGATCGCGACCAAGTATCACCGGCTGGTGCGGGATTTCCTGCAGCGCCAAGGGGTTGCCGATTACCAGCTGGTCGACAGCCAGGGCGCGACCGAGGGGACGGTGAAGAACGGGACGGCCGAGGCCATCGCGGATATCACCTCGTCGGGAGAGACCCTGCGGGCGAACCACCTGCGCATCCTGTCGGATGGGCTGATCCATTCCAGCCAGGCGGTGCTTTGGGCCAGCCGCGTGGCAGAGTGGTCGGCCGAGGACCTTGCGGGCTATGCGGGGTTGGCGGCGAAGCTGGGGGTTCCGGCGCGGCCCTTCTGATCTGCTGGTCGATGACTTCGTCACGCGACGCAGTGCGGTCCGGCATGCGTTCGGGTCAGTGAAGCCCGAGTTCGGCCAGCGCCTGCGCCAGTTTCGGCGGGAGCGGATCATCCTTCGCGCGGCGCTTGGGCAGGTCGCGGGGCGAGTCCTTCGGATCGAGGTAGCGCCAGCCCTGGAAGGGGCGGCGGGGCGCGGCCTCGGTGCGGATGACCTCCTGGTCAAGGATCAGGGCGCAGCGCGGGATGCCGTCGCCGAGGTTGACCTCCTTCAGGTCGAGCAGGCGCTGGCGGGCGAGGATGACCCCCTTGATCACCCAGTAGAGCGAGCCGCCATCCAGCACCTCGGCCTCGCGCTTCGGCCACATGCGGGTGACGTGGATCGCCTGACCCTCGGGCCAGTGCGGGCGCTGGCTCCGTTGCCAGTCGAGCAGGTCCTCGACCGAATCGGCGCCGACGCAGAGTTTCAGGAGGTTGATCATGCGCGCAATCATAGGGCCTTGTGCGCCGGCTTCAAGTTGACCCGAGGGGGGGAGGGGCGTATCTTGGGCCCTTCGTTCCACCCATCCACAAGAGACAGGAAGATTCGCCCTCATGTCGCGATTCCAAGCCCCCATCGCCGAAGCCATCTGGGACATGAAGTACCGCTTCAAGGAGGCGGACGGCACGCCCGTCGATGGCTCGGTCGAGGATACCTGGCGGCGGATCGCGCGTGCGCTGGCCGAGGTCGAGACGGACCCGGCCAAGTGGGAAGCGGAATTCTACGCAGCGCTGGAAGGCTTCCGGTTCCTGCCCGCCGGGCGCATCACGGCGGGGGCCGGGACGGGGCGCAGCGTCACCCTGTTCAACTGCTTTGTCATGGGGACGATTCCGGACACGATGGCCGGTATCTTCGACGCGCTGAAGGAAGCCGCGCTGACCATGCAGCAGGGCGGCGGGATCGGGTATGATTTCAGCACCATCCGGCCGCGCGGGGCCCCGGTCGCCGGCGTGGCGGCGGATGCCTCGGGACCGCTGTCGTTCATGGATGTCTGGGATGCGATGTGCCGAACGATCATGTCGGCCGGCAGCCGTCGCGGCGCCATGATGGCGACGATGCGCTGCGACCACCCGGATATCGAGGCCTTCATCGAGGCGAAGAAGGACCCTGCGCGGCTGCGGATGTTCAATCTGTCGGTGCTGGTGACCGATGCCTTCATGGCCGCCGTCAAGGCCGACGGGCCGTGGGAACTGGTGTTCGACGGGCGGGTCTACAAGACCCTGCAGGCGCGCGATCTGTGGAACCGGATCATGCGGTCGACCTATGATTTCGCCGAGCCGGGCGTGATCTTCATCGACCGGATCAATGCGATGAACAACCTTGGCTATGTCGAGACGATCGCCGCGACCAACCCCTGCGGCGAGCAGCCGCTGCCGCCCTATGGTGCCTGCCTTCTGGGATCGATCAACCTGCCGACGCTGGTGAAGGATGCGTTTGACCGCCATGCCTCGATGGACATGGCGGCGCTGGACCATCTGGTGCGGGTCGCGGTGCGGGCGATGGACAACGTGGTCGATGCCAGCCGCTTTCCGCTGCCCGAGCAGCAGGCCGAGGCCAAGGCCAAGCGGCGGATCGGGCTGGGGGTCACGGGCCTTGCCGATGCGCTGCTGATGGTCGGGCTGCGCTATGGCTCCGAGGAGGCGGCGCGCGTCACCGAGATCTGGATGCATGCCATCGCGCGGGCGGCCTATCTGGCCAGCGTGGACCTGGCGCGGGAAAAGGGGGCGTTCCCGCTGTTCGAGGCGGAGGGCTATCTGGCCAGCGGCAACATGGCCCAGATGGACAAGGACGTGCGCGAGGCCATCGCCAAGCACGGCATCCGCAACGCCCTGCTGACCTCGGTCGCGCCGACGGGGACGATCTCGCTTTATGCCGGGAACGTCAGTTCGGGGATCGAGCCGGTGTTTGCCTATGCCTATACCCGCAAGGTGTTGCAGAAGGACGGGTCGCGGACCGAGGAGGAAGTCGTCGATTACGCCGTCCGCCTGTGGCGCGAACGGTATGGCGACGCGCCCCTGCCCGACCATTTCGTCAACGCCCAGACCCTGCCGCCCTTGGACCATGTGCGGATGCAGGCGGCGGCGCAGAAATGGGTCGACTCCTCGATCTCCAAGACCATCAACTGCCCCGAGGACATCAGCTTTGACGATTTCAAGGAGGTCTACATGGCCGCCTGGGATCAGGGCTGCAAGGGCTGCACGACCTATCGGCCGAACGATGTGACCGGGTCGGTCCTGACGGTGTCCGAGAAGGAGACGGCCCCCGCCGCCGCCCAGCCGGTGACCGGGGGCGAGGTGGTCTATCTGTCGGAGCCGCTTGACCGTCCGGCCGCGCTGGAGGGGCAGACCTACAAGGTGAAATGGCCGGGGTCGGAGCACGCGCTGTATATCACCATCAACGACATCGTGATCGCGGGCCACCGGCGGCCGTTCGAGGTGTTCATCAACTCCAAGAACATGGAGCATTTCGCCTGGACCGTGGCGCTGACCCGGATGATTTCGGCGGTGTTCCGGCGGGGCGGCGATATCTCCTTCGTGGTAGAGGAGCTGAAAGCAGTCTTCGACCCGCGCGGCGGGGCCTGGATGGAAGGGCGGTATATCCCCTCGATCCTTGCGGCCATCGGCGGGGTGATCGAGCGCCACCTGATCGACATCGGCTTCATCGAGGGCGAGGGGCTGGGGCTCAAGTCCGACCCCAAGGCCGAACTGGTGCGGGTCGGCGAACAGCCGAAGAAGGCTTGTCCGTCCTGCGGCAGCTATGACCTGCGGATGATCGAAGGCTGTCTGACCTGCGGGTCCTGCGGCCATTCGAAGTGCGGCTGACGGCCGGGAGAGACGCGAAACGCCCCTGATCCGGGCCCTGGTGGATCGGCTGTTCCCCACCGGAACGGCCGGTCTTAGCGCCGTCGCGTCCTGCGGTCTCGCGCCGACGGTGCATGTCTTCGTTGACAAGTCGCGCAACGGTTGCGCACCCTGAACACCGGAGGAGGGCAGGTATCTGCACCTTTGCATGCCTGTCACAAATATCTGGAAGAACACACATTCCAGAGCAGCCCAAGGAGGATCTAGGATGAAAACGAAGAGCATGCTGGCGATCGGTCTGGTCGCGATGCCCTTTGCCGCTCAGGCGCAGACAGAGATTTCGTGGTGGCACGCCATGACCGGCGCCAATGCCGAAGTGGTCGAGAAGATGGCCAGCGATTTCAACGCCACGCAAAGCGATTACGTGGTCAAGCCGGTCTTCAAGGGCACCTATCCCGAAACGCTGAACGCCGGCATCGCCGCCTTCCGCGCCGGGCAGGCGCCGGACATCATCCAGGTCTTCGACGTCGGCACCGGCGTGATGATGGGGGCCGAGGGCGCGATCAAGCCGGTGGCCCAGTTGCTGACCGAGAACGGCGCCACCTTCGACAAGAGCCAGTATCTGCCGGGGATCGTCGCCTATTACTCGAACCCCGCGGGCGAGATGCTGTCCTTTCCCTACAACTCGTCCTCGCCGATCCTGTATTACAACAAGGACATCTTCGAGAAGGCGGGGCTTGACGTCGACAATCCGCCGAAGACCTGGGAGGCAGTCTGGGCCGCCGCGCGCCAGATCAAGGAAAGCGGGGCCGCGACCTGCGGCTATACCTCGACCTGGCTGACCTGGATCCATACCGAGAACTTTGCGGCCTGGAACAACACCGCCTGGGGCACGAACGAGAACGGGCTGTCGGGGATCCCCGAGCTGAAGCTGGACAGCGACACCTATGTGAAGCACTTCCAGACGCTGGCCGATCTCGCGAAGGAGGGCGTCTTCGTCTATGGCGGCCGGACCTCGGAGGCGAAGCAGAACTTCACCTCGGGCGAATGCGGCATCCTGACCGAAAGCTCGGGCGGGCTGGGCGACATCGTCAAGGCGGGCATCAACTATGGCATCGGCCAGCTGCCCTATGACGCCACGGTGGAAGGCGCGCCGCAGAACACCATTCCGGGCGGGGCCTCGCTCTGGGTGATGGGCGGCAAGTCGGACGAGACCTACAAGGGCGTCGCGGCCTTCTTCAACTATCTGTCCCAGACCGAGGTGCAGCAGTTCCTGCACGAACAGTCGGGCTACCTGCCGGTGACGATGGCGGCCTATGAGGCCTCGAAAGCCTCGGGCTTCTACGAGCAGAACCCGGCGCGCGAGGTGCCGATCACCCAGATGATGGGCAAGGCACCGACCGAGAACTCCAAGGGCGTCCGCGCGCCGAACCTGCCGCAGATCCGCGACATCCTGAACGAGGAGTTCGAGCAGATGCTCGCCGGTCAGCAGGATGCGGCGACCGCGCTGAAGACCGCGGTCGAGCGTGGCAACACCGCGATCCGGGACGCCGCCGGCGGCTGACGCCGGATCGCTCGTCACCCCTTGCGCTGCGGGCAGGACGTCCGCAGCGCAGCTTCCTTTTCCGCAAGACCGAAGGGTTTGGATGCGTCGGACGGTTTTCCCGCACAAGGTCCTGCCGTGGCTGCTGCTTGCGCCACAATTGGCCATCACGCTGATCTTCTTCTACTGGCCGGCGGCGCAGGCCTTCCGCCAATCGGTCCTGAAGGAGGATCCTTTCGGCCTGTCCAGCACCTTCGTGGGGCTGGCGAATTTCCGGAAGGTCCTGAGCGACCCGAACTATCTGAACGCGCTGCAGGTCACGGTGGTCTTCTCGCTTCTGGTGGCATTCGGGGCGCTGGCGATCGCGCTTTTCCTGGCGGTGCAGGCGGAAAAGATCATTCGCGGCAAGGGGTTTTACCGGACCATGATGATCTGGCCCTATGCCGTGGCTCCGGCCATCGCGGGGATGCTGTGGCTGTTCATGTTCAACCCTTCCTTCGGCACGCTGGCCTGGCCGCTGCGGCAGTTGGGGATCCAGTGGAACCCGCTCTTGGACGGCGGCGACGCCATGGCCCTTGTCGTGGCGGCGGCGACCTGGAAGCAGATCAGCTACAACTTCCTGTTCTTCGTGGCCGGGTTGCAGGCGATCCCGAAATCCCTGCTTGAGGCCGCGGCCATCGACGGAGCCAGCCGACGCCATGCCTTCTGGACCGTCGTCTTCCCGCTGCTTGCGCCGACGACATTCTTCCTTCTGGTGGTGAACACGGTCTATGCGCTGTTCGACACCTTCGGGATCATCCACGCCGTCACCGGAGGCGGTCCCGGCAAGGCGACCGAGACGCTGGTCTACAAGGTCTATAACGACGGCTTCGTGAACCTGATCATGGGCGATTCCGCCGCGCAGTCGGTGATCCTGATGGTCATCGTGATCGCGCTGACCGCCTTCCAGTTCCGCTTCATCGAACGGCGGGTGCATTATGCATGACACCGGACAAAGCCCGATGGCCGCGCGGGGTCTGGCGCGCACCATGGCGCATTTCTGGATGATCCTCGGCGTCATCATCGTCGCCTTCCCGATCTATTATGTCTTCATCGCTTCCACCCATTCGGTGCAGACCATCCTGCGGCCCCCGCTGCCCTTGCTTCCGGGCCCGGAGGCCGTCGCGAACTATACCGAGGCCTTCACCGGCGGCGTCGGGCGGATCGGCGGGGTCAGCCTGTGGCTTCTGCTGGGGAACACGACGATCATCGCCCTGGGCATCGCCATCGGGAAGATCGTGATCTCGATGGCCTCGGCCTATGCCATCGTCTTCTTCCGGTTTCCCTTCCGCATGGCGTGTTTCTGGCTGATCTTCATCACCCTGATGCTGCCGGTCGAGGTGCGGATCCAGCCGACCTACAAGGTGATGGTCGATCTTGGGCTCATCGACACCTATGCCGGGCTGATCCTGCCGCTGATCGCCTCGGCCACGGCAACGCTGCTGTTCCGGCAGTTCTTCATGACCATCCCGGATGAGCTGCTGGAGGCGGCCCGTGTCGACGGCGCCGGGCCCTGGCGGTTCTTCAAGGACATCCTCTGGCCTCTGTCCCTGACCAATGTCGCCGCGATCTTCGTGATCCAGTTCATCTATGGCTGGACCCAGTATCTCTGGCCGCTTCTGGTCACGAATTCCAATGAAATGAACACCATCGTCATCGCGCTCAAGAAGATGATCTCTTTCGCCGATGCCGATACGCCCTGGAACCTCGTGATGGTCACTTCGGTGCTGGCCATCCTGCCGCCGATCCTGGTGGTGGTGCTGATGCAGCGGTGGTTCGTGAAGGGCCTTGTCGAGACGGAGAAGTGAATGGCGCGCATCCAGCTGCATGACGTGCGGAAAAGCTATGCCGGGCAGGAGGTGATCCACGGCGTCACCATGGATATCGCGGACGGCGAATTCGTGGTGATCGTCGGCCCCTCGGGCTGCGGCAAGTCCACGCTGCTGCGCATGGTCGCGGGACTGGAGGAGATCACCTCGGGCCAGGTCAGCATCGGCGACCGGGTGGTCAACGACCTCGAACCGCGTGAGCGCAACATCGCGATGGTGTTCCAGAACTACGCGCTTTACCCGCATATGACGGTGCGTGAGAACATGGCCTACGGGCTGAAGATCGCCGGCATGTCCAGACCGGAGATCGAGGCCGCGGTCGCCCGGGCTGCGGCGATGCTTGAGCTTGAACCCTATCTCGACCGGAAGCCCCGGCAACTGTCCGGCGGGCAGCGCCAGCGGGTGGCGATGGGACGCGCCCTTGTGCGGGAGCCTGCGGCCCTCCTTCTGGATGAACCGCTGTCGAACCTGGATGCCAAGCTGCGCGTCCAGATGCGGCTCCAGATCCGTGACTTGCAGCAGCGCACCGCGCAGACGACGCTTTATGTCACGCACGATCAGGTCGAGGCGATGACGCTGGCCGACCGCCTGATCGTGATGGAGAAGGGCCTCGCCCAGCAGATCGCCACCCCGCATGAGGTCTATACCGCCCCTGCGACCGAGTTCGTGGCCGGATTCATAGGCTCGCCTGCGATGAACATCTTCACCGTCACCTGTGACGACAGCGGCCTTTTGTTACCCGGCGGGCATCGGATGCCCGTCCCCGGCCTCGCGGCGCGGGGCGAGGTGCGCCTTGGGCTGCGGCCCGAGGATATCTGTCTGGTCGAGGACGACTCCCCGGCTTTCCCCGTCCTTCTGAGATCGATCGAATGGCTGGGGGCGGATGCGTTCGGGTATGGTGTGATCGAGGGATCCGATGTCCAGCTGACGCTGCGGATGTCGGGCCAGACCTCGGTTGCGCGCGGCGACCGGCTTCGCGTCGGCCTGCCTGCGGACCGGCTGCATTTCTTCTCGACCGTGGACGGCCACCGGCTCTGACGACCGGGCCGCAACCGGAACGGGCCGCGCCAAAGCGGGTGCGGCCCTCGACCGGCTTTATTTGCATCGGCGTTCCTGATATTCAACCGGCATACTGGAACGCGTGATGCCATGACAAATCAGATTCTCGTCGTCGATCCCCTGGAGCGTCAGGACATTCTCCGCAGTCTTGCCAGCGAAGTCCGAGCGCGGATCCTGGAGCATCTGACGCGGCGCGGGCCCCGGAACGTCAACCAGATCGCCGAGGACCTTGACCTGCCGCAGTCCACGGTCTCGTCCAACATCCAGATCCTGGTCGACGCCGGGCTGGTGCAGACCCGGTCGGAGAAGGGCCGCAAGGGCAGTCAGAAGATCTGCCATTCGACCTTCACCGAGCTCTTGATCGCCTTCAAGGACCCGCCGCCGGCCCAGCTGTCGGACGCGATCGAAGTGGCCATGCCGATCGGGCTTTACACCCGCTGCGAAGTCTCAGCCCCTTGCGGGCTCTGCTCTCCCGAGGGGGTGATCGGGCTTCTGGACGTGCCGGACACCTTCCTTGACCCGGACCGGATGCGCGCGGGATTGCTGTGGTTTACCAGAGGCTTCGTCGAATACCAGTTCCCCAACAACGCCAAGCTTTCGGGCACTTCGGTCCGGTCTGTCGAGCTGGTGATGGAGCTTTCCTCCGAGGTTCCGGGGACGTCGAAGGACTGGCCCTCGGACATCACCGTGGCGATCAACGGGCATGAGATCGGCACCTGGACCTCGCCGGGCGATTACGGCGACAAGCGCGGCAAGTTCACGCCGGACTGGTGGAAGCTGGCCGGGTCGCAATACGGCGACCTGAAGCGGTGGGAGGTGACCGAGGCGGGCACCTTCCTGGACGGCAAGCGCGTCTCGGATTGCGCGCTGGGCGATCTGGAACTGAACGACCACCGCTCGATCCGGGTGCGGATCGGCGTCAAGGACGATGCGCGCCACCCCGGCGGCGTGAACATCTTCGGGCGCGGCTTCGGCAACCACGACCAGGATATCCGGCTTCGTCTCCTGCGCGGCTGAGCGCCGCACGTTTTTGCTTGACCGACTCCTCTTCCTGACAAACTATACCAGAAGATCTGGTATGGACCGGACATGCCGATGCGCATCTTCCGGGCGGGAGGAAAGATGAAAGCCAGGGTCACCGCGCACAGCGCCTATACGATCGCCGATATCGACAAGCGGCTTTACGGGTCCTTCCTCGAACACCTCGGCCGCGCGGTCTATACCGGGATCTATGAACCCGGACACCCGACCGCCGACGCCGAAGGCATGCGCCGCGATGTAATCGACCTTGTCCGCGCGCTTGATACGCCGATCTGTCGCTATCCCGGCGGCAACTTCGTCTCGGCCTACAACTGGGAGGACGGGATCGGCCCCAAGGATCAGCGGCCCCGCCGTCTGGATCTTGCCTGGCGGACGACCGAAACCAACCAGGTCGGCATCCACGAATTCGCCGACTGGGCCGAGAAGGCCGGGACCGACATGATGCTGGCGGTCAACCTTGGCTCGCGCGGCCTTGATGAAGCGCGGGCCTTCGTCGAATACGTCAACCACAAGGGCGGCACCTACTGGTCGGACCTGCGGGCGAAGAACGGCCGGAAGGAGCCGTGGAACTGCCGCCTCTGGTGCCTTGGGAACGAGATGGACGGTCCCTGGCAGGTCGGCCACAAATCGGCGGCCGAGTATGGGCACCTTGCCAATGAAACCGCCAAGGCGCTGCGTGGTCTGGACCCGACGCTGGAGTTGGTGGTCTGCGGCTCCTCCCATTCCAACATGCCGACCTATCCCCAGTGGGAGGCGACCGTGCTGGAGGAGAGCTACGATCAGGTCGACCACATCAGCCTGCACATGTATTTCGAGAACTACGAGAAGAATTCCAATGAATTCCTCGCACTGCCGCAGAAGCTCGACACCTATATCGGGACGGTGGCCGGGGTCATCGATTATGTGAAAGCCAAGAAGCGGTCGAAGCGGAAGGTGACGATCTCCTTCGACGAATGGAACGTCTGGTACCACGAGCGCAAGGCCGACGCCGAGCGGATGCGCGACTGGGACTGGCCAGAGGCCCCGGTCCTTCTGGAGGATCAGTACAATTTCGAGGACGTGCTGCAGGTGGGCTGCATCCTCAACACCTTCATCCGCCGCGCCGATGTGGTGAAGATCGCCTGCATCGCCCAGCTGGTGAACGTGATCGCCCCGATCATGACCGAGCCCGGCGGTCCGGCCTGGCGGCAGACGATCTACTGGCCCTTCCTGTTTGCCTCGAAGAACGGCCGCGGCACGGCGATGCAGCTGGCGGTCGAGGTTCCGACCTACGACGCCGATGCCGCCGCCGGGGTGCCGTGGCTGGACATCGCCGGGGTCCGCAACGACGACGAGGGCACGCTGACCTTCTTCGCCATCAACCGCAATGGCAACGAGCCGATGGAGGTCGACCTTGCCCTCGACGGGTTCGCCGCCAGGACGGTGGAGCATACGCTGATCAAGCATGCCGATCTTGAGGCGCGGAATTCGAGAACCGATCCCGACAATGTCGCCCCACAGAAGGGCAACGGGGCCAAGCTGGCGGGCAAGGGGCTGCACCTGACCCTGCCGCCGCATTCCTACTCGATGATCCGGGTGGGGCTGTAAGTATCCGATACCCGGATATGTATCAGGTTTGAGTTGATCGAATCGAGAAAGGCGATACGCTTTTCGCAAGAGACGCGGTGAGCCACGCCGCCATGAGGGAGGATACAATGACCGCAAGTGGAATGCTGAAGGCCGCCATCGTCGCCACCATCGGCTTTGCCGGGGTGGCGCGCGCGGAAGAGACCGTCGTCTGGTGGGATTTCCTCAGCGGCGGGGACGGCGTGCGGATGAAGAAGCTCATCGACGACTTCAATGCCGCCCATGCTGGCCAGATCAAGATCGACGCCACCACGCTGGAATGGGGCACCCCGTTCTATGCCAAGGTCCAGACCTCGGCCGCCGTGGGCGAGGCGCCGGACGTGATGACCTATCACGCCAGCCGCATCCCCTTGGCCGTCCAGCAGGGCGTCCTGCAGGAACTCACCGCCGAGGATTGGAGCACGATGGGCCTGGGCGAGGCTGACTTCGGCCAGGCGACCTGGGATGCGGTGACGATCGACGGCAAGCAATATGCCGTGCCGCTGGATACCCATCCGATCGTTCTTTACTACAACAAGGACCTCCTGGAAGCCGCCGGGATGCTGGACGAGAACGGCAAGCCGAAGGGCCTCGACAGCCGCGAAGGCTTTACCGCCACGCTGCAGGCGCTGAAGGACAATGGCGTCAAGTTCCCGCTGGGCAGCGTCACGGCCGACGGGAACTTCATGTTCCGCACCATCTATTCGCTGATGGGCCAGCAGGGCGGCGAGTTGATGACCGATGGCGAGTTCCTGGCCGGGGACAACGGCGAGAAGCTCGCGAATGCGTTGGGCGTGCTGGCGGAATGGACCGAGGCAGGGCTCCAGTCGACCTATACCGACTATCCGGCGACGGTCGCGCTTTTCACCAGCGGCGAGGCGGCGATGATGATCAACGGCGTCTGGGAGGTCCCGACGATGACCGACCTCGCCGCGCAGGGCAAGCTGTTCACCTGGGGCGCGGTCGAGCTTCCGGTGATCTTCGACCAGCCGGCGACCTATGCCGACAGCCATGCCTTCGCGCTGCCGGCGAACCAGGGCAAGGACATGACGCCCGAAAAGCGCGCCGCGGTGCTTGAAGTGGTAAGCTGGATCTCGAAGAATTCGCTCTTCTGGGCCACCGCCGGTCACATCCCGGCGAACGGGGCTGTCACCGCTTCGGCCGAATATGCGGCGATGGAGCCGAACGCGACCTATTCCTCGCTGACGGCCAACATGATCTTCGACCCCAAGACCCCGCTGGCGGGCGTGGCCGGGCCGATCTTCGACGTGATGTCCACCTATTTCGTGCCGACCCTGAACGGCGAGATGGACCCGACCGAAGCCGTCGAGTCGATCAAGGAAGAGCTGAACGCTCTCTGACCTGACCCCGGCCGGGCCGCCCGTCCTCTCCGCGGGCGGCCCGGTGCTTTCGAGGAGAAGTGATGCTGAGGAACCGCCGCAAGGATGCCCTCGTCGCCGCCGTCCTGGTGGCCCCCTTCCTTGCCATCTACCTTCTGGTCTTCGTCTGGCCCACGATCCAGATGTTCGGCATCTCGTTCACCGATGCGCGCCTGATCGGATCGGGTGAATGGGTGGGGCTTGACAACTACACCCGGCTGGCCAGCGATCCCCGCTTCAAGACCGCGGTCTGGAACACGGCCTATTTCGTCCTGCTCACCGTCCTGCCCGGAACGGTCATCGCGCTTCTGATCGCCCTTGGCGTCTCGCGGCTGACGGGCCGGTTGCAGGCCGCGATCCTGGCCCTGTTCTTCCTGCCCTATATCCTGCCGGTCTCGGTGGTCTACCTGATCTGGGATTGGGTGCTGAACTTCCAGTTCGGCATCCTCATGCATGTCTTCGACCTTCTGGGCCTTGACCGCATTCCGATCACCAAGTCCCGGACGTGGTTCATGCCGGCTGTCGGCATCGTGACGATCTGGTGGACTGCGGGCTTCTCGATCCTGCTGTTCCTGGCTGGCCTGCGCTCCATCCCGGCCGAGATCTATGAGGCCGCCGCGCTGGACAATGCCAGCCGCTGGACGACCTTCCGCCGGATCACCTGGCCGCTGCTCTGGCCGGTGACGACGCTGGTCTTCACCATCCAGCTCATCGCGCAGCTCAAGATCTTCGATCAGGTCTATCTCTTCTCGCAAGGCGGCCGCCCGAACGACAACATGGTCCTCGTCTATTACGTCTTCCAGCGCGCCTTCCAGCAGGACCAGGGCGGCCGCGCCGCCGCCGTGGCGGTGACGCTCTTTGTCCTCGTCATCGTGGTCTCGGTCCTGCAGTTCCAGCTACTGCGCCTGGCGGGGGGTCGCAAATGACCGCGACGGGCATGCAGCGCGCGAACTTCTGGGGCGGGGTGATCACCGGCCTCACCCTCCTGTTCGCGCTTGTCTGGGCCTTCCCGCTTTACTGGGGCATCGTCTCCTCGCTGAAGCCCGAGGATGAGGTCGTCCGCCCCTTCATCGAGCTTTGGCCCGATACGCTGACCTTCCAGCACTATGTCCATGCCCTCACCTCGACCCAGATCGGAGCCTGGTATCTGAACTCGGTCGCCGTGGCGGTGGGGGTGACGGTGATCACCATCCTGTCCTCGATGCTCTGCGGCTATGCGCTGTCGCAACTGCGCTTTCCGGGCCGGAACCTGTTGTGGTGGCTGATCCTTGCCAGCTTCATGGTCCCGACCCAGGCCCTCATCATCAACCACTTCGTCCTGGTCTCGCAGCTGGGGCTGATCAACACCTGGGCCGGAATCATGCTGCCCCAGCTGATCCATCCGGTGATCATCATCGTCTACAAGCAGTTCTTCGACCAGGTCCCGAAGGACTTTCGCGAAGCCGCCGTGATGGACAACGCGGGCGAATTCCGGATCCTCTTCAAGATCTATCTGCCGATGAACTGGGGCGTGACCACGGCGCTGTCGATCGTCACCTTCATCTGGACCTGGAACGCCTTCCTCTGGCCCTTCCTCTCGGTGACGCGCACCGCGATGATGACCATGCCGGTGGGGATCACCCAAGTGAACGACGCCTTCGGGGTCTACTACGCCCGCCAGCTTGCCGCCGCGGTCCTCGCCGGTCTGCCGGTCGCTGTGGCCTATCTCCTGTTCCAGCGCAAGGTGACCGAGGCGATCACGCTGTCCGCCGGGATCAAGGGCTGACGCCGGGGCACCGAAGGAGATCGGGCCGGAGTTCTTGAAAATTCCGGCCCCGCCCCCGCGTGCCGCGCTCAGAGGGCGGATCGGCCTTGCCCGTCGAACAGATGCAGCTCGGCCAGATCAAAGCTAAGCCCGACGCTGTCCCCCGCCTTCACCTGCGACTTGCCGCTGTCCTGGGCAATGACCTGGGACCCGTCCTGAAGCCTCGCATAGACCAGCGTGCGGTCGCCCAGCCGCTCGACAACCACGACGGTCGCCTTGGTCACGCCCGCAGGGGAAACCGTCAGCGCCTCGGGCCGGATGCCAAGCTCCCACGGACCCTCGCCCTTGGGCGCGGCTGCCAATTGCACCACCGAGCCATCCCCCAGCCGCGCCGCCGCCCGGTCGTCCTGCCCGGTCAGCGTCACTGGCAAAAGGTTCATCGCGGGGGAACCGATGAAGGTTGCCACAAAGCGCGATGCGGGCCGGGTGTAGACCTCCATCGGCGTGCCGACCTGCTCGATCCGGCAGTTGTTCAAGATCACGATCCGGTCTGCCAGCGTCATCGCTTCGGTCTGATCATGCGTCACATAGATCATGGTCGAGCCGAGCCGCTGGTGCAGCTCTGCCAGCTCTACCCGCGTCCGCACCCTCAGCGCGGCATCCAGGTTCGACAGCGGTTCGTCAAAGAGAAACGCCTTCGGTTCTTTCACGATGGCGCGGCCGATGGCCACCCGTTGCCGCTGGCCGCCGGACAGTTCCGCCGGACGGCGGGCCAGCAGATGGTCCATTTCAAGCATCCGCGCGGCCTCCACCACCCGGGCCTTGATCTGGTCCCGCGCCATCCCGATGTTCCGCAGGCCGAAGGCCATGTTCTCTTCCACCGTCATGTGCGGATACAGGGCGTAATTCTGGAACACCATCGCCAGGTTGCGGCTGCCGGGGGCCAGCCCTTCCGCCCGTACGCCGTCGATCAGAAGCGCGCCTGCGTCGATGCTTTCCAGCCCGGCGATCATCCGAAGAAGGGTGGATTTCCCCGAGCCGGACGGGCCGAGGAAAACCACGAACTGACCCGCATCGATGTGAAGGTTCAGGTCCCGGATGACTTCCACCGAGCCGAATTTCTTCGATACCCCTTCAAGCCTGATCGCAGCCATCGCAGCCTCCATCCTGAACTGCATCATGCTTTCGGGTTATTATCCGCTGTCAAGGTGTTAATCCCGGAAAACCACCTCGTCCGCGGGCCGTACGACCCTGGGTCCTAGCGCTTGATCCCGTTTGACCGTGCGACGAAGTCGGTCAGATGCGGGACGAAATCCTCGGGCCCGGTCCCGCCAAGGCCGAGGGCAAGCGAAAAGCTGTTCTTCGCCGCACTGGCCATCGTCGTGGTCACACCGGCTGCGTTGGCCATCGATTCAAGGTAGCGCAGGTCCTTGTGGCCGTTGGTCAGGGTAAAGCGGTGCGCCTCGCGGTTGCCCTCCAGCGCATAGCCCATGAAGGTCTGGTAAAAGCCACAGTCCATCCGGCCGCCCCGGATCACGCTGTCGAAGGTGGCGGTCGAGATACCGACCTTGGCGGCCAGAGCCAGCGCCTCGGCATAGATCGCCGCGTAGCCAAGCGAGAGGAAGTGGTTCAAGAGCTTCATCCTGTGGCCGTCGCCGACCTAGCCGATATGGACGATCTTGACCGCCCAGGTGGCGATGACGGGCTGGATGCGGGCAAAGACCTCGGCGTCCGCCCCCACCATGCAATCCAGCGCGCCCTCCCAGGCCTCTTTCGGGGTGCGGGACAGCGGGGCGTCGGCGAAGTGGATTTCCCTGGCCGCAAGTTCCGCCGCCAGGCGTTCGGTGACCGTAGGGTCAGAGGTGGAGCAGTCGACGACGACCGAGCCGGGCTTCAGATGCGGGGTTATCCGCGCCACCGCCTCGGCCACCTGGGGCGAGCCGGGGAGGGTCAGGAAGACGATTGTCGACCGGGCAGCGAGATCCTCGAGACTGGCCTCGACCGCGCCGCGCCCGATCAGGTCATCGACCGGCGCGCGGTTGCGGTGGGCGGTGACGGTCAGGGGGTAGCCCTTCTCGACGATGTTCTTCGCCATGCCGTGGCCCATCAGGCCGGTGCCGACGAAGCCGATGTGTTCCTGGGTCATTCCGCTCTCCTTTTCGGTCAGAGTGCGGCTTGGGGCGCGGGTTGACAATCCCTTCGGGTCCGGGCGGAGTTGGGGCGGATTGACAGGGAGGCCAAGGATGTTCCGCGCACTGGTTCTGGAGAAGGAAGGCGATGCCGCCGTGGCTCATGTCCGCGAGCTGGATGAAAGCGCGCTGCCTTCCGGGGATGTGACGGTGGCGGTCGAATACTCGACGCTGAACTACAAGGACGGGCTGGCCTTGTCGGCGAATGGCGGGGGGATCGTGCGGACCTGGCCGCATGTGGCGGGCATCGATTTCGCGGGGGTGGTCGAGGCGTCCGAGGACGCCCGGTACAAGCCGGGGGACAAGGTGGTGCTGACCGGCTGGCGGGTGGGAGAGGTGCATTGGGGCGGCTATGCTCAGAAGGCGCGGGTCAAGGCGGACTGGCTGGTGCCGCTGCCGGAGGGGCTAACCACGCGGCAGGCGATGGCGGTGGGGACGGCCGGGTTCACGGCGATGCTGGCGGTGATGGCGCTGGAGGAGCACGGGCTGACGCCGGATAAGGGCGAGGTGCTGGTCACCGGGGCCTCGGGCGGGGTGGGGTCGGTGGCGGTCGCGGTGCTTGCCAGGCTCGGCTACGAGGTCGCGGCGGTGACGGGGCGGGCGGAGACGGAGGCGTATCTGCGCGACCTCGGGGCGAGCCGGATCGTGCCGCGGGCGGAGCTGGCAGAGACGGTGAAACGGCCGCTGGAGACCGAGACCTGGGCGGGCTGCGTGGATGCCGTCGGCGGCGCGATGCTTGCGCGGGTGCTGGGGCAGATGAAGCACGGGGCCTCGGTCGCGGCGGTGGGGCTGGCGGGGGGTGCGGCGCTGCCGGCCTCGGTCATCCCGTTCCTCTTGCGGGGGGTCAACCTGCTGGGCATCGATTCCGTGACGGTCCCCTATGAGCGCCGGGTGCGGGCCTGGGAGCGGGTGGTGACGGACCTGCCGATGGAGAAGCTGGAGGCGATGGTCCGGCCGGCGGTGCTGACGGACCTGCCGGAGCTGGGGGCGGCGATCCTGAAGGGGGGCGTACAGGGCCGGGTCGTGGTGGACGTGAACGGCTGAGGTCTGTCCACGGTGGACAAATCGAGATATCCAAGGAATTCCAATAGGTTGGTCGCGGGCGTTAGGAGTTTGTTAACTGGTGACGGGACGATGGTCCCGTTGCCCGAGGGTGGGCCCAAGATTCGGGGCGCGCCTGATGCCGGGCTTGGGGCGCGGATGCTGGCACGGGACGCGCCCTTGCGGAGGGTGCGTCCGGGCACGCACCCTGCCGGGGGCGGCGGGGGCCTGTTGACTCCCCCGGGTTTCCCTCTATAAGCCCGCCAGTCCCGGAAGCGATTCCGGGGCTTTTCATTGGTGTTGGTGGCCCTCGCAAGAGGAGGCCTGTCGCCCTTCGGGGAAAGGACAACGCCCTTCACATATCGAAGGAGATCAGCGGTGACCAAACGCACCTCTGCCAAGTACAAGATCGACCGCCGCATGGGCGAAAACATCTGGGGCCGTCCGAAGTCCCCGGTGAACAAGCGCGAATACGGCCCCGGCCAGCACGGCCAGCGCCGCAAGAACAAGCTGTCTGACTTCGGTACGCAGCTGCGCGCCAAGCAGAAGCTCAAGGGCTATTACGGCGATCTGACCGAAAAGCAGTTCCGCAAGATCTATGGCGAGGCCGAGCGCGTCAAGGGCGACACCGGCGAGATGCTGATCGGCCTGCTGGAGCGCCGCCTGGACGCGGTGGTCTACCGCGCCAAGCTGGTCCCGACCATCTTCGCCGCCCGCCAGTTCGTGAACCACGGCCATGTCACCGTGAACGGCAAGCGCGTGAACATCGCGTCCTACCGCGTGTCGGAAGGCGACGTGATCGAAGTGCGCGAGAAGTCGAAGCAGTTGGCCATCGTGCTGGAGGCCCTGTCGCTGACCGAGCGTGACATCCCGGATTACCTGGAAGTCGACACCAACAAGAAGGTCGTCAAGTTCGTCCGCACCCCGGGCCTGGGCGATGTGCCCTATCCGGTCCAGATGGAACCGAACCTGATCGTCGAATACTACGCGAAGAACTGATCCTCGCGCCGAGCACGTATCGCGAAGGCCCGCCCCCCGGCGGGCCTTCTGCGTTTCAGGCCGGCATTTCCGCGTGGCGGTCCAACCCCTCGGGCAGCGTGTCCCAGGCCGGAGCACTGCGGGTCCAGGTCACCTGGCGCGGTACGAACCGTCCGGGATCGTCAAGGCTCGCCGCCGTGACCGCGACCAGCCCCGGCATGGCGGGAAAGGTCAGAAAGACCGGGGTGCCGCAGGTCGGACAGAAGCCGTGGCGCTTTTCCATGCCGCGGTCGCCCCTGGACCCCCAGCACGTGGCCGGACCCGTGACCACGTCGGACGGCGATGCGGCAAAGACCAGCCAGGAACTGTGCCCGGTGCCGCTGCGCCGCTGGCAATCGCGGCACTGGCAATGGGTCTGTTCCACAGGGTCCGTCGCGATGTCGTAGCGCAGGGCCCGGCAGGCGCAGCCGCCGGTGTAGGGCGCGGGCATGTCAGGCCGCCTTCGGCTTGGCGAAAACATCCAGTCCGCGGCCGGTTTCGAGATAGGATTTGAGGCTGGACAGCACGATGGGCCAGCCTTTGGACACGCCCTGCTCCATCCCGCTGCCCTTGATCAGATCCTCATGGGTGACGACCAGTTTTGTCATCCCGTCATAGGGGATGACGTCGAAGGTCACGCGGGAATAGGCCTCGGGCTCGGTCTCCTGCGCGCGGCCGACCCAGCTGAGCACCAGTCGGGACGGGGGCGTGTGCTCGACGACCCGGCCCACAAGCTCGACCGTGCCACCCCCATTCCGGACATGTTCCCAGCGGGAGCCCGGTTTCCAGTCCGAGACATTGGCATGCCCCCAGTAGCGCGCCGACACTTCGGCGCTGGTGATCGCGTCAAACACCTTCTCCGGCGCGGCGGCAATGAAGGTGACGTAGACAAAGCTGGTGCGTTCCACGTTCATTCTCCTGATCCTTCCAGTGTGAGTTTGAGCTCATGCAGCAGGGCAAGGCGCCGGACCTCGAACTTGCGGACCCAGCGTTCGTAGATGTCGTGCAGCGGCACGGGATTGATGAAATGCAGCTTTTCCCGGCCCTTCCTGACCGTGCTGACAAGATTCGCCTCCTCAAGCAGGTCAAGATGCTGGGTCACCGACTGCCGCGTCATCTGCAGATGGGCGCAAAGCTGGCCCAGCGTCTGGCCGTTTTCCTCGCACAGCAGGTCAAGCAGCAGGCGGCGCGTTGGATCGCCCAATGCCTTGAAGACCTTGTCCGTGCTGGGATCCCTTTCCGACATGCGATACAATATGCAGGTAATTGCCTGCATGTCAAGCAACATGGCCTGCGACGCGGCAGGGTCTTTCCTTTTCCGGCTTTGGTTCGTATGTCCCATCGGTCGCAGCCTGAACGGCCGTAGTCCGGGCGGGCACTGGAACATGGAGGTCCGTGCCGGTCGAATCCGACCGGCGCCACGAGGACGGTAACGGAGGAGACGGCGGATGCCCGGTCAGGTACACGCAACGATCGATGGTTCACTGGTGATGATCGGCTTCGGCTCGATCGGGCGCGGGACCCTGCCGCTGATCGAGCGGCACATCGGCTTTGACCGCGAGCATTTCACGGTGATCGAGCCTTCGTCGGATTACGCGCATATCCTGCGCGACCGCGGCATCCGGCACCTGCAGGTGGCGCTGACCCCCGAGAATTTCGCCGACGTGCTGCGCAGCCTTTTCCCGCAGGGCCGCGGGATGATCGTGAACCTGTCGGTGGACGTGGATTCGATCGAGGTCATGAAGCTCGCCCAGGAGATGGGGGTGCAGTACATCGATACGGTGGTAGAGCCCTGGCCGGGGTTCTACTTCGGCTCGACCCTGCCCAATGCCGAGCGGACGAACTATCCGCTGCGGGAGCGGGTGCGTGAGCTGGGCAAGTCCTATGTCGGCGGGCCGACGGCGGTGAGCTGCTGCGGGGCGAACCCCGGCATGGTGAGCTGGCTGCTGAAGGAGGCGCTGCTGCGGCTGGCGGCGGATACTGGCGTAACCGCCGATCCGAAGACGCGCGAGGATTGGGCCGGGCTGATGCGGGACCTTGGGGTCAAGGGCGTCCATGTCGCCGAGCGGGACACCCAAGTCGCGGCCAAGCCCAAGCCGCCGGGGATCTTCGTGAACACCTGGTCGGTGGATGGCCTGCTGTCCGAGGGCTATCAGCCGGCGGAGTTGGGCTGGGGCACGCATGAGAAGAAACTGCCTCCGAAGGGCCATACCTTCGACCACGGGCCGGGCTATGCGATCTGGATCGACCGTCCGGGCGCGGAAACCAGGGTGCGCAGCTGGTGCCCCAGCGCCGGCCCGCAATACGGCTTCGTGATCACCCATAACGAGGCGCTGTCGATCCCGGATTACTACACGGTCTGGGAGGGGGGCCGCGCCGTCTATCGCCCGACCTGCCATTACGCCTATCACCCCTGCAACGACGCGATCCTGTCGCTGCACGAGACCAATGGCGCGGGCAAGCTGCTCGAGGCGCAGCATATCCTGACCGTGGAAGAGATCGTCTCGGGCGGGGATGACCTTGGGGTGCTGCTTTACGGCCATGCCAAGGGCGCGATGTGGTACGGCTCGCGGCTGACGACCGAAGAGGCCAAGCGGCTCGCGCCCTACCAGAACGCGACGGGGATGCAGGTGACGAGCGCGGTGCTGGCGGCGATGGTCTGGGCGGCGGAGAACCCGAACGCGGGCTTCGTCGAGGCCGACGAGATGGACCATGTCCGCTGCCTTGAGGTCCAGCGCCCCTATTTGGGCTCGATCGAGTGCCACTACACCGACTGGACGCCCTTGCAGAACCGGATCAACCGCTTCGACGAGGACAGGGACGAGGACGATCCCTGGCAGTTCACCAACTTCCTGGCGGTCTGACCATCCGGCGAAGCGCCGACGCGCGGGGCTTTCGTCTCTCTCGTCGGCCTTCGCCTCCGCCTCAGCCCGGCGGGAGGCGCGATTCTGCGACCCTTCGTCCGGGCGGAAGGCTCTGGCCTTGTTCGCCCGGGAGGGGTAAACGGGGCGGGACTTCCGGGGGCCATGATGAACGACCAGATCACGCCGCAGCCAGGCATCCTTGACATCGCCCTTTACGAGGGCGGCAAGGCCCATGTCGCGGGGGTGGCCAATGTGGTGAAGCTGTCGTCGAACGAGAACCCGTTCGGCCCCTCGGACAAGGCGAAGGAAGCCTTCGGACGCACCGTCCATACGCTGCACCGCTATCCCAACACCGACCATGCCGATCTTCGCGCCGCGATTGCCGAGGTGCATGGGCTGGATGCTGCCCGGATCATCTGCGGCGCGGGCTCGGATGAGATCATCACCTTCCTGTGCCAGGCCTATGCCGGGCCGCGTGACGAGGTGGTGTTCACCGAGCACGGCTTCCTGATGTACCGCATCTCGACCATGGCGGTCGGCGCGACCCCTGTCGAAGTGTCCGAACGCGAACGGACGGCGGATGTGGATGCCATCCTTGCCGCCTGCAACCGCCGCACCAGGCTGGTGTTCCTGGCCAATCCGAACAACCCCACGGGCACAATGATCTCGGCCGCCGAGATCGCGCGGCTGGCGGAGAACCTGCCGCCGCAGGCGCTTCTGGTGCTGGACGGGGCCTATGCGGAATATGTCGAGGGCTATGACGGCGGCGCCGCGCTTGTCGATGCGCGGGACAATGTGGTGATGACGCGGACCTTGTCGAAGATCTACGGGCTTGGCGGGCTGCGGATCGGCTGGGGCTATGGGCCGAAGCATGTGATCGACGTGCTGAACCGGATCCGGGGGCCGTTCAACCTATCGACCACGCAGCTTGAGACGGCCGAGGCCGCCGTGCGCGACCAGGATTATGTGGCGAAGTGCCGGGCAGAGAACACGCGGATGCGGTCCTGGCTGGCCAATGCGCTGGCCGAGATCGGGGTGCCCTCGGACACGTCGATGGCGAATTTCATCCTGGCGCGGTTCCACAACCAGGAAGAGGCCGAGGCCTGTGATGCCTTCCTGCAGAAGCAGGGGCTGATCGTGCGCCGGGTGGCGGGCTACAAGCTGCCGCATTGCCTGCGGATCACCATCGGCGATGAGGCGTCCTGCCGACAGGTCGCCCATGCAGTGGCGCAGTTCAAGGGGGTCAAATGACCTATCCGCGCGTCGCCCTGATCGGCCTGGGGCTGATCGCGTCCTCGATGGCCCATGCCATGCGGGCGCAGGGGCTGGCGGGCGAGATCGTGGGCTTTGCCAAGTCGCCCGAGACGCGGGCGGTGGCGCGGGAGCTGTTCTGCGACCGCGTGACCGAGACGGCGGCCGAGGCGGTCGCGGGGGCGGATCTGGTGGTGCTGGCGGTGCCGGTCGGCGCGATGGGGGCCATCGCCGCCGAGATCGGGCCGCATCTGAAGCCGGGGGCGACGGTGACCGATGTCGGCTCGGTCAAGCAGGCGGTGGTCGATGCGGTCGCCCCGCATCTGCCCGCGGGTGTGCATTTCATTCCCGGTCACCCGATGGCGGGGACGGAATATTCCGGCCCGCGCTCGGGCTTTGCGACATTGTTCCAGAACCGCTGGTGGCTGCTGACCCCGGCCGAGGATTGCGACGCCGAGGCTCTGGCCCGGCTGCGCGGGCTGATCGAGGCGATGGGCGCCAAGGTCGACACGATGGATGTGGCGCACCATGACCTTGTGGTCGCGGTCGTAAGCCATGTGCCCCATGCGATTGCCTATACGATGGTGGGCGTGGCCGACCATATGCGGCGGGTGTCGCAGTCGGAGATCATCAAGTATTCGGCGGCGGGCTTTCGGGATTTCACCCGGATCGCGGCCAGCGACCCGGTGATGTGGCGCGACGTGTTCCTGACCAACAAGGAGGCGGTGCTGGATATCCTGGGCCGCTTTGCCGAGGAGCTGTTCGTTCTCCAGCGCGCGATCCGTATGGGGGATGGCGAGCATCTCCATGCCTATTTCACCCGCACCCGGGCGATCCGGCGCGGGATTATCGAGGCCGGGCAGGACACCGCCGCGCCGGATTTCGGCCGCGCTGCGCCGAAAGAGGGCTAGTGCCGATGCGGCGGGCGCTGATACTGCTGCTTTGTCTGGCGGGGCCTGCCCTGGCCGAGGCGCCGCAGACGTCGCTGCGCCCGATGCCCAATCCCCTGATGACGCAGCCGCAGGTCAGCATGGCCGCGCCGACCGAACTGGTTCCCGCCGCGCTGCCCGCCGGTCGCTCGCTACGGCCGATGCCCCGGCCCGAGGCGCTGGTCCGGCGCGTGGCCGAGATGCGGGCGGCGGCGGTGACGGCGGGCGGGCTTGACCTGTCCTCGACCGCGCGGCCCGCGCCGGAGCCGGTGGCGGCCGAGCCGCCCTCACGCAAGGAGCGGCGGAAGAAGCGGCGCGAGGCGGCCTCGATGGAAGGGGCGGTCTGCGGCGTGGCGGCGATCAAGGGTGAGCCGATCGCGCCGATCAGCTCCAAGGTGCAGGGCTGCGGGGTGCCGGACGCGGTCCGGGTGACCTCGGTCGCGGGGGTGCGGTTGAGCCAGCCCGCGACGGTGGATTGCAGCATCGCCCGCAGCCTGAACGCCTGGGTCGAGGAGGTCGCGCAACCGGCCTTCGACGGCAAGCTGTCCGAGCTTCGGGTGGCGGCGCATTACATCTGCCGGGGCCGGAACAACCAGAAGGGCGCGCAGGTCAGCGAGCATGGCAAGGGCCGGGCGATCGACATCTCCGCCTTCGTGCTGACCAATGGTCAGGTCCTGACGGTGCAGGGGGATTACAACCGCGTTCTGCGGCGGATCTACAAGGCGGCCTGTCCCTATTTCCGCACCACTCTGGGTCCGGGCTCGGACGGTTATCACGAGGACCATTTCCACTTCGACACCTCGGCCCGAAGCGGCGGGGCCTACTGCCGCTAGCCGGTCGGGCCGATCAGCCGGGGCGCGCGGCCAAGCGGCAGGGGGCCGAAGGAGACCCGGCCGTCCTGCAGAAGAAGTGGAAGGCGGATCAGGTTCGGGTCCCCGGTTTCGCGCGCCAGAGCGGCAAGCATGTTGTCCACGGTCTGGCGGATCTCGGGCTTGATCACCCCGGCGGCGACGAGAGCCGGGACAAGGCGCTGGTAACTGGCCACGGAAATCTCGATCCGGCCGGCGGCAAAGCCCTGATCGTCGGGGGCGATGCTGCCCTGCGCGGTCACGGCAAGGTCGCCCCAGGCGATAAGGCTGTCGGTGAGCGTCAGCCCGGCCAGCTGCGGGTTCGTCTGCCCCGCGAAACGGTCAAGCGGGGCGGTGAGGGTGGCGGTGGCGACAAGGCGGACGGTCGCGATCTGCAGGGGCAGGCCCGCCTCGTCGGCGATGCGGTCGAGCGCCTCGGGGTCGGGGGCGAGGTCGGACAGGGTCAGCGACAGGACATAGGCATTGGGCTGATCGCCCGCGCCCTGCACCTCTTCATCGGCGCTGATCGAGGCTATGGCGCGGGAAGCCCCGGCCGTCCAGCCCTGGGTCGAGCGCGCGGTGAAGGGGCCGCTTTCCACGATCACGGCGGCCAGCGGAACCTCGGTCGCGGGGCGGGCGCGGAAGCTGGCGCGGAGGCGGTCGGCGGTCAGGATGATCTCCTGATCGGGGAGGGTGACGACCTGCTCTGGCGGCAGCGCGGCGATGATGTGCCAGGGTTTCCAGGTCATCGCGAAGACCTGGAGGAAGGGGGCCTGCCAGCCGATGCCCGAGGCCGGGTCACGGAGGCGGAGGCCCTCGAGGTTGAGGTCGAAGCGGTTGGGAAAGCCCACCACGGAGAGCGCGCTGTTCTCGGCCTGAAGGCCCTGGGTGGCGGCCTGGGCGAACCAGTCCTCGGCC
>JARFTV010000006.1:85579-125003 GCA_029289325.1 Alphaproteobacteria bacterium
GACATACCAGTACCCGGACCAGAGGCCGGTCAAGACCAGCAGTAGGACAAGCAGTTTGCGCATCCGGCAGCCCTTTTCTTCGCCCGCATCCCCGTGTTTACAGGGCGGCAAGGACAAGGACCAGCCATGCAGCAATCACTCTGGGTCTTCGGCTATGGATCGCTGATCTGGGACCCCGGCTTTCCGGTGGCGGAACGCCGGATCGGCCGGGTTTCGGGCTGGCACCGCAGCTTCTGCATGCGCTCGATCCATCACCGGGGAACGGTGGAGCGTCCGGGCCTTGTCCTCGCGCTGGATGCCGCCGAGGGGGCAAGTTGCCAGGGCGTCGCCTTCCGCGTCGCGCCGGGGGCCGAGGATGAGACCGTCGCCGCGCTGCGGGAGCGGGAGCTTGTGTCATCGGCCTATCTGGAGCGGACCCTGACGGTGCTGACCGACGGCGGCGCGCTTGAGGCGCTGGTCTATGTGATCGATCCGGAGCATGTGCAGTATTGCGGCGGGCTGGCGCTGGAGGAACAGGCGAGGATCATCGCGGCAGCGACGGGCGGGCGGGGGCCGAACCGCGATTACCTCTGGTCTACTGCCGCGCATCTGGCGGAACTGGGGATCGGCGACCCCGATCTGGAATGGCTGGCCGAAGAGGTGCGGCGTCTGACCTGACCTTTTGCTTGGCAGATGCCGCTCACCTGCTAGTCTGCCGGCAATAGTTAACCAGAGGGCAGGCATGTCCCAGCCATACCAGCAGGAAGCCGTCAGCACGACCTTCAGCCAACCGATCCGGGCGATCACGCAGATGCTGCTGGTCTGCCTCCTGGTCGGTGCGGGGGCCTGGGCCATCCACGGCCAGATCATCGACATCCTGAGCACGAACCCGCTTCTGAACGGTCTGATCGCCTTCGTCTTCCTGATCGGGGTGCTGACCTGCTTCTGGCAGGTCTGGATCCTGGCGCAATCGGTCTACTGGATCGAGAACTTCGTCCGCGCCACGCCGGGCACGTCCAGCGACGCGCCGCCCCTGCTGCTCGCCCCGCTTGCCGCGCTGCTGCGGACGCGGACGGCGCGGATGTCGATCTCGTCCACCTCGTCCCGGTCGATTCAGGATTCGGTGGTCCAGCGGATCGACGAGGCGCGGGACATCACCCGCTATCTGATCAACCTTCTGGTCTTTCTGGGCCTGCTGGGCACCTTCTGGGGCCTTGCCACCACGGTTCCGGCGGTGGTCGAGACGATCCGGGGTCTCGCGCCGCAGGACGGCGAATCGGGTCTGGACGTGTTCGGCAAGCTGATGGGCGGGTTGGAAAGCCAGCTTGGCGGGATGGGGACGGCGTTTTCCTCGTCGCTGCTGGGGCTGGCGGGATCGCTGGTGCTGGGACTGCTGGAGCTTTTCGCGGGGCATGGCCAGAACCGCTTCATCCGCGAACTGGAGGAATGGCTGTCCACGATCACCCGGATCAGCTTTTCGGGCGAGGGCGATTCGGGCGACCAGTCGGCGGTGGCCGCGATGATCGACCATATGGCACTTCAGGTAGAGCAGTTGCAGGCGATGCATGAGCAGGCCGAGGCCGGCCGGGCGACCTTCGAGATGCGGATCGCCGAGCTGTCGGACAGCCTTGCCACGCTGGCAGAACGGCAGGAGGCGGGGCCGAGTGCGGCGCTTCTCCGGCGGATCGCCGAGGGGCAGGACCGGCTGGTCGCGGCGCTGGCAGGCGACGGGGCCGAGGGCGGCGATGCGGAAAGCAGGATGCGGCTCCGGTCCATCGACGTGCAGCTTCTGCGGATCCTCGAGGAAATGGCGGCAGGGCGGCAGGAGGCGATGGCGGATCTGCGGACCGATCTGGCGGCGCTGACCCATGCGGTACGGCAGCTGGCCCGTGGCGGGGGGCGCTGATGGCCGGGTCACGGCGCCGGGATTCCTCGCTGATCTGGCCGGGGTTCGTCGATGCGGTGACCACGCTGCTGATGGTGCTGATGTTCGTGCTGACCATCTTCACCATCATGCAGGCGGTGCTGCGCGACGAGCTGACCACGCAAGGGACCGAGCTGGACGAGCTGACGGCGCAGGTCGCGGACC
Source organism: Alphaproteobacteria bacterium (assembly GCA_029289325.1). Lineage (GTDB taxonomy): Bacteria > Pseudomonadota > Alphaproteobacteria > Rhodobacterales > Rhodobacteraceae > Tabrizicola. The sequence goes on from JARFTV010000006.1 coordinate 87,648, forward strand.
TTGCCGGCGCGCTGGGACTCGAGCGGGCGCGGGCCTCGGGCCTTGAGGCTGACATCGCCGCGCTGCGCAGCAGTCTGGCGGCGGCCCAGGCCGAGGGCGCGCGGCAGGCCGGGCTGGTCGCGACACTGACCGCAGATCTCGCCACGCGCGAGGGCGAACTGGCGGCGGCGGCCGCGCGGATCACCGATTTCGAGGCTCAGGTCGCGGCACTGATCCTCGAACGGGACCTGGCGCGGGGCGAGGTGGCGACGCTGGAGGCAGAGCAGACGCGGCTGGTGGGCGAGGCCGAGGCGATGTCCCTGGCGCTGGCCAAGGCGCTCGAGGAGGTGGACGCCAGTGCCGAGGCGGCGCGGCTGGCCGCGGCGCGGCGCGAGGCGCTGGAGGCTTTGGTGGCCGACCTTCGCCGCGAGGGCGAGGCCAGCGCGGCGGCGGCGGCCGAGGCGCAGGCGCAGCTCTCCGAGGCCGAGGCAGCCCGGCTAGCCGATGCGGCGGCTCTGGCGGCCCTGCGTGAGCGGCTGGCCGGGGCGGATACCGAGCTGACGGCGATGACCCTGGCGCTGGAGGCGGAACGCAAGCGGGCGGAGGAGACGCTGACGCTGCTCGCTGCGGCGCGGTTGCAGGCCGAGGCGGTGGGCGAGAAGGACGCGGCACTGGCGGCGGCCGAGACGGCGCTGCTGGCCGAGCAGGAAAAGGCGCTGCGGGCCGCGCGGCAGGTGGAGCTTCTGAACCAGCAGATCGCGGCGCTGCGGGGCCAGCTGGGCAGCCTGCAGGCGGTGCTGGATGAGGCGCGGGCACGGGACGAGGCGGCACAGGTGCAGCTGGAGAGCCTTGGCTCGGAGCTGAACGCCGCCCTCGCCCGTGTCGCCTCGGAGCAGCGGCGCCGGGCCGAGCTGGAAGCGGCCGAAGCCGCGCGCCTGGCCGAAGAGAACCGGGACCTGTCCCGCTTCCGGTCCGAGTTCTTCGGCCAGCTCTCGACCCTTCTGCAGGGGCGCGAGGGGGTGCGGGTGGTGGGCGACCGCTTCGTCTTTTCCTCGGAAGTGTTGTTCAACCCGGCCTCGGCCGACCTTGCCCCCGAAGGCCGCGCACAGATCGCGGGGGTGGTCCGCATCCTGGACGAGGTCCGTACCGAGATCCCGTCCAGCATCGACTGGATCATCCGGGTGGACGGCCATACCGACGACACGCCCCTGTCGGGGACCGGGCAGTTCCGGGACAATTGGGAGCTGAGTCAGGCGCGGGCGCTGTCGGTGGTGCGCTTCATGCAGGACGAGCTGGGCTTTCCGCCCGAGCGGATGGCGGCGACCGGCTTCGGGCAATACCGGCCGGTGGCGATCGGCTCGTCCGAGGCGACGCGGGCGCAAAACCGACGGATCGAGCTGAAGCTGACCGAGCGGTGAGGAGCCGTCCACGGTGGACAAGGGGCCGAATCCAACGAATTCAAGGGGTTGTCTGAGGGCGTTCAGGGTTTCTTAACCCTCGGCTCCTCCTGCGGCTTCGTCTTGTCGTCGCGGAAAAGCCCTGGCGAGGGTTGACCATGCCATCGCCGGGCGGACACAAAACGAACCCCCGCCGAAAGACGACGGGGGTTCGGCATTTCACTCGGCAGTCAGGAGCGGAGGCTTCTGGCCGGTCAGGCGCGGTTTCGCGGGTTCCTCGATGTCGAGGGCGATGGCGTCGTCCTTGACCTTGACCCGCACCACGCCGCCCTTCACCAGCTTGCCGAACAGCAGTTCTTCGGCAAGGGGCTTCTTTATATGCTCCTGGATGACCCGGGCCAGCGGACGCGCACCCATCTTGTCGTCGTAGCCCTTCTCGCCCAGCCAGGCCGCGGCTTCCGGCGTCAGCTCGATATGGACGCCGCGGTCCATCAGCTGCGCCTCGAGTTGCAGCACGAACTTTTCGACCACCTGCAGGATGATCTCGCGGCCCAGAGGCGCGAAGTTGATCACCGCATCCAGACGGTTGCGGAATTCCGGCGTGAAGGTCCGTTCGATCGCGGCGGTATCCTCACCCGTGCGGCGGTCGCGGCCAAAGCCGATCGCGGCCTTTGCCATGTCCGAGGCCCCGGCGTTCGAGGTCATGATCAGGATCACGTTGCGGAAATCCACCGTCCGGCCGTTGTGGTCGGTCAGCTTGCCGTGGTCCATCACCTGCAGGAGGATGTTGTAGACATCCGGGTGGGCCTTTTCCATCTCGTCCAGCAGCAGCACGCAATGCGGATGCTGGTCGACGGCATCGGTCAGCATCCCGCCCTGGTCGAAGCCGACATAGCCGGGAGGCGCGCCGATCAGGCGGGAAACGGCGTGCTTCTCCATGTATTCCGACATGTCGAAGCGGATCAGTTCCACGCCAAGGGACGAGGCAAGCTGCTTGGCCACCTCGGTCTTGCCGACGCCGGTGGGGCCCGCAAACAGGTAGTTGCCGATGGGCTTTTCCGGTTCGCGCAGGCCCGCGCGGGCCAGCTTGATCGCGCTGCACAGGGCGACCACCGCCTTGTCCTGGCCGAAGACCACGCGCTTGAGGGTCTTTTCCAGATCGCGCAGGGTTTCGGCATCGTCCTTCGACACCGACTTGGGCGGGATGCGGGCGATCTTGGCCACCACGGCCTCGATCTCCTTCACGCCAAGCGACTTGCGGCGCTTGGATTCCGCGACCAGATGCTGCGCGGCCCCGGCTTCGTCGATGACGTCGATCGCGCTGTCGGGCAGCTTGCGGTCGTGGATGTAGCGCGCGGCCAGTTCGACGGCGGTCTTGATCGCGTCGTTGGTGTATTTCAGGTCGTGGTGTTCCTCGAAATGCGGTTTCAGACCCATGAGGATCTTGATCGCATCCGGCACCGAGGGCTCGTTCACGTCGATCTTCTGGAAGCGCCGCGACAGGGCGCGGTCCTTCTCGAAGTGCTGGCGGAACTCCTTGTAGGTGGTGGAGCCCATGCAGCGCAGCTTGCCGCCCTGCAAGGCGGGTTTCAGCAGGTTCGAGGCATCCATCGCGCCGCCCGAGGTCGCCCCGGCGCCGATCACGGTATGGATCTCGTCGATGAAGAGGATCGCGTCGGGGTGATCCTCAAGTTCCTTTACCACCTGCTTCAGCCGTTCCTCGAAGTCGCCGCGATAGCGGGTGCCGGCCAGCAGCGCGCCCATGTCGAGGCTGAAGATCGTGGCCTTGGACAGGACCTCGGGCGTCTCGCCGTTCACGATCTTGCGGGCGAGGCCCTCGGCGATGGCGGTCTTGCCCACGCCGGGATCGCCCACCAGCAGCGGGTTGTTCTTGCGGCGGCGGCAAAGGACCTGGATGGCACGCTCCACCTCGGGCTCACGGCCGATGAGGGGGTCGACGTCGCCCTTGCGGGCCTTCACGTTCAGGTCGACGCAATATTTCGACAGCGCCGATTCCTTGGCATCGCCAGCTTCGGCCTTGGGGGTTTCGTGCTGGTCCTCGGCACCCTGGACCGGCCGCGCCTCGCCATAGGACGGGTCCTTCGCCACGCCATGCGCGATGAAGTTCACCGCGTCGTAGCGGGTCATGTCCTGTTCCTGCAGGAAGTAGGCGGCGTTCGATTCCCGTTCGGCGAAGATCGCGACAAGGACGTTGGCCCCCGTCACCTCGGTCCGGCCGGAGGATTGCACATGGATCGCCGCGCGCTGGATCACGCGCTGGAAGGCGGCGGTGGGGACGGCCTCGCTCCCCTCGACATCGGTCACCAGCGTCGACAGGTCGTCGTCGATGAAGTCCGTCAGGGTCTTGCGGAGGTCGTCGAGATCCACGGCGCAGGCCTTCATCACGCGGGCTGCGTCGGGTTCGTCGATCAGGGCCAGCAGGAGATGTTCCAGCGTGGCGAGTTCATGACGGCGCGAATTGGCCAGGGCCAGGGCGCTGTGGATTGCCTGTTCAAGCGTGGTCGAAAACGATGGCACTTCAGTGCTCCTGTCCTGCAGGTCGGCCGGGCACGAGCGCCCGCACTGACCGTGGCCTCATATGCTTAAAGTTCGGTTTTCTTTCCCGCACTTCAAGCGCAATTTTCCAGATTTTGGGGTTTCCCCCGGCGTCTCACGCCATTTGTGATAACGGGCCACTAGAACTTGTCTTTCCGGGACCGGATTTCAGCGAAAACCACGACATCCTCGGCATCTGGCAGACCGACGGCTGTCTTGAGGGCGGGCAGGTGCGCCCGCAGGTATGGGTTCGTCGCCAGCTCGACCGCGAGCGTCGCGGGGACGGTGGGACGGCCTTGGGCACGCTTTTCCGCGACCTCGGCAACGCGAGAAATAAGCTGAGAATTGTCCGGTTCAAGGGTCAGCGCGAAACGCAGGTTCGAGGCGGTGTATTCATGGCCCGAGCAGACCAGGGTTTCGGGGGGCAGCACGGCCAGTTTCTGCAGACTTGCGTGCATCTGCCGGGCCGTGCCCTCGAACAGGCGTCCGCAGCCCCCGGCCATCAGGCTGTCGGCGGTGAAGAGAAGCCGGCTTTGCGGGAAATGGAAGGCGATATGGCCGAGGGTATGGCCGGACACGTCGATCACCGCGCCGGTCTCGGCCCCGATCCGCAAGCTGTCACCCTCGGCCAGGGCGATGTCGAGCCGGGGCAGGCGGTGGGCATCGGCTGCGGCGCCGAGGACCTGGGCTTTGGTCCGTTCACGCAGGGTGTCGACGCCCTGGATGTGGTCGTCATGGTGGTGGGTAATGAGGATATGGCTCAGCTGCCACTGCCGGGCGGAGAGGGCGGCGAGGATCGGGCCGGGCTCGGGCACGTCGATGACGGCGGTCTGGCCGGTGGCGGGGTCGTGGATCAGATAGGCGTAATTGTCCGCGAGGCAGGGGATGGTAACGAGGTCGAGCATGGTTTTTGATCCCTTGCTGGCTATGATGGCCAAGGATTGACCCAAAGGGCGGCGACCGCAATGCATCTGGACGTGCTGGACCTGAGGAATTTCTATTACCGGACCCAGCTGGGCCGCGTGGCGCAGCGGGCGATCCGGGATCAGGTCGTGCGGCTTTGGCCTCCGAAGAGCGGCGAGACGGTGGCGGGGTTCGGCTTTGCGGTGCCCTTGCTGCGGCCCTATCTGGCCGAGGCGCGGCGGGTGGTGGGGCTGATGCCGGGGCCGCAGGGGGTGATGCCCTGGCCTGCCGGAATGGAAAATGTGAGCGTGCTGTGCGAAGACACGGCCTGGCCGCTGCCGACGGGTCTGGTGGACCGGCTGGTGCTGATGCACGGGCTTGAGACATCGGAGAACCCCTCGGCCGTGCTGGGGGAGGCCGCGCGGGTGCTGGGTCCGGGGGGGCGTGCGCTGTTCATCGTGCCGAACCGGGCGGGGCTCTGGTCGCGGCGCGATGCGACGCCGTTCGGTTTTGGCCGGCCCTATTCGGTGGCCCAGCTTGAAGCGCAGCTGAGACGGCACGGGTTCACGCCCGAGCGGAGCTGCTCGGTCCTGTTCGCGCCGCCGTCGAGCACGAGGTTCTGGCTGCGCTCGGCCGATTTCTGGGAGGGGTTCGGGCGGCGGATGCCATGGCTCGCGGGGGGCGTGCTCATGGTCGAGGCGTCGAAGCAGGTCTATGCGCCGACGCAAGGCGGCCTGCGGGCGGCGGTGAAGAAGCCGCTCCGGGTGCTGGAAGGGGTGGGCAAGGGCGCCGCAGAGCCGGCGCTGAACCGGAAGTAGGGTGGGCGATGCGCCCACCCCTGTCAGATCACGCGGACCTGGGTGCCAACCGGGCAAAGCTCGAAAAGCTCGGCGATGTTCTCGTTGAAAAGCCCGATGCAGCCGTCCGACGACCGACGGCCGATCTTCCGCGTGTCATGCGTGCCGTGGATGATGTAGGCGGGCCAGCCCAGATACATCGCATGGGTGCCAAGCGGGTTCTCCGGCCCGGGGGGAACCGGCTTCCAGTCCGGGTAGCGCTGCATCTGCGACGGCGTGGGCGTCCAGCTTGGCCCGACTTTCTTGCGTACGATCGACGTATAGCCGCGCTTGGTCAGTTCATCGGTCAGCGGGACCGAGGTCGGGAAGATCCGGTAGTCGCTGCCATCCGCGCTCCAGTAGTGCAGCGCGCGCGAGCCGGTGTCGGCCACGATGGTCGCCTTGCCGAGCGAGTCGAAATGGTCGCGCCAGTCCTGCATGACGAAGCCCGATACGTTGTTGCGCACCGGCGCGGCGGAAGAATCCGGGTTCGCCCGGGCCGCCGTTCCCAGCGTTGCCGCGCCGAGCGCGAGCCCGATCACTCCGCGTCGCGAGAGGGTCATCACTTGCCTGCCTTTCTGCCAATCTGCTTTCACGCGACCGTCCGGGGCCGGGCCAGGAAGGTCAACCGCGGCCAAGCCGGTCTGACGGCCATGTGACGGGCCGTGAGCGGCGAATCCCGGCGCCGACGCGGGCGCGTGGCGGGACGGGGCGGTGCGGGAACCGGGGGCGGAGGCGGGGTTTAGGCAACACCGCCGCGACGATTGCGCAAACAGCGACATTCTGCGCGCCCGAAGCCTCAAGAAAGCGTGTCCAACTCGGTTGCGGGGTGGAAACGCCTCTGCTAAGGACGCCCGCGACGGATGGTGCGCCCAGACGGTTGTCGAGGTGTGCGCCGAAGGATGGCCCGGTTCGCTAAGAGCCCAGGGCAAGAAAAAGCGGAAGGGTTGACGTGTCAGAACCGGCTTCGATCTCTCTGGGCATTGCCTCGCGCTACGCATCGGCCTTGTTCGACCTGGCCAAGGAAGACAAGGCGCTTAAGGCGCTGGAGGCCGACACAGCGGCGCTGTCCGAAACGCTTGCCGCCAGCGCCGAGCTGCGCGACGTGATCGCCTCTCCGGTGGTCAGCCGCGAGGATCAGGGCAGGGTAATCGCTGCCATCGGCGCGAAGCTGGGTCTGAACCCGCTGACCGCGAACACGCTGGCCCTCATGTCCGAGAAGCGCCGCCTGTTCGTGCTGCCGCAGTTCCTGACCGCCCTGGCCGATCGGATCGCCGAGGAAAAGGGCGAAGTCACCGCCGAGGTCACCGCCGCCCGCGCCCTGACCGCGGCGCAGTCCAAGAAACTTGCCGAGACGCTGAAAGCCCGCGTCGGCAAGACCGTGAAACTGAAAACCACCGTCGATGAGACCCTCATCGGCGGCCTAGTCGTCAAGCTGGGCTCGACCATGATCGATACTTCGGTCAAGGCAAAGCTCGCGGCCCTGCAAAATGCAATGAAAGAGGTTGGGTGATGGGAATCCAGGCTGCTGAGATCTCTGCGATCCTGAAGGAGCAGATCAAGAACTTCGGCAAGGACGCGGAAGTGGCCGAAGTCGGCCGTGTGCTGTCGGTCGGCGACGGGATTGCCCGCGTCCACGGGCTGGACAACGTCCAGGCCGGCGAGATGGTCGAATTCCCCGGCGGCATCCGCGGGATGGCGCTGAACCTGGAAGTCGACAACGTCGGTATCGTTATCTTCGGGTCCGACCAGGACATCAAGGAAGGCGACATCGTCAAGCGCACCAAGTCCATCGTGGACGTGCCGGCGGGCAACGGCCTCCTGGGTCGCGTCGTGGACGCGCTGGGCAACCCGATCGACGGCAAGGGCCCGATCGTGGCAGCCGAGCGTCGCGTGGCCGACGTCAAGGCTCCGGGCATCATTCCGCGCAAGTCGGTGCACGAGCCGATGGCGACCGGCCTCAAGGCCGTGGACGCGATGATCCCCGTTGGCCGCGGCCAGCGCGAACTGATTATCGGCGACCGCCAGACCGGCAAGACCGCCGTGGCGCTGGACACCATCCTGAACCAGAAGGTCTATAACGAGGCCGCTGGCGACGACGAATCGAAGAAGCTGTACTGCGTCTATGTCGCGGTCGGCCAGAAGCGTTCGACCGTGGCGCAGCTGGTGAAGAAGCTGGAAGAGACCGGCGCGATGGCCTACACGATCGTCGTGGCCGCGACCGCCTCGGACCCGGCGCCAATGCAGTTCCTCGCGCCCTATTCGGCGACCGCGATGGCGGAATTCTTCCGCGACAACGGCCGTCACGCCCTGATCATCTATGATGACCTGTCGAAGCAGGCCGTCGCCTACCGCCAGATGTCGCTGCTGCTGCGCCGTCCGCCGGGGCGTGAAGCCTATCCGGGCGACGTGTTCTACCTGCACTCGCGCCTGCTGGAGCGTTCGGCCAAGCTGAACGAGGATTTCGGCGCGGGCTCTCTGACCGCGCTGCCGATCATCGAGACCCAGGCGGGCGACGTGTCGGCCTATATCCCGACCAACGTGATCTCGATCACCGACGGCCAGATCTTCCTGGAAACCGAACTGTTCTACCAGGGCATCCGCCCGGCCGTGAACACCGGTCTGTCGGTGTCGCGCGTCGGTTCGTCGGCGCAGACCTCGGCGATGAAGTCGGTGGCCGGCAAGGTGAAGCTGGAACTGGCGCAGTACCGCGAAATGGCGGCCTTCGCGCAGTTCGGCTCCGACCTTGACGCCGCGACCCAGCAGCTGCTGAACCGCGGCGCGCGTCTGACCGAGCTGATGAAGCAGAACCAGTACTCGCCCATGACCAACGCGGAAATCGTCTGCGTGATCTATGCGGGGACCAACGGCTATCTCGACAAGGTCGCGGTCAAGGACGTGGGCCGGTTCGAAGCCGGTCTGCTCCAGCACCTGCGCACGAAGGGCAAGGCTCTGCTGGACGACATCACCAAGAACGACCGCAAGGTGGCGGGCGATCTGGAGAAAGCGATCCGCGCGGAACTGGACGCCTTCGCCAAAGACTTCGTCTGAGCCCTGAAGGAGCCGGCAGATGCCCAGCCTTAAGGACCTCAAGAACCGGATCGGAAGCGTGAAGAACACGCGGAAGATCACGAAGGCGATGCAGATGGTCGCCGCGGCGAAACTGCGCCGCGCACAAGAGGCTGCCGAAGCCGCACGGCCCTTCGCCGAGCGGATGACGGCGGTGATGTCGGCCCTCGCGGCCGGCGTCGGCACCGGGGATGGCGCGCCGAAGCTCCTGGCCGGGAACGGCCGGGACCAGATCCACCTTCTGGTGGTGATGACTTCGGAGCGGGGCCTCTGCGGCGGCTTCAACTCGTCGATCGTCAAGCTGGCGCGCCTGCGGGCGAACGAGCTGGTGGCGGCGGGCAAGACGGTGAAGATCCTCACCGTCGGCAAGAAGGGCCGTGAGCAGCTGAAGCGCGACTGGGGCAATGCCTTCGTCGGCCATATCGACCTGAGCGAAGTGAAGCGCGTGGGCTATGCCAATGCGCAGACCATCGCGCGGGAAGTCATGGCGGCCTTCGAGGCCGGTGAAGCCGATGTCGTCACGATCTTCTACAACCGCTTCCAGTCGGTGATCAGCCAGATCCCGACCGAGCAGCAGGTGATCCCGGCCAAGTTCGAGGCGACCGGCGCGACCAATGCGCAGTACGACTATGAACCCTCGGAAGAGGCGATCCTGGCCGACCTCCTGCCGCGCGGTGTCGCGACGCAGATCTTCACCGCTCTGCTGGAAAACGGCGCCTCGGAGCAGGGCGCGCGGATGTCCGCCATGGACAACGCGACCCGCAACGCCGGCGACATGATCAACCGTCTGACCATCCAGTACAACCGGAGCCGTCAGGCCGCGATCACCAAGGAACTGATCGAGATCATCTCGGGTGCCGAGGCCCTCTGACCCATGATGCCCGTGCCGACATATGTGCAGAACCGGGATGAGAGCGATCTCATGTTCTCGGTCTGCTCGCTGGTGCGGGATCAGGAAAAGTACGATCGGCTGCTGGAAAGCTTTGCGGCGCACGGGTTCACGCCCGAGAACAGCGAGTTTCTGGCGGCCGACAATCGCCGCGGCAACCAGTTCGACGGGTTCGACTGGCACCGGCACATGTGGCCCCAGGTCCGGGGCCGCTATGTGATCTTCTGCCACGAGGACGTGGAGCTGGTCGACTGCGGCCATGACGATCTGGTCGAGCGGATCGAGGCGCTGGAGGCGGCCGATCCGCAGTGGCTGGTGGCGGGCGTCGCCGGCAGCCCGTGGCGGCCGCTGAACCATTCGGTGACGGCGCAGGCGCTGCATATCAGCGATGTGTTCGGTCAGGACCGCCGGCTGGGCCAAGTCCCGGCACGGGTGGAATCGCTGGACGAATGTTTCATCGTCATGCGGCGGCTGAAGCCGGTGCTGAATTCCTACGACATGGCCGGTTTCCACTATTACGGGGCCGACCTCTGCTTGCAGGCCGAATTCCTGGGCGGCCGGTCCTATGCGATCGACTTCCACCTTCTGCACAAGGGCCAGGCCCGGGCAGACGAGAGCTTTACCCAGATCCGGAACCAGTTCCGGGCGAAATACCGGCGGTACTTTCCGGGACGCGTCTTTCATTGCGTCACCGGGCGTGTCGCCTTTGGCGGCGGGTGGTTCGATGCCCCCTGAACCCCGCCAGCAACTGAACCGGGTCCGGCGTCGGACCGACCGAAACACGTAAAACGAGGCTTATGACAATGGCAAAATCTCCCTCCAAGGCTACGGGTAAGGTGACCCAGGTCATCGGCGCGGTCGTCGACGTTCAGTTCGATGGCGCCCTGCCCGCCATTCTGAACGCGCTGGAGACCACCAACAACGGCAAGCGCCTGGTTCTGGAAGTGGCCCAGCACCTGGGTGAGAACACCGTGCGGACCATCGCCATGGACGCGACCGAGGGCCTCGTGCGCGGGACCGCCGTGTCCGACCTGGGCGCGCCGATCTCGGTCCCCGTGGGCGACGCGACGCTGGGCCGCATCCTGAACGTCATCGGTGAGCCGGTGGACGAAAAGGGCCCGGTCGTGGCCAAGGAAACCCGCGCCATCCACCAGCCCGCCCCGGATTTCGCGGCGCAGGCGACGGAATCGCAGGTGCTCGTCACCGGCATCAAGGTTATCGACCTCCTGGCGCCCTACGCCAAGGGTGGCAAGATCGGCCTCTTCGGCGGCGCCGGCGTGGGCAAGACGGTTCTGATCATGGAACTGATCAACAACATCGCCAAGGTGCACTCGGGCTATTCGGTGTTCGCCGGCGTGGGTGAACGGACCCGTGAAGGCAACGACCTGTACCACGAGATGATCGACTCGGGCGTTATCAAGGTTGACGACCTGTCGGCCTCGAAAGTGGCGCTGGTCTACGGCCAGATGAACGAACCTCCGGGGGCGCGTGCCCGCGTGGCGCTGACCGGCCTGACCCTGGCCGAGCAGTTCCGCGACCAGTCGGGGACCGACGTTCTGTTCTTCGTCGACAACATCTTCCGCTTCACCCAGGCGGGTTCGGAAGTGTCCGCTCTGCTGGGCCGTATCCCTTCGGCCGTGGGCTACCAGCCGACGCTGGCGACCGACATGGGCGCGCTGCAGGAGCGTATCACCTCGACCAAGCAGGGTTCGATCACCTCCGTGCAGGCGATCTACGTTCCGGCCGACGACCTGACCGACCCCGCGCCGGCCACCTCCTTCGCCCACCTCGACGCCACGACCGTTCTGTCGCGTGCGATCTCGGAACTCGGGATCTATCCCGCGGTGGACCCGCTGGACTCCACCAGCCGGATGCTCGCGCCGGAAATCGTCGGTGAAGAGCATTACCAGGTCGCCCGTTCGGTGCAGGGGATCCTCCAGCGCTACAAGTCGCTGCAGGACATCATCGCCATCCTCGGCATGGACGAACTGTCGGAAGAGGACAAGCTGACCGTGGCCCGCGCCCGGAAGATCCAGCGCTTCCTGTCGCAGCCCTTCGACGTGGCGAAGGTCTTCACCGGTTCGGACGGCGTGCAGGTGCCGCTGGAAAAGACCATCGCGTCCTTCAAGGCGGTGGTGAACGGCGAATATGACCACCTGCCGGAAGCCGCCTTCTACATGGTCGGCGACATCGAGGAAGTGAAAGCCAAGGCCGCGAAACTCGCTGCGGCGGCGGCGTAAGGGGGCGAAATGGCCAGCACGGTGCAATTCGACCTCGTCAGTCCGGAGCGGCGGCTTGCCTCCTATCCGGCGACCGAGGTCCAGATCCCGGGCGCCCAGGGCGACCTGACGGCGATGGAGGGGCATGCTCCCACCATCACCTCGCTGCGGCCGGGTCTTCTGAAGGTCGTCGGGGCAGAGGGTATGAAGGCCTATGTCGTGACCGGCGGCTTCGCCGAGATCAACGCCAGCAGCGTCTCGGTCCTGGCCGAGCAGGCGGTCCCGCTGGACGAGATGACCCCGGCGCAGATGGACGCGCTGGTCGCCGACGCCTGCGAGGCGGCGGCGGTCAATGCCGACAAGGACACGGCTGACAAGGCGGTGGCCGATCTTTACGCGATGCGGGCCCAGGCCGGGATCTGACCCGCCCTGGACAGAAACACCGAAGGCCCCGGATTTCCGGGGCCTTCGTGCTTTTTGCTACCACACTGCCCTGCTGTTTCTGGCAAGGTGGCCGCCGTAGGAAGTGGTTGGTAGGGTGATGCGGCGATTTGGTGGTGTGGTCGGGGTCGAGCAGCGCTCGACCCTCCAGTTCAATGATTAAGCGCAAGAAGGGCCGATGTGGAGCGGATCCGGCCCCCGCGAAGTCCCGCCGGAGCACGTCGTCAGTGAGCCCTTCCTCGAGCCGCCGGCCGTCACGCTGGGCATCTCGATGTGGGACATCGACCACCAGATGAACTCCCGCGTCGACATCACGGCCGAGAACATCACCGCCCAGGGGTTCGAGATCGTGTTCCGCACCTGGGCCGACACCCGCATCGCCCGCATCCGCGCCGACTGGCTGGCCATCGGCACGACGCGGGACGAGGACAGCTGGGACGAGGTCTAATCCCGAGACGGGATCAACCGGTTCGCAAGCCATATACTGAGAGAGAATACAACGAGCCCTCCGAAAAGGTCGACCAGATGGTGCCCGCCGTGCGACAACGTGGCTGGGACCATCGCCGTGTTGACAAGAACTGCGGGGAGGAAAGCGAAGGTCCCCCGAGTAAACCAGACGACCATCAAAGCCATAACCATGTGGTAGGATGGAAACGCCACCACACCGGTAATCACCTCGGGACTGATCCGACCGGGGCCAAACTCGACGAGCGAGCGCAGGAACTCGCCATAGGCAGGGTTGAAGTAGAGGCCGGTAGCGGCCCTGTGGCTTTCGGGAATCGGTTGGAAGGCTGAGGGGCCGACACTGGGGATGATCCACCAGATCGCAACGGCAAGGATTAGCGTGACGATGCCGACCAAAAGGAAACGGTACAGCGCCAGTTCCTGCGACAGTGACGCAAGTAGCATGATCGTCAGCATAATCTGCAACAGCGAAGAGTGGTACACGTAGCTAAGAATCCAAGAAAGCCGCGGATACTCGGCTAGCCACGCGATGAGGCTTGGCCAGTGATAGCCAAGCGCCGTATCGATCCGCATCAGGGTCTCATCGATTAACGGGTTCGCCAGTGGGAAGAGTGCAAAGATGAAGACTGAAGAGACGGCAGTGAAGCCGGCGAAGATCGCGGTTCCGACCAAGGCAAGGGCCAGACGGGGGGTCGATTTGATCTGCCGGACGTACGCTCCGACGGCAGCGAAGCCGAGAGTTGCGAAATAGCCCAGAAGGAATGGGGGCCAATTGACGTGCCGCTCCAGCCCCCACGCCATCACGACGGCAAGAAGGCCGACGCAGCCGATGAAGCCGAGCATAAGCCGCTCAAGTGGAAGAAGGCGGAAAACTGCGCCTGGAACCCGCGTTTCAGTGTTCGACAACATGCGTACCGCCCAGAAGCGGCCGGCAGTTCATGGCCGGCCTTGCAACAATGCAAGAATTAGCGGGACATTGCGCTGACTTTGTGGCGAGATCGGTGCAAAATAAGGGGCTCACCCGCGCTGGTAGAGCCCCTCGTAGATCGGGACCAGGGTATCGGTCTCGAACAGGCTGGAGACAGACATGCCGCCCCAGATGTTCAGGATCGCCTGCGCGAACATCGGTGCGGTGGGGACGATGCGGATGTTCTTGGCGTCCTTTACCTTGTCTCCCTGTTCGATCGAATCGGTGATCACCAGCGATTTCATCACCGAGTTCGACACACGCTCAACCGCCGGGCCGGACAGGACGCCGTGGGTGATATAGCTGTGAACCTCGGTCGCGCCGGCGTTCATCAGGGTCTCGGCGGCCTTGCAAAGCGTGCCGGCCGTGTCGCAGATGTCGTCGACGATGATGCACTTGCGGCCCTTCACGTCGCCGATCACGGTCATCTCGGCAACTTCGCCGGCCTTCTCGCGCCGCTTGTCGACGATCGCGAGGGGGGCGTTGATCCGCTTGGCCAGTTCGCGCGCCCGGGCCACGCCGCCGACGTCGGGCGAGATGATCATCAGGTCGTCCATCTGGCCGCGGAAGTGGTGCTCGATGTCCAGCGCAAAGACCGGCGAGGCGTAGAGGTTGTCGACGGGGATGTCGAAGAAGCCCTGGATCTGCGCGGCGTGAAGGTCGAGCGTCAGCACGCGGTCGACCCCGGCGGTCTCGATCAGGTTCGCCACCAGCTTGGCGGAAATCGGCGTGCGGGCCTTGGCGCGGCGGTCCTGGCGGGCATAGCCAAAGTACGGGATCACGGCGGTGATGCGGCTGGCCGAAGAGCGGCGCAGCGCGTCGACCATGATCAGCAGCTCCATCAGGTTGTCGTTCGCCGGGTTCGAGGTCGGCTGGATCACATACATGTCCTCGCCGCGGACATTCTCGAACACCTCGACGAAGATTTCCTGGTCGTTGAACCGCTCCACCCTTGCGTCCACCAGGTTCACGCTCATCCCGCGGTGCATCGACATGCGGCGGGCGATGGACTTTGCCAGCTGCAGGTTGGCGTTTCCGGCAATGATCTTCGGTTCGGTGACGGCGGGCATGAAAGGCTCCGGGGCAGCGGATTCGGGATGGGGTTCGCTTATCACCGGGTTGGGCCGATGCAAACCGGCGCGACCGCTAGCGGCGCGAAAATCATGGTCGGTGCAGCAATCGGGTCAGACGGCATCGAGGAACCTGTCGACCTCGGCCTCGGTCGTGGACCAGCTGGCGACAAGGCGGGCGCGTTCGCGGCCTTCGGGGGCGTTGAACCGGTAGTACTCGGCCCCTGCGGCCTCCAGCCGGTCGTGGGTGCCAAGGGACCATTCCGGGAACAGCAGGTTGGCATCCGCCGGCGGGACATGGGCCTGTCGCTCGCGCAGCCCATGAACAAGGCGCTGGCCCATCGCATTGGCTTGGGTGGCAAGGCGCAGCCAGAGGCCGTCGGTCAGGTAAGCCTCCATCTGGGCGGAGAGGAAGCGGTGCTTGGAGAAAAGATGCCCCCCACGCTTGCGGCGAAGTTCCAGCTCCCAGGCCTTGGCGGGGTTGAAGAGTACGACGCCCTCCACCCCCAGACAGCCGTTCTTGGTGCCGCCAAGGGACAGAACATCGATCCCGGCTTTCCATGTCATTTCGGCCGGGGTCGCGCCGGTGGCGACAAGGGCATTGGCAAAGCGCGCGCCGTCGAGATGGCAGGGAATACCCTTGGCTCTGGCCAGCGCGGTAAGGGCCGTGATCTCGGCCGGGGTGTAGACGGTGCCGGCTTCGGTCACATTGGTCAGCGACAGCATCCCGCGCTGAACGCCGTGGACGCCGCTTTCGCCGGTGGTGGCAAGCGCCTCGCCCAGCGTCTCGGGCGTCATCTTGCCATGCTCGCCGGGCACAAGGACCAGTTTGGCGCCGGAGTAGAACTCGGGCGCGTTGCATTCGTCCTCGGCGATATGGGCGTGGCGGTGGCAGAAGACCGCATCCCAGGGCTGGACATGGATGGCGATGGCCAGCGCATTGGCGGCCGTGCCGGTGGCGACGAGACGGACCTCGGCCTCGGGCGCCTCGAAGAGGTCGCGGACGAGTTCGGTCACGCGCGCCATGGCGGCATCGGCACCGTAAGAGCGTTCATACCCCTCGTTCGCCTTCAGGATCGCGGCCATGATCTCGGGCGCGGCGCCGGAGGTGTTGTCAGAGGCAAAGCGCATCACGGTGTCTCCTCGATCAGATAGTCTTCCCAGTCGTCCTCGGGGACCTCGGTCTCGGGGATGGTGATCCCCTTGATTGAATTGCCGGAGTTGTGGGTGCTGTCGGGGTCGCCGGTCACCAAGGGGTGCCAGTCCGGCAGTTTCCGCTTCTGGAACAGGAGCTTGTAGGCGCAGGTCGCGGGCATCCAGTAGGCGATCTTCGGCAGGGTCTTGGGCGTCAGGACCACACATTCCGGCACATGCAGCTTGCGGTTCGGATAGTCGCTGCACCGGCAGGTGGCACCATCGAAGAGGCGGCAGCTGATCCGGGTATAGGCGACCTCGCCGGTGTCCTCATATTCCAGCTTGTTCAGGCAGCACTTGCCGCAGCCGTCGCAAAGCGCCTCCCATTCCTGCTGGGTCAGTTTGTTCAGGGGGACGGTTTCCCAGAAGCGCGGGCGCAGGGTCATAGCGCGGCCAGAACGGCGCGAGCCTTGACCGAGTCGGCGTCCATCTGGGTAATCAGCGCATCAAGGCCGTCGAACTTCAGCTCGGGGCGGAGGTAGTCGACCAGCGCGATCGACAGGTGGTGGCCGTAAAGGTCGCCCTTGAAGTCGAAGAGGAAGGTCTCGAGGTTCGGACGGTTCTCGCCGAACATGGGTCGCACACCAAGGCTGGCGACGCCGTGGTGGCTGCCGGCCTGCGGGCCGGTCAGGATGTCGACGAGGACGGCATAGACCCCGAGTTTCGGCAGGTGCAGGCCATCGACCGACAAGTTGGCGGTGGGATAGCCAAGCTCACGCCCGCGCTTCTCGCCATGCAGGACCTCGCCCTCGATCCGGTGCCAGTGCCCCAACATCGCGGCGGCGTCGCGGGGGCGGCCTTCGGTCAGGGCAGTGCGGATCTGGGTCGAGGAGATCTCGGTCCCGTTCTCGGTCACGAGGGGGGCGATGGTGGTGCGGATACCCCTGGTTTCGCAAAGGGTTGCAAGGTCCTGCGCCTTGCCGGCGCGGCCCTTGCCGAAGCAGAAGTCGGCGCCGACGACGACATGGGCGATGCCCAGCCCCTCATGCAGGACCTCGGTCACGAAAGCCTCGGGCGTCAGGCGGGCGAGGGTGGCGTCGAAGGGGAGCTGGAAGAGATGCTGCACCCCGAGCCGCGCGAGGCGGTTGGCGCGGGCTTCGGCGTTCATCAGGCGGAAGGCCGGGGCAGCGGGGGCGAAGAACTGGCGGGGGTGCGGTTCGAAGGTGATGATGCCAAGCGGGGCAGGACCGCGCGCAAGATCGATCACCGCCTGATGGCCGCGATGCACGCCGTCGAAATTGCCCATGGCAACCGAGGTGCCGCGGGTGGAGGGGGCGAGGCCCTGCCAGTGGAAATGCTGCTGCATCCTGCCCTTCGCGGGCCGGAGCCCGTCAGTCGAACTTGCGGCTGGGCGCCAGAACCAGCGCCTCACCCTTCAGGACAACGGTTTTACCCACCGAGGCCAGGGTTTCAAGGGTGACTCGGCGTTTGGCATGGTCGATGGCGGTCACCGTCACCTCGGCCCGGACCATGTCGCCGGGGCGGACCGGGGCCATGAACTTGAGCGACTGGCCAAGATAGACCGTGCCATGACCGGGGAGCTGTTCGCCGATCACGGCCGAGATAAGGCCGGCGGTCAGCATACCGTGGGCGATCCGGCCTTCGAAGATGGTGTCCTGGGCATAGGAGTCGTCGAGATGGACGGGGTTCCGGTCTGTGGAGACTTCGGCAAAAAGCTCGATATCCCGGTCGGTTACGACCTTCATCAGGTGGCGGGACATGCCGATTTCGATGTCCTCGATGCAGATCGTGCCGCGGGGCATGTTGTCGAGCATGGGTTCCGAATCCCTACCTTGCATGGGGGGACCCTAGCACATGCTGCGGCGCAGCACAATCCGCCGCGCAATAAAAGTTCAAAGACCTAGGCAAGAGGGCAGGAATGTTACCCTAGCGCAAGCGACCCATCGCATAGGTCGGCGAAAGCTGCTCCCCCTCCAGCCAAGGCAGGAGGAGACCGGCCTCGGGTGCCTCGATATCCGGGCCGAAACGCTCGGCCTCAAGGCCGCCGGTGATGAACAGCGTGTCCAAGCCCTCGCCGATCCCGCCCTGGATATCAGTGCGGATGCCGTCGCCGATGCAGAGGATCTGCGGATCGGTGACGCCGGATTCGGCCAGACGGCGGCGGGCGAGGTCGTAGATCGGGGGATGGGGCTTGCCGAAATACAGCGCGGTGCCGCCCATCTGTTCATACATCTGCGCCAGCGCCCCGGCGCAGTAGAGCCGCTTGTCGCCCATGTCGACGACGATATCCGGGTTGGCGCAAAGCATTGGCAGTCCGAGGGTTTTTCCCAGAAGAAGGGCGGCGCGATAGTCGTCGGGCGTTTCGGTCAGGTCGTCGAAAAGGCCGGTGCAGACGATCCCCTCGGCCTCTTTCAGGGGGACGCGGGTGATCGGGGGCTGCGTGGCGGCATAACCGGCCAGATCGTCGGCGAAATCGGTAAAGAAAGTCTCGTCCTTCGGCGCGCCGATGTGGTGGACCTTCCGGCCCACGGCGCCCGAAAGCATCCCCATCTGCGCGGCATCGCCCGAGGTGGCGATGAGGTCCCAGGCGTCGCGGGGCACGTTCATGCCGTCCAATTGCTTGATTACGCTGGATTTCGGGCGCGGAGAATTGGTCAATAGGACCACTTTCCCCCCCGTCGCGCGGAAGCCCTGCAGCGCCGCCACCGCCGCCGGAAAGGCGGTCTTGCCGTTGTGCAGGCAGCCCCAGAGGTCGCAGAAAACGGCGTCATAGCGGCCGGAAAGATCGGCGAGGGAGCGGAGGATCTCGGTCATTCGGGGGCCTTTCAGAGGGCCGGAACGGCCGGGGTGAACGAAAGGTTAAGCGTCTGGCATCCGTCTGGCACGCGTCGGCCATGCGTCGGGCAGGAACGCCCGACACATGCCGCCGGTTGCGTCAGAGCTTGAGCGCCGGGATGATCTGCTTCTTGCGGCTCATGATGCCGGGCAGGACCACGGTATCGCCGCTGACGGTGCAGCCGAAGGACGCCTCGGCCAGCTGCTTCACCAGATCGTTCGGGACGAGGAGGGTCGCCTCTTCCTTGATGATGTCCACCACGAAGAGCAGCACCTGATCGGCGCCATCCTCTTTCGCCACGTCGACCATCGAGCGCATCAGGCTGTCCTTGCGGTCCAGCACGACCTTGGGCGCGGTGGTTTCCAGGACCGAGACGCGAAGCTCTTTCCCGGCGACGGTGTATTCCTTGGAATCCATGCGCAGGAGTTCGGCGTCGGAGAAGGCCGAGACGTCGGACTTGGCCTCGAACATCTTTCCGGCCAGTTCGGGGATCGAGACGCGGAGGTCGGCGGCCAGTTTCTCGGCCACGGCGCGGTCATGCGGGGTGGTGGTGGGCGAGCGGAACTCCAGCGTGTCGGAGAGGATGCAGGAGAGCATCGCGCCCTTGATGCTGTCGGGGGCCTTGGCCAGCGCGTCGCCCATCAGGTCGTGCATGATGGTCGCGGTGCAGGCCAAGGGGCGGATGGTGATGTCGATCGGGTTCTTGGTCTTGATGCCGCCGACCAGGAGGTGGTGGTCGATGATGCCCTGAATCTTCGCCTCGTTGATCGAGGGCGGCAGTTCGGCCGGGTTGTTGGTGTCGACGATGACGACCTTGTCGTCGGCGGTCACGTCCTGGATGATCGCGGGCTTTTCCAGGCCCCAGTGCTTCAGCACGAAGGCGGCTTCGGTGTTGGGCTCGCCCAGAAGGACGGGCTTGGCCGGGGTGCCGGTCTCATTCAGGTACCAGGCCCAGATGATGGGCGAGCCGGTGGAATCGGTGTCGGGGGATTTGTGTCCGAAGACGAGGGTGGTCATGGGGATTGCTCGCGGGAGGTTGCTTTCGCGCGCGGTATAGGGGAGGGCGCGGCGATTGTCACGCGGGGGGCGCTTGGCGGGTGCGCGGCCTGGGGGCGGAGCGGATCCGGGATCGGGTGGTCGTGGGCGGGGCCACCGGAGCGAGGTCTGCCGTCAGACGTAGGCGGCCGGGGCCTTTCGCAGCCCCTGCCACTGGGCCGGATCATGGCCGTAGATCAGGAGGCCCGGAAGCGCGAGGAGGCGGTCCGCCGAGGCTTGCGCCGCCGCCGGGTCGGCTGCATCGGCGAAATGCTCGGCGGGTTCGGAGGCGCGGTTGATCGCGTCGGCGGCAAGGATGACGGGGCCGGTCTCCGGCAGGTCGAGGAGCGCGGAAAGGTGGCCGGGCGTATGGCCTGGGGTCGGGATCAGGGTCAGCCCCTCGCAGACCGGGGTGTCGGTGTCGATCAGGTGGTAGGCGGCCTGCGGCCAGTCCATCGGGCGGGCGGTGCCGAAATAGCGGGGGCGGGGGTCGGCGCGTTCGCGGGCGGTCATCGCGATGGGCGCGTGGGTGAAGAGCGGAAGCGAGCCGACATGGTCGATATGGCCGTGGCTGAGGATGGTCAGCGCGATGTCGCGGGGCCGGAGGCCAAGCGCGGCCAGAGCGCCTTGGGCGGTCTGGTCGGGGCGGAAGTCGATGAGCCGTCCGAAGGCGGGAAGGCCGTCGCGTCCGGGACGGTCGGGGTCGGTCAGATAGGTGGGCGGGAAGCCGGTGTCGAACAGGATGTTCGCCCCCCGGTCGGTTTGCAGCAGATAGGCCGGGATGCCGATCACACGCTCGCCGCCCCGGACCTCGAATCGACCTAGGTCAAGCACGGTGAGGCGGATCAGGCGGCCGGGCAGGATCACGGCTTAGAGCGGCAGCTCTTCCAGCGTGAAGCCTTCCTGTTGCAGAAGGTTCAGCACGCCTTCCTGCCCCGACAGGTGCAGGGCGCCGAAGGCGGCAAAGACCGGCCCCCCGGCCGCGGCCTCGGTCAGGACGGGTATCCATGCCCGGTTGCGCGCGTTCATCAGCAGCTCTTCCAGCCGGGCATATTCGGCATCCACCTGCTCGCGGGTGTAACCGGGCAGGCCATAGGAGACCTCGCGCATGTATTCCCAGATCACCCGGCTTTCTCCGGCAAAGTAGCTGTCGGCAAGGGTGGCGGCGTAATCTTCGGCCCGATCCTCGACCGCGAGGGTGGACTGGATCATGGCGACCATTTCCTCATGTGTCATGGCGCCGAAGATCTGGAAGACGGTGTCGAATGGTTCAAGGCCGCGTACCGGAACCCCCGCGGCCGTCGCGGTTTCGATCACCATCCCGTCCAGGCCCTTGGGGTCCTTCATCTGCGCCATGCCGCAGGGCGGGATCGCCAGCATCACCGATACATACCAGGGCTGGAACTTCGCCGCCATGAAGCCGGGGATGCCCCGTCTGCCGAGCGCCTCGCTGAGCTGGGCCCAAAGCTCGGGCGGGAGCTGTTCAAGGAGGGTGGGGCCCTCGGTGATCATCAGGGTCGAGGGATCGCGCGAGATCAGCGCCTTGAGCGCCTTTTCCTCTTCGGGTCCGGCCTCGACCAGGACGGTGGCGGCGGACTGGATCGCGGGGGTGATGGCGGCGAGCGTCGGCGCGTGGCGCGGGTCGTCGAAATGATAGGTGCCGATCATGGTGATGACCTCGTCGCCGCGGGTCGCGCGCCAGTGGTTGCCCCGCGGGAAGGGGACGGAATCGGCGGCGGCGATGATCGCGTCGCGGTCCTTTGCCGGCAATTCGGCCAGAAGGTTCTGGCCGGCGCATTGGGCCTGGGCGGGGCCGGCAAGAAACAGGAGGGCGGCGGCGAGCAGGGTCAGGAGACGGGTCATGGGATCCAGGGTCAGCGTCGTCAGATCGCATCGTGGCAGGCGATGGACAAAAGGCAAATCAAAAGACGCGAAGGCGGTGTTGACTCGGGTCGGGTCTTTGCCTAGCTAATCGGGCGTTAGCACTCACATGAGGCGAGTGCTAATCGAGATCAAACCTGGAAACTCAAGGGAGTACCCCAGATGGCTTTCAAACCGCTGCATGACCGTGTCCTGGTCAAGCGTGTCCAGTCCGACGAAAAGACCAAGGGCGGGCTGATCATCCCGGACACCGCCAAGGAAAAGCCCGCCGAGGGCGAAGTGGTTGCCGTGGGCGAAGGCGCCCGCAAGGATTCGGGCGAGCTGATCGCGCCGTCGGTCAAGGCTGGCGACCGCATCCTGTTCGGCAAGTGGTCGGGCACCGAAGTCACCCTGAACGGTGAAGAGCTGCTGATCATGAAGGAAAGCGACATCCTCGGCATCATCGCCTGAGGGATGGTGCGCCGTGGCGCACCCGACGCTTTCTGACTTAACCCATTCAAGGAGCTATCATAATGGCTGCTAAAGACGTCAAGTTCGACACCGACGCCCGCGACCGCATGCTGCGCGGCGTCAACATCCTCGCCGACGCCGTGAAAGTGACCCTCGGCCCGAAAGGCCGCAACGTGGTCATCGACAAGTCCTTCGGCTCGCCCCGCATCACCAAGGACGGCGTGACTGTCGCCAAGGAAATCGAACTCGCCGACAAGTTCGAGAACATGGGCGCGCAGATGGTGAAGGAAGTCGCTTCCCGCACCAACGACGAAGCCGGTGACGGCACCACCACCGCGACCGTGCTGGCCCAGGCCATCATCCGCGAAGGCATGAAGTCGGTCGCCGCCGGTCTGAACCCGATGGACCTGAAGCGCGGCATCGACCTCGCCACCGCCAAGGTCGTCGAGCAGATCAAGGCGATGGCCCGTCCGGTGAAGGACAGCGCCGAAGTCGCGCAGGTCGGCACCATCTCGGCCAACGGCGAAGCTGAAATCGGCCGCCAGATCGCGGAAGCGATGCAGAAGGTCGGCAACGAGGGTGTCATCACCGTCGAAGAGAACAAGGGCCTTGAGACGGAAACCACCGTCGTCGAAGGCATGCAGTTCGACCGCGGCTACCTGTCGCCCTACTTCGTCACCAACGCCGACAAGATGATTGCCGAGCTGGAAGACGCCTTCATCCTGCTGCACGAGAAGAAGCTCTCGTCGCTGCAGCCGATGGTTCCGCTGCTGGAAGCCGTGATCCAGTCGCAGCGTCCGCTGGTGATCGTGGCTGAAGATGTCGAAGGCGAGGCTCTGGCCACGCTGGTCGTCAACAAGCTGCGTGGCGGCCTGAAGATCGCAGCCGTCAAGGCTCCGGGCTTCGGCGACCGTCGCAAGGCCATGCTGCAGGACATCGCGATCCTGACCGGCGGCCAGGTGATCTCGGACGACCTTGGCATGAAGCTGGAGAATGTCGGCCTCGACATGCTGGGCCGCGCCAAGAAAGTGGTCATCAAGAAGGATGACACCACGATCATCGACGGCGCCGGTGACAAGGCCGAGATCGAAGCCCGCGTCGGCCAGATCCGCGCGCAGATCGAGGAAACCACCTCGGACTACGACCGCGAGAAGCTGCAGGAGCGTGTGGCCAAGCTGGCGGGCGGCGTTGCCGTCATCCGCGTCGGCGGCATGACCGAAGTCGAAGTGAAAGAGCGCAAGGACCGGGTTGACGACGCCCTGAACGCGACCCGTGCGGCCGTGCAGGAAGGCGTGATCGTCGGTGGCGGCGTGGCTCTGGTCCAGGCCTCGAAGGGCCTTGACGGGCTGAAGGGTGCCAACAGCGACCAAGACGCCGGCATCGCCATCGTCCGCCGCGCGCTGGAAGCTCCGCTGCGCCAGATCGCCGAGAACGCCGGTGTCGACGGCGCCGTGGTGGCTGGCAAGGTGCGCGAGTCGAGCGATACCTCGTTCGGCTTCAACGCCCAGACCGAAGAATATGGCGACATGTTCAAGTTCGGCGTGATCGACCCGGCGAAAGTGACCCGCACCGCTCTGGAAGACGCGGCGTCGGTTGCCTCGCTGCTGATCACCACCGAAGCGATGATCGCCGACCGTCCCGAGCCGAAGGCTGCTCCGGCGATGCCGGGCGGCGGCGGCATGGGCGGGATGGACTTCTGATCCATCCGCGATCCAGGTCAGGGAAAGGGCGCCTTCGGGCGCCCTTTTTCATCGGCGTAGGATGGGCGATATCGCCCACCTTACGCTTGCGCTTCCAGACGGGCGGCGCGCAAGATGCCGCCCATGCGCCTGTTCCTCCTGACTGCCCTGACCATGTTGGCCTTCGCGGCCAATTCCGTGTTGAACCGCTGGGCGGTGGGGCCGGGGCATATCGGCGCGGTGGAGTTTGCCATGCTTCGGGTTCTGGCCGGGGCCGTCGTGCTGGCGGCGCTTGTCCTCTGGCAGCGGGGCCATCTCGGCTGGCCGGGGACGCGCGGCCGCTTTGGCGGAGTGGCCGGGCTTACAGCCTATCTGATCGGTTTCTCGCTGGCCTATCGGGGTCTTGATGCCGGAACCGGGGCGCTGGTCCTTTTCGGCACGGTGCAGGTCACGATGTTCGCGGGAGCGCTGGTCCTGCGGGAGACGGTCCCGGCGCGGCGCTGGGCGGGGGCGGGGCTGGCGCTGGGCGGGCTTGCGATCATCGCGGCCCCGGGGGCGGTCGCGCTGGTCCCTGTCGTGCTGATGGCAGTGGCCGGGGTCGGCTGGGGGATCTAGTCGCTGGCCGGGCGGGGCGCGAGCGATCCGCTGGCCGCGACGGCGTGGAATTTCCTGCTGTCGGTGCCGCTGGTCCTGCCCCTTGGTCTGGCGGTGGGGCCGGAGGTGCCGGACGGGCGCGGCGTCCTGCTGGCCGTGGTCTCGGGCGCGGTGACGTCGGGGCTGGGCTATGCGCTTTGGTATCAGGTCCTGCCCCGGCTGGGCGCGGCGCGGGCGGCGGTGGCGCAGTTGACGGTGCCGGTGATCGCGGCGCTGGGGGGCGCGGTGCTGCTGGCGGAACTGCCGGGCCTGCGGTTCTGGCTGGCCGCCGCGCTGGTGCTGGGTGGAGTGGCCTGGGCCAGCCTGCCCTACAGACTGCCTAGAGGTCCTTGACCAGGCGCTCGATCCAGTGACCCGTCCTGCCGTCCTTGCGGCGGAGGCCGGTCGGGCGGAACCCCTCGCGCAGCCAGAAGGCCCGGCCGCGCGGGTTGGCGTCGAGAACGGCGAGATACAGGCGCCGGGCGTGCCGGGCGCGGGCGAGGGTCTCGACCTGCCGCAGGAAAGCCTGCCCGTGGCCCGCGCCCTGCGCCCAGGGGCCAAGCATCATCAGCCCAAGATAGGCGTCGGCGGGTTCGGGGAAGCCGTAGGAAAGCTCGGCCACGCCAGAGAGGCGGTGCTGGAGGAAAAGACCCAGCCGTTCGCTTTCGGCGGGGTCGCAGTTCGGCGGCGCGTCGGTGAAGAAGTCCTGCGCCTTGGCTGCGGGGTCGCAGCGGCCCTCGGCCAGAAGCCAGTAGTCCGGCGCCTCGCGGTAGAATTGCGCGACGAGATCGGTTTCCGAGGGGAGAAGCTCACGGATCCGCATGGGCGATCTTCACGAGTGTCAGATCGACCGCGCCGGCCGGGCGCTTCCAGGTCACGACCTCCCCGACCTGCGCGCCGAGAAGGGCGCGGGCAAGCGGCGAGGTCGGCGCGATGCGGTGGCGGGTGGCGTCGGCCTCATCCTCGCCGGTGATTTCGTAGGTCGTCTCGCGGCCGTCTTCGCCCCTGACGGTGACGCTAAGGCCGAAGGCGACCTCGGACAGGTCGTGCTGCGCCGGGTCGATGACAACGGCGGCCTTGAGCCGTGCCTCCAGCCAGCGCAGGTCGCGTTCGGCGGCGGCTTCGGGAAGCCGGTCGAGACGATCGGGGCGGGCCTTCAGCGCGGCGAGATCGGCCTGACGCTGCGCGATCTGTGTGTGGAGGGCGGCAAGGCCGCGCGGGGTGACGATGTTCGGGCCGGGCGGGACCGGAAGCTCGGGCAGGTCGGGCCGATCGGCGCCGGCATCCTCATTGACGAAAGCGCGGCTCATTTCAGGATCACTTCCAGCGGATCATAGAGGGCGGCAGCCGCGCCCCAGGCGGCGTCGGGCAGGCTGTCGGGCTTAAAACGGACATGCCCTGCGGCAAGTTCCCTGCGCGAGAAGAAGCGACGCTCGGTCACGACGCCTTCGGGGTCCAGCCAGGCGTCGTCGAGGTCGCCGCTGGTCAGGGTGCAGCGGAAGAAGAGGTCGATCTGGTGGAAGCCCGTCTCGGGATCGTGGAATTCGTTGACCAGTACGGGCGGGCCGACGGCGATGGTCAGGCCGGTTTCCTCATGCACCTCGCGGGCGAGGTTTTCCGGCAGCGACTGCCCGGCCTCGCAGCCACCGCCGGGGGCGCACCACAGGCCAAGCCGCGCGCCGGGATAGGCGTTGACCAGAAGCAGCCGGTCTTCGTGCAGGATCAGGGCGCGGGTGGCGAGACGGGGTTTGAAGCGGGCCATGAGATGGACCCTGTGACGCTGCGTCGGCTTTGTCCAGTGGCGGGAATTCCGGGCTTGCCGCGCGGTCCGGCCGGGCAGAGAGTCGCGCCATGTGGCTGACCGGACGCCTTGCCCGTTTCCTGCCCGCCCCCGCGACCGAGGATGGCGCGGGCGTGGCCGATGCCGTTGTGCTTTTGCACGGGCTGGCGCGGACCGATGTGTCGCTGGCGCCGATGGCGCTGGCGCTGAAGGCGGCGGGCTACCGGGTGGTGAACTGGGCCTATCCCTCGACAAAGGCCGCGCCCGAGGCGCTGGTGGCCGAGGTCGGTCGCGCCGTCGAAGCTGCCGGGCCGGGGCGGGTGCATTTCGTCACCCATTCGATGGGCGGCATCCTGTTGCGCGACTGGCTGGCGCGGAATCGCCCGGCGCAGATGGGGCGGGTGGTGATGCTGGCTCCGCCGAACCACGGGTCGGAGCTGGTGGACCGGCTGGGCGACAATCCGGTCTTCAACCTTGTCAATGGCGCGGCGGGGCGGATGCTGGGGACGGGGCCGGAGAGCTGGCCGAACCGGCTGCCGCCGGCCGATTATCCGCTGGGGATCATCGCCGGGACGCGGTCCTTGAACCCGGTCTGGAACGCGATGCTGCCGGGGATGAATGACGGGAAGGTCACGGTGGCAAGTACCCGGGTCGAGGGCATGGCCGATCATCTGGTGCTGCCGGTGACCCATACCTTCATGATGGTGAACCCGCTGGTCATCGCCCAGGTCCGGACCTTCCTGCGCGAGGGCCGTTTCGACCCTTCGCTGACGCTGTCGACGGTTGTGAAAGAGACTTTTCAGGCGGGGCCGTCTGGGTGACAACCTCGGGCGTGCCGGTATCCGGCCGCCCCTTGTCAAGCTGGGCCCGGCCCTTCGCGGCCAGCGTCTCGTACTGGCGGACGAAGGCGGCGAGCTCTTTTTCCTCCAGCTTTTCAAGGTCGAGAAGCGACAGATGCGCGCCTTCGGTGGCGCGGATCAGCTCGTCCAGTTTCAGCTGCATCGCGACCGTGTCGCGGTTCTGGGTGTTCTGGATCAGGAAGACCATCAGGAAGGTGACGATCGTGGTGCCGGTGTTGATCACCAGTTGCCAGGTGTCGGAGAAGGCGAAGATCGGGCCGGTGACAAGCCAGAGCAGGACCGCGCCAACGGCAAGGAGAAAGGTGATCGGGCGGCCCGAGAGCTGGGCGATCCAGCGGGCGACGCGGGTATATACGGAGCTGTTCTCGTGCATGGGGTCCCCAAAGCAAATGCCGGGGGTAACGCAGCAGGCGGCAAACGGTGCCCGGCCGGGCGCGCGTCGATGGCGTCGTCACTCCTCGCGGGTCTGGCGACGAGGAGACGCAGTCGGGTGAGGAGGGGTCAGGAGCGGATCACCCGGTTCACATGACCCATCTTGCGGCCGGGGCGCGGGGCGCCCTTGCCATAGAGATGGACGGCGGTGTCGCGGGCCTTCAGAAGCTCGGGCAGGCGGAGGACATCGTCGCCGATCAGGTTCTCCATCACCACATCGGCGTAGCGGTTGCCATCGCCAAGGGGCAGGCCCGCCACGGCGCGGATGTGCTGTTCGAACTGGTCCACGCAGCAGCCCGCCTGCGTCCAGTGGCCGGAGTTGTGGACGCGGGGGGCGATCTCGTTCACCAGAAGGCCGCGGGCGGTGACGAAAAGCTCTACCCCCATGACGCCGACGTAATCGAGCGCATTCAGGATGCGGGCGGCGATCAGGATGGCATCGGCGCGCTGGCTGGCGTTGAGCCGCGCAGGCACCGTGGTGGTGCGCAGGATGCCCTCGCGGTGGATGTTCTCACCGGGGTCGAAGCAGGCGACCTGGCCGTCAAGGCCGCGCGCGGCGATCACCGAGACTTCGCGGTCGAAGGCCACGAACCCCTCCAGCACGCAAGCGGCGCCGTTCATCGCGGCCCAGGCGGCGGGGATTTCGGAGTCGTCGTCCAGCTTGACCTGCCCCTTGCCGTCATAGCCAAGCCGCGTGGTCTTGAGGATCGCGGGCAGGCCAAGGGTTTCGGCCGCGGCGCGCAAGTCTGCTTCGGAGTTCACGGCGGCCCAGGGGGCGGTCTGCAGGCCGAGGTCGTTCAGAAAGGATTTCTCGGCGATGCGGTCCTGGCTCACGGCCAGCGCGCGGCGGTTCGGGCGGATCGGCTTCAGGCTTTCCAGAAGGTCCAGCGCCGAGGTGGGGACGTTCTCGAATTCGTAGGTGATGACATCGACCGAGGCGGCGAAGGCGCGCAGGGCGGAGTCGTCCTCGTAAGGCGCGGTGGTGACCTGATGGGCCACGTCGCCGGCCGGGGCGGCGCCGGGTTCATAGATGTGGCAACGGTAGCCCAGCCGGCTGGCCGCGACCGAGAGCATGCGGCCCAGCTGCCCGCCGCCGAGGATGCCGATGGTCGCGCCCTGCGGAAGTTCAGTCATCCTTCGGCTCCTCGGGGATGGAGGCGGAGAGCGCCTCGCGCCAGGCGTCCAGCCGTGCCGCGACGGCCGGGTCCGCGACGGCAAGGATTGCGGCGGCCATCAGCCCGGCATTGGCCGCGCCGCCGATCGCCATGGTGGCGACGGGATAGCCCTTGGGCATCTGGAGGATGGAGTAGAGCGAGTCGACACCGGCCAGGGCCCTGGTCTGGACCGGGACGCCGATCACCGGCACTCGGGTCTTGGAGGCCATCATGCCGGGCAGATGCGCGGCCCCGCCGGCCCCGGCGATGATGACCTTGAGGCCGCGCGCGACAGCGGTCTTGCCGTAGTCCCACAGGCGATCCGGGGTGCGGTGGGCCGAGACGATCTTCGCCTCGTAGGCGATGCCGAGTTCGTCAAGGATCTCGGCCGCAGCCTTCATCGTCGGCCAGTCGCTTTGCGACCCCATGATGATTCCGACGGATACGGCCATGCGCGCCCCCCTTGGTTCAAGGCGCGATTAGCGGGAACCGCGCGCAGGGGCAAGCGTCAGGCGATGATGTCGGGGATCAACTGATCCTCGATCTTCACGATCTGGTCTTTCAGCGACAGTTTCTGCTTCTTCAGCCGGCGCAGGGTGAGCTGGTCGGGGCGGCCGGTGGTTTCCAGCGCATGGATCGCTTCGTCCAGGTCGCGGTGTTCGCGGCGCAGGACTTCCAGCTTGATGCGCAGCATCTCTTCAAAGCTGAGTTCCGATGGGGCGTTCATGGGGCGACTCGCTTTCTGTCTTTTGATCAGAATATAGGAAATCGCCGGGCCGGGTGAAGGTTTATACGCGGTTTTCCATGGGATTTCACCGGGGGCCGGGGGCTTGCGAGGGGGACGCCCTCGCCCCATATTCAACCCGAGCGGTTGCCGAATCCGGGACCGCTGGCCGAACCGTCGCTTATCCAAGGACTGTCCGATGACGAAACTTAGCTTTGGGTCCCATCCCTATCTACTGGGCTTCGAGCAGCTGGAACGGCTGGTCGAGCGCACCGCGAAATCGGGGGCCGAAGGCTATCCTCCGTTCAACATCGAGGCGGTGGCGGAAAACGCCTATCGGATCACGCTGGCTGTCGCGGGCTTCCGCGAAGAGGACCTGTCGATCACGGTCGAGGACCGGCAGCTGGTCGTGCGGGGCCGCCAGGCCGATGACACGGGGGACCGGGTCTTCCTGCATCGGGGCATCGCCTCACGCGCTTTTCAACGGAGCTTTGTGCTGGCTGACGGCGTTGAGGTTGCAGGGGCCACGATGGAGAACGGACTTCTCCATGTCGATCTGCGCCGACATGTGCCTGAAACCGTGGTGCAGACGATCCGGATCGGCCGCAAGGATGCCAGCCAGAAGGAAGGGGGCAAGCAATGAACACTCCATTCGACGGGTTGCCGCAGGGGGGCGACCGCATTGTCTATGTCCGCGAGATCGCGGTCGAGGATCTCCCGGACGAGGTCCGGGAGCAGGTTGACGGGCTGGAGGTGATCTGGTCGGTCAATGGCGCGGATGGCCGCCAGCTGGCGCTGGTCGCTGACCGCAAGCTCGCCTTCCTCCTGGCGCGAGAGCATGATTTCACGCCTGTGAGCGTGCACTGAAGTCGGGTCGGAGCCTTCTGGCTCCGACTGACTTTCGGCGACGGAACCGTTAGGCTGCAACGTATCAGTTGTGTCTCAAGCGGAGGTCGTCATGAAAACCACTACCGGATATTCTGGGACCCAGATCGCCCTGCACTGGCTGGTCGCCGTCCTGATCCTTGTCGCCTGGCTGACGGGCGAAGGGGCGGAAGAGGCGCTGGAAGCGGTGGAAGAGGGTGGAACCGCCGGTTTCGTTCCCCATGTGGCGATGGGTCTGGCGATCCTCGCGCTGGTGGTGGTGCGGATCATGGTGCGGATGTCGCGGGGGGCTCCGGCGGCTCCGGGTGCGGCGGGTAGCCTTGCGGTCCGGGCCGCGGAATGGGGCCACGGACTGATCTACCTCTTGATGATCGCGGTGCCGCTGGGCGGGATCAGCGTGTGGTTTCTGGGCATGGACCTTGAGGGTGCCCACAAGCTGGCGGCCAACCTTCTCATGCTGCTGGTTCTCGGCCATGCGCTGATGGCGCTTTATCATCAATATGTGCTGAAGGACGGACTTCTGCGCCGGATGATGAAGGCCGGGTAAACGGAAAAGGCCGCGCCCCCGGGGGCGCGGCCTTTGGTCGTCAGGCGCGGATCAGACCCATCTGCTCCAGCTTGAGCAGGACCTGATGGGCGCAGTGGTCGACATCGACATTCTCGGTGTCCACCACCAGTTCGGCCTGGGTCGGTGCCTCGTAAGGGTCGGAGATCCCGGTGAATTCCTTGATCTTCCCCTCCCGTGCGAGCTTGTAGAGACCCTTGCGGTCGCGGCGTTCGCATTCCTCGATGCTGGTCGCAACGTGGACTTCGACGAAGGCGCCGAAGGCTTCGACCATCTCGCGCACGGCGCGGCGGGTCGCGGTGTAGGGCGCGATGGGCGCGCAGATCGCGATGCCGCCGTTCTTGGTGATCTCGGACGCGACATAGCCGATCCGCTTGATGTTCAGGTCGCGGTGTTCCTTGGAGAAGCCGAGTTCGGACGACAGGTGTTTCCGCACGACGTCACCGTCCAACAGCGTGACCGGACGGCCGCCCATTTCCATCAGCTTGACCATCAGCGCGTTCGCGATGGTGGATTTGCCGCTGCCCGAAAGGCCGGTGAAGAACACCGTGAACCCCTGCTTGGACCGCGCGGGGCTGGTCTTGCGCAGTTCGGCCACGACCTCGGGGAAGGAGAACCATTCCGGGATCTCCAACCCCTCGCGCAGGCGGCGGCGGAGTTCGGTGCCCGAGATGTCGAGGACGGTGGAGCCTTCGGGGATCTCGTTCGCGGGGTAGTACTGGGCCTTTTCCTGCACATAGACCATGTGCTTGAAGTCGACCATCTCGACCCCGATCTCGGACTCGTGCTTGCGGAACAGCTCTTGCGCGGCATAGGGGTCGTAGAAATCCTTGCCCTGGCTGTTCTTACCCGGACCGGCATGGTCGCGGCCGACGATCATGTGGGTGCAGCCGTGGTTGCGGCGGATGATGCCGTGCCACACCGCCTCACGCGGGCCGCCCATGCGCATGGCAAGGTTCAGCAGCGACAGGGCGGTCGTCTGGGCCGGATACTTGTCCAGCACCGCCTCATAGCAGCGGACGCGAGTGAAATGGTCCACGTCGCCGGGCTTGGTCATGCCGACGACCGGGTGGATCAGGAGGTTCGCCTCGGCCTCGCGCGCGGCGCGGAAGGTCAGTTCCTGGTGCGCGCGGTGGAGCGGGTTGCGGGTCTGGAAGGCCACGACCTTGCGCCAGCCCAGCTTGCGGAACAGCGCGCGCAGTTCGTTCGGCGTGTCGCGGCGGGCCTTGAAGTCATAGTGGACAGGCTGCTGGATCCCGGTCACCGGGCCGCCGAGATAGACCTTGCCGGCCGTGTTGTGCAGGTAGTTCACCGCCGGATGCGCAAGGTCGTCGGCGCCGAAGACGCCCTCGGCCTCGACCGACTTGTTCGGCACCCATTTGTCGCTGATCGACAGGATGGCGAGGATCACGCCCTCCTGGTCGCGCAGCGCGATGTCCTGGCCAGGCGCGACCTTCTCGGCGAAGGCCTCCGACACGTCCAGAGTGATCGGCATCGGCCAGAGCGTGCCGTCCGCCAGCCGCATGTCCTTGACCACGCCGTCATAGTCGGCCTGCGACAGGAAGCCTTTCAGCGGCGCGAAGCCGCCGTTCATCAGAAGCTCGAGGTCGCAGATCTGGCGCGGGGTCAGGTCCCAGGAGGGCAGCTGCGCGGCCTCGACCTTCAGCTTCTGGGCGGACTCGGACGAGACGTAAAGCTCGGGGATCGGGGCATGGTTCGACAGGGACATGGGATAACCTTTCAGCGCGGGCAGGGGCCGCCAAGTGCGCGGGTCCGTAGCGCGGGAACGGGGCCGGATTCAAGCGACCGCAGGGACAAGCCGTTCAGAAAAGGCGGAAATGCCAAGGCTTGGCAAGCCATCGGGCAGAAGTTCCGCCATGGGTCGCGGGCCGCGAACGCCAGACCGCCGGGGACGGCCCGCGATGGACGAAACGCATCGGCCACGCGGCTGTGAACGGCTGCGGGGGAACGGGCAAAAGGCGGAAACGTTGACTTTCCACAGCAAGAAGGAGGCAAGGATGACCCGCACAAACGAGATCGCCACCCCCGAGGAGCGCCGCGCGCTGGATGCCGAGGAGCTGGGCCTGGCCGACATGACCCGGCCGCCGCGGCTGTCCGGGCTTGGTGATGGCGAGCTGACGCAGGTCATCCAGCGCCTGCGCGACCGGCGCAACCGGGCGCGGGATCTTTCGGACCGGCAGTCGCGCGAGGCGCGGGCCAAGGTCGATCCGGCAGGTGTCACCGCCTCGCGCGGGAATGCGGGGATGCTGAGCAAGCACGACTATCTGGATGCCGCGCTGGACCGCGCGATGCAGGAACAGGACCGCCGCAACGCGCCAAGCCAGGCCGAGCTGGCCCGCAAGGCGCAGGAGAAGAAGGCCGGCGGACCCGCTCCCAGTGCCATGGCCGAGGACGGCAGCCCGCTGCACCCGCACGATCCCGACAGCAGCCCCGGCAAGGCGCAGATGGCCCGGACCGCGCGCAACGTGGCACCGTCCGGCGCGCTGGATCATGCCGGTGAGCTTCCGTCGCGCGAACGGTCGCGGACGCGCTATTAGGCCAGATAGGCGCGGAAGCTGCGGATCACGTCAGCATAGACCGCGCGCTTGAAGGGGACGATGCTTTCCAGCATCTCGTCCGCCAGGATCCAGCGCCAGGTCGAAAACTCCGGGTGCTCGGTCGCGATCCTGATATCGCCGTCCTGGCCCTTGAAGCGGAACAGGAACCATTTCTGCTTCTGCCCGCGATACTTGCCGCCCCAGACCTTCCCCAGAAGCTCGGGCGGCAGGTCATATGTCACCCAGCCGTGGGTCTTGCCCACGAATTCCACCAGGTCGCGGGTGACGCCGGTTTCCTCCCACAGCTCGCGATAGGCGGCCTCGCGCGGCTTTTCGCCTTCGTCGATCCCGCCCTGCGGCATCTGCCAGGCGGGGGTGGGGCTGTCGATCCGCTGCCCGGCGAAGACAAGGCCGCGGGCGTCGATCAGGACGACCCCGACACAGGGGCGATAGGGCAGGCTGTCCGGCTGGGTCATGGGTCACGCGGGGGCGGGCGGGCCGCCCCCTTCCTTGGTCAGGGCTGTTGCGGAGCGATGGCCGTCAGGCCCTTGATGATGTCGACGGCATAGGCAAGCTGGTAATCCTCGTCCCGCAGCTTGGCCGATTCCTCGGCCCGGGCGAGTTCCTCCTCATACAGCCGCTTTTCCTCATCCGTCATCGAATCGTTGGTGATCGCACCGCGAAGGTTGGCTTCGGACCGCTCACGCACCGCCGAGGAGGTCTGCCCTTCCGCCGCCTGGTCGGCAGGCACCGGCCGTGGCTGCTGGACCACGATGTCGGGCGAGATGCCAAGCGCCTGGATCGAGCGGCCCGAGGGCGTGTAGTAGCGCGAGGTGGTCAGCCGCATCGCCCCGTCGCCGCGCAGCGGGATCAGCGTCTGGACCGAGCCCTTGCCAAAGCTCTTGGTGCCCACCACGATGGCCCGCCGATGGTCCTGCAGGGCGCCCGCGACGATTTCCGACGCCGAGGCCGAACCGCCGTTGATCAGCACCACGATCGGCTTGCCGTCGGTCAGATCGCCCGGCCTTGCATTGTAGCGCTCGCCGCTGCCGGCCTGCCGGCCCCGGGTGGAGACGATCTCGCCCTTCTCGAGGAAGGCGTCCGAGACCGAGATCGCCTCGTTCAGCAGACCGCCGGGGTTGTTGCGCATGTCAAGGACAACGCCGTCGACATTGTCCTTGCCGCCCAGTTCTTCGACGGCCTTGTTCAGGGCCTCGACCAGGCCGCTGGTGGTCTGGTCGTTGAAGGTGGTGATGCGCAGGACGACTGTGTTCCCGACCGTCCGGCCGCGCACGGCGGTCAGCTTGATCGTGTCGCGGATGATCGAGACGTCGAAGGGTTCGGGCACGCCTTCGCGGACGACGGTGATGATGATCTCGGACCCGACCGGGCCACGCATCTTGTCCACCGCCTCGTCCAGCATCAGACCCAGGATCGACTCGCCATCGACATGGGTGATGAAGTCGCCCGCCAGGATGCCCGCCTTGTCGGCAGGGGTGTCATCCATCGGCGCGATGACCTTGATGAAGCCTTCCTCCTGCGTGACCTCGATGCCAAGGCCGCCGAATTCGCCCTTGGCCTGGACCTGCATGTCCTCGAAGTCCTTGGCCGAAAGATAGCTGGAATGGGGATCCAGCGAGGTGAGCATCCCGTTGATCGCGGCGGTGACCAGATCCTCGCTTGAGACTTCCTCGACATACTGGGCGCGGATGCGCTCGAAGATGTCGCCGAAGAGGTCGAGCTGTTCGTAGACCGATCCGCCCCGCGCCTCTTGCGCGATCAGGGGGCCGGCGAGCTGGGTGGTCACGATGACACCGGCGACCGTCCCGGCCAGAGCGGCCATCAGGGTTTTCTTCATGCGTCAGTCCTCTGTGCGGGCGGTTGCGGTGAACCAGGGCAGCGGGTTCACGGGCTGGGCGCCCTGTCTCAGTTCCATATAAAGCGTTTCCCTGTCGCGCCCGCCAGAGCCATCTGCGGGCGGGGCCATGAATTCCTCCGAGGCGGGCGCCTGGCCGCCCATGAGCCCGACCGCCGCCCCCTGCGCCACGACTTCCCCCACCTCTCCGTAAAGCGTGTCGAGCCCGGCCAGAACCAATAGATAGCCGTCCCCCGGCTCGAGGATCATCACATTTCCGTAGTCCAGCAGCGGGCCCCGGTAGCGGATCGTCGCGGGCCAGGGCGCGGTGACCAGCGCGCGGGCCTGGGTGGCGAGCGTCAGGCCGGGTCGACGGACCCCGGCCGCGTCCGCCTCGCCGGGGCGGCGGAGCATGGTGCCAAGGACGGGCAGGGGCAACGTGCCCTTCTGCTCGGCAAAGCTGGTCCCGGCCCCCGCATCCGGCGAGAGGCCGACCGCGAAGGCATCCAGCGTGTCCGCGCTTTCCAGCAGGCCCTTCAGCGTCTCGGGATCCTCGGTGAAGCGGCGGGGCAGGTCGGTCCGGTCCGAGATCGCCTGCGACAGTTCCGTCCGTGCGGTCTGGGCGGCGGCGAGCCCCGCCTCCAGCGTCTCGCCTGCCGAAAGTTGCAGGGCGCGCAGATCGGCGAGCTCCTGCAACTCGGCCCGCAGTTCCAGCGCCTCGAC
Organism: Alphaproteobacteria bacterium; assembly: GCA_029289325.1. GTDB lineage: Bacteria > Pseudomonadota > Alphaproteobacteria > Rhodobacterales > Rhodobacteraceae > Tabrizicola. The sequence continues at coordinate 123,644 of JARFTV010000006.1, forward strand.
CTGAAGCGAGGGGGTGACGTCGGCCATCAGCATCCCTGACCGCGCCGTCCCCAGCGCGCCCTCGGGATGCAGCAGGAGCAGCGGGCCGGGGTTCGCCTCCATCGTCGCCAGCACGCCGAGAAGCCGGCCGATCCCGTCGCGCTTGGCCTCGAAGGCGCGGACCAGCGTCGCCTCGCGCAGCGCCGCTTCGCGCAGTGCGCCGCGCAGGGCGGCAAGGCCCTGTTCATAGGCGCGGATGGTGCGGGTCAGGGCGGCGACCCGGTCTCGCGCCTCGACCGCCTGATCCAGCGCGGCAACGGCGGATTGCAGGTCGGCCGAGGCTTTCGCCGCCTGTTCGGCCACGGTCTGCGCCTGCACCGGCGCAGTCAGAAGGCAGAGAAAGGCGGCGAGCCGGATCATGCGATCAGCGACTGGCCGGTCATCTCGGGCGGCTGCGGCAGGCCCATGAGCTGCAACACGGTCGGCGCGAGGTCGGCCAGCCGGCCGTCGCGCAGGCGCGCCCCCTCGGGGCCGCCGACAAGGATCACCGGAACCGGGTTCACCGTATGCGCGGTATGCGGACCGCCGCTCACCGGATCGACCATCACCTCGCAGTTGCCGTGGTCCGCCGTCACGATCATCGCTCCGCCCCGCGCCTGCAGTGCCGCCAGCGCGCGGGCCAGGCCGCGGTCCACCGCCTCGCAGGCCCTGATCGCGGCGGGCAGGCTGCCGGTATGGCCCACCATGTCGGGGTTGGCATAGTTCACCACGATCAGGTCGTAGCCCTTTTCGATGGCCTCCACGAAGCGGTCCGAGACCTCATCCGCGCTCATCTCGGGCTGGAGGTCATAGGTCGCGACCTTCGGCGACGCGGGCATGGCGCGGTCCTCGCCCGGATAGGGCGCTTCGCGGCCGCCGTTCAGGAAGAAGGTGACATGCGGGTATTTCTCGGTCTCGGCCAGCCGGAACTGGGTCAGACCGTGAGCGGCGACCCATTCGCCCAGCGTGTTGACCAGAACGCGCTTGGGGAAGGCGGTGGCCATATAGGCGTTGTGCAGGTCGGAATATTCAACCATCCCCAGAAGCGCCGACCAGGTCGGCCGCGTCCCCGTCTCGAAGGCGGCAAAGCCGGGGTCACCGATGGCAGCAAGGATCTCGCGCGCGCGGTCGGCGCGGAAGTTCAGGCAGAAGAGCCCGTCGCCGTCCTTCGCCCCGTGGTAGCCGTCGATCACCGTGGGGGCGAGGAATTCGTCGGTCTCGCCCTTGCCATAGCTGGTGGCCACGGCAGTCAGCGGGTCGGGCGCGGTCTCGCCTTTTGCGTGGATCATCGCGTCGAAGGCTCGGCCGACGCGCTCCCACCGGTTGTCACGGTCCATCGCCC
>JARFTV010000006.1:125013-126757 GCA_029289325.1 Alphaproteobacteria bacterium
GCGGCCGGTGACGGTGGCGATGCTGGCCCCATAGGGCAGGCGCTTGACCAGCGCCTCGACATAGCCCGCCGCCTAGGAGGGGGCCACGTCGCGGCCATCGGTGATCGCATGCAGCGCCACGGGCACGCCCAAGGCGGTGATCGCCCGGCAGGCGGCGAGGACATGATTCACATGGCCATGCACCCCCCCGTCCGAGACGACGCCCATCAGATGCGCGGTGCCCCCGGCGGCCTTCACCCGGGCGGCAAAATCAAGGATCGCGGGGTTCCGGGCAAAGCTCCCGTCCTCGACCGCCAGGTCGATCGCGCCGAGGTCCATCGCCACCACGCGGCCCGCGCCGATGTTGGTATGCCCGACCTCGGAGTTGCCCATCTGGCCGGACGGCAGGCCGACATCGGGGCCGAAGGTGGTCAGGGTGGCATGGGGGCAGGTGGCCCAGAGGCGGTTGAAGGTCGGCACATGCGCCTGGGCGGGGGCGCTGGTTTCAGGGTTCGGGCCGATGCCCCAGCCGTCGAGGATGCAGAGGACGACGGGTTTCGGATTGGGCATCGAAGGGCTCCTCACTGGTTCCGCAGGGGTTTTACGCCCTGCGGGGGAAGGGGGCAACCGGGAGGCTTTTCACGTCGCTGCTCTTGCTCATCGCGGGGCGACGGGGAGGACAGGCGTCAGCTTCGCAGAGCGGCCTTCTCGCGCACCCTTTGCCGCCAAAGGGTGAAGACCCCCGCTGCCACCACGATCCCCGCGCCGAAGGCCACGTTGGGGCGCAGCGTCTCGTCGAAGATCACCAGGCCGATGCCCGAGGCGAAGACCAGTTGCAGATAGGCGAAGGGCTGGATTTCCGAGGCCTCGGCCACCGCGAAGGCCCGGATCAGAAGCCAGTGGCCCAGGACCGCCGTACAGCAGAGCGTCGCCATCCAGCCCCAGTCGGCGGGCGTCATCCAGGTCCATGTCGCCAGGCCGAAGGGCGTCATGGCCAGCGCCCCCACGACTCCGGTCCAGAAGAAGCTGACAGGGGCCGGGTCCTTCCGCGCGACATAGCGGGTCAGAAGGCCGTAGACCGCGAACATGAAGGCGGCCAGCAGCGGGACCAGCGCCCAGGGCGAAACGACCGCGTTGCCGGGCTGCAGGATGATCAGCACCCCGGCAAAGCCCACGAGGATCGCCGTCCAGCGCCGCCAGCCGACCTTCTCGCCCAGGATCGGGCCGGAGAGGGCAGCGACGAGCAGCGGATAGCTGGTGAAGACCGCATGCGCCTCGATCAGGCCGAGCTTCACGAAGCCGAGGACCATGACGCAGATCTCGGCCACCAGGATCAGGCCGCGGGCGAGCTGGACGAAGGGAAAGGCCGAGTGGCTGGCGGCGCGCAGGCCCCCCGGCCCGCGGGCGGCGAGGGCGAGGACGAAGAGGGCGAAGAACCAGAAGCGGATCATCACCACCATCATCACGCTGTAGCTGTCGGCGAGGTGACGCGAGATGCCGTCTTGTGCGGCAAAGACCACGGTGGTGGCGATCATCAGCCAGATCCCGAGGCGGGTGTTCTGCGGCGTGCTCATGCGGGCCTGCGCTGCTGCGGGAGGGCGTGACGGCCGGCCATGGTGGCGCGGGCGATGGCGGCGAGCATCGGCCAGATGCCGAGAATGGGAGTGCGGGAGGTCATGGCAGTCGCCTCGGTATCACGGGGGAGCGGGAGGGGGAAGGGGGCTGTCCACGGTGGACAGATCGGAAGTCTCCTTGAGAAGCAAGG
>JARFTV010000044.1:0-16713 GCA_029289325.1 Alphaproteobacteria bacterium
ACCTTGAATCACTCAACTACTGATTTGGGAATCCTCAAACGTCAACAGGCCCTAGACAGCCTCTCCGAGATCACCCCCGCCGACTGGGATGCCGTCGCCGCGCCAGAGCAGGCGCAGGGCCGCCCCCTGGACCCTTTCACGACCCACCGGTTCCTGTCCGCACTGGAGGCCTCGGGCTCCATCGGTCCCGGCACAGGCTGGGAAGCCCGCCCGCTGGTCCTGCGCGACGGGGGCCGCCTGCTGGCCGCAACGCCGATCCATGTGAAGACCCACAGCCAGGGCGAATACATTTTCGACCACGGCTGGGCCGACGCGCTGGACCGGGCCGGGGGGCGCTACTACCCCAAGCTCCAGATCGCCGTTCCGTTCACCCCCGCCACCGGCCGCCGTTTTCTTGGCGCCGTTGAACACCGCGAGACACTCTGGCGCGGGGCGATCGCGGTTGCCGCGCAGAATGGGCTGTCCTCGGTCCACGCCACCTTCTGCACCGCCGAAGAGGCCGAGGCGCTGGCCGGGGTGGAAGGAACGCTTCACCGCGTCACCCAGCAGTTCCACTGGGAAAGCCGGGGCTACGCCAGTTTCGACGACTTCCTCGCCGACCTTTCCAGCCGCAAGCGCAAGATGATCCGCAAGGAACGCGAGACGGCGCGGGCCTCGGGCCTGACCATCCGGGCCCTCACCGGCGACCAGATCCTGCCCAACCATTGGGATGCCTTCTGGGCCTTCTATCAGGACACGGGCAGCCGGAAATGGGGCCGCCCCTACCTGACCCGCGAGGCTTTCAGCCGCTTTCATGAAACGATGCGGCAGGACGTCCTGCTGGTTCTTGCCTTCGACGGCGAGCGTCCGGTTGCGGGCGCGCTGAACTTCATCGGCCGCGACACGCTTTATGGCCGCTACTGGGGTTGCATCGAGGACCACCCCTGCCTGCATTTCGAACTATGCTATTATCAGGCCATCGACTGGGCCATCGCCAACGGCCTGACCAGGGTCGAGGCCGGGGCCCAGGGCGAGCACAAGCTTGCCCGCGGGTACCTGCCGGTCGAAACTCATTCGATCCACTGGATCGCCGACCCCGGCTTCCGCAAGGCGGTGGACCGCTATCTGCAGGCGGAACGCCGCGCGGTGGGGGAAGAGATCGAGGCGCTGACCGCTTACGGCCCCTTTCGGCGCACCTTGGCCGAACCGTAGGCCGGGGGTTTCACAGCCCCGGATCCCCGTGGGATATTTCGGCCAGTAGGAAAGGTGGGAGTTGCGACATGCTGACGTTCTACACCAATCCCCAGTCCCGCGGGCGGATCGTTCGCTGGATGCTTGAGGAACTGGGACAGCCCTATGAAACGGTCGTTCTCGACTATGGCCCGCCGATGAAGGCGCCGGACTATCTGGCGCTGAACCCGATGGGCAAGGTGCCAACGGTGGTGCGGGACGGTACCGTGGTGACCGAGGTGGCCGCGATCTGCACCTGGCTGGCGATGACCTATCCCGAGGCGGGGCTGATGGCGCGCGATACTGCTGCCTATTTCCGCTGGATGTTCTTCGCGGCCGGGCCGCTGGAGCAGGCCGTGGTCAACACGAGTTTCGGCTGGGCGCCGCAGGGCCCGCAAGAGGCCGGGCGGACCGGCTATGGCAGTCTGGATGCAGTCGTCCGCGCCCTTTCGCAGCATCTGGAGCAGCACGACCATATCGCCGATGGCCGGTTCACCGCAGCGGACGTCTACCTTGGCTCACAGGTGGGCTGGGGGTTGCAGTTCGGCACGCTGCCCCGGACCCCGATCCTTGAAGCCTATTGGAACCAACTGAAGGACCGCCCGGCCCGGCTGGCCGCCGACGCCAAGGACAACGCTCTCATTCCCGCGAGGCCCGCATGACCGAAGCCCTTTCCCGACCCGACCGTGAGACGCTCCTGCCCGCCCTGGGCGAGACCGGCTGGCTTGCCGTGCCAGGCCGAGACGCGATCCGAAAGGTTCTGAAGTTCCGCAATTTCTCCGAAGCCTGGGGCTTCATGTCCCGGGCGGCGCTGCTGGCGGAGAAGCTGAACCACCACCCGGAGTGGAAGAATGTCTACAATGTGGTGGACGTGACCTTGACCACGCATGACTGCCATGGCCTGTCGCGCCTCGACGTCGATCTTGCCAAGGCAATGGACCGGATCGCCGGCACCGCCGAGGTGCAGCGCGACCACGGCGAGCCGGTCATGTCCTTGTGCGAAATCCGCAGCCGGACTGTCTGACGCCAGCGCGTCCAGGGTTCCGTCACGCCTCGCCGGATTCGATCCGACGAGGAGACGACGTCGAAGGAAGAGGCAGGCTCAGATCTGTGCCAGAAGGGTTTCCCCGGCCGAAATCTCGCAGCCCGGTCCGGCTTCGGGGTTGAACTTGGTCACCACCCCGTCCTCGGCCAGCAGCGCATAGCGCTTGGACCGCGAGAAGAAACCGAGGTGCGGCACGTCGAAGGTCATGCCGATCGCCTTGGAGAAGCTGGAATCTGCATCCGCCAGCATGGTGATTCCGGCCGCCGAGGCCCCGGTCGCCTCCCCCCAGGATTTCATCACGAAGGGGTCGTTGACCGCGACGCAGATGATCTCGTCCACGCCCTTCTCGACGAATTTCGGCGCGGTGCGGATGAAGCTGGGGACATGGGCGGTGGAGCAGGTGCTGGTAAAGGCCCCGGGCAACCCGAAGATCACTACCCTGCGCCCCTTGAGCCGCTCGGCCAGCGGCACCGCCTCGGCCCCCGCCTCGCCCATCTTCAGCAGCGTTGCATCAGGAAGTTTCGCACCGATCTCGATCGTCATTTTTCCTCATTCCTCGTCAGGCGCCTGCGTTGCGCCGCTTGTCCGTTGGGTTATAGGGTCGCGCGCGGGACTTGCCAGAGGGGTATGCGATGCGGATCGTGATCGTCGGAGCGGGACAGGCCGGGGCGGCACTGGCGGCAAAGCTGCGCGCCCTGGGGCATCAGGGGGACATCGTGATGCTGGGCGACGAGCCCGCACCGCCCTACCAGCGCCCGCCCTTGTCCAAGGCCTATCTCCTCGGCGAGATGGAGGAGGATCGGCTCTGGCTGCGCGCACCGGAGTTCTGGGCCGAGAACCGCGTCGACCTGCGCCTCGGCCAGGCGGTGACGAACCTTGATCCCACGGGCAAGACCGTGACGGTTGGGGGTGAGGCGCTGGAATATGACCAGCTCGCGCTGACCACCGGCTCCACCCCCCGCCGCCTGCCTCCGGCACTTGGCGGCTCGCTGGACGGTGTTCATACCGTGCGGACCCTGGCCGATGTCGACGCGATGCGGGCCGAGTTCCAGCCGGGTCGCCGCGTCATCATCGTCGGCGGTGGTTACATCGGGCTGGAAGCCGCCGCTGTGGCGGCCAAGCTGGGCCTTCACGTCACCGTCCTTGAGATGGCTCCCCGCATCCTGCAACGCGTCGCCGCGCCCGAGACCTCGGACCACATCCGCGCCCTGCACCAGAGCCACGGGGTGACAGTGATGGAGGGCACGGCCCTTGACCGGCTGGAGGGCGACGACCACGTCACCGGCGCGCTCCTGCAGGACGGCCGCATCCTCCCGGCCGACTTCGTGATCGTGGGCGTCGGGATCACGCCGAATACCCATCTCGCCGATCAGGCGGGGCTGACGATCGACAATGGCATCGCCACCGACGCGCTTGGTCGCACCTCCGACCCCTCGATCTGGGCGGCGGGCGACTGCGCCTCCTTTCCCCATGCCGGAGGGCGGCTACGGCTGGAGTCGGTGGGCAATGCCATCGACATGGCCGAGGCGGTGGCCGCGAACATGCTGGGCGCGAACCAGCCCTATCAGGCGAAGCCCTGGTTCTGGTCCGACCAGTACGACATGAAACTCCAGATCGCCGGGCTGAACACCGGCTATGACCGGATTGTCACCCGAAGCCAGGGCGGCACCAGCTTCTGGTATTACCGCGGCGACACGCTGCTTGCCGTCGATGCCATGAACGACAGCCGCGCCTATATGGTCGGAAAGCGCCTGATCGAAAGCGGGAAGTCACCCGCAGCCGAAGCGGTGACCGAAACCCCCGACCTCAAGGCGCTGCTCAAGTGAGGATCATCGGCGGCAAGCGTCGGGGGTTGAAACTGGCGGATGTGGGCGAAGGCGATGCCGCCGCCCACCTCCGCCCGACCTCGGACAGGGTGCGCGAAGCGATCTTCAACCTCCTGATCAATGCCCATGGCGACCCGGTGACCGGCGCTCGCGTCCTCGACCTGTTCGCGGGAACCGGCGCGCTGGGGCTCGAGGCGCTCAGCCGCGGCGCAAGCGAGGCGACTTTCGTCGACGATGGCGCCAAGGCGCTTGTCCTGCTGAAAGCCAACATCGCGAAACTCCGGGCCGAGGGCGCAACCCGCATCCTGCGCCAGAACGCCACCCGCCTGCCCGCGAACCCCGGCGCGCCCTTCACGCTCGTTTTCCTCGACCCACCCTATGGCAAGGCCCTGGGCGAGGCCGCGCTGGCCCGGGCCCGGGCGCAGGGCTGGCTCGCCCCCGGCGCGACTGTGGTGTGGGAGGAAAGCCAGCCTCCCAGCCCGCCCGAGGGCTTCACCCAGATCGACCAGCGCCGCTATGGCGACACGATCGTCACGCTCCTGGAAGGACCGCCATGACCCGCCCCGCCGCCGTGCTTTTCGACTGCGACGGCGTGATCGTCGACAGTGAGCGGCCGACCTTTGACCTCATCCTTGCCGACCTCGCCACGCGCGGCCTCTCCCTCACCCTGGAGGAATTCGAGACGGACTATATCGGCGGCACGATCGAGACGATCGGCGCCCGTGCCAGCGCCGCCGGGGCCGTGCTGCCCGAAGGCTGGGTCGCCGGGATCTATGCCAGCATGTACGACATGCTGGGACGGGGCACCCCGCTGATCCCCGGCATCACCGCCGTCTTCGACCGCCTCGACGCCCTCGGCATCCCCTTCGCCGTGGGCTCCAACGGCCCCCTCGAAAAGATGCACATCAGCCTTGGCCAGCACGGCCTGATCCCCCGCTTCCGCACCGTCCTCTCGGCTCAGGCCCTTGGCCGCCCCAAGCCCGCCCCCGACGTCTACCTCGCCGCCGCGGCCGCCTGCGGGGCCGATCCCGCCACCTGCGTGGTGGTCGAGGACAGCCCGGCCGGGGCCCGCGCTGCCCTTGCCGCGGGCATCCCGTGTTTCGGCTACATCGGCCACGGCCCCGAGACGCCTCCTGCAAGGGGCCTTGCTGCATTGGGCCTGCCGCTTTTCCGCAAGATGGACGATCTGCCCGGTCTCCTTGGCCTGTGACATTTTTTTGTCCCCAAGTATCCCTTTGGGGGCAGCGGCCCCATCAGCCTTCGGTTCCGCGCCCTTCGCGCGGAGCCGAGAGAAACAAGCGCGCGGCGCAAGCCGCTCCGCTCGAAAAGCGTCGGTGACGCCGCGTTGCGGGTGACAGGCCGGGGGCGGCGCGCCATTCTGGCGCGAAATGAGGACCCCATGAGCAGCTATCCCCACCTTCTTGCACCGATCACGATGGGCAACCGGACCCTGCGCAACCGCAGCCTGATGGGTTCGATGCACACCGGGCTGGAGGAAACCGGCGACTGGTCCCGCGTCGCAGCCTTTTACGCCGCGCGCGCACGCGGGGGCGCGGGGCTCATCGTCACCGGCGGCATGGCCCCGAACCGCGAGGGCGGGGTCTTTCCCGGTGCCGCGGGCCTGTTCACCGAGAACGACATCGCCAACCACCGCCGCGTCACCGAGGCCGTCCATGCCGAGGGCGGCCATATCGTGATGCAGATCCTCCACGCCGGCCGCTACGCCTATTCCCCCGACTGCGTCGCCCCCTCTGCCATCAAATCCCCCATCTCGCCCTTCCCCCCGCGCGAACTCGACGAAACGGGGATCGAGAAACAGATTGCCGACATCGCCACCGCCGCCGCCCGCGCGATCCAGGCGGGCTATGACGGGGTGGAGGTCATGGGCTCCGAGGGCTATTTCCTAAACCAGTTCCTCGTCACCCATACCAACCGTCGGACCGACCGCTGGGGTGGCGACTATGCCAACCGGATGCGCCTGCCGGTCGAAACCGTCGCGCGGGTACGCGCGGCCATGGGGCCGGACGCGATCCTGATCTACCGAATCTCGCTGATCGATCTTATCCCGAACGGCTCTACCTGGGATGAAGTCGTCACTCTTGCCAAGGCGATCGAAAGCGCCGGGGCCAGCGTGCTGAACACCGGCATCGGCTGGCATGAGGCGCGGGTGCCCACCATCGCCACATCGGTCCCCCGCGCGGCCTTTGCCGACCTGACCGCCCGCCTGCGGCCAATGGTCGGCATCCCGGTCATCACCTCGAACCGCATCAACACCCCCGAGATTGCCGAGAAGCTCCTTGCCGAAGGTGCCGCCGACATGGTCTCCATGGCCCGCCCCTGGCTTGCGGATGAGGCGTTCATGGCCAAGGCCGCCGCCGGTCGCGCGGCCGACATCGCGCCCTGCATCGCCTGCAACCAGGCCTGCCTCGATCATACCTTCTCCGGCAAGCTCACCTCCTGCCTCGTCAACCCCCGCGCCTGCCATGAGACAGAGCTGTCCTATGCCCCCGCCGCCCGGCCACGGCGGGTGGCCGTCGTCGGCGCCGGCCCGGCCGGGATGATGACCGCCGTCGTGGCCGCGCAGCGCGGCCATCAAGTCACGCTGTTCGACAAGGCCGCCCAGGTTGGCGGCCAGCTCAACCTGGCGAAACAGGTCCCCGGCAAGGAGGAATTCCACGGCCTCGTTGCCTGGTTCGCCACCATGCTGCAGCACCCGCTCATCACCCTGCGCCTTGGGCATGAGGCCACGCCCGACGACCTCCGCGCCTTTGACGAGATCGTCATCGCCACTGGTGTCGTCCCGCGCGACCCCGGCATCCCGGTCGCGCCGGGTGCGCGGGTCCTGTCCTACATCGACGTGCTGCAGGGGGCCGAAACCGGCCGCCGCGTTGCGGTCGTAGGGGCGGGCGGCATCGGCTTCGACGTGGCGGAGACGCTGGTGCATCAGGGCACCAGCCCGACCCTCGACCCGCAGCTCTGGCGGCAGGAATGGGGCGTCAGCACGCCTTGGGCGGATCGCGGCGGCCTTGCGCCCGAAGGACCCCGGCCGCATCCCCCGGCGCGCGAGGTGCATCTTCTCCAGCGCAAGGCGGAAAAACCCGGTCGGCATCTGGGCAAGACGACCGGCTGGATCCACCGCGTCAGCCTGGCCATGAAAGGGGTGCGGATGCTTGGAGGCGTGACCTATGACCGGATCACGACCGAAGGGCTCTGGCTGTCGCGCCCCGGCGAGGGGTCGCAGCTCCTGCCGGTCGATGCCGTCGTCCTCTGCGCCGGGCAGGAGCCGGACCGGAGGCTGTCGGACCAGCTCGACCGGCTGGGGATCCGCCATCACCGGATCGGTGGGGCGGATGTCGCGGCCGAACTGGATGCCAAGCGCGCGATCGATCAGGCCGCGCGCCTGGCCGCCACGCTTTAACCGCCCGAGGCTTCGGTTTCGGCCGCCGGCAGCGTGATGACGGCATTGTCCACCGCCGTCTGAAGCTCGGTCACGTCAACCTGGCCGTCGACGTTCAGGTCGATCGCGGCAAAGCCCTCCTCGGTCAGCTCGGGCCAGACCGCCTGCAGCTCGACCAGAGACCAGGTTCCGTTTTCATCGGTATCCGGCACGTCCGGCAGCGTTGCGGTCTGGGCAACAGCGGCCGTGGCAAGCGCAAGCGGCGCGAGGAAAAGGGCGATGCGGGTCATGGTTTTCTCCTTTTTTCGATCCATGAACGGGCGGGCCTGTCAGCCAACCCATGCCCGGAAGCTGGGCGAAAGCAGAAGGATATTCCAGATCCCGCGCCGCATCCGGCGCGGCGCAAGCAGATCCCTGCACGGTGCCCGGCAAGCTCGGAACATCTTCCCGCTCAGGGCGCAAGCGTGACCCTTGGCCCGCCGATCCGGGCCGCGGGAACGGGCAGGTTGCTGCCGAAAATCGCCGTTTCGCTGCCATGAACGATCCCAGACAATACCCCGGATCGGTCGCGCCCTTGCCCCCATCCTGCCCGATTTCCAAACGACAGATTGATGAAAAGGCGTGCGTTCCCGAAGAGGACAAAATGGATCGACTGACCGAGATGGAGGCCTTTGCCACCGTGGTGGACCAGGGCGGATTCACCGATGCGGCCAAGAAGATGGGCATCTCGAAATCTGCCGTGTCGAAACACGTCTCGGCTCTGGAAGCCCGCCTTGGCGCACGCCTGCTGAACCGCACGACCCGCCGCGTCAGTCCGACCGAGATCGGGCTTGCCTACTACGACCGCGCCCGCCGCGTGCTGAATGACGCCGGTGAGGCAGACGCGCTGGTCACCTCGATGCAGTCCGCGCCCTCGGGCCTGTTGCGCGTCTCCGTGGCAACCGATTTCGGCGTGAACCTCCTGTCGCCGATCCTGGGGGATTTCCTGCTGGAATATCCCGACATCACCGTGAACATGGTGCTGAACAACCGCTATGTCGAACTGATCAGCGAAGGCTTCGACATGGCGATCCGCGTCGGCGACCTCGAGGACAGCAGCCTGCGCGCCCGCAAGCTGACCGAGACGACCAAGCGCATGATCGGCGCGCCCAGCTATTTCCAGAAATTCGGTCGGCCGCAGAAGATCGACGATCTGAATGACCACAAGCTGCTGCACTACTCGAACCAGGCGAACGGCAATGTCTGGAAGATCACCGCGCCCTCGGGCGAAAAACGCCAGGTCCGCTCGGTCGGCTGGCTGACGGTGAACGACGGCCAAAGCCTTCTGAACGCCGCGATCTCGGGCCTCGGCATCGCCTATCTGCCCTCGTTCCTCTACGCCGACGCCATGCGGCAGGGTCTCGTGGAAGAGGCGATCCCCGGCCTGCCGGTGGAAACCCTGGGCATCTACGCCGTCTACCCGCCCGGCCGCTTCACCCAGCCCAAGGTGCGTGCCTTCATCGACTTCCTGGCCAAACGCTACATGGAAAAAGGCCCGGACAACTGGTGACCGTAACAGGGGGGCCCCTCACCCCCGACTGTACGGTCCTCAGCGGGTCGAGGTGACGACCGCCTCGACCCGTCTGTTCTTTTGTCGCCCCTCGTCGGTCTGGTTTGACGCCCGCGGCGCGAGGAACCCCACCCCCTCCGAGCTGATCCGCCGCGCATCCGCGCCATAGGTGTTCACCAGCACCTGCGCCACGGCCCGGGCCCGGCGCTCTGACAGCGCGATATTCGCCGCCAGTGTGCCCGAAGCATCGGTATGCCCGACCAGCGCCAGCGTTCCGTCAGGATTTGCCTCCAGCCAGGCGACCAGCCCCGCAAGAGAGCCATACTCCCCCTCGGCCAGCGCCGACGACCCGCTGGCGAAGACCAGATCCTCCAGCACAACCGAGCCGGTCGCATCCAGCGTCGCGCCGATATCGCCCGTGATCGGCGCAGACAGGCCGCGCGGCACCTCGACCTCCAGGTCAACCGTCGTCCCTGCGGGCGCGGCGGCCATGGCGACCGGGGTGACGCGGGTGATCTGCACATAGCTTGCCGTGGCCGACCGACTGACCAGGACCGAGATCGCCTCATCCCCCTTCTCGGCCGACAGGAACCGGAAATCGCCCAGATCGACATGCATGTCGGGTTCCGGCATCACATCGGTCCCGAAACGAAAATCGAAACCGCCGCAGCCTTCGGTATGGCAGTCCAGCAGGACCTTGTACCCGGCAGCCGTGATCTGCGCGCGCAGTGGCTCCAGAACCGCCAGCGTGGTCATGTCCGGCGCATCCAGTTCGAACACCCGCTGATCCAGCGCACCCTCGACGCTGCGGGACGGCACGGTCTGGCCATCAAACGGCGCCAGGGGCAAGGCATAGCTCCCCGGCGTCTCGCTGCGGCTTTCCTCGGCGACCACCGTGGCGGGCAGATTCAGCGTCAGGCCATGCGCCAGCGACGGCAGCACCGCCCAGATCAGGGGAACAACAGCCTTCAAGACGTTCTGCACTGCCCGCGCCGCTTTCCGCGATCACTTCATCCGGTAGTGGTACTGTCCCACAACCTGCATCCCAAGGCGAGTGTAGAGCGCACAGGCGGCGGCGTTCTGCCGGGTCACCACCAAGGAAAGGTCCCGCGCCCCGGCCTCGGCCGCCCAGTTCGCCGCCCCTCGCAGAAGCGAGGTGCCGATTCCCCGCCGCCGGACCGACTGTCGCACCTCCAGCGCATGGATCATCGCCTGATCGCCCGCCAGCGCCACGAAGGCCGCACCTGCGGGCCGGTCCTCATGCCGCGCAAGGATCGCCGTCCGCGGCCCCTCGGCACGCAGCATCACCCCGACCCGCTCCGGGCCGATCCCGCCCTCGGCCCAGATCGAGCGGGTGATCTCCAGCGGCGGCCAATGCGGAAAATCCGTCAGCGGCGGCAGTTCCGCCGCCAGCTGGTCCACCGGCGCGGCATAAGCCGCCACCGGATCGACCACCCGCCAGCCACGCGCCTCCAGCGCGGCGTCCAGCGCCTCGTCGCCGGGGCGGATCAGCATCAGCCCGTGGTTCAGCGTCTTGAGATCCGCCTCGGTCCAGTCATCCGCGCAGCTTGCGGCCGAGACGCGCTTTCCGCCTCCCGCCCCGTCGCGCAGAAGGAACGGCCCCTGCCGCCAGACCCGCGCCGGGGGCCAGGTCGTCTCCATCACGCGGGCCAGCGCCTCGGGCGTCATGCGAACAGCCGCGTCAGCTTGACCATCGCCTCGGCCAGCCGAGCCGGATCGGTGCCGCGGATCACCAGATTGGTGCCATGCGCCCCGTTCTGGATGAAGGGATAGGACCCCATCGAAAGATCGGGAAACTCGGCCGCCAGGACGCCGAAGGGACCGGCGATCTCGCCCTCGCCCCGGTTCACGCGGAAGGACTGCGACAGCAGCGGCGGCCCCCCGGTCAGCTTTGGCAACACGCTGGCGACCATCGCCTGAAAGATGTTCGGCACGCCCGCCATCACATGCACATTGCCGATGGTGAACCCCGGCGCGGTCGAGACCGGATTGTCGATCAGCTCGGCCCCGTCCGGGATCCGCGCCATCCGCTGCCGCGCCTCGTTGAAGGGCAGGCCCGAACGGTCGTAATGCGCCTGAAGCAGCGCCATCGCATCGGCCCGGTGCCCGATCTGCGCCCCCATCGCCGCAGCCACCGCATCGGCGGTGATGTCGTCATGCGTGGGGCCGATCCCACCCGAGGTGAACAGATGCGTGTACTTCCCCGACAACTCGCGCACGGCCGCGACGATCTCGTCATGGACATCCGCCACCACCCGCGCCTCGCGCAGCGTGATGCCGATGCGGGTCAGTTCCCCCGCCAGATAATGCATGTTCGAATCGCGGGTGCGGCCCGAGAGGATCTCGTCCCCGATCACCAGGATGGCCGCGGTTGGGTTGGTCATCGTCATCTCCCCCGTTCCTCCCGGGTATAGACCCCGCGCGGGACGTTTCAAACCCCGCCTCTGGCCAATTCCACGCAAGGCTCTTATGTAGGGGCCAAGGAGAGCCGAGTTGGACGAACAGCGCGCCCGTATCACCAAGGATGGTATCCGCATCTATGACGATGCGGATTTCGCAGGCATGCGTGCCGCAGGCCGCGTCGCGGCCGAGATTCTGGACGCCGTCGCACCCTTGGTGGTGCCGGGCACGACCACGGGCGCGCTTGACGATTTCATCACCGAAGAAATCAGGCGCCGCGGCGTGATTTCGGCCACCATCGGCTACAAGGGTTACAAGCACGCCTCCTGCATCAGCGTGAACCACGTGGTCTGCCACGGCATCCCCGGTGAGCCGATTCCTCTGGGCAAGTCCGAGACGATCTCGAAGGACCTGGAAAAGCGCCGCAAGGACGACCGGCTGCTTGACGGCGACATCCTGAACATCGACGTGACGGTGATCGTCGATGGCTGGTACGGCGACAACAGCCGGATGTATGTGGCCGGCACCCTCGCCCCCGCGGCCGAGCGTCTGATCCGCACCACCCATGATGCGCTGATGCAGGGAATCGCCATGGTCAAGCCGGGCAACACCTTCGGCGACATCGGCCATGCGATCCAGTCGCATGTCGAGGCCAGCGGGATGAGCGTGGTGCGCGATTTCTGCGGGCATGGCCTCGGCCGCGTGTTCCACGCGCCGCCGAACGTCCTGCACTATGGCCGTCCCGGCGCGGGCCCCGTGCTGGAAGAGGGCATGTTCTTCACCATCGAGCCGATGGTGAACCTCCGTCGGCCCGAAACGCATGTCCTGAAGGACGACTGGACTGCCGTGACCCGCGACCGGTCGCTTTCGGCGCAGTTCGAACATTCGGTGGGCGTGACCGCGACGGGCTGCGAGATCTTCACCCTGTCCCCGGCTGGCAAGTTCCACCCGACCTGGGGCTGAGGGCCAAAATCCTTAAGCAAGGATTTTGACAAATTTCTTGCTCAAGAAATTTGGCCCTGCCGCGCCGTTTCGGCACAGTGCCGCCGGAAGGCCCGCTTCAACAGCTCCAGCTCCGCCCGCAATAGGTTAACCTCCGCCCGCAGATCCTCGTCAGGTGGCAGGCCCGCGACCAGGGTGATTTGGGTCAGCACCTCGCCCCCCAGACGGAGCAGCACCACCTGAACCCCCTCGGACAGGATCGCCCCCGGCAGCGGAACCCGCACCGCATGGCCCGCCTCTCCCGGCAGCGCCACGACCTCGACGCCCGGCAGGGCCTCGCCTTCATGCAAAGCTTCGACCACCGGGGTCTCGCCCCCGCCGGTCAGCACGCCCTCCCATACGCCCCGCACGATCCGGGTCTGGCTCAGCTTCGCCATGATCGCCTCACAACTCGGCGCGCGGGTGGCGGCTGAGGACCACGTCGCGCAACAGGATCCGGCTCTCGGCCGCATCGGTAAAGATCAGGTCCAGCCAGACCCGCTCGATCCGGCCCGCGCCGATGTCACCATAGGCCAGGTCGAACTCAGTCGATTTCCCCCGCCCCGCCGCCAGATCGCTGGTCATCTGCGCCACCGCATCGCCATGCTTCACGTTCAACCTAGCATAGGCCCGCAACGGGCGGTCAGCTTCGATTGCCGTTTCCAGCCGCAAGAGATGCCGCAGGCTCAGGTCCGCGACGGCCAGCGCCGGGAAGTTGACCGACAAGGACAGGAACGAGCCGTTAAAGCCGAACACCTCCACCGCCAGCCCGAACGGAGCCCACCCTTCGCCCAGGTTCGGCACCTGCCGCAGCGATATCTCGCCCAGCGGGCCGTCGTGGTACAGCGACAGCTCCTCGCTTACCTGCGTTGCCTGCCCCTCCACGACCTGCCCCGGCTGCGGCAGCGGCCCATGCCAGGCCTTCGGTCGCCAGGTCCAGTCGGTGCCCAGCGGCAGCTCTGGCGGCTCGCTCTGCACCAGCGGAAGGGCCAGCCGCGCGTCGGCCGCATGGATCACCCGGTCAACCTGCCGCCGCAGGCCGCGCGCCTCGGCCCGCAGGGCGCGCAGCTCGAACGGATCGAGGTCGGGAGCGTCGACACCGGCCTGCGACCAGCGCCGCTCCACTCGGCGCAGGCACCAGCGATCCAGTGCCCGGGCCAGCCGTCCGGCCATCACTGGTCCATGTAGACGTGGCTTTCACCCTTGGCGCCCGGATGCGTCACCGCCCCCCAGCGTGCGCCACCGCAGAGCTTGGCGAACTTGTGCACGGCGCCCGAGGTATAGGCCGTCTTGCGCGGCCCTTTCCATTCGGCCTTGCGCTTGGCCAGTTCCTCATCCGAGACCGCGACCGACAGCTCGCCCGTCACCGCGTTCAGCGTGATCATGTCGCCGTTCTTCAACAGGGCAATCGGTCCGCCATGCGCCGCTTCCGGCCCGACGTGACCGACGCAGAAGCCCCGCGTCGCGCCACTGAAACGCCCGTCGGTGATCAGCGCCACCTTCTTGCCCATCCCCTGACCGGACAGGGCCGCCGTAGTCGCCAGCATCTCGCGCATCCCCGGGCCACCGGCCGGGCCTTCGTTGCGGATGACGATGACTTCGCCTTCCCTGTATTCGCGCTTCTTGACCGCCTCGAACGCCTCTTCCTCACATTCGAAGACGCGGGCCGGGCCGGTGAAGACCTGCTCGGCCTCGGTCATGCCGGCGACCTTCACGATGGCCCCATCGGGCGCGAGGTTGCCGCGCAGGCTGACCACGCCCCCGGTCTTGGTGATGGGGCTGCCGATGTCATAGATCACCCGGCCATCCGCCTCGCCCCGGATCTCGTCCAGGCTTTCGCCCAGCGTCTTGCCGCTCGCGGTGATGCAGTCGAGGTGGAGGAGGCCCGCCTTCGCCAGTTCCTTCATCACCACCGCGACACCGCCAACCTCGTGCAGGTCCTTGGCGACATATTTCCCGCCCGGCCGGAGGTCGACGAAATAGGGCGTGTCCTTCATGCAGGCCGCCACGTCGAAGAGGTCGAAGTCGATCCCCGCCTCATGCGCGATGGCCGGCAGGTGCAGTGCCGCGTTGGTCGAGCCACCGGTGCAGCCCACGACGCGGGCGGCGTTCTCCAGCGACTTCCGCGTCACGATATCCCGCGCGCGGATATTCTTCTCGATCAGGTTCATCACCGCGACGCCCGAAGCCTCGCAGAACTGGTCGCGGCTTTCATAAGGCGCGGGGGCGCTGGACGAGTTCAGCAGCGCAAGGCCGATGGCCTCGGACACGCAGGCCATCGTGTTCGCGGTATACTGCGCCCCGCAGGCGCCGCTGGAGGGGCAAGCGACCCGCTCCATGATCTCCAACTCGGCGTCCGACAGGTTCCCGGCCTGGTGCTTGCCCACCGCCTCGAACATGTCCTGCACGGTGATGTCCTGGCCATTGTAGCGGCCCGGCAGGATCGACCCGCCATAGATGAAGACCGAAGGCACGTTCAGCCGCACCATCGCCATCATCATGCCCGGCAGCGACTTGTCGCAGCCCGCAAGGCCGACCAGCGCGTCATAGCAGTGGCCGCGCATCGTCAGTTCCACCGTGTCGGCAATCGCATCGCGCGAGGCGAGAGAGGAGCGCATCCCCTCATGCCCCATGGCGATCCCGTCGGTCACGGTGATCGTGGTGAACTCACGCGGGGTGCCGCCGCCCTTCTTGACGCCCTGCTTGACCACTTGTGCCTGACGGTTCAGCGCGATGTTGCAGGGGGCCGCCTCGTTCCAGCAGGTGGCGACGCCGACCCACGGCTGATGGATTTCCTCTTCCGTGATGCCCATTGCGTAGAAATAGCTGCGATGCGGCGCACGGGACGGGCCCTCGGTCACATGGCGGCTGGGAAGCTTCGACTTGTCGAAACGGGCTTTGGTCATGGGAGTTCCTCACGGGGCCGGGCTTGCCCGCAAGGGATAAAGGCCCGCCCGCCCTGGAGCAAGCCGAATTGGCCGCCTCAGCCGCCGTTCAGCGCCATCGTGGCCTGCTGCATCACGCCGTCCAGTTGCAGCCGCAGGCTGTTGACCAGCGTCACATAGCTTTCCAGCGGTCCCTCCAGCGCGGGGACCAGCCGCGTCAGGGTGGGCGAAGCGATGTAAAGCCCCGAGCCGACCATCGCCAGCGTCATCACCATCAGAAAGCCACTGCGGAACCCGCCGCCGCCTTCGGCCGCTGGGGGAGGCATGTCGGCGCGGGTATCGTGCAACTCGGGCGGATGTTCCGAGGGTCTGAGCGACGAGTTGATCTCCTCGACATCCGGAAGCAGATCACGCCGGGCCGCGGGCTTGGCCTCCTCCATCGCCGCGACTGCGGGAGCCGAGACAGAAGCGGCGACTGGCGCTGCGGCAACGGCAGGGGGCGAGGCCTCGGCCTTGCGGGCGCGCGCCTCACGCTCGGCCTCCTCGCGCAGGATGGCGAGCACGGATTCATCCACCTTGTAACCGGACCCGGCCTCAGGGACGTCCTCGGGCGCAGGCACCTCCGAAGGTTGATCCTCCGGCTCCTCTTCCGGCACCAGCACCGGAGCTTCCACGGGGTCTTCGTCAGGCAGTTCCACCGGCGCAGGCTCGGGAATCTCCTCGCCCCCGGGCGCGGGTTCCTCTTCCTGCGAAAGGGTGGCCGCTTCTGCAACCACCTCGGGTTCCGGCTCCACGACCGGCGCGGCGGGGGTCACAGGCTCGGCCGCCGCAGCCGCCGGGCGCTGGCGCATCTGGAACCAGGCGTGACCGCAGTTGGCGCATTGCACGTCGCGGCCAGTGTCCGGGATCGCGTCGTCCGGAACCTCGTATTTCGCCTCACAGTTCGGACAAACCAGCCGCATCTTTGTACCCCAAGCCTTGTTTCCGGCCTTCGCTCACGGTTTTGTAACCCTTAATTCCTGTTGTTCCAAGGCTTTGTCTCGCGCCCTTTTACAATCCTTCCAGCCTGTGCGATGGAAAGCGCAGTCCAGACGCACCGCAAGGCCGCCCAGCCGGGAACCATCAGGAAACCAGACGTGATCGCCTTTGAAAACGTGGCCTACAGCTATGGCGGTGGAGACCTCCTGTCCGAGGTCTCGCTGCGCCTTGCGCCGGGGTCGTTCCATTTCCTCACCGGGCCGTCGGGCGCCGGCAAGTCCACCCTCCTGAAACTCGCCTATGCCGAGCTTCTGCCGACCACCGGCCGCGTCACCCTCTTCGATCGCGACGTGACTTCGCTCTCGCGCGACGACGTCGCCCGCACCCGACGCCGGATCGGGATCGTCCACCAGGACTGCAAG
>JARFTV010000044.1:16723-27604 GCA_029289325.1 Alphaproteobacteria bacterium
CTCGACCATCTGACGCTGGCCGCGAACATGGCGCTGCCCTTCACCGTCTCGGACCGCGAAAGCGACCCGCAGGACATGGACGACCTCCTTGGCTGGGTCGGGTTGAACCACCTGGCCAATGCCTATCCGCCGCAGCTCTCTGGCGGGGAACGCCAGCGCGCCGCCCTCGCCCGCGCCGTCATCGTAGACCCGGACGTGATCCTCGCGGATGAGCCCACCGGCAACGTCGACTGGGAGATGTCGCTCCGCATCCTCACCCTGCTGGTCGAGCTGAACAAGATGGGCAAGACGATCCTTGTCGCCACCCACGACCTGAACCTGATCCGCCAGGCCAAGGCGCAGATCCAGGCCCGGGTCCTGCGCATCGCCAAGCACCGGGTGCAGCTTGCGGGGGCCGACCTGTGAGGTTTCCCAAGGCCAAGCCCGCCTCGCCCGCCACACGTGCGCTCCAGGTCGTGCCGCCCTCCGGCCCCACGGCCTGGCTCACCACCTTCACCGCCGGGGCGATGACCTTCCTCTGCGTCTTCGCCCTTGCGCTCTCGCTCGCCTCCGGCCGCCTCGCCGACCGCTGGTCCGAGGCCTTGGCCAAGACCGCCACCATCCGCCTTTCCGCGCCGGCCGAACAGGTCCAGCTGCAGACCGACGCGATCCTCGCCACGCTTGCCACCACCCCCGGCGTCGCCAGCTTCCGCCTGATCGACGAGGCCGAGACCCGCGCGCTGCTCGAACCCTGGTTCGGACCCGGTCTCCCGGTCGAGGCGCTGCCGATCCCCCGCCTGATCGAACTGGTCGAAGCCGAGCCGCCCTACGATTCCCAGGGCCTGCGCCAGCGCCTCGCGGCCGAGGCACCGGGCGCTGTCCTTGACGACCACACCCGCTGGCGCCGCCCCCTGGCCGAAGCCGCCGGGCGCATCCGCCTTCTGGGCGTCCTCTCCATCGCGCTGATCGGGGCGGCCATGGCCGCGATGATCACCCTCGCAGCCCGCGCGGCGCTGGCGACCAACGCGCAGGAAATCCGTGTCCTCCGCCTCGTCGGGGCCAAGGACAGCTACATCGCCCGCGCCTTCGTCCGCCGCTTCACGCTCCGCACGCTGGGTGGCGCCGCCGTGGGGGCCGCCGCCGGCATGGCAGGGGTCGCCGCTCTGCCCGCGGCCGATGCCGCCGGGGGCTTCCTCACCGGCCTTGGCTTCACCGGCACGGGCTGGCTCTGGCCGCTCGCCTTGCCCGCCCTTGCCGCGCTGGTGGCTTTCCTTGCCACCCGCCGCGCCGCCTTCCAGAAACTCCGGGAACTGACATGACCCCGATCCGCTGGCTTCTCAGCCTCATCTTCATCATCCAGATGTATCTCGCCATGGCGGTGATCGCCGTGGTCTTCGCCCCCTGGGCACTCGCCTCGCGCCGCGGCGCGCGGGTCGCCTGCAAGACCTTCTGCCGCTGGACGATCTTCACGCTGCGCCTCCTCTGCGGCACACGCACCGAGGTCCGCGGCACGCCGCCCGCGGGGGAATGCCTCATCGCGGCCAAGCATCAGAGCTTTCTCGACATCATCCTGATCTTCAACGCCGTCCCGGCAGGCAAGTTCATCATGAAGCGCGAGCTCATGTATGCCCCCTTCCTCGGCCAGTATGCGCTGCGGATCGGCTGCGTCCCGGTTGATCGCGGCAAGCGCGGCGCGGCCATCGCGCGGATGAAATCCGACGTGGCCCGTGGCGCGGCCGAGCCCGGCCAGCTCATCATCTACCCGCAGGGCACCCGGGTCGCGCCCGGCGTGGCAAAGCCCTACAAGGTCGGCACCGGTCTCCTGTACGAACAGCTTGCCCAGACCTGCGTGCCGGTCGCGGCCAATGTCGGCCTCTTCTGGCCCAAGCGCGGTATTCTCCGGAAACCGGGCCTCGCCGTGGTCGAATTCCTCGACCCGATTGCGCCGGGCCTCAAGATCCCGCATTTCATGGCCAAGCTGGAGGAAGAGGTCGAAACCCACTCCAACCGCCTGATGGCCGAGGCCGGGTTCACCGGCAAAAGAGCCTGACACAGCGCTTACCGCCCAGCGCGCGCCCGAGGTGACCGCCCCAGCCAAGGGACTGCTGCGCCAGACTAACGGAACGCGCTGACAAGCATTTCACGGGCGTCGCGCCGCCCCCCTGCGCCGTCCCCAGTCTTTCTCTTCCCCAAGTATCCCACGGGGGGTCCGGGGGGTGTGAAACCCCCCGGGGCCGGCCCGGGGCGCAGGGACAGGGGGATAGGCGCCGACGACACGTCGCAGTCGCACGCGGAGGCCACCCAGACCGGGCCAAACCCTAACGAATCCCTAACGCGAGCCGGCAAACCCTTGATTCCAAAGGACTCGGAAAACTGTCCAGCGTGGACAGGATCAGGCGAACTTCAGCGCCGCGATGCCGGCCAGGATCAGCAGGATCCCCATCACCCGCATCAGGTTGACCGGCTCCTGAAACAGGATGACCGCCGCCACCGCCGTCGCCACCGCCCCGATCCCCACCCAGACCGCATAGGCTGTCCCGACCGGAAGGCTCTTCATCGCGATCGACAGAAGATAGAACGACCCCAGCGCCAGGACGACCGTCGCCACCGACGGCCAGAACCGGGTGAAGCCCTCCGAATATTTCAACCCCAGCGCCCAGCCGGTTTCCATCATCCCGGCGATCAGCACGATGATCCAGGGATTCACGCGGCGAGCCCCTTGGACCCCATGTCGAGGAACTTCTGCCGCCGATCCTTGACCAGCGCCTCGGGTTTCTTGCCGGACAGGTCCTTCAGCATCGCCTCGATCGCCTTGCCGACCGCCTCGATCGCCTCTTTCGGGGCCCGCTGCGCGCCGCCCATCGGCTCTTTCACGATCCGGTCGATGATGCCCAGCTTCTGCAGATCCTGCGCCGTCAGCCGCAGCGCCTCGGCCGCCTCGCGCATCTTCTCGGCGTCCTTCCACAGGATCGAGGCGCAGCCCTCGGGCGAGATCACCGAATAGACGGAATGTTCCAGCATCGCGACCCGGTTCGCGGTCGCAAAGGCCACCGCTCCGCCCGACCCGCCCTCGCCGATCACGACGCTGATCAGCGGCACCCCGATCGCCAGGCATTTCTCGGTCGATCGCGCGATCGCCTCGGCCTGGCCCCGCTCCTCGGCCCCCTTGCCGGGATAGGCGCCGGGCGTGTCGACCAGCGTGATCACCGGCAGCCGGAAACGGTCTGCCAGGTCCATGAGCCGGATCGCCTTGCGATAGCCCTCGGGTCGGGCCATGCCGAAGTTCCGCTCGATCCTCGACTTGGTGTCGTTGCCCTTCTCGTGCCCGATCACCACCACCGGCTGGTCCTGGAACCGCGCGATCCCGCCCATCACGGCCTGATCGTCGGCAAAGGCGCGGTCTCCGGCAAGGCTGGTGTATTCGGTGAACAGCCCCTCGATGTAATCCCTGCAATGCGGCCGGTCCGGGTGCCGCGCGACCTGGCACTTCTGCCAGGCGGACAGGTTCTTGTAGAGATCGCGCAGCGCGGTCTCGGCCCGGCGGTCCAGCGCCTCGGCCTCCTTGGTGAGGTCCATGCCGCCGCCGGTCTTGGCCAGCGCCCGCAACTCCTCGGCCTTGCCCTCGATCTCGGCCAGGGGCTTCTCGAATTCGAGGTAATTCATCGTGCGCTCCATCTTCCGGCGGTGACTATATGGCCAAAGGGCGACGCAAACGCAACCGCCGGACCCGGGATCGGCCTTGCGCCGCCGCGGCGGTCATGTCTAGCCTTGGCTGATGCAGTTACCCGGCCCGTGCCCTTCGTGACCCTGTTCCTTGCCAACGACACCAGCGCCGTACCACATGCCGGCTGCAAGGCGGTCATGCGGTCGCTGATCGCGGCGATCGAAGGGGCGGGGCTGACCATCGTCGGTCGGCACGTCACCGGCACCCGCGAGATCGACGAGGCCGCCTTTGCCGCGGCCGAGATCGTCCTGGTCAACGGCGAGGGCACGATCCATCACTCCGGTCCCCGTGCGCTGTATCTATTGCATCTGATCCGGCGTGCAAAGCGGCGGGGCAAGCGGGTCCTCCTGGTGAACGCATTGTTCCAGCAATACGATGCCCCGGCCGAGGATATGCTTTCCGGCCTTGCCCTTCTGACGGTGCGCGAGCCGCGCAGCGCGGCCTTTGCCCGCCGCTTTGGCGGCGAGCCGCTGACCCTGCTCGATTCCGCGGCCGATCCGGCTTTTCTGGCCGGGGGCACGGCGCAGCCCCTGATGGCTGGCCGGGTAATCGGGGGGACGCATCGGCATGGGTTGATTCCCGACCTCTTCGACCGGCTGGAGGGCCCGAAGCTGACCCTCCGCCACCTGCCCTTCGAGGATATCGTCGCCACCTTGCGTCAGGCCGAAGTCTATCTGACCGCCCAGCACCACGGGGTCTATGCTGCCGCGCTGGCGGGTTGCCCCTTCGTCACCTCGCCCTCGAACAGCCACAAGATCGAATCCTTCGTGGACTGGACCGGCCTGCCGATCCCCATCGTCCTGCGGAAGAACGAACTGGAGGCTGCCATCACGTTCGCCCTGCGCAACCGCGCGATGTACGCCGAACTGGCCGCGTTCATGCGCCAGCAACCGGTCCTGACCGCGGCGCATCTGGCTGCGGCACTGGGCAAAAACTGACGATTTCGGGGGGAATGGTGGCGAGGGAGGGACTCGAACCCTCGACCTTGCGATTATGAGTCGCACGCTCTAACCAGCTGAGCTACCTAGCCACTGCGGCGCGGATTAAGGGCGCCGCCGGGCAAGGTCAAGGGTGAATCATGGGACCGGGCTAGCGGTTCTGCGATTTGCGCCTATATTCGATGCAATGAATGGAACAGACCCCACCGGATTCCGTGCGAGGCAGATCCTGGCCGACCTTGGGCGCGTTGCGGCCCCGGGTGCGCCCGATGCGACGGCAGCAGCGGCTGCCCGCATCCTGACGGCTTCCATCACCGGCCGCGCCGTCGCCGACGACGACTGGTCCCAGGCGCGGCAGGGACGGGGATTCCGGTCGCAGCCGGCCCCGATCCGGGCGGCGCTGCTGAACGGGGTAGACTGCCTTCGCGCGCTGGGCAAGCTGAGCCAGACCGCACCTCTGCGCCCGGAGGAGCTGACAACCAGACCTCGTGCCGAGGTGGAGGCGACGCTGATCGGGCTGGCCCGGACGATGACGCAGGGGGACATCGAACATATCGCCCGTGCCGACTTTGGCACCGAGGTGGACAGGAACCGCGCAGAGCTTCTGGCGCTTATGCAGGATGAGCAGTTGTCTCAGCCCCTGCCCGCCGTGGTCGAGATGGTGGCCTCTGTTCCCGGTCAGCCGGGCCACGCTGCCTGCCTTGCGCTGGTCCTGCTGCAGGCGCTGCGGACCGGGGACGCCGAAGGCAAGGCGGCGATGCGACTGGAGATGCAGTATGCCGATATCTCCCGGCTGAATCATAGCGCGCGCGACATGCTCATGACCGGATTCCGGCATCTCTATGAGACAAGCCGCGACTGGTCGCCCGACCTGCCGCTGGCCTTTACTCTGCCCTGGACCGCCCCTTAGCGGGCGACGCGGGGGCGGCCCGAGGCGGTGACGGTCACTTTCGCCTCGATGAACATCGTGCGGCCTTCGATCTCCACCTCCTTGACGTCGCGGTCGACGGTCAGTCGAAGATCCACGGCCCCGGCCTCACGGGCACGGTCTGAAGCCTCGGCAACAAGCGCTGATTCCAGCGCGGTCAGCGCGGCTTCGGAGGAGGTGAACACCTGCACACCCTCGGCCAGATGGGCGACGAAGCGCCCCTCGGCGGGGGCGGAGATGGTGCCGGTCGCCCGCTGGCTGACCTGACCCGCGACAGCGCCGATGGCATTCGCGACCCCGGCATGTTCGGGCAGGATCATCCGGCAGCCGAGCCGGTCGCCCACCGCGCCATAGTAGGATGGGGCCGAGGCCCCAAGGCCGATCACCGGCACGCCAAGGCGGAGCGTCGTCTCGACCACGCCGCGGTGCCGGTCAAGGCCGAGGCGGGCAAGAGCGTGGCGGGCCAGCGCCTCGGGGAGGTCGGCGTCGAAGGCCGGGTCCTCGGCGAAGGCCGCTTCCAGAAGGCAGTCGACCGTCTGCTGGGTCAGCTGGTCGACGATCGCCCGGGCCAGAGCCTCGGGTCCCTGGGCGAAGCGTTCGCCCGCCCCGGTCCGCCGCCGCGCCATGAGACGCATGGCCTTCTCCGCTGCCGCTCCGTCCCAGTCCGACAGCCGCCCCAGAACGTGGCTCGCGTCCGAGGGGGTGACCCCG
This sequence comes from Alphaproteobacteria bacterium, assembly GCA_029289325.1. Taxonomy (GTDB): domain Bacteria; phylum Pseudomonadota; class Alphaproteobacteria; order Rhodobacterales; family Rhodobacteraceae; genus Tabrizicola. Next base: position 23,004 of record JARFTV010000044.1, read on the forward strand.
GAAAGCATCACCAGCCCCCGCGCCACGAGGCGCTCCAGCGCGGCGACCTCCAGACGCGAGGTCAGCGCCTGCGCCATCGGCATCGGCTGGGTGATCCGGTCCAGAACGGCAAGGTCGCGGGCGTTCAGCCCCCCGCGCTGACCGGTCATGGGGACGACGAAGCGGCCGTCCATCTCGCCCACGGCGTCCGAGGAGAGCCAGCGGTCCAGCGCGGCATCGACCATCGGACCATGGTCCACGGCCAGAAGCGAGACCGGCATCAGCCGCCGGGGGCCAAGGCGCAGGCCGCCCTTCAGCCCCTCGGTCACCAGATGCACCTCGCTGTCGCCGCCAAGGCCGGAGGTGCGCATTGCCACCGCTTCGACCATGGTGCGGAAGCCGCCGACGCGGGCGCCTTCCGGGTCGATCTCGGGCAGGCCGTCGCGCAGGAGGGCAACGTCGGTGGTGGTGCCACCGATGTCGGAGACGAGGGCATCCGGCTCTCCGGTCAGCCAGCGCGCGCCGACGATGCTGGCGGCGGGGCCAGAGAGGATGGTCTCGATCGGGCGCTCACGCACCATGGCGGCGCTGATAAGCGCCCCATCGCCGCGCACAACCATGAGGGGGGCGTCGATGCCAAGCTGGACGAGGTGACGCTCGCAGGCGGCGACGAGGCGGTCGATCATGCCGATCAGCCGGGCATTCAGGACAGCGGTAAGCGCCCGCTTCGGGCCGTTGAGATTGGCGGAAAGCTCATGGCTACAGGTGACCGGCCGGCCGGTGACGCGGCGGATCAGGTCGCGGGCGGCGATCTCATGCGCGGGGTTGCGCGTGGCAAATTGCGCCGCGACGGCAAAGCCGGAGACCTCATCCGCCTGTTCGCGAACCAGAAGCTCCAGCAGCGTCAGGTCCAGCGGCGTGACCTCGGTCCCGGCATGGGTATGGCCGCCGGGCAGGCGGATGACGGGGTCGCCCTTCAGCGCCTCGGTCAGGCCGCCACGGGAAAGATCGCTGTCGTCAAAACCAAGGAAGACCAGGGCCACCCGTGCGCCCTGCCCCTCGACCAGGGCGTTGGTGGCAAGCGTGGTGGAAAGCGAGACCAGCGCCACGTCCTGCGCCGCCACTCCGGCCGCGGCGATGGCGGCGTCGACGGCCTGGCCGATGCCGACCGCAAGGTCCTGCCGGCTGGTCAGCGCCTTGGCCTTGCCGAGGATGCGGTTCGCGCCCTCGTCCAGGATCACCGCATCGGTATAGGTGCCCCCGGTATCGACACCCAGAAAGATCGCCATTTCCGCCTCTTGCCCCGTGGCTGCCAGTGCCAGCTACGGCAGAGGCGCGGCGCTGTCATCCCCGGAAGCGACACGCCGGGTCGGGCGCGCGCCGCGTTTGCGGCGGCGATGGGCGGGGGGCAGGCCAAGCATGGCGCGGTATTTCGCAACCGTCCGCCGGGCGATGGGCGTGCCCCCTTCGGCCATAGCATGGGCCAGCGCCTCGTCCGAGAGAGGGGCGGCCGGATCCTCTGCGGCGACCAGCCGGGAGAGCCTGTCGCGCAACGCAGCCGCCGAAAGGCCACCCTCGCGCACGGCCTGGGTGAAAAGGGAACGCAGCCACCAGGTGCCGCGCGGCGTGTCCACTGCGGTGCCGGCCACCACGCGAGAGACGGTGCTTTCGTGCAGGTCCAGTGCCTCGGCCACCTCGGCCATCGTCATCGGCAGCAGCGCGGACGGCCCCTGGTCCAGCGCCGCCTGCTGCCGGGCGAGGATCTCCTGCGCCACCGTCAGAAGCGTGGCATTGCGCCCTTCCACCAGACGGACCAGCGCCCGCGCCTCGGCCCGGCCCTTGCCGCGCCCTTCGGCGACCGAGAGGCTGGGCAGAGCCGAACGGTTCAACTGCACGACCCAGACACCTTCGCGCTTTTCCGCGATCAGGTCGGGCTCGCGCAGCGGAGCGGCAAGGTGCTCGAACCCGGTGCCGGGTTTCGGATCATAGCGGCGCAGACGGGCGATGCGCTGGCGGACGGCTTCGGGGGGCACCTGTGCCTCCCGCGCCAGACGGTCGATCTCGCCCCGTGCAACGAGGTCGAGCCGGGCAAGCACGGCAGCCATGGGCGGGTCCATCTCGCCTGCCTCCTCGGCCTGCAGGCGCAGACATTCGGCCAGGTCGCGGGCAAAGAGGCCGGTGGGTTCGGCCCGGGCCTGCAGGCGGGCAAGCACGGCATGGACCTCGCGCAGAGGAGCACCGGCCTGCTGCGCGATGGCGGGGAGGGGAGAGCCGAGCCAGCCGGAGGGTTCAAGTGCCTCGACCAGGGCCTCGCCGATGCGGGCTTGAGGCGGGGAGAGGCGCAAGGCCTCGACCAGGGCCAGCGCATGCGAGACGAGGCTTGGCGCGGCAGAGGCTTGCTCCTCTCCGGGGGCGGAGGCAAGGGCGGATTTCCAGCGCGGGATCCAGTCGACCGGCGGCGGGCGGGTCAGGATGAGCTGCGGATTCTCGGCCGCCTGTTCTTCAAGATAGCGGGACAGGCCGGCGGCATCGGTGCGCAAGAGGCGGATCGAGGCGGCAAGCCTGGTCGTCAGCGTCAGCCGCTGCGTCTGCTGCACCGAGATGCGGCTTCTGGATTTCATGGGCTGGATGGTTTCACGCAAGCCGCGGGGTGGCAAGCCGGAGACCGGACACAGTGTCAGACAAAGACGCCCTCGCAGTACCAGCCATCGGTCACCGCGCCCCCGCGACCGTAGAACAGCCACAGCCGGTCGCCGCCCTCGGCCTCGACCCGCCAGTAGTCGCGGGTGCCCTCGCGCCAGTCGGGGTCTTCCAGCCACCATTCGGCCTGCAACCGCTCTGGCCCCACCGCCATGCGCAGGGCAAAGTCGCGGCGGCGCCAGCGGAAGCGGGCGGGCACGTCGGGGCCGTCCGGGGCATCGACGGGTTCGGGTCGGAACATCACCAGCGGCCGGGGCGCGCGCGGGCTGGGCCAAGGCCCGTCATGCGGCTGGCTCCAGGCCGCCATCAGCACCTGCGCGCCTTTCGAGGGAACATGGCTTTCAGCCGGATGCAGCCGCGTGACCGCCCCGTCACCCAATCGGGCGCTCAGCCGTCCGACCAGATCGTCCAGCGCATGGCTGTCAGAGCGGCCAGGCTGCGTCGGCGCCAGCGCGCTGCGAAGCTGGCCGGGCACCAGCGCCTCGGTCGCAAGCGCCTCGAGCCGCAGGCAGTCGATCCCGAAACCGGGGTCGATCTGGTCGAGCTTCAGGTGCAGCAGCGGCCGGATCCGGTCAGGCGTGTGCGTCGCGCGGGCCAGCCCGACCTCGATCACCGAAACCCCGCCATCGGCCCGGAAGGCCTGGAATGCCAGCCGCCGCACCCCTCTTCCCCTGGCTTGCAGCTTGTCGCAGAGCGTGGGGAGCAGCCGGTCCAGTGCCGCCTCGATGTCCGAACGCAGGCCGATCGGGTCAGGCAGCGTCAACCGCACCGCGAAATGCAGCGGCGCGCGGGCGGGGCTGACCGGCTCGGGCTCCATCCCCAAGGCCTGGTCGAGGCGGCGCAACGTCTCCATCCCGAAGCGGCGAGCCAAGGCGGCGCGGGGCAGAACCATCAGGTCGCCTACCTGGCGCAGGCCCAGCCGCATCAGCCGGTCGACCACATCCGGCTCCAGCCGCAGGGCGGCCAGCGGCAGGGGGCGCAGTGCCTCCACCAGATGGCCAGGGGGCGCGATCATTGCCATCCCCGCCCCACGGGCCATCATCGGCCGGGGCGCGCTGCCGCCACGCTCCCACCCCCGACGTTTCGCCGCACGCGAGCGGGTGGCCCGCGCCTCCTGGTCGATGGCATCGCCCGATCGCAGGGGCACGACCGTGCTGCGCCCATAGCGGGCCAACCCCCAGGCCGCCCCGGCCGTATCGGCAATCCCCGCGCGCAGGGTCAGGCCCAGCTCGGCGCAGTCCTCGGCCACGCGCTCCAGCACCGCTGCCTCACCGCCGAAAAGATGCGCGCTGCCGGTCAGGTCGATCATCAGGCCGGCGGGTGGTTCTTCGGCCACCCAGGGCGAGAAGCGCCCGACCCAGCGGCGCAGCACCCCCAGGAAACGCGCCTCGGCCAGGGGGTCGGCGGGCAGCGTCAGCAGGTCAGGGCAGATCGCGGTCGCATCCCGCAGGGGCTGGCCGAGGCGCAGTCCCGCCGCCTCGGCCCCGGCGGTCAGCGAGGCAATGACCTGTGCTCCGTTCACCTCTTCCACCACCGCAAGGGGCAGCGGCAGCACGTCCTCGCGCTGCCGCTCGACCCGTTCGGCGGCCAGTCGGGGGAACCACAGCGACAGGATGCGGCGGCCGGGCATTTGTTCTCCTTTCGTTCGCGTCATGCCATGCAGGTGGGCTGGAGTCGAGTCCACCCAAGGTTGCGATGACAACTGCGTGAGATCGACCACCGCAGGCTATCCCGACGGGCGACCCCGCCTATAGTCCCGTCATTCATCCAGCACGGAGCCAGCGGAATGAAGCTTGTCAAAGCCCTTGCAGCCGGAGCGATTCTCGTGGCCGGCGTTGCCTATGCCCAGGATGCCGAACCCACCGACCCCACCGCCATCGCCCGCGCCGAACTGATGAAGCTGGTCGGCCAGAACACCGGCG
>JARFTV010000044.1:27614-28459 GCA_029289325.1 Alphaproteobacteria bacterium
CGCCGCCAAGGCCGAGACTGCCAAGGCTGCTCTGATCGAGGCCGCGGCCAGCATCGAGGCCACCTTCGCCGAACAGGGCGCGGCCGATCCGGTCTCGGAAGCCAAGCCCGAGATCTGGTCGAACTGGGAGGACTTCCTGGTGAAGGCCAAGGCTCTGGGCGATGCCGCAGCTGCCGTGGACGTGGCCTCGGTAGAAACGATCGGCGCCGGGATGGGCGCGATCGGCGGCACCTGCAAGGATTGCCACACCACCTACCGGGTTCAGAAGTAAACGCCTGACCAGACGATGAAGGCCCCGGTCCAGTTGACCGGGGCTTCATCGTCAGAAGTCCGGGGGCGTGATGACCCCGCAGCCGGCGGACGGCACAGAATCACGCAAACCACGCGCAGCGCCGCCCGCGACAGACGGCGCCGGGCGGATCAGCCGCAGACCACGCGCTCGATCACGTCGCGGCGATCCAGCCAGAAGTTCAGCCGGTCGGCGCGATATTCCATCGTGACCGCCATGCCGTGCTGAATCACCCGCACGTCCTGGCTGAAACGCATCCCGTCCAGCAACACGGCGGGTCGACCGACAAGATACTGGTACTGGCTGGCCCCGCAGGCGTCTCTGGTCGGCGGCGGTCCGGGCAGCGGCTCCACGCAGGCGGCAAGGACCAGCGGGGCCGAAAGGAGAAGGGCGGTGAAGGCTTTCATGGCGGATGTCCTGAATGGCTGTTGCATTGACGAATCCTTGATTGCTTTACGCCCGAGATTGGCACAGGTTCCGGAAAATTCTTAAGGAGGGAAAACCCTATGCGCACGCGAGCCGCCGTTGCTGTCGCCGCCGGACAACCTTTGCAGGT
>JARFTV010000007.1:0-119389 GCA_029289325.1 Alphaproteobacteria bacterium
AGGCAGTTCATCGAATTGGCGGTGAACATCCCCGAACAGGAGCCGCAGGTCGGGCAGGCCGCACGTTCGATCTGCTTGACCTCCTCGTCGGTCACGGCGTCATCTGCGGCGGCGACCATTGCGTCCACAAGGTCAAGCGCGACCTCCTTGCCGCGCAGCGTGATCTTCCCGGCCTCCATCGGTCCGCCCGAGACGAAGACCACAGGAATATTCAGTCGCATCGCGGCCATAAGCATGCCCGGGGTGATCTTGTCGCAGTTCGAGATGCAGACCATGGCATCGGCGCAATGCGCATTGACCATGTATTCCACGCTGTCGGCGATCAGTTCGCGCGAGGGAAGCGAATAGAGCATCCCGTCATGGCCCATGGCGATGCCGTCGTCCACGGCGATGGTGTTGAATTCCTTGGCGACGCCACCAGCCGCCTCGATTTCGCGTGCCACCAGCTGGCCGAGATCCTTTAGGTGGACGTGGCCCGGAACGAACTGGGTGAAGGAGTTGACGACGGCGATGATCGGCTTGCCGAAATCCTCGTCCTTCATGCCGGTGGCGCGCCAGAGACCGCGGGCCCCCGCCATGTTGCGGCCATGGGTGGTTGTGCGGGAGCGGTAGGCGGGCATCGGGACCTCGGTTGTTGCAGGGGAAGGGGGCAGGGGTCGAAAGCGCCCTTTTCTTAGTGGCAGGTGCGGGCATGATCAACAGTCGCCGGGTCGCACCCCAGGCCGGACAGCGCGGGCCGAGGATGCGGCGCGCGGCGAGGCGATCGAACATCGTGCTGGAAATCCGCAGGACTCCATCCTAACAAGGTTAGACAAGAAACTGTCACGGCCCCGCGTTAGAACGAGGTCGCCCAAAACGGAGGATGCAAAATGAAGATCAGGACAATGCTTGCACGGACCGCGAGCCTGGTGGCCATGCTGTCGGCGACGGCCGTTTCTGCCCAATCGCTGGAAGAGATCGAGGCCGCCGCCAAGGCCGAGGGGATGCTGACCACCATCGCCCTGCCGCATGACTGGTGCGGCTACGGCGATGTCATCGCCGGCTTCAAGGCCAAGTATCCGGAAATCAAGGTCAATGAGCTGAACCCCGACGCCGGTTCCGCCGACGAAATCGAGGCGATCAAGGCGAACAAGGACAACAAGGGCCCGCAGGCTCCCGACGTGATCGACGTGGGTCTGGCCTTCGGTCCGCAGGCCAAGGCCGAAGGGCTTACTCAGCCGCACAAGGTTGCGACCTGGGACGAGATCCCGGCCGAGATCAAGGATGCCGACGGTCACTGGTACGGCGACTATTACGGCGTGATGTCCTTCATGGTGAACACGGACCTGGTCGAGAACGTGCCGCAGGACTGGTCGGATCTGCTGAAGCCGGAATACGCCGGGCAGGTTGCGCTGGCAGGTGACCCGCGGGCGTCGAACCAGGCGATCCTGGCGGTTCTGGCCGCGGGCATGGCGTCTGGTGCCGCTCCGGGCGAAGAGGCCGGCAAGGCGGGGCTTGAGTTCTTCAAGCAACTGAACGAGGCGGGCAACTTCGTTCCGGTCATCGGCAAGGCCGGCACGCTGGCGCAGGGCACGACGCCCATCGTCATCATGTGGGACTACAATGCCCTCGCCGCGCGCGATACGCTGGCCGGCAACCCGCCGGTCGAAGTGGTGGTTCCGAAGTCGGGCGTCCTGGCCGGTGTCTATGTCCAGGCCGTCAGCGCCTACGCGCCGCAGCCGAATGCCGCGAAACTGTGGATGGAGTACCTTTACAGCGACGAGGGGCAGCTTGGCTGGCTGAAGGGCTACTGCCACCCGGCACGGTTCAACGCGATGGTCGCTGCCGGCAAGGTCCCGCAAGAGCTGCTCGAGGCGCTGCCCCCGGCGGAATCGTATGAAGCCGCCTATTTCCCGACGCTGGAAGAGGTAGACGCGAACAAAGCCGCCGTCACTGCGGGCTGGGACGCCACTGTCGGCGCCAACGTTCAGTGATCTGACCTGCCATCTGCCCGCCCCGGTCCTGACCGGGGCGGGTCTCTCATCAGGGCCGCCAGACGTCCTGGGAGATCGACACAGGGGGACCCATGTCAAAATTTCAGCTGCGCCGCCCGGCCAAACGGCGCCTGCCCCTAGAATGGCTCGGCATCCTGCCTTTCGTGGCCTTCGCGATGCTGTTTCTGGTCCTGCCGACGATGAAGATCGTGGTTGGGGCCTTCCAGACCTCCGACGGCGGCTTCACGCTGCAGAACCTGATCGACCTGAACACGGCCTCGATCCGCAGTGCCTACTGGACCTCGATCAAACTGTCGCTTATCACAGCGCTGCTGGGCTGTGCGGTGGGCTTTGCCATGGCCTCCGCCGTGGTGTTCGGCGGCCTGCCGAAGCGCGTCCGCAGCCCGTTGCTGACCTTTTCGGGAGTCGCCTCGAACTTCGCCGGGGTGCCGCTGGCCTTTGCCTTCATCGCCACGATCGGCCCCGCCGGCCTTATCACGCTGGAACTGCGTGACTTGGGGATCAACCTGCGCGCCTATGGCTTCAACCTGCTGAGCTTCTGGGGGCTGGTCGTCACCTACCTGTTCTTCCAGATCCCATTGATGATCCTCATCATCATCCCTGCACTTGACGGGCTGAAGCGCGAGTGGCGCGAGGCGGCGGATGTGCTTGGCGCAACAAGCCTGCAATACTGGCGGATGGTGGCACTGCCGATCCTGTTCCCCTCATTGCTGGGGACCTTCGCGCTGCTGTTCGCCAACGCCTTCGGAGCGGTCGCAACCGCCTTTGCCCTGACGGGGCCGCAGCTGAACATAGTGCCGATCAAGCTGTTCGCGCAGATCCGGGGGGATGTGCTGGGCAATCCGAACCTGGGCTATGCCCTGGCCTTCGGGATGATCGTAATCACCGGGCTGGCCAATGTGACCTACATCGTCCTCAGGACCCGGTCGGAAAGGTGGCTGAAATGACCCGCTTCCTGGCCTGGACGGCTTTCCTGCTGGGGGTACTGTATTTCATCCTGCCGTTGATCGGCATGACCGAATTCAGCCTGAAGATGCGGCGGGGGGAGTACTCCTTTGACGCCTATCGCGCTGTGTTCGGCGATCCGCGGTTCTGGGAGACGTTCAGCTATTCTTTGACGCTGGCGGCCGCGACGATCGTTTTCGGCGTCCTTTTGGTGGTGCCTACAGCCTATTGGGTGCGTCTCAAGCTGCCGCAGGCGCGCCCGATCATCGAGTTCATCACGCTGCTGCCGCTGGTGATCCCGGCGATCGTGATCGTTTTCGGCTATATCCGGCTGTACAACACATCGTCGATCCTGCCTCTGACCGGTTCTGCGCTGGGAACGGATATCCTGTTGACCATGGGCTATGCCACGCTGGCGCTGCCCTACATGTACCGCGCGGTGGATACCGGGTTGCGCACGATCGACGTCGCCACCCTGACCGAGGCGGCGCAATCGCTGGGCGCCGGCTGGTTCACCATCCTGGCACGGATCATCCTGCCGAACGTGCTGGTGGCGGTCCTGTCCGGGGCCTTCCTGACGTTGGCCATCGTCATCGGCGAATTCACCATGGCGGCGCTTCTGAACCGCCCGGCATTCGGTCCGTTCATGCAGCTTCTGGGCGCCAACCGCGCCTATGAGCCGCCTGCGCTGGCCGTGATCGCCTTCGCAATCACCTGGGGGTGCATGGGGCTGATCCAGCTTGTCACCCGGTTTTCGAAACATGAAAGGGCTAAGGTCTGATGGCCTTTCTTGAGCTGAGCAACCTCGAAAAGGTCTTTGGCACCAACCGCGTCGTCACGGACTTCACCATGGGCATCGAGAAGGGCGAGTTCGTCTCGCTGCTCGGGCCCTCGGGCTGCGGCAAGACGACGGTGCTGCGGATGGTGGCGGGATTCGAGACGCCGACCTCGGGCGCGATCCGGATCGATGGGCAGGACGTGACTGGGCAGCGGACCAACCAGCGTGCCATCGGAATGATGTTCCAGGCCTATGCGCTGTTCCCGAACATGACGGTGGCCGACAACGTGGGCTTCGGCCTGAAGGTCAAGGGCGTCCCGCGGGAGGAGCGCAAGGATCGCGTGGCCGAGATGCTGCGGCTGATCGGTCTCCCGGATCTGGGCAGCCGCTTTCCCTTCCAGCTGTCGGGCGGCCAGCAGCAGCGGGTTGCTCTGGCCCGCGCCCTTGCGCCGCGGCCTCGGGTGCTCCTCCTCGACGAGCCGCTGTCGGCGCTGGATGCAAAGGTGCGCGTCTCGTTGCGCAATGAGATCCGCGATATCCAGCGGGAGTTGGGGATCACCGCGATCTTCGTGACACATGACCAGGAAGAGGCCATGTCGATCTCGGACCGGATCGTGGTCATGAATGGGGGGATCGCCGAACAGGTCGGCGCACCGTTCGAGATCTACAACAACCCGCGCACCCGATTCGTAGCGGGTTTTGTCGGCACGTTGAACATGCTGAGCGCGACGGTGGAGGATCCGGCAGAGCGGATGCTGACGCTTGCGGGCCAGCGGGTCGTCCTTGCCCGGGGCGAGATTGCGACGCCTCGTGGTGAGACGGTGACGCTGGCGCTGCGGCCGGAGGCGATCCACCTCGGCCGGGCCGAGGGCTGCGAGGTCGCGCTGCCAGCGACGGTCGAGGAGGTGCATTTCCTTGGATCGGTGATCCGGATCCGGGCGCGTGTCGCGGGCACCGTCGTCGCGCTGGATACGTTCAATCGCCCCGACCAGCCGCCGCCACCGCCAGGTAGCGCGGCCGAGATCAGCTTCGCAGCGCGCGACGTGATCTTGCTGGCGGACTAGCGGGCTGGTCCCGCCTTGGCCGCGTTGCGGCTGGGGTGGATCGGCCCGCCAGGTGGTGGCCAGGGATGCCGGGATGGGTCAAGCGTTACCGTGTGGGCGCCCTATGGTGCCCCGATCCAGGGCGCGGCGCATCGCGGAGACGGCCTCGTCGATGCGGGCGGGATCCTTCAGGAGGCTCCCGCCGAGGAGATAGACCACGTCCTGGCCGTACATCGCCTGCATTTCGGCGGCGCGGGCGACATTCATCCCGCCGCCCGGGCTGGGCAGCATGGGCAAGCCGGGGCCATCGGGCATCCGACAGGCGTCGGCGATCTGCAGACATTCGGCGGCGGTAAAGCCGAAGCGACCTCCGACGTTGGGGAAGACCGAGATGTCGGATCCTGCAAGCCGCTGAAGCGTGCCGAAAAGGACTCCGTGGTCGACGCCGGTATCCGGGGCCAGGACGTAAGGGCCGAGGAAGGAGGGATGTGTCATCACCGGAAGGTTCAGGTTGGCGTCCATCGCGATCCGGTGGACGAGGCCGAATCCGAAGAGGCCGGGCATGACAAGGACACCATCCGCGCCGGCCTCCTTGAGAAAGCGGAGGTTCCGCTCGATCTCATCCGGGCGGCCGGAGAGGTTGGGGAAGTAAAGCGTACGGCGGCCCGTCTCGGCCCGCGCCTTGGCCATTGCGGCGCAGACCGCCTCGACCCGCGCGCGGAAACGGGCGGTGGGCTGGCTGGCCAGACCGTGATCCTCTTTCACGATATCGGCGCCACCGTGGACACAGCCTGCAGCGAGGCGGGCGAAATCGGCGGGGGCAAGCCCCATCGGCTTCAGCACCGGGGCGATCATCCCGCCGGTTGTCCGGCCGCAGAGCGCCCGGAGGCCCGCGATGCCGAAGCGAGGGCCGGGGAAGCGCGCCGTCATCTCCGGGCCGGGATTGACGGCGGTGACGCGGATGCCCTGCTGGATCGAGGAATTGCCGAAAACCACGTTCAGGAACTGGGTATACTCCTCTCCCGCGCTGTCGGGGGAGTAGCTGATGGTTGCCTGCCAGACGCCTTCGGCGAGGGGATCGATGTCCTCCACGCGGCCGAGGATCTCGTCCGCCACATAGCCTGCGGGCACCACATCGCGGGGGATTTCCACGGTCTGTTCCAGTGCGATGCCTTCGGCGCGGGCCAGAGCTTCCTCCCGCGAGGTGGCCCGCAGGCGGTAGGTAACGGTGAAACGGGCCATCTACAGCGCCTCGGCCTTGACCAACGAGTGGACGGCGTCGATCCGGACAGCACCTAGCGCGTCCTCGTCGATCCCGGTACCCTTGCCCGTCAATCGTTCAACGGCGCGGACAAGCGACAACGCATCCATCCCATAGTGCTGCATCAGATAGGGGCGCGATCCGCCGTGGGCGTAGGTGTCCTGCAGCCCGAGGCGGATCAGGCGGCGGGGTAGGCCCGCTTCGGCCAGCGCCTCTGCCACCATCGAGCCGATGCCGCCGGTGATGAGATGGTTTTCCAGCGTGACGACGCCGTGGCGGACACTTGCGGCGTGGTCGACGATTTGGGCGGCGTCGAAGGGTTTCAGGGTGTTCAGGTGCAGGTGGCGCACCGAAACGCCCGCGCGGGCCAGCGCGCCTCGGGCACGGATGGCCTCCTCGGTGGTGATCCCCGCGGTGACGACCAGCACGTCGTCGCCCTCGGAAAGGACGCGCATCCGGCCGATCCTGAGTGGTTCGGTGAAAAGACGCGGCACGGCCCCCCGCAGGATGCGGCAGTAGACCGGTCCGTCGACGGTATCCGCCTCGGCAACGATGCTTTCTACCTCGGTCGCGTCGCCGGCTTCCAGCACGGTCATGTTCGGGATCGTGCGAATGACCGAGATATCCTCGATCGCCTGGTGGGTCATGCCGCCAGGGGTGGTGACACCTGGCAGGAAGCCCATCAGCCGGACCTTGCGCCGAGGATAGGCGACAGAGGCCATGAGCTGGTCATAGGGGCGTCGGTATAGGAAAACGCCGAAGCTGTGCAGGAAGGGCCGGAAGCCCGCCAACCCAAGGCCGCCCGCAAAGGACAGCATGTTCTGTTCGGCCATGCCGAGCGAGAGAAACTGGTCGGGGTGACGGTCGCGGAAGCCATCGATTTCGCAACTGGAGGTCAGGTCGGCGGACAGGCACAGGACCTCGGGGTGCTGGGTCGCGTAAGCCTCGAAGGCCGAGGCATAGGGGCGGTTGACCATTTCCATCAGTGGGCCTCCAACGCGACGGGGGCGACGCCAAGCTCGGCGGCGATGTCCTGGTTCATGCGGGCGCGCTCTTCCTCGGACTTGAAGCGGACGTAGTGCAGGCGAGGGAAGCGGCTCATCAGGCTTTCCATGCCTTGGGTGGGTCGGGAATGGGCCAGCACGATCAACGGGCGGCCGGGGTGTGGGGTGGCGGCGGCGGCGCGCATGGCGGGCAGGTCGTGGGCGTCACATTCGGCCACCACGGCGCCGAAATCGCGGAACTTGGTGGCGATGTCGCCCACGGTCATCACGTCATCCATCGCGCCGTCGCATTGCTGGCGGTTCACGTCCATGATGGCCCAGAGGTTGTCGATCTCGTGGTGGGCGGCAGCCTGGACAGCCTCCCAGGTCTGACCCTCCTGGACCTCGCCGTCGGACATGAAGACACAGACGCGGCCGGTGTGGCCCAGTCTCTTGCGCCCGAAGGCCAGGCCTGCGGCGGTGGACAGGCCGATGCCAAGGGTCCCGTTGTGCACCTCCATGCCAGGGGAATGTTCGGCCCCGATCATCTCGACCGAAGAACCATCGCGGTTGAACATCTCCAGCCCCTCGGGCGCCATCCGGCCGACCTCGATCAGACAGGCATAGGCGACAAGGGCGTAATGGGCGGGGGCGATGAACAGGCGGTCGTGCACGGCGTCGAAGGGGCCATTGTAGCCCGCGCCGGTGACGTAATCGTGGTTCGTGGCCGAGGGCACGCCCGAGAAGGGCGGCGGCACCAACGGCATGGTGGAGGGGCCGAGGTTCAGGCCCTCGTTGTAGAGGAAGGCCAGCTGTTCGTGTGTTCGAAGACCCGGGCGCGGATGCCGCGCGCGACCTCTTCGGTGGTCTTTTCGTTTCGCAAGCGGGTGTCTCCTTAGGCAGTGGGGCGGGCCCGACGCGGCCCGCCCGGAGGGGTCGTCAGCGCGGCGGAAGCGCGATCCACGGCGCGGTGGCCACGTCGGCATGGGCGAAGGCTGGCAGCTTGGCGCCGAGTTCTTCCATGTTCTTGATATCCAGATCGTTCAGCATCGCCTGGGTGATCAAGGTCGGCGGGACGATGACGCTTTCGCCGGGGTTCTCGCCCGCCAGCAGCAAAGCCAGCGCGCGGACCGAGACCTCGCCCACCACGGCGGGGTTGGTCGCGGCGGTGGCCTTCCAGGAGGATCCGGGCTCGCGCATCAGCTGGATGTCGGCGGTCGAGACGTCGGCCGAATAGATCGAGACCTGGCCCGACATCCCCGCCTCGTCCACGGCGATCTTCACGCCTTTGGCGAATTCGTCATAGGGGGCGAACATGACCTGGATATTCGGGTTGGCCGACAGGACCGAGCGCGCCTGGTTTGCGACCGAGTTGGCGATCGGGTTGTCCAGCGTACCGAACATGGCGACTTCGTTGATGCCGGGATTGGCGGCCTTGACCTCTTTCCAGGTCTCGTCGCGGCGGTCCAGAGGCGCGATGCCGGGGACATAGACATATCCCGCGACCCATTCGGTACCGTTGTCGGCAATCGCCGCTTCCAATGCCAGACGGGCGAGGTCGCGGTCGGATTGCTCGATCTGCGGGATCGCCGGGTTCTCGACGTTCACGTCGAAGGCGACGACCTTGATGCCCGCGTCAACCGCGCGCTGTGCGGCTTCCTTCATCGACTCGGTCAGGCCGTGCTGGATGATGATCCCATCCACGCCAAGCGCGATGGCCTGGTCGACCATGTCGGCCTGAAGGGCCGCGTCCTGGCGGCTGTCGAAGACCTGAAGGTTCACGCCAAGCGCGGCCGACTGCTTCTCGACGCCCGAGAGATAGGCTTGGAAGAAGTCGCCGGTCGACAGATAGCGGACGAGGGCGATGTTCACCTCGCCGGGGTTGTCGAAGGGCGCGGGGGCGTCCTGGGCAAGCGTAAGGGTCGGGACCAGCGCGACGCTGGTCACAAGGGCTGCGAAAGTCCGTCTGGAGATCATCGGTTCCTCCCATTTCTCCGGTGGTGTCAGGTCCGGCCGCTTCTGTTGGCGGTCTGCCCGGCGGTTCAGGCGCGTCCCCGGCCTGCGCGGCCGGAAAGCGCGAAGGTGAAGACCAGGGCCACGACAAGGACGGCGCCCTTGATGAAGTCCTGGGTGTAGTAGGGGGCGTTCAGCATGGTCAGGCCCTGAAGCAGGATGCCGACGAAAAGCGCCCCGATGGCGGTGCCGAAGGCATTGGGCTTGGCTGCCCCGAGAACGGCGAAGCCGATCAGGGCCGCGGCGACGGAATCAAGCAGCAAGTTGTTGCCCGAGGCCACATCCCCCCGCCCAAGCCGGGCGGACAGCAGGATCCCCCCGATCGAGGCCATGACACCCGAGATCACGTAGGCCAGCACCCGGTAGCGCGCGACGTTGATCCCCGCCAGCGCCGCCGCCTGCGCGTTCGAGCCGATGGCATACATCACGCGGCCATGCCGGGTCAGCTCCAGGAAGACCCAGGTCACGATGGCGATGACGATCAGCACCACGACCGAGAGCGGCACGAGGTCAGGCAGGATGAAGTCGATCCGATGACGGCCGAGCATAAGGAACTCGGGCGCGAAGGCGCCCCCGGCGGTGCGGCCGTCAGGCAGCACCATCCCGGTCGAGATCGAATTGCCCTGGGTCGGGATGCGTTGCAGGCCGACGAGAAGGAACATCATCCCCAGCGTCGCCAACAGGTCGGGAACGCGCATCTTCACGATCAGAAGTCCGTTCACCAGACCGACCGCCGCCCCCATCGCCAGGCACAGGACCACGGCCGTGACAGCGCCCATTTCCCAGATCACCATCACATAGGCGGAAAGCATCATGGCCGAGGTCGCCACCGCGCCGATGGAAAGGTCGAAGCCGTCCACCACCAGCGTCGCTGTGACGCCAAGCGCAAGGATCCCGGTAATCGCCACCGATTGCAGGATGAACACCGCGCTTTGAGGCGACAGGAACGCCGGTTTCAGGACCGAGAAAACGACGATCAGACCGGCCATCAGCAGAAGGAAGCCGTAGCGGATCGCCAGATCGGTCGGGGAAAGGGATTTCATGCCGGTTCTTTCGTCTTGTCGGCTGCGCCGGAGACCTCGGCCATCAGGCGGGCGAGGTCGATGCTTTCGTTCCGGTGGTCGCCGACGATGGTGTGCTCGCTCATCACGAGGATGCGGTCGGCGACTTCCAGCGCCTCGTCGATCTCGGCGCAGAGGACCAGGGTCGCGCGTTCGGCGGCGCTGGCGCGGATGCGGCGGCCGATATCACGGCGGGCCTGGATGTCGACGCCCTGGAAGGGCTCATCCAGGATCAGAAGGCGGCTTGCCTCGGCCATCCAGCGGCCGACGACGACCTTCTGCTGGTTGCCGCCGGAAAGCGTGAGGATGCCGTCCCGCGGGCCTTGGCAGACCACGCCCATCGCGGCAATGGCGCGTTCAGCCGCCGCACGTTCCGCCGCGCGGCGGATAAGGGACAGGGGGCCGGAATGGCGGGCGGTGAAGGGCAGGGTGAGATTCTGCTGGATGTCGAAACCGGGGATGACCGCATTGATAAGCCGGTCCTTCGCAGCCAGGAACACCCCGGCCGCCACGGCCTGACCGGCGTTTGTCGGGCGGAAGGGCATGCCGTCCAGCCGCATCTCGCCGCTGATCGGAGCTTCCAGCCCGAACAGCGCCGAGGCCAGCGCCGATTTGCCCGAGCCGACCAAGCCGGTGATCGCCACCACCTCATTCTTGTGCAGAGTCAGGTCGAACGGCCGCGCCTCAGGTTTGAGGCAGAGCCCGCGCGCCTGAAGCATCACCGCGCCGCGGGGCGGGATGGTGATGTCGACCTCGGTAATCTCATGGCCCAGCATGGCGCGAACGGCACCGGAATAGTCAAGCTCCGGCCCTTCAAATAGGCCCGAGACCTGACCGTCGCGCATCGAGACGATCCGGTCAGCCAAACGCCGGATGTCGGACATGCGATGCGAGATGTAGAGGATCGCCACGCCTTCGGCGCGGAGGCGGTCGATCAGGGCAAAGAGCCGCTGCGCTTCGGCAAGCGAGAGGGAAGACGTTGGTTCGTCCAGAATTAGCAGCCGGGGCCGATGCGCCATTGCGCGGGCGATGGCGACGAGTTGGCGATCGGCAAGGGACAGGCCCGCGACGGGACGTGTCACGTCGATCTCCAGTCCCACGGCGGCGGCGATGCGGCGGGCATCCGCGCGCATCCTGCGGCGATTCAGGAAGAGACCGCCGCCCTCGGCCAGGGCGTCCAGAAGGAGATTCGAGGCCACGTCCAGATCGGGAACCACGCCATCGTTGATGTTCTGGTGTACGGTCACCACGCCCGACCGCAAGGCGGCCGCAGGCCCCGCGGGGGCGAACGGCATCCCGTCCAGCCGAACTTCGCCCGCATCGGCGGAATGGACACCACAAAGCACCTTGACCAGCGTCGACTTGCCCGCGCCGTTGGCGCCCATCAGCACCGTGACCCGGCCCGCTGGCAGGTCGAGGTCTACCCCGCGCAACACGGCGTTTCGGCCGAAAGCCTTGGTCAACCCGCGGATTGTGATGGCTTGCGACGTCATGTGGTCATTGCTCCCCCATCTCACGCTACCGTTGCTTCATCATTTGTCAATACCATTTGACATATGCCGGAATTTTGGAAATTCTTTCCTTGAGAGATCCGCAAGGAGGAGGAAACCGCATGACCGCGCAGGGCTATGTCGCGCTATCGCCGGACAGTCTGCCGAGCCGGCTGGGGGCGCTGGAGGTGCTGCGCGACCGCGTGGGTCCGGCCGAGAGTTGGCAGGTGCGCGAGGTGGGGGACGGGAACCTGAACCTTGTCTTCATTGTCACGGGCAGTGCGGGGCAGGCGGTGGTCAAGCAGGCGTTGCCCTACGTCCGGCTGGTTGGTGAAAGCTGGCCCCTGCCGCTGAAACGGTCGTTCTTCGAATACAACGCCCTGATCCGGCAGGAGGCGCGGGATCCCGGCTCGGTCCCCGCAGTCTGGTACTTCGATGAGGCGCAGGCCATCGTGGTGATGGAGTTCCTCACGCCGCATGTGATCCTGCGTCAGGCGCTGATCGCCGGACGGCGCGTGGAGGGTCTGGGCCAGCGGCTGGGCGAGTTCTGCGCGCGGACGCTGTTCCGGGGCTCGGACCTGTCGATGCCGACGGCCGAGCGGAAGGCGGACCTTGCGCTCTTCGCGGGCAATGTGGAGCTTTGCGACATCACCGAGAATCTGGTGTTCTCGGACCCCTACTTCGACGCGCCGATGAACCGGCACACGCCGGGGCTTGAAGGTATCGTGGCGAGGCTGCGGGGAGACCTGTCGCTGAAGGTCGCGGCGCAGCACCTGAAGCTGGCCTTCACCAGCCGGGCCGAGACCATGCTGCATGGCGATCTGCACACCGGCTCGATCATGGTCACGGACACCGAGGCCAAGGTGATCGACCCG
This sequence comes from Alphaproteobacteria bacterium, assembly GCA_029289325.1. GTDB lineage: Bacteria > Pseudomonadota > Alphaproteobacteria > Rhodobacterales > Rhodobacteraceae > Tabrizicola. The sequence continues at coordinate 12,444 of JARFTV010000007.1, forward strand.
GAGTTCGCCACGTATGGGCCGATCGGATTTGACGTGGGGATGCTGATCGCCAACTTCCTGATGGCGCATTTCAGCCAGCGGGGGCACGAGATGACGCCCGGTGACCGAGTAGCGCATCAGGACTGGCTTCTGTCGGTGGTAAAGACGATCTGGCAGGTCTTCGTGGCCGAGTTCAGTCACCTTTGGCGGACCGAACGGCGGGGCATCCTGTATCAGGCCAGCCTGTACGAGGATCAGGGTCACGGGCTGGCGGCCGAGCAGGCGCTGGCCGATCTTCTGGGCCGGATCTGGGTGGATACTCTTGGCTTCTGCGGGATCGAGATGCACCGCCGCATCCTTGGCCTCGCGCATAACGCCGATTTCGAGCGGATCGAGGATGAGGGCCGCCGCGCCGCCTGCGAGGCACGGGCACTGGCGATGGGGCGGCAGCTGATGCTGGGTGCTGGGGCGATGCCGGGGATCGGCACGGTCACGGCCATGGCGCGGCGGATGGACAAGGAGGATCACCTGTGAAGATCAACGGAACCCCCTATCGCACGATCTGGCAGGACGCCGGGGGCGTGGTGCAGGTGATCGATCAGCGCTGGCTGCCGCATGAACTGCGCGTCGTCCCGCTGCGTAACCGTGCCGAATTCGCCACCGCGATCCGCGACATGTGGGTGCGCGGCGCGCCCTTGATCGGGGCCACCGCCGCCTGGGGCGTGGCGGTGCAGATGGCCGAGGACCCGTCCGACGCTTCGCTGGCCGAGACCTGGGAGATCCTGCACGAAACGCGACCGACGGCGATCAACCTCCGTTGGGCGCTGGATGAAATGCGGCGGGTCCTGGCGCCACTCCCTCCAGGGGCACGGGCTGCAGCCGCGGCGTCGCGGGCGGCGGAAATCTGCGACGAGGATGTCGAGATCAACCGCCAGATCGGCCTGCACGGGCTGGAGATCATCCGCCAGATCGCTGCTCGGAAGCCGGGCAAGCCGGTGAACATCCTGACCCATTGTAACGCGGGCTGGCTTGCCACCGTCGACTGGGGCACCGCCACCAGCCCGATCTACCATGCCGATGCGGCCGGCATCCCGGTGCATGTCTTCGTCGACGAGACCCGCCCCCGCAACCAGGGCGCGCAGCTTACCGCGTGGGAGTTGAACAGCCACGGCATCAGCCATGACCTGATCGTGGATAACGCAGGGGGCCATCTGATGCAGCATGGCGAGGTCGACATGGTCATCGTCGGCACCGACCGCACCACCGCGCGCGGGGATGTGTGCAACAAGATCGGCACATATCTCAAGGCGCTGGCGGCCATGGCCAATGGCGTACCCTTCTACGTCGCGCTGCCCTCGCCCACGATCGACTGGCGGGTGCAGGACGGCGTGAAGGAAATCCCGATCGAAGAACGCAGCGGGGCCGAGGTCACCATGGTCCAGGGCCGCAGCGCGGATGGCGGGATTGTCTCGGTGCAGATTTCCCCGGACGGGACCGGCGCGCGCAACCCGGCCTTCGATGTGACCCCGGCCGAACTGGTGACCGGCCTTCTGACCGAGCGTGGGCTTTGCCCTGCGACGGGTGACGGCATGGCGGCCATGTTCGGCGACCTGAAGGCGTCCGCCCAGGGCTAGGAGACGGCCAGCAGCGCCTCGGCCACCGTCGTGCCGGTGATCAGGTGGGTCACATAGCCCCCCCGGATCGCCGCCCGCGTCGCCTCGATCTTGTCGAGGCCGGGGGTGATGAGGATGCCCATCTCCAGCCCTACCAGCCGGGGGAGGGGGACGCCGATCATCCGGTCCTCCATCGGACCGGGAAGCTGGTGGCCTTCTGCGTCGATGAAGCGGCCGCAGATGACGCCGACTGCGCCGCGCTGAACATACCAGTCGAGGTCTTCATGCGTGGCGAGGCCGCTCAGGACGATGTGGCTTTCCGAAGTGGCGGTGCCGACCGAAAAGAGGAGCTTGTTCACCGTCTCCAGCTGGTCGAGCTGGGCCTTGAGGATCGGTTCGTCGCGCAGTTCGGCCGCAAGGGTTGCACGGCTGACGATGGCAGGTGCGTGCAGGTTGAGGCAGCGCGCCCCAAGCCGCTGGGCAAGGCGGGTCGAACAGGCCTCGGCGGTGAAGCCGTAGGGAGTGGCCATAGAGCCAACCAGTTGCAGGATGGCGAGGTGCTCGACCGGGGTGGGCTCCACCATTTCGGCGAGTTCGTAGACCGTCCGGCCCCAAGCCACGCCCAGCCGGTCGCCCGGCGCGATCAGGTCCGGGAGCCAGTTCGCCGCCCCGCGCACGACGCGGAGGAAAGCCTCCTCGGTCGTCAACCCCTCATCGGGGACGACATAGGCACCCCGCAGGCCGAACCTTTCATTCAACTCCAGCGCAAGGCGGTGGGTGGTGAAGGCGGGTGCCGCAAGTGTGATGCGGATGAGGCCCTTCTCCCGCGCTTCTTGCAGATAGTTGACCACCGTCGCGCGGGAAATCCCCAAGGTCTCCGCGATCTCCTGCTGGTTGCGTCCGTCCTGGTAATACATCCACGCAACCTGGATCACGGCATTCTCGCCGCTAACCTGTGCCAGATTGCGCCGCCGTGTCAGTCCAGCCATCCCAGCCTCATATTCGACCTTTGACAATGATATTTGACAAAAGTAGAAATTCCAAGTGGAGCCGTGTTCCGGCCCCCCTTTGCCCAAGCCTTAGCAGGAGAAGCCGATGATCGCCAACCGCTGGACCGATGCCGAAGCCGAGGCGTTTCTGGCCGCCGCGGGTCCCGATCCACGGGCGCGCGATCTGGCTCTGCGGGTGCTGACCTCCCGGCTGATCGGGCGTGATCCGGACCTCGTGATGCATGGCGGTGGCAATACCTCGCTCAAGTCCACGGCGCTGGATGTGTTCGGCGAGGAAGTCGAGGTTCTCCATATCAAGGGCTCGGGCTGGGACCTGGCGACGATCGAGGCAAAGGGCCTGCCGGCAGTGCGGATGGCGCCCCTGATGCGGCTCCGCAGTCTGCCCGCGCTGTCTGACGAGGCGATGGTCAATGTCCAGCGGCTCAACCTTCTGGACCCCTCGGCCCCGAACCCCTCGGTCGAGACGCTGCTTCATGCCTGGATCCCGCACAAGGTGGTGGACCATACCCATGCGACGGCCTTCCTGGTGCTGGCGAACCTGCCCGAGGTGGCGTCGGCCACGCGGGAGCTGTTTGGCGAGCGGCTTACGCTTGTCCCCTACGTGATGCCGGGCTTTGCGCTGGCCAAGGCGGCAGCGGATGCCTTTGACCGGAACCCGTCGGCCGAGGGGCTCTTGCTGGTCAACCACGGCCATTTCGCTTGGGGACCGGACGCGAAATCGAGCTATGACCGGATCGTCGAACATACCAACCTGGTGGAGGCCTGGCTGGCCGACCGCCGCCCCGCGCCGCTGGTGCCTGCCGCTGCTGTGCCCGCGGATCGGCTCGCGCCGGTGCTGTCTGGGTTGCGCGGGGCGCTGGCCTCGGTTCTGCCCGAGACGGCGCATCTGCCGGTCCTCGATCTTCGATCGGGTGAGGTCGAGCGCGGGTTCGTTGCACGTCCCGACCTGGAGGATCTGGCGACACGCGGGGTCGCGACGCCGGATCATGTGATCCGCACCAAGGCCGAGCCTCTGGTGCTGCGGCTTGCCGATCAGGAGCCCGAGGCGATGCGGACCGCTGTGGCTGCCTACGCCGACCGCTACCGCGCCTATTTCGACACCCATGCGCCGCTGGCCGCCGAGCCGAAGACGATGCTCTCGCCCATGCCGGGGTTGGTCTGGCTGGAAGGGGCGGGGATCGTGGGTGTAGGTGCGACTGCCGCCTCCGCTCGGATCGCGGCCGACATCGGCTGCCAGTCGGCCCGGGTCCGCGCTGATGCCGAGGCGGTGGGCAGCTTCCGTCCGATCGGGTCGCAGGACCTCTTCGACATGGAATACTGGTCTCTGGAGCAGGCAAAGCTGGGCAGCGGCAAGGCACCGCCCCTGCAAGGCCGTGTGGTGCTGGTGACGGGCGGGGCAGGGGCCATCGGCCTCGCTTCGGCGCGGGCCTTCGCGTCGCAGGGCGCGACCCTGTTCCTTGTCGACCGGCCGGGTGAGGCGCTGGACAAGGCTCGGGCGAGCCTTGGCGGGGATCACGCCGCGCATGGCTGCGACATCACCGCGCCCGGTGCCGCCGCCTGCGCGGTCGAGGCTTGTGTGGCCCGGTTCGGGGGGATCGACATCCTCCTGTCGAATGCGGGGGCGGCTGTGACGGGCGATGTGGCCACGCTGGACGACCGGGCGTTGCGCGACAGCTTCGAGCTTAATTTCTTCGCGCATCTGGCCTTCTCGCAGGCGGCCATCGCGAAGTTCCAGTCGCAAGCCGCTGGCCGTGGAGCGCGCGGGGTCGAGCCGGGGCAGATCCTGTTCAACGTGTCAAAACAGGCGGTGAACCCGGGCAAGGGGTTTGCCGCCTATGGACTGCCCAAGGCCACGACCTTCTTCCTCATCCGCCAACTGGCACTGGAACTGGGTGCCGAGGGGATCCGGGTGAACGGTGTCAACGCGGACCGCATCCGATCGGGCCTTCTGTCGTCCGACATGATCGCCGCGCGGTCGGCGGCGCGGGGGGTGGACGAGGCGACCTACATGGCCGGCAACCTGCTGCGCGCCGAGGTCGAGGCGCGGCATGTGGCCGAGGCTTTCGTGATGCTGGCCCGCGCCGAACGGACCACGGGACACGTCATGACGGTCGATGGCGGCAATATCGAGGCGGCGTTACGCTGATCCTGGGTCGGCAAAGACGTTCGGCCGCCCAAGGGGATCGGGCGGCCGCTTGAATTTCAGGAAGGCCGAACGGGCCTAACCCAGCTCATTTCGAAGCAGGATGATCTCGTTGCCAATCCGGTACTTCAGGTCCGGGCCATTGCCGTAGCGATCAGTCACCATGGTCTCAAACGCCGTCGGTACGAGGAAGTTGGTGCCCGTGTGCATGGCCGGGTCATAGACCGAGGACGAGGTACCCGTGTTCAGATCGACGTTGAACATGCCCATCTGATCCCGGTTGTCGTCCTGAAGACGGCGCGCCTCGTCGACATTCGCCATCATGACCCGGATCCCGGCTGCCTTTGCCATCGGGTCGTTCTTCATCAACACGTCACGCAGGCCCGGAGGCGCTGCATCAACCAGTTCCTTGAAGGCCTTCTTGATATCGGCAGGCAGACGCTCTTTCCGGCTGTCCGCGGCATGTTCGCCGGAGCTGCGCGCCTTGATCCCGCTGATGAAGCTCAGCGCGTGGCCGATGAAGTCGCTGATGTCGTGTCCCAGTCGGACCGGCCGGTCCTGATGATCGGCATCCCGCACCGACTCCTTCGGTGCGGACAGGCGGCAACCGTGGCTTTCCAGCTTGAAGAAGAGCATCGTGTCCGGGATCGGCGTGCTGTCATTGGCGATCATGGACCCGTAAAGCATCGTGGTGCGGCCATGCGGCAGCAAGCTGTCGACGCCCTGACCCTTGGGAATGTCGATCCCGCGGTGTTGACCTCCAGCGCTTTCCTTGAACCCGCCGATATGCGACGAGGCGCGCTGGTAGCTTTCCGGGCAGCTGTCGAGGAACTTGCGCAGCGTCTGATTGCCGTCGCTCACGGTCAGCGCACCCGAGCTGAACGGATCTCCGTTCTTGGCTTCGGCGGTGATGTGCAGGAACCAGGCGATATCGGTCACATCCTGCTGCGTCGCCGCCGGGTCAAGGCCGCGGGTCCCGTCCAGAAGGCCCGTCACCAGATCATGGCCACGGTCGATCTTCTGCTGCACCAGACCCTGCAAATCCGGAATCTTGCTTAGCGCCGCACGCGGGAAGGTCGACGGCGACAGCTCCACCCGGGTTCCGCTGCCGGGCAGCGACACGGTCACGGCCGTGGGGCGCGAGGTCTCGATCTGATCGATCACCTTGCGCACGTCGCTGACGGTGATCGGCTTCGTCGGGTTGTTCTGCAGCTTGTCGAGGAGCTTTGCCGGGACACGGTCGCCATAGGAGGCGACCAGAGCCTGGCGCAGCTGCTGGTTGACGGCCTGGTTCTCTTGCTGCTGGGCCATGCGTCCGGCCGAGCTGAAGCGGGCGAAGAAGTCCTTGACCACGCCGACGGCCTTGCCGCCCAGGCGTTGCGAGGCGCTTTGCACCTGATCGTCGTTGCCGCTGGCGCTGATCCGTCCAGTTGCGCCCTGCTGGATCAGGGATTTGAAGGCGTCGATTCTCATCTGCCCGGTCTCCTTACAGCCGCAGCCAGCTTTCGCCACCCGACGCGCTGTTCGGCGCAGCGGGGGCGGCGGCGGCGTCGATCTCGCGCAGGGTGGGAAGGTTGCTGCGCCACCCCGCGGTCACGTTCGCCATCCGCTCAAGCGCCGAGGCGAGGGCATCCTTCGTGACCTGTGCCACCGGGAGGAAGAGGTTCAGCGTGATGAGGTCGGCTTCGGCGTCATACCCGATGGACGCCCCGCTGGTCATGGCGCCCATGTGATTGGCTGCGAGCAGGACCTGCGACAGCTCTTTCCCGTCCGTGTCAGGCATGTCGCCAATAATCGACAAGAAGTGAACCTGGCCGAGCGCCGGCATCAGGGTGATCCCGATCTCGACATCTTCGATCCGGATCGCTGTCTCGCCGTCAGGCGACAGCGTAAGGCCATCAAGGCCCAGATCGCGCGACAGCTCGTCAAGGGCAGTCTGCAAGGTCTGGCGCATGGGAAACTCCTGTTTTTTCCGACAGCTAGAACATGGCAGCCAATTCGAAGGACGCCGGTGTCGTGCGACACAGCCTGTCGGCCCGGCCGGGTGACGGACGATCCTCAGCTGATCGTATTGAGCGGCGTGACGGCCATGGTTGCCCCTCAGGCGCGGGTCAATGCTTTGGCCTCGAAGGCCGGGCCGTTCGGACACTGGCTGCCTTCGGTCACAAAGCGGGTCTTAATCGGCCCAGCTGCGCCATGTTGATAAGGGCCAGGTCGAGCGAGGGCTCACCAAATTGCACAGCGGTCGTGGCGGGTGCCGCGTCAGGTATCGCCCGACCTTTTACGGCTTCCGTGGCGCAGGTAGAAATCCAGGGCGGCGCGCGCTTCGTCGTCCAACTCTCCGGTCAGGGCAAAGCTGGCCCGGGCCTTGATATAGGCGCGCATCCTGGCGCGACGGGTAGCCTTGGTTTTGGCCTCCGCCATGGCGGGCGAGAGCTGTTCAAGCTGTCGCACCGTGGAAAGCGCTGCTTCATGCGCTCCCATCGCGTTCTCGACCACGGCTTTCGCGAACAGCAGGTCAGGCGTGACCTCCCCCGCCGTAAGTAGCGCGCGGATCAGTATGTCAGCCTCCGCAAAGCGCAGGTGCTGGATCCGGACGAAAAGCGCGATCATCAGATAATCGCGCTCCAGCGGCGGCAGGGCGCTGGAGGGGACCGTCTGGATGACGGGCAGGACCAATGCGGAGCTTGGCAGTTCGTCTGGCCCGTCCATCTGAGAATGCCGATCCGTGTTCCGTTACAGGTCAATGCAAAAGGGCAGCCGCGCCAATAGCGCGACCGCCCATGGCTTCGGGAGCTGCAGGATCTGCCGTCAGGCGACGTTCCGGACGATGGTTTTCAGCGTGTCGGCAACCGTCTTGAGCACGTTGTTGCGCAGGTTTGTCACCGCCGACCAGGTGTTCATCGCCATCTGCATCGCATACATCTTCTCGGTGTCCGAGAGGTTGGCGTTCTGCTCGATTTGGCGGATGTCGTCCTCAATCCCGGCGATCTGGTTCTGCAGGTATTCCTGGCGCCAGATCAGGTCGAAACCATCGCGCTCGGCAAACAGGCCGGTGCCGGATGCGGGAGTGGCGTTCGGCGCGGTCGTGCCGGTGCCGTTGCTCGCCGTACCGCTGATGTTCATGTAAGTGGTGGTCGTCATCGTCAAGCTCCCTTCAGTTTGACGGGTTTCAACAATATCTTTTCAGCGGCTGAAACAGCGGCCAATAGCTTTTCCGCCTGCGCGTAGTCATCACGCGACAGGCCGCTGGCAATGCCCTCCCGCATCTCGGCGGCAATTGCGCGCAACGTTTGGAGAGAGGACTGCAGCACCGCGCCCCCCTCTGGTCCCGCCAGCTTTTCCTCCAGATCCGTGAATCCGTACATGATCTTCGCGCTTTCTACTCCGACCGCATACTCTGTCGGATCGGCTTTCAGACGGTGTATTAAACAGCACTCAACACGGCGACCCGCTAGGGTGCGCGGGCGACGTTCTCCAGCGCCTCGCGGTCGAGGATCAGGATATGCCGGTCGACCAGGGCGATGATGCCGTCGTTTTCCCAGGCTCGCAGCGTCTTGTTGACGTTCTCGCGCGTGCCCCGCGCCATGGATCCCAGGTCGCGCTGGGTGATCACCGGGCCGAGGCAACCGACCATGCGGCCTTTGTACTTGATGCTGTTGCCCATATCGTCGAGCAGGCGAAGCAGCGCATGACTGAGCCGCAGGTTCAGGTTAGGCAGATAAAGCGCCCGGGTGAAATCGACATGCATCCGCCAGCGCCGAGCAAGGATACGGGCCATGCAGCGTTCAAGCTCGGCCGCAGTGGCGGTACCGTCCCGCATGGCCGCGCAATCCAGCATCACGATTTCGGTCGGGCCGACGGTGAAGGCCGTGTCGCAATGCACAAGTCCTTCAAGCGAGCCGCTTTCCCCGAACGTCTGCCCCGGCGTCGCCATGGACAGCAGGGTGACGATGCCATTCTCGCTGATGTAGGACAGGCGGATATAGCCCCTGACCAGCATGTAGATATGGCTGGTAGGGTCGTCCTGGTAATAGACGACCGCATTGCCCGGCACCTGCTGACGGACGGCGCGCTGCGCTAAAGCCGCAGCAGTGGGTGCCGAAACGCCGAGGATGTCCTCGATCAGCTGGGGAAGCGGCTCATCCAAGGCAGTGCACATCGTAGTTGGGTTGCCGTGTTCTACGCTGCAAACTTGGCAGCTGACAACTATCGAAATTGCAGTCAAGCCTATCCAATTTGTCGTCGGAGCGTATCATTTGGTACAGGCCGGACGCGCCGCCGCTGGCTACTGTGTCGCGAAATGGAGGGGTGTCATGCCTTCAATCAGCAACATCACGAGCAGCCTGCTCTCCAGCCTCCAGGCGACTGGAACGACCTCCGATGCTCCGGCCGCTGAAGCGCCCGCTCGGTCCGCCCCGGTCTTTCTTGAGACTCTCACGACCCAGGGCGGGGTCAGTGCCCTTGGCCTTGGGGCACCGCGGAACCACGGCGATATCGAGGCAATCTTCGCCGAGATCGCCACCAAATACGGGGTTCAGGCCGAGCGGGCGCGCGATTACGCCGAGGCGGCCGAGGATGCCAAACGGTCAACCAGCCTCACCGCAGCCATCGGCAACCTGGCCGTTTTTGCGACCCTCGGATCGATCATCATCGCCGAGGACGCAAATATCAGGAAGCAGGAAGCCATCATCAATCAGAAGACCGAGCAGATCAATCAGAAGACCGCCGAAAAGAATGCGCTTCAGGCCTTGTACGACCAGTACAGAGATGAGAAAGCCGCCAATTCGGCAACCATTGCGGAGAATGAAGCAAGGATCGTCACCCTTGCCGGTCAACTTGCCACCATCGAGCCAGCCCGCGCGGCCGCATGCGCTCTTAACTCCGGCGGCGCAGAATGTCGCGACCTGACGCAAAGGGCAGCCAGTCTGACTGGTGAGATCAGTGCACTTCAAACGCAGAATGCACAATTGTCTAGCAGGAACGCCTATCTTGATGGCGAGATGTCAAGGTTGAGCGGCGAGATCAGGGTGCTAACCGATGAGATCGCCGCGCTTGAGCGGGACCGCTCTGCCGCACAAGCGTCCAAGCGTGAAAGCGAAGGCAAGAAGAACGCGGCGACAACACTGCTGAACGCTTTTGCTCTTGTGCTGATACCTTTCACCGTTGATCTGGCCCTGCATACGATCGGAGCCATGGGCCGGGCCTCTTTTGAAACCTCGCCAGGCCAGAGTGTCATCGACAGGGCGGTGTCCGAGGTGGTCGACAAGTTCGCCGATCAGGCAACGCGGCTAGGAGCGGTGGAGACTGCCCGCAAGACCCTGGAGCAGGATCCGACCGCCGAACCCGCCGTCCCATCTGTCGACACAGCCGTGAAGGACCGACCCGATCAGGCGAACCGCAATGCCGGCCGCGCGGAGCCTCCGATGGAGCCGCCGCGGACCACGGAAGATCTTTCGCCGGGCAATATGGATCCTGCCGCCATGATCGGCGTCCTGACGTTGATCCGCCAAGCCGTGCAGGGGGGTATTCAGCAGCCGGTGGCTGTCGCTGCGCTGGATACGACGCCTGCGGCTCGGATGCGCGACGGCCAGGCCATCCCACCGGCAGAGGGGCAGGGGCGTCCTGATGCGATGGACTTGATCCGGCGGGCCCTGGAAACCGCCTTGCCTCCGGGAGAGGGCGATGCCGATCTGGTGCTGAACCGCGCCGCCGGGTTGGCGGCGGGGCTGACGCTTCTGCGGGGCGCGCTGGACCAACTGGCCCAAGGCGAGGGGGCGACGCTGCCCCAGATGCCGGGCCCGTCCGGCCGTCTGGCTCTGGTGATCTGAGGCGGCCGGATGGTGGAAACGACCCAAGACAGCGCAACGCAAACGGATGCCCAGCGGGCAATGCGGGCGGTGCAGGAGGGGCTGGAGCGGATCGCCCGCGAACGGGCGCGCGTCCGACCCGAGGATTGGTCCACTCTGTTCCGCCAGATGCAGGCGGTTCTCACACAGCTGGCAACACATCCCTTCCTGAGGGGCGACATCGAGGCCGAGTTGCTGGTCGAGCGGATCCTCCGGTCCGAGACCCTGGCAGACGTTGATGCCCGGACCGACGACTTGGCCGACTACGTCCTGCGCAAGGCCGAATATGTAGCCGAACTCCGCGCGATTGCTGAAGGGCGACCTGTCGAGGCGCCTCGACACGTCGCGCCGCGCAGCAGCTCGTCCGAGGTGACGCGCGCCGCTGCTGCGTCTGGCCCCTCGGGGGACGATTTCATGGCCGGCGGCGAAGACGCCGACGCCCGGCCGCGTCGCAGCGTGCTGCGGCTTTAAGGACAGGGAGACGAGGATGGCGATCGTAGAAAATTCTTCGTGGACCGGGATGAATAATGGGGCCGGCGTGCTGCAGCATGATACGCCCGGTTCCCAGCAGGATCCGAATCCGCCCACGACCACATCGATCCCCCTCCCGGGCTCGGCTGCGGGCGCCATCCCATCGGGCTATGCCACATCGGCGCGTGCCGTTTATCCGGTCTATGACGGCGTGACCGAGATCAACGGCGTGCGGCAGTCCCTGGCGATCGACCCGCGAACCGGTCAGATCGATTACAGCAGATACCCCGCATCCTTCTGGAATACGTCGGGGGGGAGCCGCACCCTGGCCGACAACCCGCCGGATTTCACGAATTGGCACTCTGCGTTCCAGGCCGAGTATATCGTATTGAAGTCGAATGGTGCCAATCCGCCGGCATACACGATCGGGACCAGCCCGAACTTCGCCGCGATCTACATGCTGGATGACAAGAATCGCCCGGTGAACCTGCTGGGGTTGACTCTGTCCGACTATGTAACTCTGACACCCTCCGAAAAGACGCGCTTCCAGCCTAATCTGATTTTGTCTGGGCATCTGTCCCGTCTTGGCCTGCAGACAGATGCTACATCTCGGGCGGCTGTCATCGGCACGGTCGGCGTCCCATCCGAGGCAACGCTGGAGGGGAGGATTGCACTGATAAACGCCTCGTCCTTGACGGCGGCCCAAAAGGCGCTTTTCACGAGCCAACTCGCGATGCTCGTCAATCAGGTGGCGGCGTCCACCGCGTTCAACGCGGAGCGCATTCAGGCCGAGGCTCGTGAGATCTATGATCGGTTCAAGGTGGTCGATGCGTTCGTGCGTGCGCCCCGGCAAGCGAATGTGACAGTGACGGGGACGCTGGAACAACAAAGAACCCCGGGTTTGGGTCTGGATTACGGTATCCGGACGGTGTCGACGTCGACCCTGGTCAAGACGAATGTAAACAGCCTGGACAACGGGGCGACGATCGATTCCGGCATCCAGGCTTTCCTGCGCGCCGAAGAACAGATCCTGGCGATGAAGCAGCGCCGGGAGTTGATCGTTCAGAATTCCGCCTACCGCGATCCCAATCTGGATGTTCCAAATCTGATCTATCAACTCCAGCTGCTGTACGAGGGCGAAAACGAGGGACTGGTCGATGCAGGCACTGAAACCTTCCGGCAGCTTCACAAGCTGCTAGAGCATTACAACGTGATGCAGCAGATGCTGACCACGACCATCTCCGTCTTTGACACAAGCAAGAATGACGACAAGCGTCGGTTCATGAATATCGGCGTCAAGCCCGATGGCAGCGTGGACGAGGATCAGGCGCTGAAGACGTCTGTCGACAAGAATGACTTGCTGAACTTCAACAATTATGACGAGTCATACAGCTCGACCACCTCGACGATCCGCTCTGATTACAATCCGAAGTACCATTGGTCTGTCCTGACGCGGTCCACCACCGATCCACTCGCCAGCATGTTCCGCGACTACTATCAACGTGTTGAAGACAACGGCGTGGACCGCGAACACAAGGGAGATGTGACTGGTAAGCTGTCCGAGCAGCAAATGCTGGCCTTTGCCATGTTCGCCGACGAACCGTGGGCCGGAACGTCGACGCGCGGCCATCCGATTGAAGAGCTTTTTGGTGCCACCCGACCGTCCTTCGATCTGATCGATCAAAGCGAAGACGGCGCCGGGTCGCTTAAGCTTTACTCCAAGAATGCATTCGACCAGTTCCAGACTGCGATCTCGAATACCATCACTATCCTGAACCAGCAGAACCAGCTCAAGCAGAACGAGATCGAAAGCGCCACCAAGGCGCAGAACCGGCACTTCGAGCTGGGCAACAACGCCCTGCGAAAGATGAACGACATGCTGATGATGATCGGCCGGATGTAACCGATGCCTGTCGACACGTTCTGGACCACATACGGCCCGGGTGGCACCAATCTGATCCAACCGACGCCCGGCGACGCCTATACCCAACCCTACCACATCCTGCCGGGCTCGGCCGGGGTGGACTACACCAATCCGCAAGTCTGGATCGATGCGGGCCTGGTCTTCCCACAGCCAAGCCCGTTTCCTGACCGACCGGATTTTGCGACCGCCACCGTGGCCCAGTTCATGTCCTGGCACTCACGTCATCAGGTGGACTATATCCTTGAGCGTGGGAGCACCGGCTATTCGCCCGATCCCGGCGTGCCGGTGCCCTCGCCCCTGCCCGAGGGGACGACGACCGTGCGCTACGTCAGCTTCGCCAATGGTCCCACCTTCCTGTTGGGCCAGGACGGGCGGACGATCTACAATATCCAGGCGCTGCGGCCCACGGACATCGTCACCATGCCGCTTGCCGACCAGCAGGTCCTGGCAGTTCCATTGCGCAACCCGGACCTGCCGGCCGCCGACAACCCGGTTGACCTGTTCGCGGCCCAGAAAGACCTTCTCATGCTGCGTCCGCGTGCCGGTGAAACCGTCGAGGCGGTCCGCGCAGAGTACCTGGCGCAGGTGCAGGCCGTGATCGACCGGATCACGGCCGCAACGGATTACGATCCGGCGGGCCGGGATACCTTCCTTGAGAAATTCCTGTTTGATCCCGCAGTGAGGATCGCGAATTATCCGCATCTCTTCGTCGAGCAGCTGAACCTCTATAAGCTGCGGCTTGAGGGGATGGCTCTGTTCCATGACAATCGTATCTCGGATTTCCTCCGCGACCTGAACCAGCGGTTCGACCGGATCCGGCAGTATTTCGCAGTTTCCCCGGAAACGCCCACGGGTTCCGGCCTGATTGGCGGCGTAAACGCGGTGGATGGCAACCAGGCCTTGCCGACCATGGCGAGGGGCCTCAACATCTTCATCGAGATGGAAAGCCAGCTGTTCCAGATCGCCCTGTCGCGCGCGTACGTGACCATGACAGGCACCGTGTTCGAGCCGATTACCGGGCGTCTGATGACAACCCAGCAGCTTCTGGACGCGGCGCGGCTTGCCGATAGCAGCTATTCCGATCTGGGCAGCTTCCTCAGGGCTCAGGCCACCGATATTTACGGCCGGAGCCTCGATGGGACCAGCCGGCAGCGGTTTCTCGACGGGCCGAACCTGATCTTCGTTCTGCAGACCTTCGACAATTACGAGGCCGAGGCGGAAGCGCAGATCAAGTCTGAGGATATCCAGCAGCAGACCAAACTGCTTGAAGATTATTCCAAGATGCAGGAACTGCTGAACCAGACGCTCAACAAGTTCAGCCCGCAGCCTGCTGCCAGCGGGACGGAGACGCCCCCGCCCGAGAAGCTGGCCCTGATGAAACTCAACCTGGTCTCGCAGCTTGAGCCCGAGCAGTTGCGCATCGCGTCGATGTTCGACCGGATCGCGTCGGCCGTCGGCAACACGTCCTATCATCCGATCGAAGCGCAGAAGACGGATCCAGCAAACCCCGGCGGCTTCCGCCCGACCATGGATATCGCGGCGGGCGGATTGCTGGTTGCCCATCCGAAATCGGTCTGGGACGCCCTGGCTATCAATCTGGGCGAGGCGACGAAGATCATCGGTCAGGACAGCCAATTGCGGATGGATGAGATCAACCGTCTCAGCCAGCAGAAGAACCGCAATTACGAGTTGGGGTCGAATGCGCTGAACAAGCTCACCGACCTGCTGCGCGAAATCACATCCTGACGGGGACACCATGACAATCAATTACATGCATGACGCGGTGCAGAGCATCGGTCGATCGGTTGGCGTGAACGATCTGACGCCCAATGCCGCAGGTGCTTTCGAGCTGGTGTTCTTCAACCAGCTGTCCGTCTATTTCCAGATCGTCGGCGAAACCGAGATCGAGCTTCAGATCCGGCTGGGCGAAGGCGAGTTGCGCCTGACGACGGACCTGATGGAAGCCATGCTTGCCGCAAATCTGGGCCTGCGGCGGGGACGGCTTTCCCTTGAACCCGGAATGGACCGGGTCGTGTATTGCGGCCGGATCAACACCGCGCACCACGATGCCGCCTCGCTGACGACGGCCGTCATGGCGATCGTGCGGGAAGGATTGCAGCTGCGCCTTGAAGGTTTCGACCGCCTCCGCGCCGAGGTGGCTGTCCGGAAAAGCACGGCGGATGTGATGTCCGAGACACTTATGCGGGTCTGACCCATTGGAACCTATGTCAAAGGGCACACTGCCGACCGGGGGTGCGGTCTACGGTGCTCGGGGCATGACACAGCAGGGGAGTTGGTAAGGTGGCGATCGTAGACAAGACCCCGCGGATGAATCCGACACCTGGTTTTGGCGGGGCGGAAACCCCCCGAGAAACCAAGATGCCGAAGTGGACCGCCGAGTCCATGATGGCCTTCCTCAACGATGAACTGAACGCGGATTTCGACCTTGGCGGCAAGACCCCGGTCGACAAGGGCGATGCAGCCGACACGCCGCGTCAGGATGGTGCGGTCCGGAGTCGCCTGGACGGGGTAAAGAGCTTTTTCAAGGGCATCGGCGATGGGTTGAAGTCGATGTTCTCCAAGATTGGAAATGCGATTTCTACCGCTTTCGCGACGATCAAGGAGGCTATCACTCCGGAAAGGGCCAAGGCTCCTGAACCGCGCGATCCTGTGACTGTCCGCAGAACTGAAACGCTGACAGATCTCTGCAAGGACCTGAGCAAGAACCTGGAGACCGAGTTTCAATCCTACCTCGCAGACACGACCGACAATCCGAAAATGGATCGCAAGGCGTTTGTTGCCACGAAATTTCCAGATCCCCCAGGTGGAATCGTCCCGCAATCGATGGGTTATGTCGGCGATTTGATTGACGCTGTCCGCACCAACATGTCGAGCTGGGCCACGGCGGACAATGCGGCGATGCAGACGGCGGTGCTTGATCGGCTGACTGAAATGCCGACACTGGACACGATCGTAACCGGCCTTTTCAACAGAGAACTGTCGAGTCTGGACGCACATGCCTCCACGTTTCTGCGCAGCAATTCAGCCTACACGAGGATCGACAAATTCTTTGCCATATCCACTATCCCCTTCAACCTGCTGGCCGACCGCGTGATGGGATCGGTCGCAGGGGCGGTCGAAGAGTATGGTCATCTCGGTATCGTGGATGATCTGGCCATGAGCTCCTCTGACATGTCTGCGGACCAGGCCAAGGCATTCACGATCGTAAGCGACGGAATCTTGAACGCGCTTCTGGACGTTGATCCGGGCAATGATAAGTCCCTGCTCAACTCGATCCCGCAGGAGTATCGCGACCACCTTTCCGCAAAAGCGGACGAGATCGTGAATCGGGCCGGAAATGCGACAGTGGAAGAGCGGAATGGCGCAATCAAGATGATGTATGTCAATTCGATCTTCCTGCGCGGGATCAATGGCGACATGTCCACCTTGGCGCGTCAAATGGGCGAGGGTGCGCCGCAGAAGTTGGTCATGCAGTCCATGAACGGCCTGCAGACTTTCCTGAACGGGGCGGGCAATGCATTTGCAAATCGGTCAAGCCCGGAAGCCGCGGACGCCATGTACAACATCATCGCCACCCATACCCCTCGGCTGGATGCGTTCTTGCAGGCAGTCGGCATGCCCGTGATCGCCCATGACAACGCCGCCACAGAATAAGCAGGGACAATGATGCAAAGCTCTGATGCAATGGTCATTCTTGTGCGCGCCTTCAATCTGGATGGCGTTCTGGCGGACAGCGAGGGTTATCTGGCGCACCTCTTCACCGGCGATTTCGAATTCGCCGCCACCGAACTTGACGGCACCACGATCCGCCTGTCCGCGCAATTGTCGGGCCTTCCTACCGGGCGACCCGATATTGCCCGGCGGCTGCTTGAGGCAAATCTTGCCGGCGTGGAAACCGGAGCCGCGGCACTGGCCCCCGATCCCGTAGGTGGCGGCCTTTTTGCGCTGGTGGACCATGTCGACATGTCAGGCATGGACGCAGATGCCTTTCGTCTGCGGTTCGTCGACTTCATGCTCTATGTCGAATACTGGCGGGCCGAGGGCGTGGCCGCAGTACTTCGGGAGGCCAGACGCGAGGCTGCGGCGCGCGAGACGGTGCCGGATGCAGTGATGGTCCGCGCCTGAGAACGCGGCGGGCGGAGGCCCCGGGATGAGCGAAAGCTCCGGCGAAAAGACAGAACTTCCGACCCCCAAGCGAGAGCGTGACGCGCGCCGCAAGGGGCAGGTGGCGCGCAGCCAGGAAGTGGTCACGACCGTATCGCTGTTCGGGGTGCTCATCGTCGTGATGGCATTCGGCGGCGAAATCTGGGGGCGTCTGATCGCGCTACTTGACACGATCGCCCGGCTTGCCGCTTCGGGCGATCCCCAGGCGCTGGCCGCCGGGCTGGCCGCTGCTTACGATGAGACGGTTGCCATCCTGCTGCCAATTCTTGGAGTGACTCTGCTCCTTGGCATCGCGGCGAACTACATCCAGGTTGGCACGCTGTTCTCGCTTGAGGCGATCCAGCCCAAGCTCGAGAAGATCTCGATCAACAAGGGCTTCAAGCGCATCTTCTCGATGAAACAGCTGGTCGAGATGCTGAAGTCGATCTTCAAGATCGTCTTCTTGTCGGTGCTGCTGTACTTCGTCATCAAGAACGCGATCGGCCCGTACCTGACGGCCATTACCTGCGAGATGAACTGCATCGCCACGGTGACGACATTCGTGATCTGGCAGATGCTCTACTATAGCGCACTTGCCTTCATCGTGGTTGCGGGGCTCGACTTCATTTACCAGCGCCACACGCATACCAAGTCGCTGATGATGACCAAGGACGAAGTGAAGCGCGAATACAAGGAAAGCGAAGGCGACCCCATCGTGAAGGGACAGCGCAAGCAGCTGGCGATGGAAATGGTCATGGGAGACGTCAAGAAGCAGGTCCCCAAAGCCTCGGCCGTGATCGTGAACCCGACCCATCTCGCGATCGCAATCCGCTACAAGGAAGGACAGACGCCCTTGCCGCTGGTCGTCGCCAAGGGGCGGATGCACCAGGCCTACATGATCCGCGCCGAGGCCGAGGCAGCCGGGGTTCCGATCTTCCGCAACGTGCCGCTGGCGCGTCAGCTATATGCCGACTGCAACGTCGACGACTTTGTCCCCGACGAGCTTTTCGGCGTCATTGCCGAGATCCTGGCTTGGGTGCAGCGCAACGAGGTCAAGCTCTACGATGGCCCGCTGGGCCACGGCGACTTGGACATGGAGCGGGGCGACCACCGGCCCCAGGACCTGCGGCACTAGCCCCGCAAGAGGACGGACAGCGCCTCGCGGATTTCTTCGTCCAGCGCGACTTCGGTCTCCAGAAGCGCGGCACCTGCCAGGATATCGGTCCGCGCCTGACCAGTCGCGTTCCCCGCTGCGGCCGCCAGCCGATCCCGCAGCGACTTGCGCGTCTCGCTCAGGACCGCGGGCTGCAGCAATTCGGGATTGATCTCGTCCGGCACCACGTCGTTTGCCAGCCGTTCGTCCAGCGTCTGTCGCCGAAGGATCGCGTCCAGTGGCCGGACTTCGGGGAAGAAGGTTGGAAGTGACCGGCCTCCCTGAGGCAGGTGCTGTTCATCACGCGCCCGCCATTCGTTGATCTCGGTGACCCCGACGTTCAGCGCGGCAATGCGGCGGGGGCTTTCGACCATCCTAATCCCCTAGCGCGAACTGCTGCATCAGCAGCACGCGCTGCGCAAAGCGCTGGACCCCCCGGAACTCCGGTTTCGTCCGCGCAATCCGCGCTGCCTTCGCCAGATGGACGCGCGCGGCCTTCGCTTGCCGCCGCTGGAAGGCGGCATAGCCCGCCAGTGCGGCAGCTCTGGGATCGTCATAGCCCGGAAGGTCCGAGACGAAGCCCGCCAGCTGTTCCGCCTGATCATAGGCCTCCAGCCGTTCCAGCGTAAGCGCCAGACCGTACAGGGAGGGCGCAAGCGGTCCCCCGGTCAGGGCCACGATGAGAAATGCCTCGCCAGCCATGAGGTGGTCTCCGCCGATCATGGCGGCGTAAGCCTCTTCATAGCTCGCTTCGCCTCGAGTTGGCATCAGCTGACCCAGACTGTCGCCCAGCGGCAGCCTCTGCTCACCCGAACAGGCTGCAAGCCTGTCCAGGCCCACCCATGCCCCATCACCGAAGCTGACCGCCCCTTCAAGAGTGATGGGAACGGAAGCCAGAGCCCGCGCTTCTTCCGGTGCAAGCGGAACAAGCACTGCCTTCACAGGATCTTGCAACATATCGATTTCTTTCGAACGGCGACGCCCCGATGCCCGCCCGATATGCCCTAAAATTAACCGATCCGCGTCCGTTGCCAATTATCATTTGACACACGCCGGAGACTATCAGCGCAGTTTCGCTCAAAGTCCCGAGATCAGCCAGCCGATGTCATCACGGTAAAGGTTGACCCGATA
Organism: Alphaproteobacteria bacterium; assembly: GCA_029289325.1. GTDB lineage: Bacteria > Pseudomonadota > Alphaproteobacteria > Rhodobacterales > Rhodobacteraceae > Tabrizicola. The sequence continues at coordinate 31,881 of JARFTV010000007.1, forward strand.
CCCATCCGAGACGCGGATCAGAAGGCCAAGATCGCCGATCACCATCAGTCGGCTGTCCACCGCGGGCGCAGCGCCTTCCCCGATCTTGCGCCCATCGATCAGCTGCGCATAGCGCTCGCCTTCCAGACTGACCCCGGCAAGGTCCAGCGGATAGGACTGCACGTTCCGCAGCAGGAAGGCGGCGAACAGGTCATTGCGCGACATCTCTCGCAAGAAGTCCGAATTCCGCAGCAACGCGCCGCCATACTCATTCCCGATCCTTCGCAGGCACTGCCGGATGCGTTCCGGGTTCAGTGCAGCTTCCATGAAGAGAAGGCGGCTATCCGGGCGGACCTGCGAAATGTCGAGGTTCGAGCTGATCGACAGGATGTCCATCCACAACAGGACAGTGGGTAGGTTCTCCACAGTGATATGGGCACCATCCCAGCAGCGGGCGGTCAGCTCGACCGAGGACCGCACGGCCTCCAGAGGGGCGAGAGGCGAGAGCAGGTTTTCGCCGCGGGCCAGCGCCTCGCTCTGTGCCCCGGCCAGTTCGATCATCTCTTTCGAGACCGCTGCCAGTTCGGGGTTCTGGGCAAGGGCGTCGGGGGTCAGTTTCGGCTCATCCCCCGAGGTGTCATAGAGCAGCCGGACCGCCTCATTCAGCCGGGTAAGGGCTGCAGTCCCGTCAAAGGCCGTGGATGCCGCCACCACCGGCTCTCCCACATCATCCGCTTCGGGGACTGCCACCGGCAGGGGGAGCTCCTCACCGTTCAGGATGCGCACGATGGCATCCGGGTCCGAGACGGTCGACCCAGCGAAGGGATTTGCCGGACTGGCCGTTTCACCCGCTGCGGCACCCTGACCCGAGGCGACGAAGGCGCGCAGCCCGTTGATGTCGCTGAGCCGCCCGTTGGTCAGCGCCCGGATCAGAGTCGAGACCGTATCCGGGTTCTGCCGGGCGAATTCATCGATCATCGCCTCGTACTCGGCGTATTCGTTCGTCGGAACCGGCTCTTCATCCGCCGACGGGGTCGTCGTGGCCGGTGGAGCGGTCTCGGAAGCTGGGACCGTCCCGTCGGGCTGGGCAAACAGGCTCGTCGGATCGCCGGTGTCTGTTTCTACCCGCTCGGGCGCAAGGACCCGACCCTCCGCGATCTCGGCCGGCCCGATGATGACCGGAACGGATGCCGTCCCGCCCTCGCCCTCAAGCGTGACGAAGCTGCGCAGCGGAAGGTAGGGGGCGATCTGCCGCGCATAGGTCCGCATGAAGCCGACCCAGTTGTCCATCTTGTCACGCGGCACCACGCCGGTCGTCTCGATGAGCATCCCGTCGAGCCTTGCCAGAACCAATTCGTTCAGTTGCAGTCTGACGATCAACTCGTTGACCTGGGCCAGGAAGTCTTCCGCCACGACCACGTCGTCGGTGATCCGCGACAGGCCAAAGACCTCTGATTCCAGAAGCCCCACGGTGTGGTCGAGCGATGCCCGGTCCAGCCAGACGCCCGACAGCACAAGCTCTCCGTCCGGTTGCAGGGTCGCGGAAATGTCGATGTCCTGGCTGGCGATCAGCCCCGAGATGTCCGTCCGAAGCGCCTCAAGCGCCCAGATGCGCCGCCTCACATCCAGCCCAAGATCCTGAAGCGTGTTTTGCACCGCCCGCCGCTCGGTCGCCGTTTCTACATAGCCTGCGACGGTGATGGTGCCGTCAGCTTCGGCAAGGATGTCAAGGTCGTGTGGGAAGGGCAGGTCGGCAAGCGCGTCGCGCACCAGCTGCAGGTTCTGGTCTGGCGTCGACCGGGCGGCAATCGGCAGCGACTGCCCCCCGCCGGTCAGGAAAAGAACCCCCAGGACACAGGCGGCGACCACGCCGCCGCCGATCATCCAGTTGCGGTTCAGGCGAAGCTGCTTCGACGGCTCTGCCCGGCGCTCCACCACCGGTGCCGGCGAGGCGGCAAGGCTGGTCCAGTTGGCATCCGCCCCGCCCACGGCAAAGACCGAGGTGCCGGCCGTGACGCGGTCGAGCTGCGCAATCTCGCGCCAGTCGCCGTCACCGGCGGCAATCACCAACCCGGAAGCGGTCTGGATCGCCGCCCCGGTGGCCCTGATTTCCACCTTGCCGCCCGCAACGCGCAATTGGCCATGGATTGCCGCCATCGAGAGGTCGGCAAATTGGATATCCGCATCCGGCCCGCTGCCGAAACTGTATTCCCCATCGGGAAGCCCGACCTCGACCCCAAGTTGGGATCCGCTGAGAACCTTGAGAATTAGGGTCTTGGACATTCCCAATCACGGTCTGTGAATCGGCTATCGCACAGCCACGGCGGCTGGCTTATCCGGCTGATGGGAAAGCTAGGGGAAACACGGGGTAGGGTCTAGCGAAACGCTGTATGCTGTGCCCGGAGGTGACAAACGACACAAGCAATCCGCGACATCTGGGGGCGGCCATTCAAGGGAATCGCCAGTCGGGTGGTTACCCACAGGGTTACCAACAGGCTTATCCGCAGAATTGGGCAGTATTGCAACCTGCGGCTGATTTCTGGTCGATTTCGCGGATTTCCGGTGGCTTTACAGGCTGCATCCCCGTGCCTATTACCGTTCTGCTCAATCAATAAACTGGACGACCTGGGGGATGGAATTCATGCGGTTGTCGGGCTTCTGGTGTTTTGGGAATCCCGCGTCGCCTTCACTGCAGGGCGCGCGAATTATCCTCCGGACCATTGGGTTGTCGCTGGGCCTTGTCGCACTGGCCGCCTGTACCGTCGACCAGAAACCCCGCGGCCCGACTGTCCAGCTGGTCGCGGCCACCCACCGCCCGACGGGACAGGAAATCATCACCACCCGCAAGGATTCCTATGTCCGCTTCTTCTCGCGCGAGAATCTGCGTGACACCTATTTCACGGGCAATGCGGTACCGCGGCTTGCAATGCCGGGGGGCGGCGGTCCGACCGGCTATATCGACACCAGCGCGCTGAACACGCCCGGAAGCGAGGGTGCGGCGTCCGAGTTCCAGATGGAAATCGCCACCAGGGACATAATTGTCGAGCCGCTGCGCAACCAGCAGATCATCGGCGGTCAGTGGCAGGGTCAGCTCGACAAGGGCGGCTCGATCCGGCTGAACTATGAGAATGAATCCGTGGAGCGGGTGGCGCAGGACATCCTCGGCGGTATTCTCGGGGTGAACTATCTGCTGGCCGAAGGCATGACCGAGCCGGTCACCTTCCGCTCCGAACAGCGGTTCACCAAGCCCGAGGTATTGCAGGTCCTGGCGGATATCCTTGCTCGGAACGGCTATCTCATTCAGTACTTCAACTCGGTCTATCATGTCGGGCGTCCCAATGAGCTGGATACGCTGACCGGGCTTCGCGGCCGGACCGCGCTGGAAAGCGACGAATCCTACGTGATCACCCTGCGCAACTCTGCGCCCGAGAACATCGCCGAGATCGTCAGTGCGCTGATCCCCCCCGGAAACACGGTCACCGCCGTGCCCGAAAGCCGGAATCTCCTGGTCCGGGGCGACCCGTCGCAGTTCCGCGCGATCGAAGGCCTCGTGGAGTCGCTCTCCGGCAATGGCTCCTCCCGCAACGTGCTCGCGATCATTCCGCTGCGGCGCAGTTCGCCCGAGGTGGTGGCCGACCAGTTGTCGCAAGTCTATTCCCAACGCGATATCGGCGAGGTGCTGTTCGTCCCGCTTGAGCAGCGGCAGGGGGTGCTGGTCGTCGCAGACACCACAAGTGTCCTGAACGATGTACGCAAACTCGCGGCCAGCCTTGATGTCGAACTGCGGGATACCGCCAAGCTCCGCGTGATCCAGCTGACCTATCTGAACGCTCAGGAGACCGCCGGCCAGCTTTCCAGCGTCTTTGGCGGTGGTGAACCGAACCGCCCGACGCAGGAAGAACCGGCAGGCTTCGATTCCGCCATCATCCGTTCGGCTATCGACCGGGCGTCCGGCGGTGAGGACAGCGTGACCTCGCCGCCCCCTCCCGGCGGCCGCACTCCGCCGAACCGTCCCCCGGTAGAACTGAGTTCGGGCGTCACCATCGCAGCGGACGCGCGTAACAACGCGCTGCTCGTGCGGTCGACCTATGCCGAGTTCAGGCGGATCGCCGCGGCGGTCAAGGCGCTGGATGTTCCGCTTGCGCAGGTCGTGATCGAGGCGACCATTGTCGAGGTCGACATCAACGACTCGCTGCAATACGGGGTCCAGGCCTTCCTGCAGCGCCGGGGGGACAGTTTCCGCAGCTCTCCGGTCGCAGGGGCGGCCGATCCGGGCGGACCGGGCTTCTCGGCCCTGCTCACTTCGACCCGCGGCTCGACGAACATCCAGCTTGTGCTGACCGCGCTGCAGTCGGTGTCGGATGTGAAGGTGATCTCGTCGCCTTACCTGACGGTGACTGACGGGGCGACCTCGCGTCTGTCGGTGGGCGACCAGATCCCCTTCGTCACGGCCTCGCAGACATCCAGTTCGGATGGAAATGTCACGGTCACCAAAGAGGTGGAAACGCGGGATGTCGGGGTGATCCTCGAGGTCACGCCGAAGATCGCCCCCGACAACTCGGTGATCCTCGACATCGTCCAAGAGGTGTCGTCGGCCCGGAACGAGAACACGCCTGCTGGCGACAACCCGACCGTTGCGCAACGTCGGCTGGAAAGCCAGATCGTCGTCCAGTCGGGCTCGACCGTTCTGCTGGGCGGCCTGATCCAGGAGCGGTCCGAGATCTCCCGCGACGGTGTGCCCGTGCTAAGCAGGATCCCTGTGGTCGGCGGGGCGTTCAAGCAGACCGAGGACGGGCAGCGCCGCAGCGAGCTTCTGGTGCTGATCACCCCGCGCGTGGTCCGCAACAACAGCCAGGTGACCGACCTGACCGACCAGCTGCGCTATCTGATGTCGGCGAACTGATCTGATATCCGGCAGACCCTGACGCCCGCCGCGCATTCTCGCGGCGGGCTTCGACTTTGGGGCGTTGCACCATGGGATCGTGGTTGGGCCGCGTCAGCTTCCCTTGTCCCCTCAATCCGGTTTCCTATTGCGGTGCAGGCAGGCTTCCGGGCGGAGCCTCCAGTGCGGCGCCGGCCCGCAGGATCTCGTAAAGTCGCGCGAAATAGCTGGCGAAGTAGCGATCCTGATCCATCGAGAAGTTTATCAGGATCGGGAAGGAAAAGACGAGGATCGCAATGGCCAAGGCACTCTTGATCGGCATCGCCAGGATGAAGACCTGAATCTGCGGTGCAAAGCGCGACACCATCGCCAGCGCGAATTCGGCGAAGAACATCACCGCCACGATCGGAGCCGAGATGACGAAGGCCAGCCGCGTGCCATGGTCAAGGATCTCGAGGATCATCGCCGGGAAGGCGTCGCCGAACAGCGGCAGCATCTGGGTGATCGGCCATTCCCGGTAGGACGCATAAAGAAAGCCGGTGATGATCAGAAAGCCGCCGACCGAGAAGAAATAGGTGATGAAGGCCTGGCTGAACAACAGACCGAGTGGCGAGCTCTCGTGCCCCTGCAGCGGGTCGATCGACGAGGCGATAGCCGCCCCTCGCTGGTTGTCGATGAAGGTCCCCGCCGCCTGAACCGCCCAGAAGAGCCAGGTCACCATGAACCCCATGATGAAGCCAAGCGCGGCCTCCTTCAGGAAATACCCGATAAACAGCGGGATGTTCTCGATGAAGATCGGGGCGAAGGGGACCAGCGGCGGGGTCAGCGGCATGGCGATGACAAGGATCGCCACGTTACGTGCTAGGCGCGGAACGGATGTAGGCGACAAGAGCTGCGAGGCGGCGATGAAGGCATAGCAGCGCGGCAGCGCCAGCAGGAAGCCGACGAGCCACAGCTTGAATTCCTCGAACAGGAGTGTGGTGGTTTCCAGTTCCATCCGGTCGGCCGCTCTTGCGTCGCCACCATGCCCTCCCGCTCGGGCGGAGGCGAGTGTCGTCCGTCACCGCGCCGCCCGATTGTGACATGATAGCGTCAGGGGGAACTTTCGAAACCGCGGGTCCTGCCATGATCACCACAAACCGCGAGACACAGAACACCCAACTCGCGACCCATAACGCGGCCTCGCCAGTCGGCGTCGAGGTTATGGCGCGCCAGACCGGACGGGCGCCCGGCTCGGGCGAGGCGGTGCAGGTTTCCTCGAACAACTCCGACCTGACCTCGGCCCTTGAAGAGATCGGCATGGCCAAGGCCACGCTGGGCAAGCTCGACCTGACCAAGCTGAAGGTCCGCAAGGGTCAGGGTGACGACCTTGATGCGCTAAGCCGCATCGCTGATTTCTACGACAAACTGCCGAACCTGCCGAACGAGCAGAAGAACCTCGATCTGGTCAAGCGCTTCGAGACCTATGAAGAGTTCTTCCGGAGCGGCGGCAAAGGCGGCGGCAGCGCTCCGACGGCCGAGGATATCCGTGCCGCCCTGCGCGAATACGACGGCGATATCACCCATCAGTTCGCCAAGATCGAGGAACTGCGACAGACTTTCGAGGCCAAAGGTGCCTCGCGGGAGTTTCTTGCCCTGCTCGACGAAGTCAGGGCCGATATGCGCAGCCCCGACAAGGCGCAGGAGATCAAGGCCGGTTTCGCCTCGGCGCAAGAGGCCGTGCGGGTGGCAGACCGCTTCGGTACCGCGCCCGAGGATTATCGCGAAAGCTACCGTCAGATGCTGCGATCGGGCGGGGGCAATCCGGGACGGCTGTTCGATGCCTTGGGAGAATTCGCCGCCAGCGGGGTGAAGGGCGAGAAGAAGGAGTTCGACGCGATTCTGGAAAGCTTCATCCGGGTCGCGGGCGACGACATGAAGAGCTTCGGACGCTCGACCGACAAGGCGATCCTGGGCGACGTGATTGCCGAGCTGAAGGTGCTGAAGAATCTCCGAACCACGCTGGAGATGTGCTCGGACATGGTTGACAAGCTGGGCCGGATGTTCCCGGACAAGGCGAAGGAAATGCCGGGCCCGGTGCTGATCGTGTCGCAGTTCCTGCATTTCATAGCCTCCAGCGCCCGGCGCGATGCCGAGAAGATCGTCGCCAATTTCGAAGGCGCAGCCCCGGAGCTGCCAGTGGTGGCTATCAACATGCTGCGTGACATTCACGCCCGCGTCCCCGACAGCGCCATGCCCAACGAAAGCGCGCGGCTGCAGCAGGACAAGGTGCTGAAGGCGGTTTCTGACCAGAAGGTCGCCGCCGAAGAAGCGCATTACGGAGGGTAGGGGCCATGCCCAGACTTGGCGCCTCGGCGCAAGCGACGGTCGAGCAGTTCGCCAGTCAGATGGATATCCAGGCCTATGAGGCCCCGGACGGCGCATATTCCTTTGACTTCGAGCGTCGCGGCCGCTTCTCGGTCCTCGCCAACGAAGAGGGCGAGATCGTCCTTAGCCTGACGGCCCGCATCCTTCTGAGCGACCTGCGCGGCTATGCCCAGCTTGCGCAGCTGGGCGGATATGACCGCGACAGGGACCTCCTTGTGCATTGCGGACTCAACCGGTCGGGCCAGCCGGTGCTGGCGCTGCGGACCGACGCCCGCACCTTCTCCTTGCCCGTCCTGCTTGAGGCGCTGGAAATACTGAGCCACCGCCTGCGCGGCTGGAGCGGCTGAAGTGTGCCTTACGTCACCCGGCGGTGGGCGGAACCCGCTTACAGTCCACGTCAAGATGATCATCCTGCGGAGCACAAGGTGAATCTGGATTCAATCAATCGGCCCGAGATGTTGCGGCAGGTCAAGGACGGTGCCGAGATCGCCCTGAAGGCGCTGGCGCAGGCGGGTCTCGACAAGGACCCGAACCTGCGCGCCGTCCTGGAGGGGCAGACCATCGCGCAGGTCAGGGGTCTGACCCGCGCGGACCTGGAGACGATCTACGCGCTGGGTTTCCGGTTCCTGACCGGCGGCGATACCGAGCGTGCCGAGGCGGTGTTCTTCCAGCTTTGCTTCATCGACCCGCTGGAGGCGAAAAACCATTACTGCCTCGGCGTCGTGCGCCAGATGAAGCAGCAGTGGGATGCGGCGATCGACGATTTCGCCCGCTTCTGTGCGCTGGATGCGACCAACCCCGAGGGATACCTGCGGATCGGTGAATGCCTCGTTGCGAAGGGCGACCGCGATCAGGCGTTCGATGCATTCGAAGTGGCGCTGCTCGAGGCGCGCAAAGGACATGGACCGAAGAACGCCGCCGAGCAGGCGGAGCGTGCCCTGTCGGTTCTGGCAAAGGGAGGACAGGCATGACGAGCGTATCGAGGGCGGGGGTCAATCCGCTCGGTGGACCGGGTCCGCTGGCTGACATTCCCGAGATCGGGCCGACGACCGGCTCTGGTCTTCAGAACCAGAACGGACCGGTGCCCGATGCCAACAATACCGGCCTGATCCTCGGGCTGACCGCGGCGCTTCAGTCCTTTGCTCCCGCGAACCTGGGTTCGGACTTCGAAACCCGTCTCGCCGAGGTGACCGACAAGCTGAAGGCCACCACGACGGAGGCCGAAAAGAACCGCGTGAACAACGAGATGGAGACCAAGCGGATCAACATCGAGGAAAATCAGGCGCGGATGAAAGAGGCCCAGGACAAGATGGACGAGGCCGAGGCCAAGGCCAAGTCGGGCAACATCTGGGACAAGATCGCACTCGCGTTCCAGTTCCTCGGCGCGATCATCATGGCGGCGCTTGGGGCTGTCCTGATCGCCACAGGCGTCGGCACCGCTGCGGGCGCGCTGATGGTCGCGGGCGCAGCGCTCATGCTGCTGTCCGCCGTGAATTCGGTCGTCGCACAGACAAGCGAGGACGGGCTGGGCATCGCCGGCTCCATCGCCAAGGCCGCCGGTGCCGACATGGAGACTGCCGGAAAAGCCGACATGGGCTTCGGGATCAGCCTGGCCATCGTGACCGCGATCGTTGCGATCGCCGCCACCGTGGTCACCGGGGGGGCCGCCGGCTCCGCTCTGGTCTCAACCATCCAGAATGTGCTGAACGTCGGCTCGCAGATCGCCAACGCCGGTTCAGCGACGGCCGGTGCCGTAAGCGCCGGCATCAACGCCGATGCCGCCGTGATCCGCAAGGAAGCCACCGAAATTCAGGCCAAGGGCAAGGAGCAGGAAGCCTTCATGCAGCAATTGGACGACCTTATCGACCAGGCGCTGACCATGCTGATGGCCGCGAATGACCGGTTCAACGCAATCATGGATAGCGTGACCGAGATGGTGCAGGACACCGGCAACACCCTTTCAAACACCCGGTTCGCCGGCTAACCCGCGAAGGAGATGAGCATGAGCGGGATTATCAAGACCACCAGCACCAACCCCATCACTCCCACTGTGATCGACGGGACCTCGGGTCCGACCGTCGAACAGGAAAAGGAGGTGGGTCGTGGCCAGATCGGCGGCAACTCCGATCTGCCGCCGGTCGATCCAACGGCCTACGGTCCCATTGGCCGGGATCAGCGGACGGAAGACCCGGGCAAGATGGAGAAAGAGCTTGCCGAGGCACTGGAGAAGCTGAAGAACGATCCGGCCTTCCGCGACCAGCTTCTGGCGGCTCTTGGCGGGGCGTCGAATGCCGAAGAAATCGCCGCGCTCCTGATCAAGCTCTCCAGCATGAATCGTGAGAATGTTCTGGACCAACGGCTCCAGGCTCGGGCGGCCGCGCGCTCCGACCTTGAGGGCGCCGCAACCGAGATGAAGGAAGCGGCGGTCAAGCAGGTCGTGGCTGCGGTCGTTTCGGCCGTCGTCTCCGCGGCCACGGCCGTCGTCTCTGTCGTGAGCGCGTTCCAGTCGATCGGCAAGAGCGTCGACGCGATCAAGGCGACCAAGGAAGCCAACCAGATGGAGAAGATCGCCAATGTCGCCAAGGACTCTGGCGACAAGAGCGCGCCCAAGCTGACCGAGACATTCAAGAACACCAGCGCCCTGGCCGAGCAGAAGACGCTGGATGCACGGCGGCTTTCGGACATCGGCGGTGCCATCTCCAAGCTGGGAGGAAGCGCTGGGGAGCTGACGTCAGGTTCCCTGCAGGGCGCGTCCAAGGTCGACGAATCCGAGGCCAAACAGCGTGAGGCCTCGGCGACCGATCATCAGGCCCATTCGGACGTGACCAAGAAAGCGATGGACGATCTGGAAGAGATGGTGAAATCGGCCATCCAGTTCCTCAAGGCCATGCAGCAGGCCGAAGTCGACCTGATGGCCAACCTGACGCGGGTCTGAGGTCGGCATGACGGGGCTTGGTCCGATCGTCGCCACGCTTTGGAAAGAGCTGGGTCTTGCCCCGCCGGCTGCTCCGGTCGGCACGAGCTTTGACTTCGAGCTTGGCGCGACGTCGATGTCCCTCCGTCTCGCCGACAACGGCGAGACGGTCGTCGTCCGGGGCCGCATTGGCTGGCTTGACGGCAATCCTCATGAAGCGGGCGACCAGCTTGGCCGCGTCCTGCGGCTCGGGCTTGGCCTGACCATGCTGAACGCCGCCGTCCTGGACGCGGCAGAGGCCGAGGATCTCCTCGACCGTGACCGGCCCGAGCCGGTCCCGGTTCATGTCGTGGCGTTGGCCCGGCTGTCTGTGCCGGACTCGATCCTGTCGGCGGTGCAGGCGGTCCTGACCTGGCAAAGCGCCTGCGAGAACATACTCAACCAGGGCGACGACGGCGCGCGCCCCGAGGCAGCGCCCATCCGCCCGGCCGTGGCGGATGGGGACATGATCATCTTTCAGCCCTGAACGGGCCGGGAACTGCAAGGAAGACCGACGTGCAAGACAAGGACATTCTGGGCGAGATTCAGCGAAATCTGGTCGACAACCCGCTGATCGAGCGTCTTGGGCTGTCCGAGGAGCATTTCGCGCCCATTTACGATCGCGCGATGGAGCGGTTGGCGGCTGGGGATATCGAAGCCGCCTTCCGCGACATGGCCAATCTCGTGCTGCTTTCGCCGACTTCGGTCCAGTTCCAGCTTGGCCTCGCCCAGGTCGCGTTGCGGGCCGACCTCCCGGAACTGGCGATGCAGGCGGCGGCCGTGATCGTGGCGCATGCCCCGGACCGGCCGGAAGGCTTCCTGCTGTCCGGGCAAGCCTGCCTTGCGATGGGTGAGCCCGGTCTTGCACGTGAGGATCTGGCGGATGCGATCGCACGGGCCGAGGGCAATCCGCGCTATGCCGCCCTGGCGCGCATGGCCCGGCAGACGCTGGTCCTCGCCGGCGGCGCCTGAGATGGCAGCCGCCACGCCCGTGACCGCAGTCTTGAATGGCCTTAGCCCCGCCGAGCTGGACGCCTGTGAGGCGGTGCTGGCCACCATGGTGCAGGACCTTGATCTCGACGTGGCCGGGATCTTCGGTGCCCTGCGCGAGGGCCTGACCATGACCGAGGCGCTTGGCCTGCCCGAACAGACGCCCGACCTGCTTTACGCCCAGGCCGTTGCCCGGTTCGGTGCGGGCGACCATATGGCGGCGCTGTCGCTGTTTCAGGCGCTGTCCTTTCTCGCCCCGGGCGTGCGCGACCACTGGCTGGGTCTTGGCATCAGCGCCCGGGCGGTGGAGCAGCTTGACCTCGCCCGGCTTGCCTTCCAGACGGCGGCGACCATTGCCCCCGAAACCGCCGCCCCGCGCTTTCACCTGTGCGAGGTGCTGTGCCAGCAGGGAGATTGGCCCGGCGCGGCCCGTGAGGCCGCGGCCTTCGAGGCCGCGGCCATGGCGCCCGAGAAGGCAAGCCTTGCCGCCGATCTGAAGCGGCTTTCCGCCCTGATCGAGCTGCGCGGCGGATGATCGAAGCCGGGCAGATCTTCGCGCTCCTTCGGTCCTTTTCGGCGGCCGAGGTGGCGCGGCGCTTCAATGCCCCGCAGGATGGCATGGTCCTGACCGGCAGGACCCAATCGGCGACGGGTGGCGATCCGGGCGGGTCTCGTGGTTCTGTCGAGGGCCGCACCCCGTCGGACATCGAGGCAAACCGTGCTTCCACCGGCAGAAACGCGGGGGTAGGGGCTGGCGCCCTTGGTGGTGCTGCCGCGTCGCGTCCTGCCGCCGATCTCATGGCGACTGGCCCGGGCGGAGCGGCCAGCCCCGATCCTGCAGACCAGCCAGCCGCGCTTCGGACCGGTCCCTTGCGGATGGCCCTGTCGCTGGGGCATCTGGCACCGCCGCGCTCCGACCTCGCGCGCCTGTTTGCCGAGGCGGCACTGACTGGCCAGCCGCGCAGCGGTGCCCCCCTACCGATGGCAGGGATCCTCGGCGCGGCCTCGGCGCCGGGCGGCAGCCTGACGGGCGCAGCTCAGCCGGGAACAGGCCTGGCTGCGAAGGGCGAGGGATCTCTCCCGGTCACCCCCGCGCCGCGCGGCGGTCCTGCGGCGGCTCCGGTCCCGCCCCTGGGCTTCGCGCCGACCGCGCCCGCAATGCGGACGGGCGAGGCGGTCGACCCCGTTCCGGCAAGGACGATGGCAAGCCCGGACCACCAGCCTGGCCGTCTTGTGCCGACGACCGCCGCCGCGCTGGCGGAGGGCAGGGCGATCCCTGCAGCGGTTGACGGCAAGGCGCTGGCCGATGCCCCCGGAGGCAACATCTCTGATCCGGCCGCGCCGATGGGCACTGCGGCCCCTGCCGCAGACTCTCGCCCGGTTTCCCCTCGCGCGACAGCAGCCCAGCTCGCCTTCGCCGAGGTGGTCATGTCGCTGGTCGACGTTGCCGGCCCCGGCCGAGCGGGGGCGACCTCGCTCGGCTCGGGGGTCATCTTCAATGCGGCGATGATTCCGGGCTGGCCCTATCCCTCGGCCTTCGCCCGTGACGGGGCCGAAGCTATCAATCCCAAGGCGCTTCTGCATCGCCTCGCCGCGGCCGTCGAAGGCATGTCCCCCGAGGAGGCCGCTGCATATCTGGCCAAGCTCGGGGGCGGCTATGCCTTTCTGCAGCGCCTGCGCAAGCTTCTGAAGGAACTGGACGAAATCGAGGCCGAGGAGGTGAAGGGCCTGCTCTTCGCATTTCTCGAGACCGTCAGCACCATCGCATCGGGCCTGCAGAAGGCGCTTCAGCAGCTGGCGGAAAGCGCCGCGCTGCAAGAGGCGGTCGTCCATGGCGACGATCCCGGACCGGGGCGACGGAGGATCAGGCTTTAAGTGCCCAGCGGTGCAGCCGGGTCAGACCCCATAGCGCGGCCAGCAGGGCCAGAAGCCGCAATCCCGTCAGCATTCCCTCAAGCCAGCGCCAAAGCCTGATCCCCGTGTCACGGCCCCCCAAAGCCTCGGACCCGGGCAGCGCCCCCGCCCGCGCGCGATCGGTCAAGAGGTCCTGCAGACCGGCGCGAAACGCGTCGGCGTCGTCGGCCACCTCGGCCAAGGCCAGAAAGTCGGGATGCCAGCCGTTCTCGGCGGTTTTCAGCGCCTCGGGCACCGTCAACTCCTGCCAGTCCTGGCCGCGCTCCTTCAGGGCGGCCGCGACTGCGGGATGGGCGGCGGGATGAAGGATGTAGAGCGTACGCACCTCATCCGACGGGTCCGGTCCTTCCGGCCCCAGATCCAGATCGCCGCTCCTTCCCGGCAGCAGCCGCAGCCGCAGAAGCTCGACCGCGTCTGCGCCGCCAATCGGCTGCACCCGTCGCACCTGCAACAGCAGGGCCGGGTCTGCCGGTGGTTCGACGGCGGCCACCCGGGCCAGCGCGATCAGGACCATCAGCGTCATCGCCAGCAGGTTCGCCGCGATATCCGCCAGCCACGGCCCTTGCAGCCTTCGGATCATGGCTGGCACAGGATCCCCGCCGCCGTCTGGCGCAGGGCGCGGCAGTCCCCCGGCAGGCGCAGGGTGGGGATCGGCTCGGGCCGCAGGCTGGCCACGCGCGAGAAGGTCAGGAAGGCCGCCTCTTGCCCGGCCGCGGCAACGATCAGGAGCGGATCGTCCTGCAACCAGCCTTCCAGCCGCGGGTCCTGCCAGAGACTGTCCAGAGCGATCAGTTCCTCACGCCCTCCGACGATCTGGCGCAGGCCCGCCGCTTCCGCCAGAAGAACCGGACCGCCCGGATCGATCCCTTTCACGGCCCGCAGCGTCGCCTCTGGCCCCGGGGCGCGGGCGGTGACCACGCGCTCCACCACCGCGCGAAGGTTCAGCGAGATTGCCGCGACGACGACCAGCATGATTGCCCCCAGCCCGAAGAACAGGTCCGACGCCACAAGGTTCAGCGGACCCTGATCCTTCATGCGGGCGGCTCTTCGTCCGGCAGAAGCAGCGCCACCACGGCCACGACCACGGCCGCTAGCAATCCCAGAAGCGTGGTCTCGAAAGCGGTGCCCAGCCCGCCCAGCAGGGTTTGCAGGGCCTCGGTGGACGGGGTGGCGGTGGCAAAGATCGCGGGCAGCGACTGCAAGGCCACCATGATCCCCCAGACCGTCCCCGCAAAGCCGAGGAGTGGCAGAAGCTGCGTCATCCCCGCGATCATCCGCGCCTCGTCGGCCGAGGCAGGGCCCGCGACCGCGATCCGAGCCTGCGCCGCAAGGACCAGACAGGCGACATAGGCGATGGCCAGATGCGCGGGTGAACGCAGGATCCAGCGATCCGCCAAGGCAGCGGCGCCCAGCAGCTCTGCCAGCGTCAGCGCGGCTGCCAGCACGAGGCCAGCACGGGCAAAGGCCGCGCGCGTACCAACTCCCGGCAGGAGCGAGAGCGCCAGCACAGCCGCGAACAGCGCCAGGATCAGCGGCCACAAACGCAACGCGCCCGCCGCCGCGTCAAGGTCGGTCACCCCGGCCAGCACGACCAGCAACGCCGCCGCTGGGCACAGGCCCAGCATGGTGCCCGCCAGTCCCTGGAACCCCTGCACCTCGCCCGAAATGAGGAGCAGCAGACAGGCCGCGATCAGCCCGGCCCCGAGGATCGACAGCAGCATTGTGGGGGGCACCAGCGCCAGGCCCCATCCAGCCCAGAACGCTGCGGCCGAGGCCCCGGCCAGAAGCGCCGCCCCCGTGTTGCGCCGCCCGACCAGGGAGGTCATCGCAGCTCGATCCGCTCAAGCGGCTGGATGTTCACCTGCGGCGACAGCTCCTGGAAGGACAGGACCGCCAGATCGGGGAAGTCGCGTTCGACGATCTTGCGCATGAAGCGCCGGATATCCATCGGCGCCAGCACCACCGGCTTCAGGGAATGGCGCGAGAAATCCCCGATCGTCGCCGAAAGCCCCGCCAGCAGCTTCTTGTGCGTGTCGGGCGACAGCGCCAGGTAGGATGCACCCGAGGTCTGCCGGATCGCGCCGCGCACCTCGTCCTCGATCTTCTTCGACAGAAGATAGGCGGAAATCACCGACTGCCCGCCGGCAAACTTATGGGTGATGTAACGGTTCAGGGCCGAGCGGACATGTTCCGTCAGCAGGATCGCATCCTTCTCGCGCTGGCCCCATTCCACCAGCGCCTCAAGGATCGTGCGCATGTCGCGGATCGAGATTTCTTCGCTGACCAGGCGCTGCAACACATCCGCGATGGTGATGATCGGCAAGGCGCGGGTCACCTCCCGCACCAGTTCGCGGAAGTTGGTCTCCATCTCGTTCAGAAGATACATGGTCTCCTGCACGCCGACGAATTCCCCGGCATGGGCCTTCAGCACATGGGCGAGGTGATAGGTCAGCATCGCGGGCAGGTTCAGCACCTGCATCTCGGCCCGCTGCAATAGGGGTTCATGCTTGTTCGAGACCCAGAGCGACGGCGTGTTCGGCAGGAAGTCGTCACCCTTCTCATAGGGGATGTCGAACATCTTCAGGTTCGCCTCGGTCTCGCGCACGATGACCTTGCCGGGACGCGACTTGCCCGCGGCCACCGGGATCTCGTTGACGAGGATACGGTATTCGTCCTCTTCCAGCGTCTCGTTCAGGCGCAGATGGACGCCGGGGAAGGGCACGCCAAGATCGAAATACAGCGCCCGGCGCACCTTGGCGACCTCGTTGTCCAAGCGACGCGGGTCAATGTAGTTGCGGACCGAGCTGGAGATGTCGACGATCAGCGGGACGGTCAGGGCGAAGGTCACCGGCTCGACCTTCTCGAAGTCGTCGCCCGCCTTGCCGGGGAAGGACGGAGCCTTCCCCGCGGGCGCAAGCGCCGGGGCAAGGGCGGGCATCGACCGGCTGTCGGCCTTCAACGCCTCGGCCGTGCGGCGGCGCATGATCAGGATGCCGCCCCCGCCCACCACAGCCGCCAGCCCCAGAAAGACCAGCGTGGGAAAGCCCGGCGTTGCGGCGAAGACCAGCAGGATGCCGCAGGCGATCAGCAGGGCCTTGGGCTCGCTGACCAGCTGCTTGCCGATGTCGCTGCCAAGGTTCTCGCTGCCCTCCGAGGCGACGCGCGTGACGATGAACCCGGCGGTGATCGACACGAAAAGCGCCGGGATCTGGCTGACCAGCCCGTCACCGATGGTCAGGATCGCATAGACGTCCAGCGCCTGCCCGGTGGTCATCCCCATCTGCAGCACGCCGATGCTGATGCCGCCGATGATGTTGACGAAGATGATGATCAGCCCGGCGATGGCGTCGCCCTTGACGAACTTCATCGCCCCGTCCATCGAGCCGTAGAGCTGGCTTTCCATTTCCAGCTTGCTGCGGCGGGCCTTGGCGGCGTCCATGTCGATCAGCCCGGCGCGCATGTCGCTGTCGATCGACATCTGCTTGCCCGGCATCGCATCCAGGCTGAATCGGGCCGAAACCTCGGCCACCCGCTCCGAGCCCTTGGTGATGACCATGAAGTTCACGATGGTCAGGATGAGGAAGATCACCGCCCCGACGACGAGGTTCCCCTGCACGACGAAGCTGCCGAAGGTCGCCACGATCTCGCCCGCGTTGGCCTGCAGCAGAATCAGGCGGGTCGTGGTGATCGACAGGGCCAGCCGGAAAAGCGTGGTCAGAAGCAGAATCGACGGGAAGGCGGAAAAGGCAACGATATCCTTGACATAGATCGCCGCCATCAGCAGCACCGCCGACAGCGTCAGGTTGATCGCCAGCAGCACGTCGACCAGCCAGGTCGGCAGCGGCAGGATCATCATGAAGACGATGCAGACAAGCAGGAACGCAAGGACAACGTCGTTCCGCTGGGACATCACAAGCAACAGCTTCTGCACGCGCCCGGTTCCTCCTGCAGTCTGTCGGGCGCTCGCCCAAGCCCCTCCGCCGTGCAAGCGGAAAGTCCTTTTCCGAATGGCTAACCTCTTAATATTCTTCGCGCGTGTATCAAACGACATTCTCGGGACAGCCCGGTCGTGCGACACCAGCGAAAAAGATTGGGGGTGTGATGCCGATCGAACTCAAGGCCAATGCCGTCAGGCTGTTTGCCGAGATCGGATTTCTGGGGCTTGGCCGCGGTTGCGGAGATGAGGCCGAAGTGATTTTCGACATGCTGCGCAGCCTGCGCCCGGGCGAAGAGGTCGGCGCGATTGGTGCGGCCCTGACGTCCTTGTCCGAGAACCGGCCCGATGCGGCGGTCAAGGCCCTGAAGGCGGCGCAGCAGACGCCGGCCGTGATGGCCTTTGCCGCCTTGGCCCATGCCCGGCTGGGCGAGACTGCCCAGGCGCGGGCCCTGGTCGAGGATCTCGAATCGATGGGTGCCGAACTGGCGCTACTGGAAATGGCGCAGGGTGCGCTGGGTGGCGGCTGAGGTCGCGACCGTGACAGTCAACTCAAGGCCCGGGATGCCGGGCAACCAGGGTAGGGGCAAGACATGAGCACCGGGATCGAAGCCGCGAATTCCTTTCTGTCGGCAGTGCAGGGCACGACCCCGGCCAACGCCCCGGCCGCGCGGGTGGACGGTCTTGGCCATTCGCTGTCGGTCCGCAACTTCGAGGATATCCTGCGCCTCGCCCGGACCCCGGATGTGCAGGGTGTGCAAGGGGTCCAGCTGGCCCAGGCCGATGTGACCACGATCCCCGGCGCCACCGCGACCGATCTGACGCCGCCGCTTCTGTCCGCCCCCGGCACGCCCCCTGTGGCCGAGGTCGCCCCCTCGGCCGAGGCCGATCCACGCCTGCGCGCGGCCGAGGGGCTGGGCCTGAACCGGGATGATCCCTCGGGGCCGGGCAATTCGATCCTGAACGGGCTGGAGCAGCTGCGCGCGACCTTCGACGGTCAGTACAACTCGGTCGGCGCCCGGCTGGAGGGGACCACGATGGACGTGGCCTCGATGATGGAGCTGCAGGCCGAAGTGGTGAAATATTCGGTGTTGGTTGATGTGTCCTCCAAGCTGGCGGGCAAGGTGACCACATCGATCGACAGCCTGATGAAAGGCCAGTGATGACCGGGACGAAGTGGCGACAGGCCAGCTGCGGGGCGAAGTGAGTGATGCCTAGGATGCGTATACTGGGGGTTGTCGCCAGCCTCTTCCTGCTTTCCGCCTGTCAGACCGAAATCTACACCAACCTGTCCGAACGCGAAGCGAACGAGATGCTCGCTGCGCTGATGGAGAAGGGGATCAACGCCACCAAGAAAGCGATCGGCGACCAGAGGTTCGGCGTCGCCGTCGCCAATGAGGAGGTGCGCACTGCGCTGGCGATCCTGAACGAACAGGGCTTGCCGCAAAGCAGCCGGCAAAGCATCGGGCAGGTCTTCGCCAAATCGGGGATCGTCTCCTCGCCCTTCGAGGAAAGGGTACGCTACATCTACGCCCTGGGCGAAGAGGTGGCGCAGACCCTGCAGCAGATCGACGGCGTTCTGGTCGCCCGCGTCCACATCGTGATGCCCGAAAAGCCGGAACTGGGCCAGGAGGCCAGACCCTCCTCCGCGGCCGTGTTCATCAAGCAGAAGGTCGGCTTCGACCTTGATTTCTTGGTGCCGCAGATCCGCCGGCTGGTCGCGAACTCGATCGAGGGCGTGCGTTACGAGGAAGTCTCGGTCGTCCTGGTCGAGGCACAGCCGCAGTTGCAGTCTGATCGGGCCGAGGCGCGGGATGTCGTGGAACCCGTGCCGGGCCTGCAGATGGCGGCGGCATCCACCGCGACCTTCTGGGTGGCCTCCGGCGTGGTGGCACTGCTGCTGGCCGCCCTGTCTACCGGGCTGGTCTTTCTCTGGCGCTGGAACGCGGGCCTGCGGGCCCGTCTGACTGGCGCCGATCAGGCCGACGGCTAAGGGATGGCGGGGGCTCTCAGCCTGGGCCAGCCTTCCGGTCGCACGGCGCTGGCCGTCGCGGCCTTCATCGCGCGCCCGGTCTCGGCGCTGAAACCGGCCGCGCTGGACCGCTGGCTGGCGGATGTCGGAGGCCGTGACTTGCGGCCGATGCTGGGCGCGAAAGGCGCTCTCCGCGCGGTCGAAACCTACCTGTCCGAAGTGACGGGCGCCCGCCGCCTGCCGGTGGACGACGCCCTGCTGAACCGCCTGCGCACCCGGACCGAGGTGGTCATCGCAGTCGAGATCGCGCTGGCCCCGTTCGCGCGGCTTGACCGGCTCAAGGCTCATGTCGTCGGTGCGGTCTGTCGGGATGCGGTGCGCGGCGCGCTTCTGCGCTCGGACCGTCAGGCGCTTGAGGCGCTGCTCGGGCCTGAAATCCAGGATTTCGCCGCCCGCCAGGCCGCGACCTTCTATCCCGCGCTGGCACAGCTTGCGCCGCATCTGACACCCATCCTCCGCAGCGCCGATGACACGGCCTTCGCCGCGCACCCGGTGAACACCGCCGCCGCCCGGATCGTCGCGGCCGCCATCGGGGCCGAGGCGCCGATCGCTGCCGCGATCCTCTCGATCCGTGAAACAGGGTCGGCCGAGGACCCCGCGCCGCTTGCCCTTACCGTGGCGCAGGCGAACGAGGTGCTGCGACTTTGGCAAAGAGAGGCGCGATGACCAGCTTCTACCGTCTCCGCCCGCTGGGACACGGGCTTGCCGCGCCGTCGGGCGTCGTCAAGGCTGCGGACCTTGCCGAACTCGGCCAGGCCGGCGACATTCTGGCCGAGGCCGAGCGTCAGGCCGCCCGGATCCGCGCCGAGGCCGAGGAGGTCTATCAAAGCGAAAAGCGCCGGGGATAGGCCGAGGGCCGGGCCGAGGCCGAGGCCGAACGCGCGCTCCGCAGGATCGAGGATATGGCACGGATCGACGCGCGCCTCGCCGATCTGGAAAGCGAACTGGGCGGTGTTGTCTTTGCCTGCGTCCGGCAGATCATCGAAGGCTTCGAGGATCAGGCGCTGGCCGAAGAGGTCGCGCGCTCGGCCCTGGCCTCGATGCGCAGCGAACAGCGCGGCCAGCTTTATGTCTCCACCGCCGCGCTGAAGCATACGCGGGCCGCGCTGCCGGACCTGCTCAAGGATTTCCCCGAGATCGAACTGATTGACGTGATCGAGGATGCGAACCTCACCGCGCCCGATGTCCGGCTGGAAAGCGCGATGGGCGTGGTGACCTTTGTACTGGACGACACACTGGCCGCGCTGAAGCGGCTGCTAGAGCAGCGCTAGGCTGGGCACGGGAAGGCGGCCCTGATGACGACCATGCCGGAAAGTCAGACGCTCCAGCCCGCGGCGGGTGCCACGCCCGTCGGGTTGCAGGCCGTGCTGGCCGAGGGCCGGGCCGAGGCCGCCGCCCAGACGGACCATGCCGCGCTGATCGACCGCCGGTTCGACGGTATCGCCAGCCGGTTGCGCGCCAGGGCCAAGGGTGTCGTCCCCTTCCGCATGACCGGCCGGGTCCGCAAGGTCGTCGGCACCATCATCCATGCCATCGCCCCCGACGTGCAGGTCGGCGAGCTGGTGAACCTCCACACGCGCGAGACCGGCCATCGGCTTGCCGCCGAGGTGGTGGGCTTCGTGGGCAGCGAGGCGCTTCTGTCCCCCATCGGCGAGACGATGGGCGTCTCGCCCAATACCGAGGTCCTGCCCACCGGACGCGTCCAGTCTGTCGCCGTGGGGCCGGGGCTCATCGGGCGGGTGCTGGACGGCTTCGGAAATTTCGTTGACGGCAAGCCCGACCTTTTCGAACCCGAGGCTTTCTATCCGGTCTACCGCGCATCGCCCGACCCGATGACCCGCCGCGTGATCAAGGACCCGATCTCGCTGGGGGTGCGGGCCATCGACGGTCTTCTCACCTGCGGCGAGGGGCAGCGGATGGGCATCTTTGCCGCCGCCGGCGGGGGGAAATCCACGCTTCTGGGGATGCTGGTCAACGGCGCCGACGTCGATGTGACCGTCCTCGCCCTGATCGGCGAACGGGGCCGCGAGGTGCGTGAGTTCATCGAGCACGAGCTTGGCCCCGAGGGGCTGAAGAAATCGATCCTTGTCGTCGCGACCTCCGACAAATCCTCGATGGAGCGGGCCAAGGCCGCCTCGGTCGCGACCTCCATCGCCGAATATTTCCGCGATCAGGGCAAGAAGGTCCTGTTCCTGATGGACAGCGTGACCCGCTTTGCCCGCGCGCAGCGCGAGATCGGCCTTGCCGCCGGTGAGCCGCCGACCCGTCGGGGCTTTCCGCCCTCGGTCTTTGCCAACCTGCCCAAGCTGATGGAGCGGGTGGGGATGAACGACAAGGGTTCAATCACGGCGCTCTATACCGTGCTGGTCGAGGGCGACGACATGAACGAACCCGTCGCGGACGAGACGCGCTCGATCCTTGACGGCCACATTATCCTGTCGCGCAAGCTGGCGGCGCAGAACCATTATCCGGCCATCGACATCCTCGCCTCGAAAAGCCGGGTGATGACCAAGGTCGTCGACCGCGCCCATGTCGATGCGGCGGGCAAGGTGAACGAATGGATGGCGCTGTATAACGAGGTCGAGCTTCTGGTGAAGATCGGCGAATACCAGTCGGGCAGCGATCCGCGCTCGGACAAGGCCATCGCCATGCAGGACAGGATCCGCGAGTTTCTCCGCCAGCGCACCGATGAGCTTGAGGATTACGCCTCCACCCTCGCCAAGCTGAAGGCGCTGACCGCATGATCCCGCAATTCCGCACCCTGACCAAGGTCAAGAAGCTGCGCGAGGAACGCGCGACCCGCGCGCTTGAGGCGGCACGGGCGACCCACCGCAAGGCCGTCGAACGGGCCGAGGCGCTGACGGCCGAGGCAGAGGAAAGCACCCGGACCCTGGCCGACCGGGAACGCGCGGTCTACGAGGCGATCCTGCAGAAGGTCGTCGTCATGGCAGAGGTCGACGAGGTCAAGGACCGCGTCCTGCAGTTGATGAATGACCATCAGGCGCTGCTTGACCGCCGGGACCGCGCCTGGGAGCACGTCGCGCGCTGCGAGGCCAAGGTCGTTGAAGCCCGGGCCGAACTCCGCCGCCGCCAGGCCGATGTCGAGAAGATCGAGACCATCACCGAGGAACTGGTCCAGGCCGATCTGGCCGATCGGACCGCCCGGGAAGAGACCGAGATCGAGGATCTCTTCTCGCGCCCACGGGTGCAGCCGGGGGCTGAATTGGCGCAGGAGGGCGCGGCATGAGCGTGAGCTTGTCAAACAACTCGCATCCCGAACCGGGGCTGGGGCAGAACCGACCGGAAAGCTCGCTGTCCTCGGATGCGGGCCTGGGGCGTCAGGCAGGGCAGGGCGGGACGCGCCGGGACGAGACGGGCGACATGGTCAAGGCCGCGGCCTTCGCCATGCAGCTTGCCGGGGCGCGGGCCAATGCCGCGCTGGATCTTGGATCGGATGACAGCGATGTGGTCGTGGTCGCCACCTCACCCGCGCCGCCGCTGGCGCTGATGCTCGCCCCGGTGGCCGAGGCCGATGCGGCGAAGCGCAGCGCCGAGATTGCCGCCCTGGCCCAGACCCTGGGGGCCGAGGTCGATGCGGTGGACCGCCTGCGCCTTGGTGGCAATGCGCCGGTGACACTGACCGTGCCGCTCAATGCCAGCGCCCTCGGCCTGGCAGAGGCGCGGCTCGTCGTGGCGAGGGGCGAACTGACCGTGGTCTTTCCGGTCGCGGCGGGCACGGACATGGCCGTGGTCAACGGCGCTTTGGGTGAACTGGCCCAGACCCTGTCGCAGCGCTTTCCGCATCGCACCATCCGCCTCCGCGGCGAGGAAGAGGGGCGGGATGCCCTTGAGCCGACGGAATTCAACCCTCTCAAGGACCCCGTCGGACGGCGCAAGTGACCCTGGACGCAACCCCATTCCTGACCGAAACGCAGCTGTGGAACGCGATCGTGCGCCACTTCGGCACGGCCCTGCCGCTGCCCGCCGGTCAGGTCGTGCTGACCGAAACCACCCCACCGCCCGAAACCGCGCCCCGCGCCGTTGTCGGCGTAGGTCCCGATATCGCCCTGACCCTGGCGATGGAGGACTTTCCTTTCGGCCGCCTGACCGGGGTGGAGCTGACCCTGGCCGAGGTCGCCACTCTCCCCCCCGCCCTCTCCGAGGGCCTGATCCTTGGCGCCATCGAGGCGCTGCGCGGGGCCCTACCGCCGACACTTGCGTCGCATCTTTCGCTTCCCCCACAGCTTGGCGGACCGGACCGGCCGATCTGGCTTGGGGTGGAACTCGACCTTGGCTCCGGCGCGGTGGCGCGCGGACGGATCGGCGGGCGGACGCAGGATTTCGTTCAGGTTCTGGCCCGACTGTTCCCGGCAACGACCGGCCACATGCCGCCCTTGCCGGCGGGGCTCCTGCAGGGGTTGGCGACGGATATCGCACTCTCGGCCGGCGAAATGGTGCTGTCCCTGGCCGAGGTCATGGCGCTTGGGCCGGGCGACGCGCTGCTCGCGCCGATTGCCCCCGATCGGCGGAGCTTCCTCCTGGGGCGGCACGAAGTTGTGGCCGCGGCACAGGCTGAAGGCGGCTGGACTGTGATGGAGATACGCATGACCGCGGAGACGCCCGAAACCGCGCCCGAGGCGCTGAGCCTTGACGATGTTCCGCTGACCCTGCGCTTCGTGACCGAGGATCGGCGCATCTCGCTCGCCGACCTGCAGGGTCTTGCGGCTGGGGCGGTGCTCCCGTTCGAGGTGACCCCGCTGGCGGCCGGGCTTGCGGTGAAGATCCAGGCCAATGGTATCACCATCGGCGAGGGCCATCTGATCCAGATCGACGACAGCTTCGCCGTGCGCATCGCGCGGATGGTGCCGAAAGGTGCCTGACCCGCGATGATCGATCCGCTTAACCTTATCCTTGCCCTGGTGGTCGCGGGCCTCGTCCCGTTCATCGCGGTCGTGGCGACGGCCTTCATCAAGATCTCGGTCATCCTGCTTCTGGTCCGCAACGCCCTGGGGGTGCAGCAGATTCCGCCGAACATGGTGCTGAACGCGCTGGCGATCATCATGTCGGGCTACATCATGGCCCCGGTCTTCGTCGAAACCTTCGACATCCTCGCCTCGGGCAATTACCGCTTCGACAGCGTCGAGGCCGTGCGCGAGACCTTCGTCGCCGCCAAGGACCCGCTGGTCGAATGGCTGAAGCGCCATTCCGACACGCGAGAGACAACCTTCTTCGTCGAAGCCGCCAAGCAGATCTGGCCGCCTTCGCTGGCCGAATACGCCAATGCCGACAATCTGGCGATCATCCTGCCCGCCTTCACCGTCAGCCAGCTGCGCGAGGCGTTCGAGATCGGCTTCCTGCTGTATCTGCCCTTCATCGCCATCGACCTGATCGTGTCGAACATCCTTCTGGCCTTGGGCATGATGATGGTGTCTCCTCTGACCATCTCGCTGCCGTTCAAACTGTTCCTTTTCGTCATGGTCGACGGCTGGTCCCGGCTGATCCTTGGCATCATCAAGACCTATACCTGAGGTAGGACATGTCTCCTGAAGACGCGATGTTCCAGATCACCGAGGCGATGATGCTGGTGATGATCCTCTCGATGCCGCCGATCCTGGTGGCCTCGGTGGTGGGGGTGGTGGTCAGCCTCTTGCAGGCGCTGACCCAGATCCAGGAACAGACGCTCAGCTTTGCCGTCAAGCTGATCGCCGTGGCGCTGACGATCGTTGCCATGGCCGGGATCCTGGGGTCGGAGATGCTGAACTTCACGATCAAGCTCTTCGAGGATTTCCCCTCGATCGTCGGCTAGGCTTTACCCGCCCAATCAAGCGCTTGCACGAATTCGTCAGCCGTTTGGCGCAGGTGCCGGACCCGGCTTCACCTCGGGCGGCAGGGGGGGTAGGGTGCCCGTCCCAACGACGAGGATTCGCATGAGCCTGACCCAGATCCCCCGCCTGATCGCCACCGAAATCGGCGCCACGCCAGGTCAGGTGAGCGCGGCGGTCGAGCTTCTGGATGGCGGCGCGACGGTCCCCTTCATCGCGCGTTACCGGAAAGAGGTGACCGGCGGCCTTGACGACACGCAGCTTCGCAAGCTGGAAGAGCGGCTTGGCTACCTGCGCGAGCTGGAGGCGCGGCGCGGGGCGATTGCCGAGTCGATCACCGCGCAGGGCAAGATGACCGAGGACCTCGCCCGGTCCATCGCGGGGGCGGTGACCAAGGCCGAGCTTGAGGACATCTACCTGCCCTACAAGCCCAAGCGCCGGACCAAGGCGATGATCGCCCGCGAGGCGGGGTTGCAGGGCCTTGTGGACGCGATCCTCGCGGATCGGTCGGCCGATCCGGTGGCGCTGGCGGCTGGCTTCCTGTCGGAAGGCTTCGCCGATGCCAAAGCGGCGCTGGAAGGGGCGCGGGATATCGTGGCCGAGGGGCTGAGCGAGGACGCCTCGCTGCTGGGCCGCTTGCGCGACCACATGCGGAAGGTTGGCAAGCTCTCGGCCAAGGTCGTCGCGGGGAAAGAGGCCGCGGGGGCCAAGTTCGCCGATTACTTCGCGCATAGCGAGGATTTCGCCCGCGTGCCAAGCCACCGGGCGCTGGCGATGTTCCGGGGCCGGAACGAAGAGGTGCTTACCCTTGACCTTGAGGTCGATGCCGACCTTCCCCGTGGGGAAAGCCCCTCGGAGCGCGCCTGTGGGGCGGCGGTCGGGGCCTCTGGCCAGGGTCCGGGCGACAAATGGCTGCGCGATGCGGCGGCCTGGGCCTGGCGCGTGAAGCTCAAGACCTCGCTGACGCTGGATCTGATGGCCGAACTCCGCGAGGCGGCCGAGGCCGAGGCGATCCGGGTTTTCGCGCGCAACCTCAAGGACTTGTTGCTGGCCGCTCCGGCCGGGGGCAAGGCGACGATGGGCCTGGATCCCGGAATCCGCACCGGGGTCAAGGTTGCGGTCGTGGATGCGACGGGAAAGCTGGTGGCGACCGATACGGTCTATCCGTTCCAGCCGAAGAACGACCTCAAGGGCGCGCAGGTGGCGATTGCCCGGCTGATCGGCCAGCACGGGGTGAAGCTGATCGCCATCGGCAACGGGACCGCCAGTCGCGAGACGGAAAAGCTGGTCGCGGATCTGCTGGCGCTTCTGCCGGGCGGGTCGGAAAAGCCGGTCAAGGTGGTGGTCAGCGAGGCCGGGGCCTCGGTCTATTCGGCCAGCGAACTGGCGGCGAAGGAGTTTCCTGGCCTCGACGTGTCGCTGCGCGGGGCGGTCAGCATCGCCCGCCGCCTGCAGGATCCGCTGGCGGAACTGGTGAAGATCGAGCCGAAGGCGATCGGTGTCGGCCAGTATCAGCACGACGTGGACCAGCATCGGCTGGCCAAGTCGCTGGACGCGGTGGTCGAGGATGCGGTGAACGCGGTCGGGGTGGATGTGAACACGGCCTCCGCGCCGCTTCTGGCGCGGGTCTCGGGTGTCGGTCCGGGGCTGGCCGAGGCCATCGTGGCGCATCGCGACGCGAATGGGCCCTTTGCGACGCGGAAGGACCTGCTCAAGGTTGCGCGGCTGGGACCGAAAGCCTTTGAACAGGCGGCGGGCTTCCTGCGGATCACGGGCGGTAAAGAGCCGCTGGATGCCTCGTCCGTCCACCCGGAAGCCTATGATGTCGCACGGAAAATCGTCTCGGCCTGCGGGCGGGACATCCGGTCGCTGATGGGCGACGGGGCGGTGCTGAAGAAGCTGAACCCGGCGGCGTTTGTGGATGAGCGGTTCGGGCTGCCGACGGTGAAGGACATCCTGTCCGAACTGGAAAAACCGGGCCGCGACCCCCGGCCCAGCTTCAAGACGGCGACCTTCACCGATGGGGTGAACGAGATCACCGACCTGCGGCCGGGGATGGTGCTGGAAGGCACGGTGACCAATGTCGCGGCCTTCGGGGCCTTTGTGGACATCGGCGTACATCAGGATGGGCTGGTGCATGTGAGCCAGCTGTCGGACAGTTTCGTCAAGGACCCCCATGCCATTGTAAAGGCTGGAGATGTGGTCAAGGTCCGGGTGGTCGAGGTCGATGTGCCGCGCAAGCGGATCGGGCTTTCGATGAAGTCGGACGGCGGGGCCTCGGCCCGCGATCAGGCGCGGGAGCGGGGGGCTGGGCCGTCGAAGCCCGCGCGGGGGCCGATGCAGGCCGGGCCGCAGGGTGGGGGCAATGCCTTTGCGGATGCGCTGAAGGACAAGTTCGGACGCTAGCCGCAAGTCCTTGCGAACGCTGCGGTAATGCGCCGGATTACCGAAAGGTTAAGCGTCTGGCATCGGTCGGGCATGCGTCTGGCATCGGTCCCGACCGGGGGCGGGCTGGTGATGCGTTAACCATGCGGACGAATCGGCGGCGGTCGGGCCCGGAATATCGTGGATTCCGGGCCGATCCCCGTGCACAAATCGTCGCCCGATGTCAGGCGGCCGCGCCGCCGACCGTCAGGCCCTGGATCAGGAGCGTCGGCTGGCCCACGCCCACCGGGACCCATTGCCCGGCCTTGCCGCAATGGCCGATGCCGGGATCGAGTTGCAGGTCGTTGCCGATGGCGCGGATCCCCTTCAGCGCGGTCGCCCCGTCGCCGATCAGCGTCGCGCCCTTCACCGCCTCGCCCACCACGCCATTGCGGACGCGGTAAGCCTCGGTGCAGCTGAACACGAACTTCCCCGAGGTGATGTCGACCTGCCCACCGCCGAAGCCGACGGCGTAGATCCCGTCCTTGAGCGAGGCGACGATCCCGGCCGGGTCATCTTTTCCCGCCAGCATGTAGGTGTTGGTCATCCGCGGCATCGGGATATGGGCAAAACTCTCGCGCCGACCGTTCCCGGTGGGGGCGACCCCCATGAGGCGCGCGTTCTGGCGGTCCTGCATATAGCCGACCAGCACCCCGTCCTCGATCAGCACGTTCCTTGCGGAGGGCGTGCCCTCATCGTCGATGGAGATGCTGCCGCGGCGGTCGGGGATCGTGCCGTCATCAAGGACCGTCACGCCCTTCGAGGCGATCTCTTTCCCCATCAATCCGGCGAAGGCCGAGGTTTCCTTGCGGTTGAAGTCGCCCTCAAGCCCATGGCCGATGGCTTCATGCAGAAGGATGCCCGGCCAGCCCGGGCCGAGGACCACGTCCATCACCCCCGCCGGTGCCTCGACCGCGCCGAGGTTGACGCGGGCGATGCGGAGCGCCTCGGCGATCATCGGCTTCCAGGTCTCGGGCGACATGAGTTCGGCCAGCCCGTGGCGACCGCCCTTGCCCATGCCGCCCTGTTCGCGGCGGCCGTTCTCCTCGATCATCACGGAGACGTTGAGCCGGGCCATCGGGCGGATGTCGGCGAGGCGCAGGCCCTCGGGGCGGAGGATCTCCACCTCCTGCAGGCTGGCAGTCAGGGTGGCCGAGACCTGCACTACCCGCGGGTCCAGCGCGCGGGCATAGGCGTCGATCTCGCGCAGGGTGTCGATCTTCACGGGGAAGGTCGCATCGGCCATCGGATCGTCGGCCCGGTAAAGGCGGGTGTTCGTGCCGCGCGGCGGGGCGGCCAGCGTGCCGCCACCGGCGCCCACTGCGAGACGGGCGGTTTCCGAGGCGCGGCGCAGCGCGGTCTCGGAAATCTCGGTCGAATGGGCGTAGCCTGCCACCTCTCCGCGGACGGCGCGGAGGCCAAAGCCCTGCGAGGCGTCATAGGTCGCCTGCCGGATGCGGCCGTCATCCAGCACGATCGTCTCGGCCCGGCGGCGTTCGAGGAAGAGTTCGCCATCGTCGGCCCCTGCCGTCGCCTCGCGCAAGGTGGCCAGCGCGGCGGCTTCGTCGAGATGGGTGTCGAAGGGGCGGAAAGGGGCGTCGGTCATCTTGGGCCTCGGGCGGTAGGGCAGGGATCAGAGATGGGCCGGGCGGGGGATGGGGTCAAGGCGGAAAGACCCGGTCGATGAATTCCGCGCCAAGGGCCCAGGTGGCGGGATCGGCGGTCGCGGCATGGCCGACGGGACCGAGGGAGAGCAGGGTCTTCGGCTCATTGGCGAGGGTGTAGAGGGTCTGGCCGAAGGCGAAGGGGATGACCTCGTCACGCTCGCCATGCAGGATCAGGAGCGGGGCGCGGACCTTGGCGATGTGATCGCGCGAGCGGAACTGGTCATGCATCAGCCATCGGACCGGAAAGACGGGATAGGCGCGGGCGGCGACATCGACGGCGGCGGTGTAGGGCGCCTCGAGCACGAGGGCGCCGACGGGGTGACGGGCGGCGAGTTGCACGGCAACCCCGGTCCCGAGCGATTCCGCAACAAGGATCACCGGGGCGATACCCTGCCGCGACAGGAAAGCGAGGGCGGTTTCCCCGTCCTGGAGGAGCCCCGCCTCGTCCGGCGTGCCGGTCGAGCCGCCGTAGCCGCGCCAGGAGAGGAAGGCCGCGCCAAGCCCGCGCGACTGGTAGAAGGCCAGGCGGTCGGCCCGATGGGCGATGCTGCCGCCGTTGCCATGCAGGAAGAGGACGGTCGGCCGTCCCGGCGCGGCGGGGGCGTGCCAGAGGACGAGGCTCTCGCCATCCGGGGTGGTGAGCGTCTCGCGGCTGACGCCGGAAAGGCCGAGGGCTTCGGGGGCGGGGTCCTCACGGGTGGGGAAGTACTGCAGGTCGCGCTGAAGGGCGAAGAGCGTCCCGACCAGCGTGGCATAGATCAGGCCGCAGGTGACGAAGCCCAGTTTCAGCAGGATCATCCGGGGGCCGCCTCTGCCGGCCGGGCACCCCAGGGTGCCATTTGTCGCAACGGTTTTGCTTGTCCCGGTCCAGCTAATATGGTTTGAGGACCGCAGGAAACAACGGGATTCTGCCCTTGACGGCAGGGACCGACAAGGGCGGCGACAGGCCGCCATGCGAACGGGATAAAGACATGCGCCTTTCCACTGTGATGACCGGGATCGCAGCCCTTGGCACCACCGCGCTGGCCGCGGGCGGGGCTATGGCTCAGCAAGCCCTTGAAATCGTTGGCCAGCCGGTGGACGGCGCCATCGGGTTCCAGCCTGCCGCGACCGACTTGGCGGTCGATCTGCAGTGGCTGGACAACATGATCCTCTACATCATCACCGCGATCGTGATCTTCGTCACGGCGCTGCTGATCTATGTGATGATCCGCTATAACCGCCGCTCGAACCCGACTCCGGCGCGCTTCACCCACAACAGCCCGCTGGAAGTGGCGTGGACCCTGATCCCGATCGTGATCCTGGTGTTCATCGGGGCCTTCTCGCTGCCGATCCTGTTCAAGCAGCAGGAGATCCCGGTGGGCGAGGTGACGATCAAGGCGACCGGCTATCAGTGGTACTGGGGCTATGAATATGTCGACGAGGGCGTTGCCTTCGACAGCTACATGATCGGCTCGCCCGCGACCGGCGGCAACAACATGCTGACCCCCGAGGTCGAGGCGCAACTGGCCGAGGCCGGATACAGCCGGGAGCAGTTCCTGCTGGCGACCGATACCGCGGTGGTCGTGCCGGTCGGCAAGGTCGTCGTTGTGCAGGTGACCGCGGCCGACGTGATCCATTCGTGGAAGGTCCCTGCCTTCGGCGTGATGCAGGACGCCGTCCCCGGCCGCACCGCCGCCCTGTGGTTCAAGGCCGACCGGGAAGGCGTGTATTTCGGCCAGTGCTCGGAACTTTGCGGGCAGATGCATGCTTACATGCCCATCACGGTGAAGGTCGTGTCGGAAGCCGCCTATGCCGCGTGGCTGGAGCAGGCCAAGGCCGGTGACGTGCAGCTGTCGGCGGTCGAGACCCCGGCCCCGCTGCAGGTCGCCTCGAACGACTGAACGCGGCCTTAGTGCAGTGTTCCGAACGGGGTCTGCCGTGGCAGGCCCCCTAAGACCAGACGGAAGCGGAATGAGCGATATTGGAGCATACCAGGGCGCGACCCCCGCCCCGCATGAGGCGGGTTTCGGCGATTACGTGCAGCTGCTGAAGCCGCGCGTGATGTCGCTGGTGGTCTTTACCGCGCTGGTGGGCCTTCTGGTCGCTCCGGTCGCGCTGCATCCTGTCGAGGCTTTCGCCGCGATCCTGTTCATTGCGTTGGGGGCAGGGGCCTCGGGCGCGCTGAACATGTGGTGGGACGCCGATATCGACCGGGTGATGAAGCGCACCGCGCGCCGTCCCGTTCCGGCCGGAAAGGTCGAGGCCAGCGAGGCGCTGGCCGTGGGCCTCGCGCTGTCGGGCATCAGCGTCGTGATGCTGTGGCTGGCGACGAACTGGGTCGCGGCGGCGCTGCTGGCCTTCACGATCTTCTTCTACGCCGTCGTTTATTCGATGTGGCTCAAACGCTCCACCCCGCAGAACATCGTGATCGGTGGCGCGGCCGGGGCCTTCCCGCCGATGATCGGCTGGGTCGCGGCCACCGGGAGCGTTTCGGTCGAAGCCTTCCTGATGTTCGCGCTGATCTTCATGTGGACCCCGCCCCATTTCTGGGCGCTGGCGCTGTTCATGAAGGAAGATTACCACACGGCGGGTGTGCCGATGCTGACGGTGACGCATGGCCGCAAGGCGACGCGGGCGCATATCCTGGTCTACACGCTGCTTCTGGTGCCGGTGGCGCTGGGCGCGGCGGTGACCTCGATCGGCGGGCCGCTGACGCTGGCGGTCGCGGTGGCCCTGAACCTGTGGTTCGTCGTCGGCGCGTTCCGCATCTGGCGCCGGGACGAAGTGATGGCCGAGGCGGACAAATATGCCGTCGAAAAAGCCTTCTTCCGTTTCTCGCTTCTGTATCTTTTCCTGCATTTCGCGGCCTTCCTGGTGGAGCTGGCGCTGAAGGTTGCAGGGCTTGGGGGCTGGTGAGATGGCCTTTCGCCCCGAACATGAGCTGCACAAGCGCCGCTTCGGCCGGAACCTCGGGCTTGGCCTGACGCTGGCGGCTTTTGTCGCGCTGGTCTTTGCGCTGACCGTGGTCAAGGTCCAGCGCGGCGACCCGATGGAGGCCTATGACCATGTGGTCCGGCCTGGGTCCGTTCCCAAGGAGGAGGGTTCGCCATGATCTTCCCGCGTCTGCAGGGGCCGCAACGCACTCTGGTCCAGCTTGTGGCGGTGGTCGTCACCATGGCCTCGCTGTCCTTCGCCGCCGTGCCTTTCTATGACTGGTTCTGCCGCGTGACCGGCTTTGGCGGCACGACCTCGGTGGCCGAGAGCGGCTCGGACGTGATCCTGGACCGGACGGTCAAGGTGCGCTTCGACGCTTCGCTGGAACTGGGGATGCCCTGGACCTTCAAGCCCGTCGTGCCCTCGATGGAGATTCGGATCGGCGAGACTGGTCTGGCCTTCTATGAGGCGCACAACCCGACCGACCGCCCGGTCGCCGGAACGGCCAGCTTCAACGTCTTTCCCTATGCCGCCGGCGGCTTCTTCACCAAGATCGCCTGTTTCTGCTTCACCGAACAGGTGCTGCAGCCCGGCG
Organism: Alphaproteobacteria bacterium; assembly: GCA_029289325.1. Classification (GTDB taxonomy): domain Bacteria; phylum Pseudomonadota; class Alphaproteobacteria; order Rhodobacterales; family Rhodobacteraceae; genus Tabrizicola. The sequence goes on from JARFTV010000007.1 coordinate 64,356, forward strand.
AGACGGTGCAGATGCCGGTCACATTCTACGTCGATCCCGCGATGGTCGACGACCGCGAAGGCAAGTTTGTGCATGAGATCGTGCTGAGCTATACCTTCCACGAAACACCGCTGCCCGAGCAACAGGCAGCACTGCAAACTCCCGCCGCGGAAGACGCTGCCGCGGTGAACTGAACAAGAAACGAGGGAACCCGCCGGCCATGGCCCACGCAAAGAACCACGATTACCACGTCCTTCCGCCGTCGATCTGGCCGCTCATCGGCTCGGTTTCGGCCTTCGTGATGCTGTTCGGCTCGGTGCTGTGGATGCACGGCTCGGCGCCCTGGCTTTTCCTCATCGGTCTTGCGGGCGTGCTTTATGTGATGTTCGCCTGGTGGTCGGACGTCGTGCGCGAAGGCCAGACCGGCGACCATACCCCGGTCGTACGGATCGGGCTGCGCTATGGGTTCATCCTGTTCATCATGTCCGAAGTGATGTTCTTCGCGGCCTGGTTCTGGACCTTCTTCAAGCACCGCATGTATCCGATGGGGCCGCAGTCGCCCGCCGTCGACGGTGTCTGGCCGCCGGAAGGGATCGAGACCTTCGACCCCTGGCATCTGCCCTTCATCAACACGCTGATCCTGCTTCTGTCGGGCTGTGCGGCGACTTGGGCGCACCATGCGCTGGTGCATGAGAACAACCGCAAGGATCTGGTGAACGGGCTGATCCTGGCCATCGGGCTGGGCGTGATCTTCACCTTCATGCAGGCCTATGAATACAGCCACGCCGCCTTCGGCTTTGCCGGCAACATCTATGGCGCGTCCTTCTTCATGGCGACGGGCTTCCACGGCTTCCACGTCATCATCGGGACGATCTTCCTGACCGTCTGCCTGATCCGCGCGCTGAAGGGCCATTTCACCCCCGAGAAGCATGTCGGCTTTGAAGCCGCCGCCTGGTACTGGCACTTCGTCGACGTGGTCTGGCTGTTCCTGTTCGCGGCGATCTACGTCTGGGGTCAGGGCTGATCCCTTCCCAGTGACACGACCCAAGCGCGGGCCTTCGGGCCTGCGCTTTCATTTCAGGGGTATGCGATGCGCCGTTACGTCTTTCCGCTTGTCTTGGGGATCGTCGGGGTGGCGATCCTGATGAACCTCGGTTTCTGGCAGCTGCGCCGGATGGAGGAGAAGCGGGTCTATCTGGACGAGATCGAGGCGCGGATCGGGAATGCGCCGATCCCCTTGCCCGCCGAGCCGGAAGAGGGACCGCACAAGTTCCAGGCGGTCTGGGCCGAGGGACGGTTCACCGGCGAATATCTCGAGGTGCTGGCAGGCCAGCGCGGAGCGGGTCCGGGGGTTCTGGTGATCGAGGCGCTTGCGCTGCCGGACGGGCGGCGGATCATGGTGCAGCGCGGCTTCCTGCCCGAGGAGGCGCGGACCCTGCCGCGCGCGGCGCAGGAGGCGCGGGTCGAGGGGAATCTGCACTGGCCGCAGGATTCCAGCAGCTCCACCCCGCCGCCGGATGCGAAGACCGGGCTCTGGTTCGCGCGGGATGTTGCGGGGATGGCCGCGAAGCTGAACACGGAACCGACATTGATTGTCGCGCGTGAACCAACCGGTGACGGGATCGCGCCGCTGCCGGTCGATACTTCGGGTATACCCAACGATCATTGGGGCTATGCGATCCAGTGGTTCCTGTTGGCGGCGACCTGGGCGGGGATGACTCTGTTCCTGCTCTGGCGTATCAGGGCGCGGAAGGTGTGAAGGCGATGGCGATGCAGTATATCTCGACCCGTGGGGCGGCCCCGGTCCTTGGCTTCGGCGAGGCGATGATGACGGGCCTTGCCCGCGACGGCGGGCTTTATGTGCCGGAAACCATCCCGGTGCTTTCGAAGGCCGAGATCGCGGCGCTGGCGGGGGCGCCCTATGAGGAGGTAGCGTTCAAGGTGATGCGGCCCTATCTGGGCGGCTTCTTCACCGATGACGAGTTTCGCGGCCTGATCGCCAAGGCCTATGAGGGCTTCCACCACGCCGCCCGCGCGCCGATGGTGCAGCTGGGGTCGAACCATTTCCTGCTGGAGCTGTTCCACGGGCCGACGCTGGCCTTCAAGGACTTTGCCATGCAGCTGATCGGGCAGATGATGCAGGCGGCGCTGGCCAAGACCGGAGAGCGGATCACCATCGTCGGCGCGACCTCGGGCGATACCGGGTCGGCGGCGATGGAGGCGTTCCGGGGGCTGGCCAATGTCGACGTGTTCATCCTGTTCCCGCATGGCCGGGTCAGCGACGTGCAGCGGCGGCAGATGACGACGCCCTCCGAGGCGAACTGCCACGCGCTGGCGATCGACGGCGATTTCGACGAGGCGCAGGCCCGCGTGAAGGACATGTTCAACGACTTTGCCTTCCGCGACGGGGTGCGGCTGGCGGGGGTGAACAGCATCAACTGGGCGCGGGTGCTGGCGCAGGTGGTCTATTACTTCTATGCCGGCACCGCCCTTGGCGCGCCGCACCGCGAGGTGAGCTTCACCGTGCCCACCGGCAATTTCGGCGACATCTTTGCAGGCTACGTCGCCAGGAAGATGGGGCTGCCGATCGACAAGCTGGTGATCGCGACGAACCAGAACGACATCCTGGACCGGGCGCTGAAGTCGGGGGAATACCGGACCAACGGTGTGAAGCCCTCGATCAGCCCGTCGATGGACATTCAGGTCTCGTCGAACTTCGAACGCGCCCTGTTCGATGCCTATGGCCGCGACGGGGCGGCGGTGGCGGCGCTGATGGGCGAGATGAAGGCGGGCGGGTTCCGGATCAGCCAGGGCGCGATCGAGACCCTGCGCGCGACTTTCGCCTCGGGCCGCTGCGACGAGGATGAGACGCTGGCGGTGATCGCCCGGCATTACCGGACCACCGGAGAGCTTCTGTGCCCGCATTCCGCGGTGGGCGTGAAGGTGGCCGAGGAGCATCTGGGGGCCGCGCCGATGATCACGCTGGCCACCGCGCATCCGGCGAAGTTCCCCGATGCGGTGGAACGCGCGACCGGCGTCCGGCCGGGCCTGCCGCCGCATATGGCTGATCTCTTTGACCGGCCCGAGCGGATGACGCGGGTACCGAACGATCTTGCCGCGCTGCAGGACCTGGTCCGCGAAAGGATCGCTCGGCGATGACTTTGTCTCTCCTCGCTGCGGGTCCGCCTTCCGACGAGAAGACGAAGTCGCACGAGGAGGGGTCCGTTGCGCCCCTTTTCCAACCCGCGCCGGGGCTGTATCACCGGGCAAACCGATCGAACCTCTGGACCGCATCGTGACCCAGCTCCTGCACACCCTGCCGAACGGCTTTCGCATTGTCACCGAGGCGATGCCGGGGCTCCAATCCGCCTCGGTCGGCCTTTGGGTCGAGGCCGGGGGGCGGCACGAGACGGCCGAACAGAACGGCATCGCGCATTTCCTGGAACATATGGCCTTCAAGGGCACCCGGCGGCGGTCGGCGCTGCGGATCGCCGAGGAGATCGAGGATGTGGGCGGCTACATCAACGCCTATACCAGCCGCGAGATGACGGCCTATTACGCCCGGGTCCTGTCGGGCGACGTGCTGATGGCGCTGGACGTGATCGCGGACATCGTGCTCAACCCCCTGTTCCGCAAGGCCGATATCGAGACCGAGCGTCACGTCATCCTGCAGGAGATCGGTCAGGCGCTGGACACGCCGGATGACATCATCTTCGACTGGCTGCATGAGGTGAGCTATCCGGACCAGCCGTTCGGCCGCACCATCCTTGGGCCGGAGGAACGGGTCTCGGCCTTCCGGAAGGCCGATTTCGAGGGCTTCACCGGCGCGCATTACGGGCCGGACCAGATGATCCTGTCGGCGGCGGGGGGCGTGGACCATGCGGCCATCGTCGCGGCGGCCGAGCGGATCTTCGGCGGGCTGAAGCCGGTGGGCAAGGCGGGGATGGCCCCGGCGCGCTTCGTCGGCGGGGAGCGGCGCGAGGTCAAGGACCTGGAGCAGGTGCATTTCGCGCTGTCCTTCGAAGGACCGGGCTACCGCGACGACAAGGTCTATACCGCGCAGGTCTATTCGATGGCGATGGGGGGCGGCATGTCCTCGCGCCTGTTCCAGAAGATCCGCGAGGACCGGGGCCTGTGCTATTCGATCTATGCGCAGTCGGCGGCTTATGAGGATACCGGACAGATCACGATCTATGCCGGAACCTCGGAGGCCGAGATCGGCGAGCTTACCCAGCTGACCGTTGAGGAGCTGAAGCGCGCGGCGGATGACATGGGAGAGGCCGAGGTGGCGCGGGCCCGTGCCCAGCTGCGGGCGGGGCTGTTGATGGGGCTGGAAAGCCCGTCCTCGCGCGCGGAACGCAATGCGCGGCTTCTGTCGATCTGGGGCCGGGTGCCGGACGTGTCCGAGGCGGTGGCGAGGATCGATGCCGTCGATACCGCGGCAGTGCGGCGCCATGCGGCCGAGATCACCGCAGCCCGGGCGGCACTGGCGATCTATGGCCCGGTCGCGGCCGCGCCCGGCATCGACGAGGTCCGCAAGGGGCTTGCCGCCTGATGCTGGGCCTGAAGCGCCGCGTCCGGGTGGAGACGGAGCGCATGACGCTGCGCCTGCCGGAGCATGGTGATTGGCGGCAATGGTCCGACTTGCGCCAGGTCTCGGCCGAGTTCCTGATCCGCTGGGAGCCGGTGTGGTCGAACGATCACCTGACGCGGCGGGCCTTTACCAACCGGGTCTACTGGGCGCAGCGGGCCGAGGCGCAGGGGACGGCGCTGCCGATGCTTCTGATCCGGCGCGAGGATCAGCAGCTTCTGGGCGCGCTGACGCTGGACAACATCCGCCGTGGCCCGGCGCAGACCGGGACTTTCGGCTACTGGATCGGCGAGCCTTTCGCCCGGCAGGGTTATATGCGCGAGGCGATCATCGGGCTGACCCACCATGCCTTCACCCGGATGGACCTGAGCCGGATCGAGGCCGCCTGCCTGCCGGAGAACGTGGCCTCACGCGGGGTGCTGGAGAAATGCGGCTTCAAGTATGAAGGCGTGGCGCAGAGCTATCTGCAGATCAACGGACGGTGGCGGAACCACGTGCTTTACGCCAACCTGCGCGGGGATCGGCGCGGACGGACGGATGTGGGCTGAGGGCTCCGGACCATCCCCCCGACACTGAGAAGGGGCGACCTTTCGGCCGCCCCTTTTGAGTCTTACCCGATATACGCAATCACTCCGAGCGGTTGCCGGGGCCAGTGACGCTGATATCGGTTTCGGCTTTGACCGTCGTATTTTCGTTACTGGTCGTGCAGTTGCTGCAGGAGTAGTTCTGGTTCTGAATTTCGCCCCTAGGGCCAGTGACATCTGCCGTGGTCGTTGTTGTCGTCGTTACGGTGGTGGTTTCAGTCCTGACGCCACGGCTGTCGGCCGCCTTTTCGTTCGGCGGGGCCTTCATGCTCATCCCCATGAACTGTTCAACGGTCGTCTCCATGTCGACGTCGTAGTAAACCACCACTCCTTCGGCGGTGATGAAGCCGTTGTTTTGACCTTGACCCTGACCTTGACCCTGACCTTGGCCCTGACCTTGGCCCTGGGCCCAGGCAGAACCCGCGCTGATGGCGATGATGGCCGATGCTGCAAGCAAATATTTTGTCATATCCATATTCCCACACTCAGGAGCGATGGAGCGCCGATCGCCCCGCAACACTCACTAAAGATAGCTTAGGGCAGACTTGGGATACGCCGAAAGCTGGCCAAAAGTTATATTATGGCCATAAAGTGGACATAGAGTGACAATTTGGGCCTTAATGTTGCCTCAACTATTCAAGTGGGGCCCCGTGCGTGAGGTGCCCGCATCGCTGGATATGATGGGTTTAAAGTATTGATTCGGCGTGATTAACCTTGGCATACTGCGGGCCATGTCAGTTACACGCGCTTCCCTTGTACTCGTTGATCATCGTCCTGTCATGCTGTGCGGCCTGCGCGGCATCATTGGCGAGCGTCCAGAATTTGCCACAATTGCCGAGCGCAGCTGCGTGGAAAGCGCGCTTGCGGCCTTTGGCGAATTGACGCCCGACATCGCCGTAATCGTCCATTCCCCGCCCCGGCTGGATGGCCTTGTGCTCCTGCGCCATCTGCGCGAGGCCGGGGTCCGGTCGCGGGTCCTGCTTGTCGTGCCCGAAGTCACCTGGCAGGTCCTGACAGCCGCGCTTGAGCTTGGGGTGGGCGGGCTTCTCGCGGAAGGGGCCGATCCGGCAGAGGTGCTGGCCTGTCTGGTCGCGCTTGCGTCGGGCCAGACCTGCTTGCCGCAAGACTGGATCGTGGAACCCGAGCCGCAGCCCGAACCCCTGTCTCCGCGGCAAAGGGAGATAGCTCTCATGGTCGCGAGGGGGATGACGAACAAGGAGATCGCCGCGGCGCTGGATCTGGCCGAGGGAACGGTCAAGCTGCATCTTCACCGCATCTTCCGCAGACTGCGGATCGGGAACCGCGCGGCGCTGGCGGTGGCGGTCTCGGGCCTGTCGCAGACGGACGCACCCGGCCCGTCCTGACCTCCGCTCTCGCATCCGTGATCATGTTTCGGGGTGACGCGGGGGCGATCCGGTTTACCCTTGCCGGAACCTGGAGGTGACCGATGCGCCTGCTTCCCGCGCTTGCCCTGATCGCCAGTCCCGCCATCGCGCAGGAGCGTCTCCCCTCGCATTGCATCGCGCTGGCCGAGGGTGAGCCCCGGCTGGTGCCGGTGGCGCTGGAGGAGGGGCTGGAGCCGGACAGCGTCCTGATCCGCTATATTGACCATGGGAGTTTCGCCATCGTCACGCCGGACGGGACGGTCGCCGTGACGGATTACACGGGCTATCTTGGGACGGGCGATGTGGTGCCGGATGTGGTCACCATGAACAACGCCCACACCACCCATTGGACCGCCGCCCCCGACCGCCGCATTCCGCATGTGCTGGAGGGTTGGCCCACGGGCGCCGTGGCGGCGGATCACCGGCTGGATCTGGGGTCGATGCTGGTGCGCAACGTGCCCACTGATACCCGTGGCCCCTTTGGCGAGGGGGCGCGGCGCGATGGCAATTCGATCTTCATCTTCGAGGCCGGGGGGCTTTGCATCGGCCATCTGGGGCATCTCCACCAGATCCCCTCGCCCGAGCAATATGCGGCGATCGGTCGGCTGGATGTGGTGATGGTGCCGGTGGACGGCGGCTATACGCTGCGGCTGGAGGATATGGCCGGGGTGGTGCGGCGGCTGCGGTCCAGCGTGGTGATCCCTATGCACTGGTTCAGCCAGGGTTCGCTCCAGTCCTTCCTGGCCGAGATGTCCGCCGAATTTGCTGTGGTCGAGACCGGGGGCGCGCAGATCGCATTGTCGCGGCGCGACCTGCCGTCGCAGCCGACGATCCTGGTGCTGGAGCCCGCCTATATCGACGCGCCCTAGCGCGGGGCGGCGGGCTTCGCTACCAACGGGGGCGAAGGAGCCCTTGCGATGCTGAACCCCTGCGATCCCGCCTTTGCCGCCCGTCTTGCCGGGCTGTTGCCGCCCGGCCGGGTGGTGCCGCCCGAGCCGCGCCATCTGGAAGAGCCGCGGGGCCGCTGGTCGGGACTTGCCGGGGCGGTGGTGTGGCCGCAGACGACGGCCGAGGTGGCCGCGGTGGTGCGCGCCTGCGCCGAGGCGCGGGTCGGGCTGGTGCCCTGGGGCGGGGGCACGGGGCTGGTCGGCGGGCAGATCATGGTCGAGGGACCGGCGCCCGTGCTCTTGTCGCTGGAGAAGATGACGGGCGTGCGCGGCGCCTATCCGCAGGAAAACGCGCTGGTGGTCGAGGCCGGGATGCTGCTGGCCGATGTGCAGGCCGAGGCGGCGAAGGTCGGGCGGCTTTTCCCGCTGACGCTGGCCAGCCAGGGCAGTTGCCGGATTGGCGGCAATCTTGCGGCCAATGCCGGGGGCGTCAACGTCCTGCGCTATGGCAATGCGCGCGACCTTTGCCTGGGGCTGGAGGCGGTGCTGCCGGACGGGACGGTCTTCGGCGGGCTGACGCGGCTGCGGAAGGACAATGCAGGCTATGACCTGCGGCATCTGCTGATCGGCTCGGAGGGAACGCTGGGGGTGATCACGGCGGCAAGCTTGCGGCTGTTCCCGATCCCGGCGGCCTCGGTGGTGGCGCTTCTGGCGGTGCCCTCGCCCGCGGCGGCGCTGGATCTGCTGGGGCTGGCGCAGGATCGGCTGGGGGGCATGGTCTCGGCCTTCGAGCTGATCAGCCGGGTGGGGTTCGACTTCCTGGCCGAGACGATGCCCGAGGTCCGCGCGCCCTTCGATCCGGTGCCGGACTGGATGGTGCTGGTCGAGCTGGGCCTGCCCGCGGGCCTTGAGCCCGAGATCGCGATGGCGAACCTTTATGATGCGGCGGATGACCGGGGGCTGGTGACGGACGGGGTGATTGCGACATCAGAGGCGCAGGCGGCGGGGCTGTGGCAGCTGCGCGAGATGATCCCCGAGGGGAACCGCCGGGTGGGCGCGGTGTCGAGCCACGACATCTCGTTGCCCCTGTCGGCGATCCCGGAGTTCATCGAGCGGGCCCCGGGGGAACTGGCCGGGCTGGGTGCGTTCCGGATCAACTGCTTCGGGCATCTGGGGGACGGGAACCTGCATTGGAACGTGTTTCCGCAGCGCGGGTCTAGCCGGAAGGAGCATGAGGCGGTGCGCGAGGCGGTCAAGGAGCGGGTGCATGACCTGGTGCATGGGTTGGGTGGGTCGGTTGCGGCCGAGCATGGGGTCGGGCGGCTGAAGGTGGCGGACCTGGCGCGCTATGGCGATCCGGGGAAACTGGCGGCGATGCGGTCGATCAAGGCGGCGCTGGACCCCTTGGGGATCATGAACCCCGGCGCGGTGCTGGGATAGGGTTACCCCGCCGCAAGAGGATACCTGCGACGGGGTGCTTTGGGGGTGTGTGGGTCACGCTGTGGGTAGCAGCGCGGCCAGGCTGGGTAGGCCTGACAAGACCCTGTCTAGGCTGATTCTCTTTCAGGACGGTTAACGGCAGCCTGTCTTTCCGTGCGCCAGTCCGATTCTCTGGAGGAGAGCGTCAGAGGCCCTCGAAGGCGCAGAGGGCGTGGACTTCCATTCCCATTGCCTCAAGCTTCTTCCGGCCGCCGAGATCGGGCAGGTCGACCACGAAGGCGCAGCCGACGACCTCGGCCCCCAGACGCTCGATCAGGCGGATCCCGGCCTCGGCCGTGCCGCCGGTGGCCAGAAGGTCGTCAACCAGCAACACCTTCTCGCCGGGCTGCATCGCGTCGTCATGCACTTCGACCACCGCCTCGCCGTATTCCAGCTTGTAGGACTGGCTGATGGTCTGGCCCGGCAGCTTGCCCTTCTTGCGGATCGGGACGAAGCCGGTGGAAAGCTGGTGCGCCACCGCGCCGCCGAGGATGAAGCCGCGCGCCTCGAGCCCCGCGACCTTGTCGATCCGCATCCCGGCATAGGGCGCGAGCAACTGGTCGACGCACATCCGGAAGCCGCGCGGATCGGCGAAAAGCGTGGTCACGTCGCGAAAGAGGATCCCTTCATGCGGGAAGTCGACGATGGTGCGGATATAGTCCTTGACGGTTTTCTTCATCGGGAGTCCTTCACAATACACGGCCGGCGACCGCGTCGAGCCTTGCCAGAAGCTCGGGGTCGCGCTTGTCGGGGGCGGTCATCAGCGCATGGGCAAGGGCGCGGTCGCAGCCATGCGGGCAGGGCGTGCGCTCCGGCTGTAGCAGCGCGGGCAGGCGCGCCACCAGACCACGGGCGGCGGCGGCATTGGCGTGCACCACCGCGATGACCTGGGCCACATCCACCGCGCCGTGGCTGTCGTGCCAGCAGTCATAATCGGTGACCATCGCAAGCGAGGCATAGCAGAGCTCGGCCTCGCGGGCGAGGCGGGCCTCGGAAAAGCCGGTCATCCCGATCACATCGGCGCCCCAACTGCGATACATCCGGCTTTCCGCGCGGGTGGAGAACTGGGGCCCCTCCATCGCCAGATAGGTGGCGCCCTCATGGACGGTCAGCCCCTCGGCCCGCGCGGCCTGGGCGGCAAGCGCACCGAGGCGGGGACAGGTCGGGTCGGCAAGGCTGACATGGGCGACGCAGCCGGGCCCGAAGAAGGACGGCGGGCGCTGGGTGGTGCGGTCGATATACTGGTCGACGAGGACGAAATGGCCGGGAGCGTAATCCTCGCGCAGGCTGCCGACGGCCGAGACGGCGAGGACGTCGGTGCAGCCCAGCCGTTTCAGCGCGTCGATATTCGCGCGGTAGGGAACCGTCGCCGGGTCGTGGACATGGCCGCGGCCGTGGCGGGGCAGGAAGGCCACCGGCAGACCGCCCAGCCGGCCCACGAGGATTTCGTCCGAGGGTTTGCCCCAGGGGGTGGCGACCTTTACCCAGCTTGCGCCCTCGATCCCGTCGATCTGGTAGACACCCGATCCGCCGATGACGCCAAGCATGGTCTGCATGAGGGTCCCCCTTCTGGTCGGCGGCAGGATAGAGGGCGGGCGCGGCGCGGGAAAGGGGGTGCCTCGGGGCTTGCGCCGCCCTCCGGCTCTGGCCATCATCCTGTGGCAAAGAGGGAGGGGCGTTGGGTGACGCAGACGATCGATCTGGCCGGACTGGCCGACGAGCTGGAGCGGCGGGCGGGGGCGGGCCGCGTGATCGTCGCCATCGCCGGGGCGCCGGGGTCGGGGAAGTCGACCATGGCCGAACGGCTTGCGGGCAAGCTGAACGGGCGGCAGCCGGGGCTGGCGGCGGTTCTGCCGATGGACGGCTATCATTATGACGACCTACATCTGGTGTCGGCGGGGCTGCGTCCGCGCAAGGGCGCGCCGAACACCTTTGATGTGGGCGGGCTGTTCCACACGCTGAAACGCCTGCGCGCCCGGGACGAGGCCGAGGTCGCGGTGCCGGTCTTCGACCGCCAGATCGAGATCGCGCGGGCCGGAGCACGGCTGATCCCGGCCGAGGTTCCGGTGATCGTCGCGGAGGGGAACTACCTGCTGCTGGACCAGGCGCCCTGGGACCGGCTGCTGCCGCTTTTCGATCTGACGGTGATGGTCGACGTGCCGGAACATGTCCTGCGCGCGCGGCTGCGCGGCCGGTGGGAGCGGCTGGGGATGGACGAGCCGGCGATCCGCGCCAAGCTGGAGGAGAACGACCTGCCAAATGCCCGGTCGGTGCGCGAGGGCTCGGTCGCGGCAGACTACCGGCTGCAGAACCACTGAGGCGCCATGGATCTGATCGACACCCATCAGCACCTGATCCTGCGCGACCGGCTGGGCTATGCCTGGGCCGATGCGATTCCGGCCCTAGCGGGGCGCGACTTCACCCGTGCCGATTATGCGCGACTGACCGAGGGGCGGGGGATTGCCGGGACGGTCTTCATGGAGACCGGCGTCGATGACGCGGATTATCATGCCGAGGCGCGGCTGGTCGCGGGCATGGTCGGCACGGGGGGAATGCTGGGGCAGATCGCCTCGATCCGGCCCGAGACCGAGGCGGGGTTCGAAGCCTGGCTGGATGAGGCGGCGGGTCTGGGCGTGGTCGGTTTCCGCCGGATCCTGCATGTGGTGCCGGATGAGGTCTCGCAGTCCGGGGTCTTCCGGCGGAACCTGCGGCGGATCGGGCAGGCGGGCTATCCATTCGATCTGAATTTCCTGTCCCGCCAGCTTTTGCCGGTGGGTCTGCCCCTGCTGCGGGCCTGCCCGGACCAGGTCTTTGTCTTGGACCATTGCGGCGTGCCGGATGTCGCGGCGGGCGATTGGGAGATCTGGGAGGCCGGGGTTGCGGCCTTCGCCAGTCATCCGAATGTGGTGGTGAAACTGTCCGGCATCACGGCCTATTGCACGCCGGGGACGGCGACGCTGGACCGGGTCAGGCCCTATGTCGACCGCTTGCTGGAGCTTTTCGGACCCGACCGGATGCTCTGGGGCAGCGACTGGCCGGTGGTGGATCTGGGGGCCGGGCTGCCGGGCTGGATCGAGATGACCCATGCGCTGTTGGCCGACCTCACCGAGGCGGAGCGTCGCGCCATTGCCCAGGGGACGGCGCGACGCGTCTACCGCATGGGCGACGACTGACCGCAGACCGGCTGTCAGCCCGCCGCGCGCAGGGGACGCGCGCCAGCCGGCTCACCCTCCTGCCAGCCCTTGAAGCGGCTGACGAGCTGGTTCAGCTCCTCGATCGATTGCGAGAGCGAAACAGTGGCGGCGAGCGTTTCCTCGAACATCGCGGCATTGCGCTGGGTGGCCCCGTCCAGATCGCGCAACGAGGCGTTGACGTCCTTGATCCCATCCTCTTGCTGGGAGGCCGAACCGGCGATCTGCGCCACGCTTTCCGAGATCGCGCTGACCGACTTGGTGATCGATTCCACCACCCCGCCGCTTTCCCGCATCGCCACCACGCCGTCGCGGACATGCTGGCTGGAGTCGGTGATCAGCTGTCCGATCTCGCGTGCCGAGTCCGAGGCGCGCTGGGCCAGCGCCCGCACCTCCGAGGCCACGACCGCGAAGCCGCGCCCGCTGTCGCCGGCCCGCGCCGCCTCGACGCCTGCGTTCAGCGCGAGGAGGTTGGTCTGGAAGGCGATGTCGTCGATCACGGCAATGATGCGGGTGATCGACTCGGACGAGGTCTGGATCCGCATCATCGCGGCTTCGGATCGGGTGATGATCTCCATTCCGGCGGTCGCCTGCCGGGCCGCGTCGCGGGTCAGGTCGCGCACGGTCTGGATGCTGCTGGTCGTGTCACCGACCAGATTGGTCATGTTGATCATCGTACTGGAGGTGTGGTTGATCGCCGAGGCCGATTTCTCGGTCCGGTGGGCCAGATCCTCGGTCGCGAAGCGGATGGCCTGCACGTCGGCATTGATCCGGCCCGAGGAACTTGAGATCTCGGCCACGATCTTGCGCAGGGCCCGGACGGCGGCGTTGAAGTCCATCCGGAGGGTCTTGTAGCTTTCCGAGAAGAACTCGTCGATCGTGACGTCCAGGTCGCCGTCGGCAAGCCGTCGCAGCGACTGGGCCAGATGGTCCACGACCTTCTGTTGCGCCTCGCGTTGCATCTCCTGCGCGGCCTCATGCTCGGCGCGGGCGCGGTCCTGCGCGGCGCGGAACTCGTCCTGGCGCGCCTGTTCCGCTTCCTCGGCCGCGCGGCTTCGCGCTTCCTGCTGGCGTTCGGATTCGCGTTCCCGCTCCAGATAGGCGATGCGTTCGGCTTCCGCCTTCCTGGCCTGCGCCTCGGCTTCCGAGAGCGAGCTGTCAAGGTCGCGCAAGGCGCGGGCAATCTCTCCGATCTCGTCGCCGCGGTCGGTATGGCCGATGACGCAGCTCTCACGCCGGGCGACGCGGGCCATGTCGCCGACCAGCCCTTGCAGCGGATCGGCGATCGAACGCGCAGCCAGGATCGCCACGGCGCTGGTTGCAACCAGGACGGCCAGTCCGATGGCGATGAACCAGTAGGTCATCACGGTCACCGGGCGAAACAGCTCCGCCCGGTCGATTTCGGTGACCACGGTCCACACCGTGCCCTCGACGTCGAGGGGATGGGTGGCGATCACGGCGGGGCGGCCGCCGATCCCGAGGCTTTCGGCAAAACCGGGTTCGGCGGTGGCTGCCAGCTTTATGACCGCAGGTGGCGCCACGGCGGCAAGCACCTCGTCCTCGGGCGTGGCGGTGAGATCGCTGCGCAGGATGCCGTCCTGTCCCACGAGATAGCTGATCATCGTGCCTTCGTCGCCCTCGCTGCCGAGCGCCGCGTTCATCTGCCCGATCGGCATCTGGACGGCCAGGACCCCCAGAACCCGGCCCTGCCGGTCCAGCACATGCCGTCCCATGAAGGCGGCCGGCGCATTGGCCGAGGGGCCGTAGGCCGAGAAATCCTCGAAGACGAGGGTGCCGGGCTTGTCCAGCGCCATCACCCGGTCGAAGACCCGGCCCAGGCCCGAGGTCTTCCATGGGCCGTTCCTGAGATTGGTGCCGAAGTCGTTTTCCTTGGTCACGGTGAAGACCACGTTGCCGTCGGTGTCGATCAGCATGACGTCGTGATAGTCCATCGCTTCGGTCCATGCCGAAAGTTCGACCTGCAGGTCGGCATGGAGGCGGTCGTAGCTGTTGCCCGAACCGCCATCCAGCAGCCTGCGCCGCTCATCCAGCGGATGGGGATTGTTGTCGACATAACGGGCCCGGATCGCGTCCAGCCCGCCGGGTTCGGCCCGTGCGGCGCGTGTGAGGTCGGCCAGACCGGAGATCACGCTGCGGTTGAAGGCAAGGCCGGTCAGATCGGCCGAGACTTCGCTTGTCACCGCTTCCAGCGTGTCGGCCGGTCCATCCGCCGCTGCGCGCATCCCGGCGCGGGCGGCTTCCGACAGGGCGGCATGGGCGCGGAAATAAGCTGCACCCGCCACCAGCAGGATGGCGACGGCGCTGATCGCAAGCATCAGGGCCGGAAGCTTGCGGGTAAGTCTGATCGAGTTGAAATCCATGCGTCGCATGAAGCATCCCCTGGGTTATTCTGCCGCAGCCTCGGTGCCGGTCCTTGAGGAAGGGTAAATTCCCGCCCCGTCCGCCCCGCCAAATGCCTAAGATTGCGCCGATCCCGACCCCGGCCCGGGCGCCCGCATTCCTGCTGGTCTTGGCCCCGATTTGCCGCTAACCTGCCGCGAAAGACCCGGGGATACATCCGGGCTTCAGGCAGAACAGGCGTATCAGGCGGTTTTCCCATGACTGAAATGGTCTATGGCTCCAATCCCATTCGGGTAACCGAGCCGGTCATTCCCCGCTGGTGGCGGACGATCGACAAGTGGACGCTGACCTCGGTCTTCGTCCTGTTCGGGATCGGGCTGCTTCTGGGCCTCGCGGCCTCGGTGCCTCTGGCCACGCGCAACGGGCTGGAGCCGTTCTACTATGTCCAGCGCCAGGCCTTCTTCGGCGGGGTGGCGCTGGTCGTGATGATCGCCGTCTCGATGCTGTCGCCGGCGATGGTGCGGCGCCTGGGGGTTCTGGGCTTTGCCGTTTCGCTGCTGGCGCTGATGCTTCTGCCGCTGTTCGGGACCGATTTCGGCAAGGGCGCGGTGCGCTGGTTCAGCTTCGGCTTCGCATCGGTCCAGCCGTCCGAGTTCCTGAAGCCGGGCTTCGTCGTGGTGGTGGCCTGGCTGATCGCCGCCAGCCAGGACGTCGCGGGTCCGCCGGGCAAGTCGATCTCCTTCGCGCTGACGCTGGTGGTCGTGGGCTTCCTGGCGATGCAGCCGGATTTCGGCCAGTCGGCGCTGGTCCTGTTCGCCTGGGGCGTGGTCTATTTCGTCGGCGGCGCGCCGATGACGCTGATCGCCATCGTCGGCGGGATCGTGGCGCTGGCCGGGCTGGTGTTCTACGAAAGCTCGGAACACTTTGCCCGCCGGATCGACGGGTTCCTCTCGCCCGAGGTCGATCCGCGCACCCAGCTTGGCTATGCCGCGAACGCGATCCAGGAGGGCGGGTTCTTCGGCGTGGGCGTGGGCGAGGGTCAGGTGAAATGGTCGCTGCCGGATGCGCATACCGACTTCATCATCGCGGTCGCGGCCGAGGAATACGGCCTGATCCTCGTGCTGGCGATCCTGGCCCTGTACGGGGTCATCGTCGTCCGCTCGCTGGGCCGCCTGCTGGCTGAGCGTGATCCCTTCGCGCGGCTGGCGGGAACGGGGCTGGCCTGCATCTTCGGCGTCCAGGCGATGATCAACATGGGCGTGGCGGTGCGGCTTCTGCCCGCCAAGGGGATGACGCTGCCCTTCGTGTCCTACGGCGGGTCGTCGGTCATCGCGGCGGGGATCACCATGGGGATGCTGCTGGCGCTGACCCGCGACCGGCCGCGCGGCCAGATGAGCGACGTCTTCCGGCGGGGGCGGTGATGGCAAAGCTGCTTCTGATCGCGGCGGGGGGCACGGGGGGGCACATGTTCCCGGCCCAGGCCCTGGCCGAGGCGATGCTGGCGCGTGGCTGGCGGGTGAAGCTGTCCACCGACGACCGGGGCGCGCGCTATGCGGGCGGGTTCCCGGCCGAGGTGGTGGTGGAGCGGGTGGCTTCGGCCACCTTCGCGCGTGGCGGCGTGTCGGCAAAGCTGGTGGCGCCGTTCCGCATCCTGGGCGGAATCGCGGGGGCGCTGCTTTCCCAGTTGCGCGACCGGCCCGCGGTGGTGGTGGGGTTCGGGGGCTATCCGTCGATCCCGGCCCTGACGGCGGCCTGGCTCCTGCGGCGGCCGCGGATGATCCATGAACAGAACGGCGTGCTCGGCCGGGTGAACCAGCTGTTTGCGCGCCGGGTGGACAAGGTGGCCTGCGGCACGTGGCCGACTGCGCTGCCGCAGGGCGTGACGGGCGAGCCTACGGGCAATCCGGTGCGGCAGGCCGTGCTGGACCGGGCTTCGGCCCCCTATATCCCGCCGGGCGACTATCCGATGGCGCTGGTGGTGATCGGCGGCAGTCAGGGCGCGCGCATCCTGTCGGACGTGGTTCCTGCCGCGGTGGCGCAGCTGCCCGAGGGGCTGCGGGCGAACCTGCGGGTGGCCCATCAGGCGCGGGACGAGGATGCGGCGCGGGCCGCTTCGGGCTATGAGGCCGCCGGGGTCCGGGCCGAGATCGCGCCCTTCTTCGCCGACATCCCGCGGCGGTTGTCCGAGGCGCAGCTGGTGATCAGCCGGTCGGGGGCTTCTTCCGTGGCGGATATCAGCGTGATCGGGCGTCCGGCGATCCTGATCCCCTATGCCGCGGCGACCGGAGACCACCAGACGGCGAATGCGACCGGGCTGGCCGAAGCCGGGGCCGCAGTGGTCCTGCCCGAGAAGGCGCTTGACGCGAGCGCGCTTGCGGGTCACATCGCCGGGATCCTGGAAGATCCCCATCGGGCCGAGACCATGGCGCGCGCCGCGCTTGGTGAAGGCAAGCCCGACGCAACCGCGCGGCTTGTGGCTCTGGTGGAAGAATTAGGCGGAGAGACGCAATGAACGCAGCGACAAAGCTTCCGCTGGAGCTGGGGCCGATCCATTTCGTCGGCATCGGCGGGATCGGCATGTCGGGGATCGCCGAGGTGCTGATCACGCTGGGCTATCAGGTGCAGGGCTCGGATGCGAAGGCGTCGAAGATCACCGACCGGCTGGTCAAGCTGGGCGCGCGGTTCTTCGAGGGGCAGAAGGCCGAGAACATCGGCGATGGTGTCTCGGTCGTGGTGATCTCCTCCGCGATCAAGAAGGGAAACCCCGAGCTGGAAGAGGCGCGGCGGCGGAAGCTGCCGGTGGTGCGGCGGGCCGAGATGCTGGCGGAGCTGATGAGGCTGCGGTCGAACATCGCCATCGCCGGGACGCATGGCAAGACCACGACCACGACGATGGTGGCGACGCTGCTGGACAAGGGCGGTTTTGACCCGACCGTGATCAACGGCGGGGTGATCCATGCCTATGGCTCGAACGCGCGGGCCGGGGCGGGGGAGTGGATGGTGGTCGAGGCTGACGAAAGCGATGGCAGCTTCAACCGTCTTCCGGCGACGATCGCGATCGTCACCAACATCGACCCCGAGCATATGGAGCACTGGCACACCTTCGACGCGCTGCGGAAAGGGTTTCTGGATTTCGTGTCGAACGTGCCGTTCTACGGCCTTGCGGTCTGCTGCACCGACCATGCCGAGGTGCAGGCGCTGGTCGGTCGGGTGACGGATCGCCGCGTGGTGACCTTTGGCTTCAACGCTCAGGCCGATGTACGGGCGGTGAACCTGCGCTACGAGAACGGGGTTGCGCATTTCGACATCGCATTGCAGGCCGAGGGGTCGGTGATCGAGGGCTGCACCCTGCCGATGCCGGGGGATCACAACGTGTCGAACGCGCTGTCCGCCGTGGCGGTGGCGCGGCATCTGGGGATGAAGAAGGACGAGATCCGCGAGGCTCTGGCCGGGTTTGCCGGCGTGAACCGCCGGTTCACCAAGGTGGCCGAGGTCAACGGGGTGACGATCATCGACGACTACGGTCACCACCCGGTCGAGATCGCGGCGGTCCTGAAGGCGGCGCGGCAGGCGACGAAAGGCCGGATCATCGCTGTCCACCAGCCGCACCGCTACAGCCGCCTGTCGCATCTCTTCGAGGAGTTCTGCACCTGCTTCAACGAGGCCGATGTGGTGGCCATCGCCGAGGTCTATGCCGCGGGTGAGGAGCCGATCCCAGGGGCGAGCCGCGACGATCTGGTGGCGGGTCTGATCGCCCATGGCCACCGTCATGCCCGCGCCTTGCAGGATGACTCCGAGCTGGCGCGGCTGGTGAAGGAACAGGCGCAGCCGGGGGATATGGTGGTCTGCCTCGGGGCTGGCACGATCAGTTCCTGGGCCAATGCGCTGCCCGGCAAGCTGATGGGACAGGCGGCATGAGGGGCGGCACGGCTTCTCGGAAACGCCTGCAAGGTCCTTCGAAGGACGTCGGTACCCGGTGCCGATCGGCCCGCGCATGAGCCTGCCGTTGCTCCTTGGGGCGCTGTGGGTGGTCGCTTCGGCGATCACCGCGATGCTGCCGATGCGGCAGCAGATGGTGCCGGGTATCGCGCTGTTGCTGACTGCTCCGGTGCTGCTGGTCTGGATCGGTCTGGTCCATGGCTGGTTCTGGCTGGCCATCGGCCTGTTCGCCTTCCTGTCGATGTTCCGCAATCCGCTCCTTTATTTCGCGCGCCGCGCGCTGGGTCGTCCCGCGCCCTTGCCGAAGGAGCTTGAGAAGTGATGGCCCCGCTTGCCCTTTGCATGGTCTGGCTCATCGCGGCGAATGTCATCGCGATGTTCCCCTCGCGCGATTACCACTGGCGCGCGGCCTATGGGCTGATTGCGCTGGGGGTGCCGCTTCTGGGCTGGGTCACATGGGAGCTTGGCCCGGTCGTGGGCCTTGTCCTGCTTGCCGCCGGAGCCTCGATCCTGCGCTGGCCGGTGATCTATCTCTGGCGCTGGCTGCGGCGGCAGGCGGATTAGGCCCGTGCCGGGGCGCGCCCCATCCCTCTTGAACCGCGACCGAAACCGCCGCAGAAGGCGCGCATGACGACGCTTCCCACTCCACGCGGCGCCTTGACCGCGGACCGGCCATTGGCCGACCTGACCTGGCTGCGGGTCGGCGGCCCCGCCGACTGGCTGTTCCTGCCCGCGGACGAGGACGATCTGGCGGGCTTCCTTGCCGGGCTCGACCCGGCGATCCCGGTCTTTCCGATGGGCGTGGGGTCAAACCTGATCGTCCGGGATGGCGGCATCCGGGCCGTGGTGATCCGGCTGGGCCGCGGCTTCAACGGGATTTCCATCGCGGGCGACCGGGTGACCGCCGGTGCGGCGGCGCTGGACGCCCATGTCGCCCGCCGGGCGGCCGAGGCGGGGCTTGACCTCACCTTCCTGCGGACCATCCCCGGCTCGATCGGCGGGGCAGTGCGGATGAACGCGGGCTGCTATGGCTCATACGTTGCCGATGTGCTGGAGGAGGTGCGGATCATCACCCGCGACGGTCGGGTCGAGACGCTCCCGGCCTCGGCGCTGTCCTTGGCCTATCGGCAAAGCACCTTGCCCGAGGGCGCGGTGATCATCGGCGCCACCTTCCGCGCCGGTCGGGGCGACCCCGCGGCGCTTGAGGCGCGGATGGTTGACCAGATCGCCAGACGCGACGCCTCCCAGCCGACCAAGGACCGCAGCGCGGGGTCCACCTTCCGCAATCCGGCCGGCTACAGCTCGACCGGGCGCGCGGACGACACGCATGAGCTGAAGGCCTGGAAGGTGATCGACGACGCCGGGATGCGCGGCGCGCGGCTTGGCGGGGCGCAGATGTCCCAGATGCACTCCAACTTCCTGATCAACGCCGGGGGGGCAACCGCCGCCGATCTGGAAAATCTGGGCGAGGAAGTAAGAAAAAAGGTTTTCCAATCAAGCGGCATCACGCTAGAGTGGGAAATCATGCGGGTCGGAGAACATCCGCAGGAATAATGAAATCACGGGGCGCAAAAGTCCCGGATGAGGCAGAAAATGGCGGGCACATCGAGCAGGATGGCCCCCCGAGTGGCAGTGTTGATGGGTGGGCTTTCCGCTGAGCGGGAGGTCTCGCTGGTCTCTGGGCGCGAATGCGCCAAGGCACTCCGGGAGGCCGGGTATGAGGTGGTCGAGGTCGATTGCGGCCCCGATCTGCCTGTGCGCCTGGCCGAGATCCGTCCTGACGTCTGTTTCAACGCACTGCACGGCCGCTGGGGGGAGGATGGCTGCGTCCAGGGCATCCTGGAATGGCTGCGCATCCCCTATACCCATTCCGGTGTCCTTGCCTCGGCCCTGGCGATGGACAAGGCCAAGACCAAGGAGGTCTATGCCGCCGCCGGGCTGCCGGTCGTGGAAAGCGTGCTGGCCACCCGGGACGAGGTCGCCGCCGGCCATGTGCTGAAGCCGCCTTATGTGGTGAAACCGAACAACGAAGGCTCCTCCGTCGGGGTTTATATCGTGCGCGAGGGGGCCAATGCGCCGCGGCTGGCCGAGGCGATGCCGGCCACCGTCATGGTGGAGACCTACGCGCCGGGGCGCGAGCTGACGACGACCGTGATGGGCGACCGGGCGCTGGGGGTGACGGATATCATCACCGACGGCTGGTATGATTATGACGCCAAGTACAAGCCGGGCGGCAGCCGCCATGAATGCCCGGCGAAGATCCCGGCCGAGATCGAGGCGGCGTGCCTGGACTACGCGCTGCGTGCGCATCGGGCGCTGGGCTGCCGGGGCGTCAGCCGCACCGATTTCCGCTGGGATGAGGCGCGCGGGCTGGCCGGGCTGATCCTGCTGGAGACCAATACCCAGCCGGGCATGACGCCCACCTCGCTGGCCCCGGAACAGGCGGCCATGCAGGGGATCGGCTTCCCCGAGTTCTGCGCCTGGATGGTGAGGGACGCGTCATGCAACCGCTGACCGCCCTGCGCGCCCATCCGCGGCGCCCCACCCTCCGTCGCGATCCGGCACCGTCGAAATGGGCATACCGGCTGCAGCGCTGGATGCTGACGCCCTATGTGCGCTTGTTCCTGCGGACCGGCCTGCCGACGCTGGTGCTGGTCGGCGGGGTGGGGATCTGGTTCAGCCATGAACCCAACCGTCTGGCCCTGATTGCCCAACTGACCCATCTGCGGCAGGAGTTCGAGGCACGCCCCGAATTCCGCGTCTCGCTTGCCAGGGTCGAGGGGGCCTCGCCCGAATTGGCCGAGGCGGTGCGGGCCCGGCTGGCGCTGCCCCTGCCGATGTCCTCGTTCGATATCGACCTGGTTGCCGCGCGCGAACGGATCGAGGCATTGGACGCCGTGCAGCGCGCGGACCTGCGCGTGCGCTCGGGCGGGGTGCTGCAAGTGACCATTACCGAGCGCGAGCCGGTGGCGATCTGGCGGAACGAGGCGGGCTTGACGCTTGTGGACAAGGAAGGCCACCGCGTCGCGGGCCTTCGGTCCCGTGCCGACCGGTCCGACCTGCCGCTTGTCGCGGGTGAGGGCGCCGACCGCGCCATGCCCGAGGCGCTGGCCCTGTTCGATGCTGCGGGTCCCCTTCTGCAGCGCATCCGCGGCCTTGTCCGCGTCGGTGAGCGGCGCTGGGACCTGGTCCTTGACCGCGACCAGCGCGTCCTTCTGCCCGAGACCAACCCGGTCCAGGCCCTCGAGCGTCTGCTCGCGCTCGACCATGCCCAGGACATCATGAACCGCGACGTCCTGACCGTCGACCTGCGGTCCGATCATCGCCCGACCCTTCGCCTTACCCCCAACGCCCTTGCCGAGCTCCGCCGCGCGCAAGGCATCGAAACCGTGGAGAACGAACTGTGACCGATCTCTATACTTCCCAGCGCGCCATGCGGAACATGCGTCGGGCTGCCATGCAGCGCGGCGTGATCGCCATCCTTGACGTGGGCACCTCGAAGATCGCCTGCCTCATCCTGCGCTTCGACGGGCCGGATCGGCTGCGCGAACAGGACGGGGTGGGGCCAATGGCCGGCCAAAGCCAGTTCCGGGTGATCGGTGCGGCCACCACGCGCAGCCGGGGTGTCCGCTTCGGCGAGATCGCGGTGATGAACGAGACCGAGCGTGCGATCCGCACCGCCGTCCAGGCGGCGCAAAAGATGGCCAATGTCCGCGTCGACCATGTGATCGCCTGTTTCTCGGGCGCGGCTCCGCGCAGCTATGGGCTGGCGGGGGAACTGGAGCTGCAGGACAGCGTCGTCACCGAACAGGACGTCAGCCGCGTGCTTGCCTCCTGTGATGTGCCCGACCTCGGGCAGGGGCGCGAGGTGCTGCACGCCCAGCCGGTGAACTTCGCGCTTGACCATCGCTCGGGCCTTGGCGATCCGCGCGGGCAGATCGGGCACCGTCTGGCCTGCGACATGCACCTCTTGTCGGTGGACGGGGACGTGGTGCAGAACCTGCTCTACTGCATCAAACGCTGCGACCTGGAACTCGCCGGGATCGCCTCGTCCGCCTATGTCTCGGGCATCTCTTCGCTTGTCGAGGACGAGCAGGAACTGGGCGCGGCCTGCATCGACATGGGCGGCGGGGCGACGGGCCTGTCGATCTTCATCAAGAAGCACATG
Source organism: Alphaproteobacteria bacterium (assembly GCA_029289325.1). Lineage (GTDB taxonomy): Bacteria > Pseudomonadota > Alphaproteobacteria > Rhodobacterales > Rhodobacteraceae > Tabrizicola. The sequence goes on from JARFTV010000007.1 coordinate 86,920, forward strand.
ATCTACGCCGACAGCGTCCGCATGGGCGGCGATCATGTGACCTCGGACATCTCCAAGGGGCTGCAAATCCCGATGGCGGTGGCCGAACGCATCAAGACCCGCCACGGCGGTCTTTATGCCACCGGCATGGACGACCGCGAGATGATCGACATCGGCGGTGACAGCGGCGACTGGGAAAAGGACCGCCGCCAGATCAGCCGGACCGAGCTGATCGGCATCATGCGCCCGCGTGTCGAGGAAATCCTGGAGGAAGTCCGCGCCACGCTGGACGCGGCCGGCTTTGACAGCCTGCCCAGCCAGCAGATCGTCCTGACCGGGGGCGGCAGCCAGATCCCGGGGCTGGACGGGCTGGCGACCCGCATCCTTGGCCAGCGCGTCCGCCTTGGCCGCCCGCTGCGTGTTCAGGGCCTGCCGCAGGCGGCGACGGGGGCGGCCTTCGCCTCGGCCGTGGGGCTTTGTCTCTTTGCCGCGCACCCGCAGGACGAATGGTGGGACTTCGAAATTCCCGCCGAACGCTACCCTGCGCGCTCGCTCCGCAGGGCCGTCAAATGGTTCAAGGACAACTGGTGACCACCACATCCGGCCATCCAAGCGAAATACCGCTGAAATCCGGGGCCGACACCCCAGATTTTGCGCGCCGCGCAGAGTTTTTGCGTGACGTTTTTCCACGTTGTGGATAGAATCGGGGATAAATCGGCCCTTTTTGCACGCGTCGCGTGTGCCGGGTCGGAAAAGAAACAGGCGGCGGACAAGAAACGGACGGGCAAACCCATGGCACTCAATCTGATGATGACTTCCGAGCGTGAAGAACTCAAGCCGCGCATCACCGTCTTCGGTGTGGGCGGGGCGGGTGGCAACGCGGTGAACAACATGATCGACAAGATGCTGGAAGGCGTCGAGTTTGTTGTGGCCAACACCGATGCCCAGGCGCTTCAGCAAAGCCGGGCCGAGGCGCGGATCCAGATGGGTGTGAAGGCAACCGAAGGGCTGGGCGCGGGCGCGCGGCCCTCGGTCGGCGCGGCGGCGGCCGAGGAGACGATCGAGGAGATCGTTGATCACCTGGCGGGCGCGCACATGTGCTTCATCACCGCCGGCATGGGCGGCGGTACCGGCACAGGCGCGGCTCCGATCATCGCCCAGGCCGCGCGCGAGCTTGGCGTGCTGACCGTCGGCGTCGTGACCAAGCCCTTCCAGTTCGAGGGCAACAAGCGCATGAAACAGGCCGAGCAGGGGATCGAGGCCCTGCAGAAGGTCGTCGACACCCTCATCATCATCCCGAACCAGAACCTCTTCCGCCTCGCGAATGAGCGCACCACCTTCACCGAGGCCTTCGCGATGGCCGACAACGTCCTTTACCAGGGCGTGAAAGGCATCTCCGACCTGATGGTGCGTCCCGGCCTGATCAACCTCGACTTCGCCGACGTCCGCTCGGTGATGGACGAGATGGGCAAGGCGATGATGGGCACCGGCGAGGCCGAGGGCGAGGATCGCGCGGTCCAGGCGGCCGAAAAGGCGATCGCCAACCCGCTTCTGGACGAGATCAGCCTGAACGGGGCCAAGGGCGTCCTGATCAACATCACTGGCGGCCATGACCTGACCCTGTTCGAACTGGACGAGGCCGCGAACATCATCCGCGAGAAGGTCGATCCCGAGGCGAACATCATCGTCGGTTCGACCCTCGACACCGATATGGAAGGCCGCATCCGCGTTTCGGTCGTCGCTACCGGCATCGACGCCTCGGCCGCGAACAAGGCCGAGATCCCGGTCGCGCGGCGCAGCATGGCCGCGCCGCTGACCCTTGCGCCCGCACCGCAGCAGCCCGAGCAGCCCCGCGCGGCCGAGCCCGTGGCAGCGCCCGCTCCTGCCCCTGCGCAGATGGCGATGTCGATCGCCGACGAGCCCGAGTTCGACGACATGGACTCCGAGCCGACCTTCGACCCCTTCTCGGCCCGCGCCGGCATGGACCACGAGCCCGTGGCCGACGACCTGCCGCCCCCCGCCTATCGCCCGGCGCCGCAGCAGCAGCAGCCCGCGGTGACCCGCTCGACCCCTGCCGCGATCGAGGCCGATCCTTCGGTCTTCGTCGCGCCGCGCCCGCGTGCGGCTGGCCAGCCCTCGCCCGAGGCCTTGGCGCGCCTGCAGGCGGCGGTCAGCCGTCCTGCCGCCGCGGCAGCTCCGGCACAGCAGAAATACACCCGCCCGTCCCCGGTCGCGGCGGCTCCCGCCCCGGCCACCCCGGCGCAGGGCGGTGCCAAGCCGCGCTTCGGGATCGGCTCGCTGATCAACCGCATGGCTGGACATCTTGAGACCCCCGGCGCCACCGCCCCGGCCGCGCGCACGCAGCCGCCGGTCACCGCCTATGACGACGATCAGGACATGGGAACCGATCAGGACCGGATCGAGATTCCCGCCTTCCTGCGCCGCCAGGCGAACTGAGGCAGGATTCCGACGCTGTTGCAAGGGGCCCGGGAGACCGGGCCTTTTCCATTTGAAAACAGCATGTTGTGGTGTGTTGCGAAGCTGACATATACCGTCACAAAGAGTGAGTTGTTAAGAGTTTCTCAAGGGACTAGCTAATGCAGCGAAAGGCTGGCTAAGACCGGCTGCATCTAAAGGTTGGCGTCGTGCAGAATACCCTGGCTACTCCTGCGACCTTCACCGGGCTTGGCCTGCATACCGGCCAGCCGGTGCGCATGACCGTGCGCCCGGCGCCGGCAGACCATGGCATCTGGTTCCGTCGCACCGATCTTCCCGGCCGTCCGCTGGTCCCTGCCCGCTGGGATGCCGTCACGCCCTCGCGCCTTTGCACCGTGGTCGAGGCGGGGGAGGCTTCGGTCTCCACCATCGAACATGTCATGGCGGCGCTGGCGGGATCGGCGGTCCATAACGCCCTTATCGACATCGACGGCCCCGAGGTCCCGATTCTGGATGGCTCGGCCATGCCCTTCGTCGCCGGCTTCCTGAACGCCGGGATCGAAGAGCAGGAGGCGCCGGTCCGCGCCATCCGTGTGCTGAAGCCGGTCGAGGTCCGCGAGGGCGAGGCGGTGGCCCGACTCGAGCCGGCCGACATGCTGGAAATCGACTTCCGTATCGACTTTGCCGAGACCGCGATCGGGATGCAGTCGCGCCGCCTCAACATGGCCAACGGCGCCTTCGTGCGCGAGCTTTCCGACAGCCGGACCTTCTGCCGCCAGTCGGATGTCGATGCCATGCGGGCCAATGGTCTGGCGCTTGGCGGCACTCTGGAAAACGCGGTGGTTTTCGACGGCGACCGGGTGCTTTCGCCCGGCGGCCTGCGCCATGTAGATGAGCCTGTGCGCCACAAGATGCTGGACGCGGTGGGCGATCTGGCGCTGGCCGGTGGCCCGATCCTGGGCCGCTACACCGGCGAACGGGCGGGTCATGCACTCACGAACCGGCTCCTCAGGGCGCTCTTTGCCGACCCTACGGCCTGGCGCGTGGTGGATTGTGGGCCGCAGACTCTGGGCAAGCTGCCCGGCGTCGGCGTCCATGCGGGCGACCTGCCTTCGCACGCCTGACCATTTCCCCGGCACGGAAAAGTCACGAAAGGCGTTTTGCGCCCCGGATTTTTCTGTGCTAGGACAAGTCAAATCGTCCGGGCGGCTGGCCCGATGCGGCTAGCCGGACAGGGGCAAGACTTTGGATAGGCGGAATATGTCAGGCAGCAGGCCCGGCGCAGGGTTTCTCACAGTCGCGCTGATCGCAGGCGTGCTCGCGGGTTGCGCCCGTGGCCCGCAGGACCGCGCTCTCGACACCTATTCGGCGGAAGAGATCTTCAAGCGCGGCGAGCTTGAGCTTGAAAGCAACCGCAAGCCGAAAGAGGCGCTGATCTACTTCCAGGAGGTGGAGCGGCTTTATCCCTACACCGAATTCGCCAAGCGCGCCCTGATCATGCAGGCCTATACGCACCACAAGGCCAAGCAATACCCCGAAGCGCGGGACGCCGCCCAGCGGTTCCTCGACTTCTATCCGGGGGATGAGGACGCACCCTACGCGCTGTATCTGATGGCGCTCAGCTATTACGACCAGATCGACGATGTCGGCCGCGACCAGGGGATCACCTTCCAGGCGCTCTCTGGAATGCGCGATGTGATCGAGACCTATCCCGACAGCGAATATGCCCGCTCGGCGATCCTGAAGTTCGACCTCGCCTTCGACCAGCTTGCCGCCAAGGAGATGGAGGTCGGCCGCTACTACCTCAAGCGCCGCCATTACACCGCCGCGATCAACCGCTTCCGTGTCGTGGTGCAGGATTTCCAGACCACCACCCACACGGCCGAGGCGCTGCACCGGCTGGTGGAAAGCTATGTCGCCCTGGGCCTGAACGACGAGGCGCAGACGGCCGCGGCGATCCTGGGCTACAACTACCAGTCCTCGCCCTTCTACGAGGACAGCTTCCGCCTGCTGAAGGGCAAGGGCCTTGCACCCGAGGCCAGGGGCGAAAGCTGGCTGCGCACGATCTACCGCCAGATGGTGCGGGGCGAGTGGTTGTAGGGTGCGTGCGTGCACGCACCCTACGGGGGTAGGCCATGCTCCGTAATCTCGATATCCGCGACGTCCTGATCATCGACCGGCTCAGCCTCGAGCTTGAGCCGGGCCTGAACGTGCTGACCGGCGAGACGGGGGCGGGCAAGTCGATCCTTCTCGATGCGCTTGGCTTCGTGCTCGGGTGGCGCGGCCGGGCGGAACTCGTCCGTTCGGGGGCCGCGCAGGGCGAGGTGACGGCGGTCTTCGACCTTCCCGCTTCCCACGCTGCCCGATCGGTGCTGGAAGAGGCCGGGATCGAGGCCGAGGATGAGCTGATCCTGCGTCGCATCAACACCGCAGACGGCCGCAAGACGGCCTATGTCAACGACCGCCGCGTCTCGGGCGAGGTGCTGCGCGCGCTGTCGGATGAGCTGGTGGAACTCCACGGCCAGCACGACGACCGGGGCCTTCTGAACCCACGCGGGCACCGGGCGCTGCTGGATGCCTTTGCCGGCCTCGACCTTGCCCCGCTCCGCGCCGCCTGGGCCGCGCAGCGTGCGGCGCGTGCGGCGCTGGCCGAGGCCGAGGGCGCGCTGGCCCGGGCTGCCGCCGAAGAGGAATTCCTGCGCCATGCGGTTGCCGAACTCGACAAGCTGAACCCCCAGCCGGGCGAGGACGAGGCGCTGGATTCGCGCCGCCGCCTGATGCAGGGCGCGGCGCGGATCCGCGAGGATGTGGCCAAGGCGCTGATGGCGCTCTCGGACGAGGGTGCCGAGGGCCGGATGCGGGATGCCTTGCGCTGGCTGGATGGCGCGGCCGAGAAGGCCGAGGGTCGGCTCGACGCGCCGATGGAGGCGCTGAACCGCGCGCTGATCGAACTTGGCGAGGCGCAGTCCGGCGTGGAGCAGGCGCTGGACGCGCTGGATTTCGATCCCGGCGAACTGGAGCGGCTTGAAGAGCGGCTCTTTGCGATCCGGGCGCTGGCGCGCAAGCATGGCGTGCTGGCCGACGATCTGGGCGGCTTTGCCGACGGGCTGCGGGCGCGGCTTGCGGCGATCGACGGCGGTGCCGCGGGAATCGCGAAACTGGCCAAGGCGGTGGCCGAGGCCGAGACCGCCTATGCGGCCGAGGCGGCGCGGGTGACCAAGGCCCGGATCGGGGCGGCGAAGCGGCTGGATGCGGCGATGGCGGCCGAGCTTGCGCCGCTGAAAATGGAGCGGGCGGTCTTTGCGACCCAGCTTGCCGCTGGCGAGCCGGGGCCAGAGGGGGTGGATGCGGTGACTTTCACCGTCGCCACCAATCCCGGCGCGCCCTCGGGGCCGCTGAACCGCATTGCCTCGGGCGGGGAACTCAGCCGCTTTCTTCTGGCGCTGAAGGTCTGCCTGACGGGCGGCAACCCCGGCCTCACGCTGATCTTCGACGAGATCGACCGCGGCGTCGGCGGGGCCACGGCCGATGCCGTCGGGCGGCGGCTGAAGGCTTTGGCCGAGGGCGCGCAGGTGCTGGTCGTGACGCACTCGCCCCAGGTCGCGGCCTTTGGCGCGCGGCATTGGCGCGTCGAGAAGCGGGTTGCCAAGGGGCAGACGCTGTCCACCGTCACGGGCCTTGGCGATGCCGACCGGGTCGAGGAGATCGCCCGGATGCTTGCCGGCGACACGGTGACCGAGGCCGCCCGGGCCGCGGCGCGGGCGCTGCTGGCAGGCTGATCCTCCGGCGCAGGGCTGCGGTCCTGGGATCTCGACCCATGCGCGCAATGCATGACGGGCCTTCCACAGAAGATCTACAATGCTGCGGTGCAGCGTCCTACGTTCTGGTTAAGACGAAAGGACGCAATCATGCTCAATCTCTTCAAATCTCTGGTTTTCGGCAGGGCCTTCCCCCGCATCGCCGACCTTGAGCGCGCCTATCTGAATGCCTCGGTCTCGCGCTATGATCTTGAACGCCGTCAGCGAGAGGTCGATCAGGGCCTCTTCCGCCGGTCGAGCTTTGATTTCTGATCAACCCTGATCCGGGACCACCTTGCCCGGATTCATCAGGTTCAGCGGGTCCAGCGCGGCTTTCACCGCGCCCATGACCTGCCAGCCCGCGCCATGCTCGGCCGCCATCAGGCCGAGCTTGCCGAAGCCCACGCCATGCTCCCCTGTGATCGTGCCGCCCAGCCGCAGCGACCGTTCCGCCATCCGCCGCGCGAGGCCCTTGGCGGTTGCCGCCTCCTCGGGCTTCGCCGGATCCACCATCAGGATCGCGTGGAAGTTGCCGTCCCCCACATGGCCCAGGATCGGCCCCGGTATCCCCGATGCGGCGATATCGGCCCGCGTCTCCTCCACTGCCTGCGCCAGGGCCGAGATCGGCACGCAGACATCCGTCACCACCGCCTTCGCGCCGGGGCGTGAGGCGAGGATCGCCCGATAGGCCGCGTGCCGCGCGGCCCAGAGGCGCGTCCGGTCCTCCTGCTTTTCGGCCCAGTCCAGGCCCTCGGCCCCCAACTCCGCGGCCAAGTCGCGGAACCGGCGCACGTCCTCGGCGAGCCCCTCCGGGTGGCCGTGGAACTCGACCAGAAGCTGCGGGGCAGGATGCAGCGTCAGGCCCGAATAGGCGTTGCAGGCGGCGACCGTGTCCGCGTCCAGAAACTCGATCCGCGCGGGCGTCAGGCCCATCTGCATCGTGGCGATCACGCAATCCACCGCGGCCCCGACCGTGGGGAAGGCGGCAACCGCGGTCATCACCGCCTCGGGCTGGCCGTGCAGTCGCAGGGTCAGCTCGGTGATCAGCCCCAGCGTCCCTTCGGAGCCGACGATGAGCGCCGTCAGGTCATAGCCCGCCGCCGTCTTGGGCGCGCCTGACCCGGTGCGGATCACCCGGCCGCCGGCCAGCACGACCTCCATCCCCCGGACATTGTCGCGCATCGTGCCATAGCGCACCGCCGTCGTCCCCGAGGCCCGCGTCGCCGCCATCCCGCCCAGCGTGGCATTCGCCCCCGGATCGACCGGGAACATCAGGCCCGTGGTCCGCAGCTCGCGGTTCAGGGCCTCACGCGTGATCCCCGGCTGCACCCGGACCAGACGGTCCTCGGCCCGGACCTCCAGCACCGCCGCCATCTCGCGGAAGTCCACGACCACGCCCCCCGCCACCGCCAGCGCATGGCCTTCAAGCGAGGTCCCGGCGCCCCAGCCGATCAGGGGCACCAGATGCTCGGCCGACCATGCGGCCAGTGCCGCCACCTCGTCCGTCGTCCGGGGAAAGACCACGGCATCGGGCTGGCCGCCCAAGACCAGGCTTTCGCTCTGTCCGTGTTCGGCCAGAACAGCCGGCGCGACCGAGAGGCGGTCGCCGAAGATCGTTCGCAGGCGGGAAAGGCTGGTGTCGTCCATGGCCGCAGCCTACCGCCTTTCCCCGATGGCACAAGCTCTGGCCCTTCGTCTGACTTTCCGCTATCAGGCCGCCATTCCACATGGGAGTCGCCCGATGAAAGCCGCCGTCGTCACCTTCCCGGGTTCGAACTGCGACCGCGACCTTGCCGTCGCCTTCGAAAGCGCCGGGTTCGAGGTTGCCCGCGTCTGGCACAAGGACACCGACCTGCCGTCCGGTGTGGATGTCGTCGGCGTCCCCGGCGGTTTCAGCTTCGGCGACTACCTGCGCTGCGGCGCCATCGCGGCCCAGTCGCCCATCGCCCGCGCGATCCGCTCCCATGCTGATCGGGGCGGCTATGTCCTTGGCATCTGCAACGGTTTCCAGGTCATTACCGAGATGGGCCTTCTGCCCGGCGCGCTGATGCGCAACGCGACGCTGAAGTTCGTTTGCCGCCCGGTCACGCTGCGCGTCGCCACCACCGACAGTGCCTTCACCTCGACCTACGCGCCCGGCCAGAAGATCCGCATCCCGATTGCGCATCACGACGGGAACTACACGATCGACCCCGAAGGCCTGTCCCGCCTGCAGGGAGAGGATCGGATCGCCTTCACCTATGAGACGAACCCCAACGGCAGTGCCGCGGATATCGCCGGGGTCTTGTCGGAAAACCGCCGTGTTCTCGGGATGATGCCGCATCCGGAGCGCGCGACCGAGGCCGCGCTGGGGTCGGAAGACGGCCGCCCGCTTTTCGCGGCGTTGATGGGCGGGATGGCGCTGGCCTGATTCCCCTCGGCTTGAGGGGGAAAGACCCCGGCCCTAGTCTGCCGCCATGGCAAGAGAGACGTCCCCCCTTACCAGTGCCGCGCCCGGGCTGTCCTGGCGCGTGAAGCTGGTTGTCGGTCTCCTTGTCCTGCTGGCCGTGGCGGTGGTTCTGGTGTCGAACCGGCTGCTGACCGACCGCTACACCGCCGACACCCGCAGCCGCGCCGAAGTGCGTCTGGCGCTTTACACCGGCAACCTGATGTCCGAGCTGCAGCGCACCTCGGTGGTGCCGCTTCTTCTGGCCCGGGACCCGGAACTGGTCACGGCGCTGCGCGACGGCAATTTCTCCTCGACCTCGGCCAAGCTGATCGCGCTTCAGGCGCAGATCGGGGTGGCCTCGATCCGGCTGCTGGACAGCGATGGCCGCACCGTGGGGGCGACGAACCGCAACGTCCTGGGCACCAGCCAGCGCAGCGAGAGCTTCTTCGTCGAGGCGCAGCGCACGAAAGAGACCGTGTTCACCGCGCTTCGGCGCGAATCGGGCGGGTTCGACTTCCTGTATTCCCGCGCGGTGATGGCCGATTCGCGGGCGCTTGGGGTGATCGTCGTCTCGGTCGACCTGATGAAATACGAACGCGCCTGGGCGGGCCTGCAGGATGCGGTCATGGTGACCGACAGCGAGGGCACCGTCATCCTTTCGACCGAGCCTCGCTGGCGGGGCCAGAAGCTGGAAGAGGCGTTGGCGCGGCGCGATCCGCCCTCGGCCATCTCGCGGGCGCTGCAAGCCACCACCGACTGGGCGCAAGAACCACCCGACGCCTATGTGCGGGGCGAGGCGGTGCTCAAGACCGATGCCCGCGTCCCCTTCCGCGGCTGGAAGATCGCGATCTTCACCGCCTATGGCTCGGTCCGCGAACAGGTGAACGGCATCCTCGCGCTCGAGATCATGGGATTTGCCATCCTGATGGCGATCACCTTCTACATCCTGTCGCGCCGGGCCATGTCACGCTCGCTTTCGTTCCAGCGCGAATCGGCCGAGTTGCGGATGCTGAACGCCCGCCTCCAGCGCGAGATCGCGGAACGCGAGAAGGTGCAGAAGGACCTCGAAGTGGCCGAACTCACGCTGGCCCAATCCTCGAAACTGGCGGCCCTCGGCGAAATGTCGGCCGCCGTCAGCCACGAGCTGAACCAGCCGCTGGCGGCGATGAAGACCTATCTCGCCGGGGCGCGTCTCTTGCTGCAGCGCAAGCGGCCGGATGAGGCGCTGTCCAGCTTCCAGCGGATCGACGATCTGATTGAACGGATGGGCGCGATCACGCGGCAACTGAAGTCCTATGCGCGGAAGGGCGGCGAGGCCTTTGAAGAGGTCGATCTTCGCGCCTGCGTCTCTTCGGCGCTGGCGATGATGGAGCCGCAACTGAAGGCCCGCGTGGTCAAGATCAGCCGGACCATGCCGCGCCAGCCGGTGATGGTTCTGGCCGACCGGATTCGGCTGGAGCAGGTGATCATCAACCTCCTCCGCAACTCACTGGACGCGACCAAGGATGTGTCGGCGCCGCAGATCGACCTGCTGGTCTCGGCGGGCGAAACGGCGACGCTTCTGGTGCGCGACAACGGACACGGGATCGTCGATCTCGAGAACCTTTTCGAACCCTTCTACACGACCAAGAAACCCGGTGAGGGTGTGGGCCTTGGGCTTGCGATCAGCTCGGGCATCGTGACCGATCTGGGCGGCCGACTGACCGCACGGAACGGGGAGGGGGGCGGCGCCGTTTTCGAGATGCAGTTGCCGATCCTGGGCAACAGACAGGAAGCAGCAGAATGAAGAGGTCCAGATGGCCCGCGCAATGAAGGTGGCGATCGTCGACGACGAGGCGGACATGCGGCAGTCGATCAGCCAGTGGCTGGCCCTGTCCGGGTTCGACACCGAAACCTACGCCTCGGCCGAAGAGGCGCTGAAGGTGATCGGCCCGGATTTCCAGGGGGTCGTGGTCAGCGACATCCGGATGCCGGGGATGGACGGGATGGCGTTCCTCAAGCGGCTGATGGGGCAGGACTCGGGGCTTCCGGTGATCCTGATCACCGGCCACGGCGACGTCCCGATGGCGGTCGAGGCGATGCGCGTCGGGGCCTTCGACTTCCTGGAAAAGCCGTTCAACCCCGACCGGATGACCGAGCTTGCCAAGAAGGTGACCCAGGCCCGGCGGATGACGCTGGACAACCGGGCGCTGCGGAAAGAGCTGTCGGACGGCTCGACCATCATGAAGAAGCTCATCGGCTCTTCCCCAGCTATCGAGCGGCTGCGCGAGGATATCCTCGACCTTGGGCAGGCCGACAGCCACGTCCTGATCGACGGCGAGACGGGGACCGGCAAGACGCTGGTGGCCCATGCGCTGCATGCGGTGGGGCCGCGGGCGTCGAAGAAGTTCGTCGCGATCTCCTGCGCGGCCTGGGGAGAGGACCAGCTGGCCGCGCGGCTGTTCGGCCCGGCCGAGGACGGCGCCTTGCCCCTGGTCGAGGAGGCCCGGGGCGGGACGCTGTGTCTGGAGGATATCGAGGCGCTGCCGAACGCTTTGCAGGCGCGGCTGCTGGCCTTCATCAACGACCAGGGCACCCCGCCCGAGACGCGGATCATCGCGATCTGCAACCAGCATGCCCCCGATACCACGCTGGAACAGGCGCTGCGGCCGGACCTGTTCTACCGGCTGGGGGCGATGACGATCGTGCTGCCGCCGCTGCGGAGCCGGGGCGAGGATATCCTGACCCTGTTCACCCGGCTCTCCGAACAGTTCGCCGAGGAATACGGCTGCGAGGCCCCGCAGGTGACGGCGCAGGAGGCGGCGCAGCTGCTGCAGGCGCCCTGGCCGGGGAACGTGCGGCAGCTGGTCAACATCGCCGAGCGGGCGGTGCTGCAGAACCGGCGGGGGTCGGGGTCGATTGCCTCTCTCCTCATGGCCGACAACGAGGCGGCGGGGCCGGCGCTGACGACGGAGGGCAAGCCCCTGAAGGACTATGTCGAAGCCTTCGAACGGATGCTGATCGACAACACGATGCGGCGGCACAAGGGGTCGATCGTGGCGGTGATGGAGGAGCTTTGCCTCCCGCGCCGCACCCTGAACGAGAAGATGGCCAAGTATGGGCTGAGCCGGTCGGACTATGTCTGACCGGGACTGTCCACGGTGGACAAATCCTGGAAGGCAAATCTTATCAGTGACTTGCGCGCGGACGTTTACCATTTGTTAGGACTCTGACACCGCCCGGACGCCAGCCCTAGCGGGCGGTGTCGGTCCTTCCCTGCGGGGTGGGTCCCGAGCGTGATCCTGATCCTGCCGCTGCCGTTCGGAAGAGGCAGGGTGGGCGGCGGGACCGGGGCTCGCAGGCGACCGAAAGCTGCCCCGAGACACAGTCCCGACACTGGCCCCGCAGAGAAACCCCATTGTGTTTCGGCAGGTTTTCCCGTTAGGGTCGCATGACGCGAAGGTGATGCTTTCGCGGTGGAATTCTCTGCCCGGCCGGGCTGGCGCCCAAAGCGCGCCGCCGGTGGGGCAGTCGGATGGGCCGCAAGGCCGGAGTTTCCCGCCAAGTCGTTGACGATGCGGGATTTTACAGCTGGGTCGCCGATGGCCGCCCGAATTGGAACGCGATGATGTGTGCGACAGTCGCAAGACAGGATGAGGGGTGCCCACCGGGCACGACCCGTCCGATTGCTGTCCGCGCCATCGCCCGAACAAGCCGCCTTCTCCTTGTCAATCATCCTCCGGGGGCTTCCCCCGGCAGGGTCTTGCTCAGGTCGGGCGCATTGGAACACCATGACCAAGAAGATGCTTATCGACGCCACCCATCCGGAGGAAACCCGGGTGGTCGTGGTCGACGGAAACAAGGTTGATGAATTCGACTTCGAGACCGTCAACAAACGCCAGCTTGCCGGAAATATCTATCTTGCCAAAGTGACCCGGGTGGAGCCTTCGCTTCAGGCGGCCTTTGTCGAATATGGCGGCAACCGCCACGGCTTTCTGGCCTTTGCCGAAATCCACCCGGATTACTATCAGATCCCGGTCGCCGACCGTAAGGCGCTGATCGAGGAAGAGCGGGCGATGGCCCGCGCCGAGGAAGAGGAAGAAAACCGCCGTTCGCGTCGCCGGGGGCCGCGTCCGCAAGCCAGGGCCGAGGCCGTCAAGGCCGATGATGCGGTGACCGAAGGCCCGTCCAGCATGGATGTGGTCGATCTGGGCGATGACGATGTGACCGAGGACCCGATGGTCGCGGCCGCGGTCGAGGCCGCGCCGACGGCGCCCGAGGCCGAGGCCGAGCAGGAGACGTCCGGGGACAACGGCCAGGACCACGAGCAGCACGCCGAGACGGCAGACAATGGCGACCGCGGCTATCGCGCCGTCGATCATGCCAGCGAGACCGACGACGAGATCGAATCGATCGCCGAAGAGGATGTGGCCGAGGAAATCGCCCAGCCTCGCCGCCCGCGTGCCCGGCGCTACAAGATCCAGGAAGTCGTCAAGGTCCGGCAGATCATGCTGGTCCAGGTCGTCAAGGAAGAGCGCGGCAACAAGGGCGCGGCGCTGACCACCTATCTCAGCCTTGCGGGGCGCTATTGCGTGCTGATGCCGAACACGGCGCGGGGCGGCGGGATTTCCCGCAAGATCACCAATGCGGTGGATCGCAAGAAGCTGAAGGAAATCGCGGGCGAGCTGGAGGTGCCGGAGGGCGCGGGCCTGATCATCCGCACCGCCGGCGCGAAGCGGACCAAGCCCGAGATCAAGCGCGATTACGAATATCTCATGCGGCTTTGGGAGCAGATCCGCGAGCTGACGCTGAAGTCGATTGCTCCGGCCAAGATCTATGAGGAAGGCGACCTGATCAAACGGTCGATCCGGGACCTTTACAGCCGCGAGATCGAGGAGGTGCTGGTCGAGGGCGAGACCGGCTATCGCACCGCCAAGGACTTCATGCGGATGATCATGCCGAGCCATGCCCGGCAGGTGGTGCGCTATCAGGACCAGACCCCGCTGTTCGCGAAGTATCAGGTCGAGGGCTATCTCGGGTCGATGTTCAACCCGGTGGTCCAGCTGAAATCCGGTGGCTACATCGTGATCGGCGTGACCGAGGCGCTGGTGGCGATCGACGTGAACTCGGGCCGGGCGACGAAGGAGGGGTCGATCGAGGAGACGGCCCTGAAGACGAACCTCGAGGCCGCCGACGAGGTGGCGCGGCAGTTGCGCCTGCGCGACCTTGCCGGGCTGATCGTCATCGACTTCATCGACATGGAAGAGCGGAAGAACAACGCCGCGGTCGAGAAGCGTCTGAAGGACAAGCTGAAAACCGACCGGGCACGGATCCAGGTCGGGCGGATCAGCGGCTTCGGCCTTCTGGAGATGAGCCGGCAGCGGCTGCGGCCGGGGATGCTGGAATCGACGACCCAGCCCTGCCCGCATTGCCACGGCACCGGGCTGATCCGGTCGGATGACAGCATGGCGTTGCAGGTGCTGCGCGCGCTGGAGGAAGAGGGGACGCGGAAGCGGTCGAAGGAGGTTCTCCTGAAGGCTCCGGTCGGGATCGTGAACTACCTGATCAACCAGAAGCGTGAGCATGTGGCGCTGATCGAGGCGCGCTATGGCATGAGCGTGCGGATCGAGGCGGATCCGATGCTGGTGTCGCCCGACTACACGATCGAGAAGTTCAAGACCGCGCTGCGGGTGGTGCCGGAAACGCCGGTGATCTCGGGCCATGCGGGGCTGATGGGCGCTCCGGTCGAGGAGGAGGAGGACGAGGATCTCGTCCTTGACCTGGTCGAGGAGGAGGCCGAGGAGGCGGAGGCCGAGGCGACTCCGGCGGCGGCCGAGGGTGATGGGCAGCCGCGGAAGAAGAAGCGGCGGCGGCGGCGGCGGCGCGGCAATGGCCGTGACGGCGCGGCGGCTGGTGCCGAGGCGGCGGCGGACGGCAGCGACGAGGCCGGGGACGACGACGAGGACGAGGCTTCGGATCGGGAGGCTGCCGTGGCCGAGCCGGTGGTCGAGGCGGAGGTCGAGGAAGTTCCGGCCAAGCCGAAGCGCACGCGCAAGCCGCGTGGCGCCAAGGCGGCGGCAGCGGCCGAGCCGGAGGTGACGGCAGAGGTCGAGGCTCCGGGGGCTGAGGCTGTTGAGGCGGTCGTGGCGGCCGAGCCGGAGGCCGAGGCGGCCCCGGCTCCGAAGAAGCGGGCGAGCCGGTCCAAGGCGGCCGCGAAGCCCGAGGCAGAGGGCGGCGAAACGGTGGCGGCGAAACCGGCGAAACCCCGGGCGTCGCGGTCGAAGGCAGCGGCAGCGCCAGCGGCCGAGCCGGTGGCTGAATCGGTGGCCGAGCCTGTCGCGGAACCTGTGGCGGCGGTGGCCGAGGCCGCTCCGGCTCTGGCGCCCGATCCGGGAATGATCCCGACGGCCGAGACCGTGGTCCCCGACCCGGCGGAAGCCGAGGCCCCGGCGCAGGAAGCGGCGGACAAGCCCAAGCGCAAGGGCTGGTGGTCGCTGGGCCGCTGAGGGCGGCGTCTCGTTCGACTTCGTCTCCTCGTCGCGGGGTCCGCGGCGGGGAGGCACGGGGTTCTTGACGCGACCGGGCAGGGGATGGATGTGCACGCTCCGTGCCGATGGGCCTTCGGCCTGCTGCGCGGGTGGTGTGGCAGGCCACCGACTTGCCAACTGATCTGGCGATAAAGCTCACCCCGGATATGTGACGAGCAGTCGACGGGCGTTCAGCCGCGGCGGATGAGGTGCAGGGTGACCGGGCCTTCGTCCTGCGCCCCGACATAATCATGCCCGGCCTCGGCGCAGAAATGCGGCAGGTCGATCCGCGCCATCGCGTCGGTCGCCCGGACGCAGAGCACCGTCCCCGGCGCAAGGGACAGGAGCCGCTTGCGCGCCCGCAGGACGGGGAGGGGGCAGAGCAGCCCCTCGCAATCGATCTCGATATCCCAGGCCATCATCCGCGCGGTGTAGCTGGGCGGCCCGGCCGCCACAAGGTTTCAAGGGCGCCACGGGGATGTGACGCGCTGTCCCGGTGACGCGGCCGTGGAAAGTGGCTATCTGGGTCGGGACATGTTCGGAATCGAGATCTTCGACGCTGCCCTGATGCCCGCGATGCTGGTCGCGCTGGCGGCGGGCATCCTGTCCTTCCTGTCGCCCTGCGTGCTGCCGATCGTGCCGCCCTATCTTGCCTATATGGGCGGGATCAGCATGGGCGAGATGACGGCGGGCGGGCAGGCGCGGCGGCGGGTGATCATACCCGCGCTGTTCTTTGTCATGGGCCTGTCGACGATCTTCCTGCTTCTGGGCTTCACCGCCTCGGCCTTTGGCAGTTTCGTCCTGCAGAACCAGGTCCTGCTGGCGCGGATCTCGGGCATCGTGATCATCATTTTCGGCCTGCATTTCCTGGGCGTGTTCCGTATCGGCCTTCTGGACCGCGAGATGCGGCTGGATGCGGGCGACCGGGGCGGCAGCGCGGTCGGCGCCTATGTGCTGGGCCTGGCCTTCGCCTTCGGCTGGACACCCTGCATCGGCCCGCAGCTGGGTGCGATCCTGTCGCTGGCCGCGCAGGAGGGCAGCATGGAACGCGGGACGCTGCTTCTGGGGGTCTATGCGCTGGGGCTGGGCCTGCCCTTCCTGTTGGCAGCGATCTTCATCGAACGGTCGATGACGCTGATGGCGCGGCTGAAGCGCCACATGAAGCTGATCGAGCGGCTGATGGGCGGGCTTCTGATCGTCGTGGGTCTGGCCCTTGTCACCGGCGCCTTCACCGATTTCAGCTACTGGATGCTGGAAACCTATGAGGTCCTGGGCCTGCCGCTGCCCGGTTGATGCTTCCCTTGGCCCTGCCGATGGGTAAGCTGGGCCGGTGATCGTGAATGGTATGGCGGATCCGGGAATGGCGGCAGGGGGCAGGCAGGGCGGTGGCGTCTTTCGCCGACAGGTCCTGTATATTCCCGGCTATGACCCCTTTCCGCCCCGTCGCTACCGCGAGCTGTATCGCAGGGAGGGCGCGGCGCAGGCGGCAATCTCGGGCTATGCGCTGACGGTCGAGGGGCGGGTCGGCCCCGGCTATGCCTGGCGGGTGCGGTCGGACATGGGCCAGCCGGCCGAGGCCGAGGTCGAGGTGCTGGTCTGGGCCGATCTGGTGCGGCAGTCGATGGGGCAGGGGATCGCGGCGACCTATCTTCTGCTGGCGCGGACGGCCTGGGTCTATGCGGGGTCGGGCGCCCTGTGGCGGCTGCTGCGGTTGCGCAAGGGACCGATGGTCGCGGCGCTGTATCCGGCGGTCCTGCTGGTCCTGCAGGCACTGGTGGCGGTCTTGCTGGCCGGGCTGGTGCTGTGGCTGGTGCCTTGGCCTTGGCTGGGCTGGCCCATGGCGGCGGCGACGGTCTGGGCGGTGCTGGCGGGGTTTCGGCGGCTCGATCGTCGGATCTATGCCTATTACCTGATGCATGACTACGGCTTTACCGCGCTGGAGTGCGGGGCCTATCCGGCGGCGCTGGAGGCGCGGCTGGCCGCATTTCGCGCCCGGCTGCGCGAGGCCCTGGGGACGGGTGTGGACGAGGTGCTGGTGGTCGGCCATTCCTCGGGCGCGCATCTGGCGGTGTCGGTGCTGGCGGACCTTCTGCGCGAGGGGGTGCCGGAGGGCCCGGCGCTGGCCTTCCTGAGCCTGGGGCAGGTGGTGCCGATGGTCTCGTTCCTGCCGGGGGCGGCGCGGCTGCGGGCGGATCTGCGCTATCTGTCGGCGCGCAAGGAGCTGACCTGGGTCGATGTCAGCGCGCCAGGGGATGGCTGCACCTTCGCGCTGTGCGATCCGGTGGCGGTGAGCGGGGTGGCACCCGAGGGGCAGAGGTGGCCGCTGGTGATCTCGGCCGCGTTCAGCCAGACGCTGAGCCCCGAGCGGTGGGAGGCCCTGCGGCGGCGCTTCTTCCGGCTGCATTTCCAGTATCTTTGCGCCTTCGATCGGCCGGGGGATTACGACTATTTCCGCATCACGGCGGGACCGCTGACGCTGGCCGAACGGTTCCGGGGGCGCAAGCCCTCGGCCAGCCGGATCACGGCGGCGACGAACCCCTACAGGGACGTGGCATGACCCCGCCGAAGCCGGAACCGCGGGCGGAGCGGGTCTCGCTCTGGGGGCATCTGCGGGCGTTCCGGCGCGATATCCTGTCGGCGCAGCCCGCGCGGCTTTACCGGGCCTGGATGGCGGAGTTCCGGACGCCGTTCTTCCGCAGCTACCTGTGCAACGATCCGGCGCTGGTGCGGCGGGTGCTGGAGGAGCGGCCCGCGGACTTCCCCAAGTCGGATCGGGTGACGGAAGGCTTGCGGCCGCTGCTCGGCCGGTCGGTCTTTGTGACCAATGGCGAGGAATGGCTGCGGCAGCGGCGGATCATCGACCCGGCCTTCGAGGGCGGGCGGCTGAAGGAGGCGTTTCCGGCGATCTGGGCGGCCTCTGAGGCGGCGGTGGCGCGGATGGGGACGGGCGAGGTCGAGGTGGAGCTGGCGGCCAGCCATGCGGCGGCGGATGTGATCTTCCGCACGCTGTTCTCGATCCCGATCGAGGACCGGGTGGCGCAGGCGGTTTTCCAGGAGTTCCGGGCCTATCAACGCTCTGCGCCGATCCTGAATCTCGGGGCCTTCCTGCGGCTGCCGTCCTGGGTGCCGCGCCTGCACCGGGGGGCGACGCGCCGCTCGGCCAGGGTGATCCGGGGGCTGATCGCAGGGCTGACCGCCGAACGGGCGGCGGCGATTGCGGCGGGGGTGGCGCCGCTGGATCTGGCGACGAAGATCATGACCACGCCCGACCCGGTGACGGGCGAGCGGTTCGGGACCGCCGAGATGGTGGACCAGGTGGCGATCTTCTTCCTCGCGGGGCATGAGACCAGCGCCTCGGCCCTGGGTTGGGCGCTGTATTTGCTGGCCACGCATCCCGAGGCGCAGGCGCGGGTGGCGGCGGAGGCCGAGGCGTTGCGGCCGGAGTTCGGGGTGGTATCGTCGCTGCGCTTTACCCGCGACGTGTTCCGCGAGGCGCTGCGGCTGTATCCCCCGGTGCCGATGCTGGTGCGCGAGACGGCACGGGCGGAGGAGTTCCGGGGCCGGGAGGTTGCGAAGGGGGCGCAGGTGGTGATCAGTCCCTGGCACCTGCACCGGCACGAGCGGATCTGGGACCGGCCGGACGACTTCGACCCCGACCGCTGGGCCGGCCAGCTGCCGCAGGGCGGGTATCTGCCCTTCTCGCGCGGGCCGCGGGTCTGTCCGGGCGCGGGGTTCGCGATGCTGGAGGGCACGCTGATGCTGGCGCATCTGGTGCGGGCGTTCCGGTTCGAGGCGGTGGCGGGGCGGGCGCCGGTGCCGGTGGCGCATCTGACGGTGCGGGCGCAGGACGGGATCTGGTTGCGGGTCAGTCCGCGATAGGAAGGTGGGCGGATCGCCCACCCTACTCGGTCCCGGTTCGGAATATCCGTTGCAGGTCGAGGGGGACCACCGGCAGGGGCCGATAGGGCCTTTTCGTGAGCGGGGGAACGACGGGACGTGGGCCGGTCGCGGCTAAAGGGCACCAGCCGGGTTCAGGAGAACCAGTCCGTCAGCAGGGCGGGCGTAGGGTGGGCGATGCGCCCACCTTCCCGGCGTCAGAGGAGTTCGACGCGGTAGCTTTCGATGACGGTATTGGCGAGCAGCTTCTCGCACATCGCCTTGACCTCGGCCTCGGCCTTGGTGGCATCGGTCTCGGCCAGGTCGAGCTCGATCACCTTGCCCTGCCGCACGCCCTGCACGCCCTGGAAGCCGAGCGAGCCCAGCGCATGGCGCACCGCCTCGCCCTGCGGGTCGAGGACGCCGGTCTTCAGCATGACGGTCACACGGGCTTTCATCGGGGCCTCCAGCGGATGGTTCGGCCCGTCCTTAGCGAAGCGCCGGGGGGCGGGCAAGGGCGGGTGGGTCAGTTGATCAGCGTGGGCTTTGTCGTATGCGTCACATTCGACGGCAGCACGCCAAGCCTGCGGGCGAGTTCGGTATAGACATCCGCCAAGGGCTGCGGCTCGGGCGCGGAGCCGTCGGGCCGCTCCGGCAGGCGCATGTCCCAGAGCCGGCAGCTGTCCGGGCTGATCTCGTCCGCGACGATGAGGCGCATGAAGTCGCCTTCCCAGACCCGGCCGACCTCGATCTTGAAATCCGCCAGCCGGATGCCGACGCCCATCATCACGCCCGACAGGAAGTCGTTGACCCGCAGGGCCAGCGCCACGATGTCGTCAAGGTCCTGCTGGTTGGC
This sequence comes from Alphaproteobacteria bacterium, assembly GCA_029289325.1. Taxonomy (GTDB): domain Bacteria; phylum Pseudomonadota; class Alphaproteobacteria; order Rhodobacterales; family Rhodobacteraceae; genus Tabrizicola. The sequence continues at coordinate 106,798 of JARFTV010000007.1, forward strand.
CCAGCCGAAGGCGACGATATGCTCCTCGGCTACGAGGGGCGAGTTCAGGCGATCGTCCTTGTAGTAGTATTCCACGATCGGGCGGGGCAGCTGCGTGCCTTCCGGGATCCCGAGCCGGGCGGTCATCGGACCGGCCGAGAAGTTGCGGACCACCACTTCCAGCGGGATGATCTCGGCCATCCGCACCAGCTGTTCGCGCATGTTCAGCCGACGGATGAAGTGGGTCGGCACGCCGATCTGGTTCAGGCCGGCCATGAAGAATTCCGACAGGCGGTTGTTCAGCACGCCCTTCCCCTCCAGCGTGGCCGGAGCCGCGACGGTGGGGGCGCTGTCGTCCTTGAAATACTGGATCAGCGTGCCGGGTTCCGGGCCTTCGTAAAGGATCTTCGCCTTGCCTTCGTAGACCTTCTTGCGCCGTGCCATGCCTGCTCCGCCAACGGGTTCCCGCATGGGGCCGATGGTCCCTGGGGTATCACTCTTGGGCTATAGTCCAAGGGGGGCAGGGTCGCAAGGCGCGAGGGGGCGGAAGGGGGCTTGCGGCATGGCCGGGTGAGGGGCATATGAGGGGAAACGCCAACTATGGGGGCCCCCATGACCACCTTCGACGACCGCGAGAACGCCTTCGAGGCCAAGTTCGCCCATGACAGCGAGATGCAGTTCAAGGCCGAGGCGCGGCGCAACAAGCTTCTGGGCCTCTGGGCGGCCGAGCTGATGGGCAAGTCGGGCGACGCCGCTGCCTCCTATGCGATGGAAGTGGTCAGCGCGGACTTCGAGGAAGCGGGCGACGAGGATGTGGTGCGCAAGGTCGTGGGCGATCTTGCCGGCAAGGCCAGCGCCGAGGTCGTGCGCGCCAAGATGAAAGAGCTCATGCCCATCGCCAAGGCGCAGCTTCTGAGCGAAATCTGATCCGCCCACCGGCGGAGCCGCGCGCGTTTCCCCAGGGAGACGCGCGCCTTGCGTTTGCGGGGCCGGAGTTGAGGCCCGCCGCAAGATGTGATGCGGAATATGAAATTGCACTGGCCTCGGGGCCGTGGCAAGGGAAGGGGACCTTAGCCAACTGAAAGGCCCGACCCGATGACCGATGCGCTTTCCCGGATGCTTGCCGAACGCGACTGGCTGATGGCCGACGGGGCGACGGGGACCAACCTGTTCAACATGGGCCTGTCCTCGGGCGAACCGCCGGAGCTGTGGAATGTCGACAAGCCGGACAACATCCGCGCCCTGTATCGCGGTGCGGTCGAGGCCGGGTCCGACCTGTTCCTGACCAACACCTTCGGCGGCAATGCGGCGCGGCTGAAGCTGCACAATGCGCAAGGTCGCGTCCGTGAGCTGAACCGGATCGGTGCCGAATTGGGTCGCGAGATTGCCGACAAGGCGGGCCGCCCGGTGATCGTCGCCGGGTCGGTCGGCCCCACGGGCGAGATCTTCGAGCCGATGGGCACGCTGACCCATGCGATGGCGGTGGAGATCTTCCATGAACAGGCCGAGGGGCTGAAGGAGGGCGGGGTCGACGTCCTTTGGGTCGAGACGATCAGCGCGCCCGAGGAATACAAGGCGGCGGCCGAAGCGGCGGCGCGGGCGGGGATGCCCTGGTGCGGCACGATGAGCTTTGACACCGCGGGGCGGACCATGATGGGCGTGACCTCGGCCGCGATGGCCGAGATGGTGGACAAGCTGCCGAACCCGCCGATCGCCTTCGGCGCGAATTGCGGGGTGGGGGCGAGCGACCTGATGCGGACCGTGCTGGGCTTTGCCGCCACCGGGACGACGCGGCCGATCATCGCCAAGGGCAATGCGGGGATCCCGAAGTACCACGACGGCCATATCCACTATGACGGCACGCCCGAGCTGATGGCGGAATATGCGGTGCTGGCCCGTGATGCCGGGGCGCGGATCATCGGCGGCTGCTGCGGCACGATGCCCGAGCATCTGCGTGCGATGCGGGCGGCGCTGGAAAGCCGGCCCAAGGGACCGCGGCCGACGCTAGAGGATATCTCGGCCAAGCTGGGCGGATTCTCCTCGGCCTCGGACGGGACGGGCGACACTTCGGGCGAGCCGAAGCGCGAGCGGCGGGGTCGGCGGGGCTGATGGGCCGCGCCATCCTCTGGCAACGGGTGGAGGGCGCTCTGGTCCTGTGCGCGGCGCTGGTGGTGCTGGCGCAGCCCTGGCAGCCGTTGGCCTGGTGGGTGCTGCTCGGGGCCTTCTTCGCGCCGGACCTCTCCTTTGCCGGGTATCTGGCAGGCCCCCGGATCGGGGCCTTCGCCTATAATCTGGTGCATGTCTACGGCTTTGGCGCGGTGGTTCTGGCGTTGGGGGCGGTGCTGGACCAGCCCTGGATCACGGCGCTGGGCTTCGTGTGGCTGGCACATTCCGGGTTTGACCGGATGTTCGGATACGGGCTGAAGCTGCCCGAAGGGTTCGGGCATACGCATCTGGGGCGGATCGGTCGCCAGGACTGAGCCGGGGACCAAAATCCTTGAGCAAGGATTTTGGCAAATTTTTTGCTGAAGAAATTTGGGTCCGGGGCGCAGCGGTCAGAACAGGGACAACTGATCGCCAGGACGCGGTGGCGGGGCGAAGAGGTCGCTGCGCAGCGGGGGCAACCCCTCCACCAGACCGAGGCGCTTGCGCGCAAGCTCGGCCCTTTGGTGGATCAGTTCGGCCCAAAGACCCTGCCCGCGCATCCTTTTGCCGAATTCGGGGTCATAGTCGCGCCCGCCGTGAAGCTCACGCACGCGGCCCATGACCCGGGCGGCGCGGTCGGGGAAGGTCGCTTCGAGCCAGTCGCGGAAAAGGCCGGCCACCTCCTGCGGCAGGCGCAGGGGGATGGCGTTGGCATGTCGCGCGCCGGAATCGCGCGCGGCTTCCATCACGGCTTCCAGTTCATGGTCGGTCAGTGCCGGAATCAGTGGCGAGACCTGAACGCGGACCGGAATCCCCGCCGAGGCCATCGCCCGGATGATCTGCAGCCGCCGGGCCGGGGCGGGGGCGCGCGGCTCCATCTTGCGGGCGAGGTCGGGGTCGAGGGTGGTGACGCTGATCGACACCGATGCCAGCCCCTGCGCCGCGAGGGGAGCGATGAGGTCGATGTCGCGTTCGATCAGGGTGCCGCGTGTGGTGATCCAGACCGGATGGCGGAAGGCGGACAGGACCTCAAGCACCTCGCGCATCAGGCGGTGTTCACGTTCGATCGGCTGGTAGGGGTCGGTGTTGGTTCCGATCGCCACCGGGGCAACCTTGTAGGCGGGACGGCGCAGTTCGGCGGCCAGCACCTCGGCAATTCCCGGCCGGGCGATGAGGCGCGTCTCGAAGTCGAGGCCGGGCGAGAGGTTCAGGAAGGCATGGGTCGGTCGCGCGAAGCAGTAGATGCAGCCATGTTCGCACCCCCGGTAGGGGTTGATCGAGCGGTCGAAGGGCACATCGGGCGAGCGGTTGAAGGTCAGGGCCGAGCGGGGGCGTTCGAGCCGGACCTCGGTCGCGACGAGGCGGTCTTCCTCCAGCATCTGCCAACCGTCGTCGAAGGCTTCGCGCGTGGTGCCCTCATACCTGCCGGTGCGATTGCTGCCGGCCCCCCGCGCCCGCAGGCGCTGGCCGGGAAGGAGACTGGGGTCGGTCATGGGATCAGACTAGAACGGAACAGGAACATGTGCCAGCACTTTCCCGTGCGCGAGCCGCTTTCTGTCGGCTTTCATCCGGTGTATGTCGTTTGGCGAATAGTGAGCGGTCGGGATTGCGGCCATTCACGAGACGACATCCTTCCTTGGAGCGCCCGCCATGGCCGACGACGAGATCATCCTGTCCGAACTCTCGGATGACGAACTTGTGCTGCAGATGCACGACGACCTTTATGACGGTCTCAAGGAAGAGATCGAAGAGGGCGTGAACATCCTGATCGAGCGTGGCTGGGCGCCCTATGACGTCCTGACCAAGGCCTTGGTCGCCGGGATGACAATCGTCGGCGCCGACTTCCGCGACGGGATCCTGTTCGTGCCCGAGGTTCTGCTGGCCGCGAACGCGATGAAGGCCGGGATGGCGATCCTGAAGCCGCTTCTGGCCGAAACCGGCGCGCCGCGCATGGGCAAGATGGTGATCGGCACGGTGAAGGGCGACATCCACGACATCGGTAAGAACCTTGTCGCGATGATGATGGAAGGCGCGGGCTTCGAGGTCGTGGACCTTGGGATCAACAACGCGGTCGAGAAGTATCTGGAAGCGCTGGAGACGGAGCAGCCGGATATCCTTGGCATGTCCGCCCTGCTGACCACGACCATGCCCTACATGAAGGTCGTGATCGACACGATGAAGGAAAAGGGCCTGCGCGACGACTACATCGTGCTGGTCGGCGGCGCGCCGCTGAACGAAGAGTTCGGCAAGGCGATCGGCGCGGACGCCTATTGCCGCGACGCCGCCGTTGCGGTCGAGACCGCCAAGCAGTTCGTCGCGCGCAAGCACAACCAGCTGTCCGCCTGATGCACGGGCCTGTGATCCGGCCGGGGGTTGCCCTGCGCCGGATCCGGGCGCAGATTGGTGCCAGGGGGACTTGCCATGCCGCTTACGCATTTCCTGGGACTGATCGCTCTGGTGATCTTCGCCGCCGGACTGACGCTCTGGCTGGCCTTCTATACCGGCGTCCCGATGGTCGCGCTGATGTTCGCGGCGCTGGCAGCCAGTGTGATCCTGACCTGGACCCGCGTCAGCCGCTGACACTGTCCCTGCGGGGGGCCCGATGGACGACCTGACGCTTTCCGAAACCGGCCTGCCGCCTGCCCATACCGGGCGCATCCTGCTGATCGCTTGTGGCGCGCTGGCGCATGAAATCCTGGCGCTGAAGGCCGCGAATGGCTGGGCGCATATGGACCTGCAATGCCTGCCGGCGAAGCTGCATCTCTGGCCCGAGAAGATCATTCCCGCCGTGGAAGAGGCCGTCGCGGCGGCGCGTGGGGCCTATGAGACGGTCTTTGTGGTCTATGCCGACTGCGGGACGGGGGGGCTTCTGAAAGCGGCCTGCGACCGGCTGGGGGTGGAGATGGTCGAAGGCCCGCATTGCTATGCCTTCTTCGAGGGCAACGCGGCCTTCGCGGCACGGGCCGAGGATGAGTTCGACGCTTTCTACCTCACCGATTTTCTGGTCCGGCAGTTCGATGCCTTCGTCTGGAAGCCAATGGGTCTGGATCGCCACCCGGAGCTGCGGGACATGTATTTCGGCAACTACCGCAAGCTCGTCTACCAGGCACAGAAGGATGACCCGGCGCTGGATGCCAAGGCCGAGGATTGCGCCCGGCGGCTGGGTCTGGAGTATGAGCGGCGCTTCACCGGCTATGGCGACCTTGCGGTTACGCTGGCGCGGGTGGCCGGTTAGCCCGCGAAATCGGTGATGACGGCGACGCCGGGGGCGGTGGGCTCGTCGAAGGCACGGAGTTCCTCGGTCGCCTTGGACAGTGCCACGGTCCGGGCGACGATGGGCGTCACGTCAATGCGGCCGGTCTCGATCAGCGACAGGAGCGTCGGGTAGCGCCAGGCGGGCATGCCCCTGGTCCCAAAGGCCGCAAGCTGCCGCATGTAGAGCGTGTTCATGTCGATCCGCATCTGTGCGGTATGGCCGGTGGGCAGGCCGACCTGGACGTGGCGGCCCAAGGGACGCAGGCATTTCAGGGAGTTGTTGGCGGTGGCTTCGATCCCAAGCGCCTCGACGCTGACATGCGCGCCGCCCTGGGTGAGTTCGACGATCTGCGCTGCGACGTCGCCGTCACGGGCATCGAGCGCGGCTTCGGCGCCCAGCGTCAGGGCGTGGGCAAGCTTCTCCTGAACCACGTCGACGACGATGACGCGGGCTCCGAGCGCCTTGCCGATCAGCAGGCAGGAGAGCCCGATCCCGCCGGTGCCGTGGACGGCGAGCCATTCGCCGGCCTGCAGGGCTGCGCGGCCGGTCAGCGCATGGAACGCGGTGGTGACGCGGCAACCGAGGCCGGCAGCGAGGGCGGGGGAAAGGCTTTCGGGCAGGCGGGTGAGGTTGTGAGCGTGGGGCACGGAGAGATATTCCGCATAGGCGCCCCGATCACCGAAGCCCGGCACGCGCTGGCTGCGGCAGGTGGTGGTCTGGCCGGAGCGGCATTCCGGGCAGTCGCCGCAGGCGAGGATGAAGGGCGCGATCACGCGGTCCCCCTTGCGCCATTTGGCCAGCGGTCCGGCCTCGACGACCTCGCCGCAGTATTCATGGCCGGGGATGTCGCCGGGTTTCACCTTCGGATGCTCGCCGACCCAGCCGTGCCAGTCGCTGCGGCAGATGCCGCAGGCGAGGGTCTTGAGGATCACGCCATCGGGTTCGCAGATGGGGTCTGCGACGGTTTCGAGGCTCAGGGGCTCACGGTAGGCACGAAGGACGGCGGCGCGCATCAGGATCCTCGGTAATGGTTCAGGCAGAAGACCCGGATCGCCGAGGCGAGGCCCTCCTCTCCGCGACGTGCGGCGTCGATTTCTGCTGCGAGCGCGTTGAGGGGGGTGTCTTTCTCGGCGGCGATGGTGCGGAAGGCGTCCCAGAACTCGGGTTCCAGCGAGACGCTGGTGCGGTGGCCGTGGAGCGTGAGAGAGTGCTTGGCGGGGCGGGTGGTCATGTCTGACGTGTAGCGCAATGGTTGGCGTTGTCACCGGAGTTTTCGAAAACTCCGGTTCGGACCCTTCAAAGGGTCCGGTACGATTTCTTTGAAGAAATCGTTTAGGCGACCCGGCGGATGGGTTCCCGGTTGCAGAAAATGACGAACTGTCCGGCATTCTCGACCACGGGAAAGCCGCGTCGCTTCATTTCCTCCAGGAAGGGCTCCCGACCGACATAGCGCTCAACGTCACGCACCTTGCGGCGGATGACCCCGCCCTCGCGCGCCGCCTGGGACGAGAACAGGTGCGAGATCCATTGGTCAGACGACAAGAATTGCGGCATGGCAGACATCGGCGTAGCTCCTGCCGCCACCCTGCCAAAGCAGGGTTAACGGCAGGTTACTCCGTCTCGCGCTTGTGGCCGTCAAGCTCACGCGTGGCCTTTTCGGCGCGGGCTTTCTCCAACTCCCGCTCGACCCTTGTCCGACCATGCTTCGCGGCGCTGGCGTCGGCTGCGGAGCGGGCGGCCTTGCGGGCCGCCTGCTTCTTTGCGGTTCGGAGGTTGACGACCTCGCCCATCAGCCCTTCGGGCCGATCATGTCCTCGGGCCGGACGATGCGGTCGAAGGTCTCGCCATCGACAAACCCCAGCGCGACGGCCTCTTCGCGCAGGGTCGTGCCGTTCTTGTGCGCGGTCTTCGCCACCTTGGTCGCGTTGTCGTAGCCGATGGTGGGCGCCAGCGCCGTGACCAGCATGAGCGATTCCTTCATCAGCTTCTCGATCCGCGGGATGTTGGCCTGCGTCCCCACCACCATGTTGTCGGTGAAGCTCGACGCCGCGTCACCCAGAAGCTGGATCGATTGCAGCACGTTGTAGGACATCATCGGGTTGTAGACGTTGAGCTCGAAATGGCCCTGCGACCCGGCAAAGCCGACGGCAGCGTCATTGCCCATGACATGGGCGCAGACCATCGTCAGCGCCTCGGCCTGGGTCGGGTTGACCTTGCCCGGCATGATCGACGACCCCGGTTCGTTTTCCGGCAGGATCAGCTCGCCCAGACCCGAGCGGGGGCCGGAGCCGAGGAGGCGCAGGTCATTGGCGATCTTGAAAAGCGAGCCGGCTACGGTCTTCAGCGCGCCCGAGAACATGACCATGGCGTCATGGGCCGCCAGCGCCTCGAACTTGTTGGGCGCGGTGACGAAGGGCAGGCCGGTGATCTGGGCGATTTCGCTGGCGACGCGGGTATCAAAGCCGACGCGGGTGTTGAGGCCGGTGCCGACGGCGGTGCCGCCCTGGGCGAGTTCATAGATATGGGGCAGGCACAGCTTCACCCGCTCGATCCCGCGGTCGACCTGGGTGGCGTAGCCGCTGAACTCCTGCCCGAGGGTCAGGGGCGTCGCGTCCTGGGTATGGGTGCGGCCGATCTTGATGATGTCCTTGAATTCATGGGACTTCGCCCAGAGCGCCTTGGACAGCTTCTCCAGCCCCGGGATCAGCACGTCGCGGCTATGCATCCCGATGGCGACATGCATTGCGGTGGGGAAGGTGTCGTTCGACGACTGACCCATGTTCACATGGTCGTTCGGGTGGACGGGCTTCTTCGAGCCCTTCTCGCCGCCCAGCATCTCGATCGCGCGGTTGGAGATCACCTCGTTCGCGTTCATGTTTGACTGGGTGCCCGAGCCGGTCTGCCAGACCACCAGCGGGAAGTTGTCGTCGAACTTGCCCTCGATCACCTCTTGCGCGGCGGCGGCGATGGCGTTCCCCAGCGTTGCGTCAAGGTCGCCCTGCGCCATGTTGACCAGCGCGCAGGCCTTCTTGATCACGCCGAGGGCGCGGATGATCGGGACGGGCTGACGCTCCCAGCCGATGGGGAAATTGATGATCGACCGCTGGGTCTGCGCGCCCCAGTACTTGTCGGCGGGAACTTCCAGCGGGCCGAAGCTGTCGGTCTCGGTACGGGTCGCGGTCATCGGGGACTCCTCATGCTCTCGCGCCCCCGCATAGCGCCGGAAGCGCGGAAAATCAATCCGGCATGCAATGGTATACCGAATTCTCAGGCGCGGCGGAAACGGTAGACGGTGGCGGGGGGCAGGTTGGCCCAGACCTTGTGGCCCTTGTTCACCGTGAGGCCGAGCGCTGCCACCGTCTCGGGCGGAAGCGGCGGGCGGGGGCCGTAGGTGAACTGGACGTAGCGGCCGCGCGGCGAGAGGATGGCGAAGGCGGCCCCGACGATACCTTCACGCACCTCGGGCGGCATCGACAGGAGCGGCAGGCCCGAGATCACGGTCGAGACGCCGGGTTCGACCAGCCGCGCCGCCTCTTGCGCGGGGAGCTGATGCACGGTCACGCCGGGGAATTTCTGCCGCAGATAGTCGACGAATTCCTCGTCCAGCTCGAACAGGGTGACGTTTTCGGGCGGCACGCCGCGGGCAAGGATCGCCTCGGTGAAGCGGCCGGTGCCGGGGCCGAACTCGACCACCGGACCGCTGTTCGGCCCAAGCCCCAGCGTCATCGCCCGGGCCAGGGTCCGCGAGGAGGGTGCGATCGCCGAGACCTGCCGGGGGTTCTTCAGCAGGCGGCGGCGGAACAGCGCGATGTCGGACATCAGTGTTTGCGGAACTGGTCGAGCGAGACGACCTCGGCGTCGCGGCGTTCCTCGGGGGCATCAAGCTCGATCTCGGCGTCGTCGTCCTCGTCATCCTCGTCGTCATCGGACTGGCTTTCGAAGCGCAGGCCGAATTCGACCGAGGGATCGACGAAAGTGCGCACCGCATCGAAGGGAATCACCATCGGCTCGGGCTGGTTGCCGAAGTTCAGCGTGATGCGGAACAGGTCATCCTCGACCTCCAGATCCTCGAACCAGTGCTGAAGCACGACGGTCATCTCGGAGGGATAGCGTTCTCGCAGCCAGTCGGCGATGGCGACGCCGGGATGGGTGGTGTCGAAGGTGATGAAGAAGTGATGCGCGCCGGGCAGCCCGTTCTCGGCCACGTCCTTCAGGACGGTCTGGATCAGACCGCGCATCGCCCGGTGCATGAGGGTGCCATAGTCGATGCTGCGCGCCATTCCTGCCGTCCTTTCCCGGATCGGTTGCAGCATAGGGAATTCCGGGGACAAGGGAAGGGGCGGCAGGCGGATTGTCGCGTCGCGGTCACAGAAGCGTCGCGAGCGCCGATCCGGCGGCGGACAGCGCCAGCACCAGCGTCAGCGGCCAGTGCCGCCAGAGAAGCGCCAGCCCGGCCAGAATCGCCAGCAGGGCGGGCAGCGGGCGGAGGCTGCCAGGCTCGGGCCAGGTCAGGTGCAGGGGGCCGATCTGCGCCTCGGGCACGGCGGCAAACAGGACATGCAGCGCGAACCACAGCGAGAGGTTGGCGATGACCCCGACGACGGCGGCGGTGATTGCGGCCAGCGCGCCCGAGAGGCGGGGCATGTGGGTCAGCCGCTCGATGAAGGGGGCGCCCGCGAAGATGAAGAGGAAGCAGGGGATGAAGGTCATCCAGAGCGTCACCGCCGCCCCCGCAAGGCCAAGGGTCCAGCCGCCGGCCTGATGCGCGGCCATGTGGCCGACGAACTGGTTGACCAGGATCAGCGGGCCGGGGGTCGTCTCGGCCAGGCCAAGGCCGTCGATCATCTGCGGCAGGGTGAGCCAGCCCTTCACCTCGACCACCTCCTGCGCCATCCAGGCGAGGACGGCATAGGCCCCGCCGAAGGTCAGGACGGCGAGTTTCGAGAAGAAGATCCCGATTTCGGCCAGGCGGGCAGGGGCCAGCGCGATCAACGCGGCCAGTGGCAGAAGCCAGATCGCGGTCCAGATGGCCGCGGCGCGAAGCGAGCGGGACAGGGCCGCGGGCGGCGGTGGGGCCTTGTGGGGGGCGGGGCGCGTGCGCAGGAAGCCCCAGATCCCGGCGGCAAGGATGATCAGCGGGAACGGGAGTTTCAGGAAGAACAGCGCCACGAAGGCGGCGGCGGCGATCACATAGGCTTCGCGCGATTTGAGGGCGCGGCGCGAGACACGGATCATTGCCTCGATCACGATGGCGATCACGGCGGCCTGGATCCCGGTAAAGAGCGCGGCCACGATCGGCACGTCGCCGACGGCGGCATAGATCAGGCTGAGCGCAAGGACGACCAGCGCGCCGGGCAGGACGAAAAGACCCCCGGCGATCAGGCCGCCGAGGGTTCCGTGCAGCCGCCAGCCGATCCAGGTGGCCAGCTGCATCGCCTCGGGGCCGGGCAGGAGCATGCAGAAGGACAGGGCGCGCAGGTAGTCGGCTTCGGAGACCCATTTCCTTTCGTCCAGCACGACCCGGTGCATCAGCGCGATCTGCGCGGCCGGGCCGCCGAAGGAGAGGCAGCCGATCTGGGCGAAGGTGCGGGTAAGCTCGGACAGGCTTGGGGGCATCTCAGCGGCTCTACGGGGGGAAAGTGACAGTTCTGTTACAGTCAGCCGATCGGTTTGGCCAGTTCGCGCAGGAGTTTGAGGCGGAGCGTCTCGGCATAATCGCCCAGGCCGCGGGCGGTCACGACGAAGCCGCCGGGGGTGAGGATGCGGTTGCGGTAGTAGGTGGTGATGGGGAAGGCCGGGCCGGGATCCTCGATCGCGATGGCGTTGATCATGGTGCCTTGCACGACGGCGGCGGCGCGGGCGCGGGCGTCGGTGAAGCCGGCGTTTTCCTGCCCGTCGCCGGAGATGTCGATGACCTGACGGCGGCAGTCGGGGACGGCGGCGAATTGGGCGAGGGCGGCGGTGATCGCCTCGCCGACGGCGGTGTCCGAGCCGCGAAAGGCGCGGGGCATGGCGGCGGCGCGAGCGGCGAAGGCGGTGACGGCGCTTTCGTCAAGCATCCGCTGCCAGGGAAGGGTCAGCTCCTGCTGCCCCGCGCCGGACCTTTGCAGGACGGCGAGCGCGACCTGACCCGTGACCAGGGCCTCGGTCACGGCGGGGTCGGTGAGGGCAGTGGCAAGGCCGTCGGCCTGGAGACGGTAATCGGCCGCGTCAATCGAGCCGGAAACGTCGATAGCAAGGAGGAGCGCCGTCTCGCAGGCGCGGGCGGGGAGGGCGGTGAGCAAGGCGAGGAGGAGCGCGCGGAGCATGGGGAAGGATGTGGTCGGCGCGGGGTGCCTGGCAAGGCGCTTGTGGACGCGCGTCGATGACTTCGCCACTCCTCGCGGGGGGAGGGGCAGGCGACGCGAAGGCAAAGCCGAACAAGGAGCGGGGGTGGGGGAAGGTGCAGGTTTCTGTTGCCAGGTACCTGCGAACCCCGCCTTACGGTGCTAACCGCAAGGGCTTAGTTTTGGTATTGCGAGCCGCTTACGCGGCCAGCGCCACCGGAGCACGGTTGTCGTTGGCAACTGTGATCATGGACCGATAACGGTGGTACCTCACCGAGCGAAAGCTGGCCTCTTTGGTCGTTCGTCGATCCTATTTCGGCCCCATCCTCCCGCAACGAACGGGGTTTTGGTGGAGCCGCCGGGTACCGCCCCCGGGTCCGAGCCGATTATTACAGGTGCGTTTATCGCCATAGTCGGGGTTGCCCCCGACAAGGGTCAATATAGGGGGTGCAGGTTCGGGGTGCAAGGTGGGCTGCCCAGCGTGGACAGGGAATCCGGCCGAGGAATATCAAGGACTTGGCCGCGGACGTTAGGAATTTGGCAAGGATTCCGCAGGGGGTGCTTCGGCTTCGGCAAGCGCGCGGGCGGTCTGGTCGGCCAGCGCCACCCCGGCCTGGGCCATGGTCAGATAGGTGTGGGTCGCCCCGGCCTCCCGCAGGCGGGGCAGTTCGTCTTCATAGAGCGCATGGCCAATGATCGGCCCACGGAAACCCTTTCGGCGCAGGGCGCGGGCCGCGTAGACCTTGGCCTCGATACTGTCCATCGCGAGAAGCACCGCCGCCAGCGGCCCGAGGTCGAGCGCGCGCCAGAGGCCCGCATCCTCGACATCGGCCATCAGGACGCGGCGGCCTTCGTCGCGGTGGGCAGCAGCGCGGTAGCCGTCGGC
>JARFTV010000007.1:119399-124766 GCA_029289325.1 Alphaproteobacteria bacterium
GGCCCCGGTCTGGGCCAGCTGGTCATAGGCGGCGGTCCCGGTCCGGCCCATGCCGAGGACCAGGACCTCGGCCCCGTCCAGATCGGCGGGCTGGTCGTCGCGGTGGAGCCGCCGGGGCTCGAAGCGGCAGAGGCGGCCTTCGAACCGTTCGAACATGCGCTGCGAGATCCGGTCCAGTGGCGCGGCGACGAGGAAGGAAAGGCTGACGGCCAGCGCCAGCGGAACCAGCCAGTCGGGTTGCAGGCTGGCCGAGAGGATCAGCGCGAATTCGCTGTAGGTCGCCAGACTGAGCGCGGCGAGGAAGGCGGTCCGGGCCGAGAGGCCGAAGCGAACGAAGAGCAGGAAGAAGAGCCCGGCCTTCACCGGCAGGAGCAGGACCAGACCGGCGGCGATCAGCAGATCCTGGACCCCTGGCAGGCCCGCGAGGCCGATCTGCAGGAAGAAGGCGACGAGGAAGAGCTCACGCAGGGACCAGAGGGCCTCGGACAGTTCGGCGGCCTTGCGGTGGGTGGACAGGAGCACCCCCATCGCCAGCGCGCCAAGTTCGGAGGACAGGCCAAGCTGGGAGAAGATCGTCTCGCCCAACACAAGCGCCACCACGAGCCCGGCGAGGAGCAGAAGCTCGTCATGGCCGGCGAAATCGAGTAGCCAGTGCAGCACGGGCCGCAGGAGCGGCAGGCCGAGGAGGAGAAGGGCCCAGGGGCTGGGGCTGTCGCCGCCCCAGACGATGAGCGCGACGAGCGCGATCAGGTCCTGCAGGATCAGGATGCCGATCGCGGTGCGGCCGTAGAAGGTGCCCAGATCGCGCTTCGATTCCAGGGTCTTTGCGGAAAAGACGGTCGAGGAAAAGGACAGCGCCACGGCGATGAGCGCGGCGGTCGACCAGTCCAACCCGAAGGCCAGGGCGAGGATCGGGGCAAGAAGGGCGATGGTCAGGACGGCATGGGCGAGGCCGCCGCCAAGGACCTGGCGCTGGACGATCTGGCCCAGCTTCAGCTTCAGCCCCACCGCGAACAGCAGCAGCATGACGCCGAGATGCGACAGATGCTCCAGCACGGGGCGGGTTTCTGGGGGCAGGCCGATCCAGGGCCCGGCTGCGCTGAGCACGAAGCCCGCGAGGAGGTAGCCGACCATCGGTGGCAGCCCCACTTGCCGCAGGGAGAGACCACAGACGAGGGCGATGCTTAGGCAGACGGTTTCGATCATCGCGGCACAGTAGGGGCAGGGTCGGGGACCCGCAAGCGGCGGGCTAGCGCCCGGTGAGGCCAAGGATCGCAGCCACGGCGCAGGAAGCGAGGCGCGACACGGCGCTGTCCGAGCGGCTGTTCAGGATCACCGGGACCTTGGCGCCAAGGACGAGGCCCGCGCCCTCGGCATGGCTGATGAAGGCAAGCTGCTTGGCCAGCATGTTGCCCGCGTCGATCCCCGGCACGACAAGGATGTTGGCGCGGCCGGCGACCTCTCCCTTGAGGCCCTTGGTGCGGGCGGCGGCGAGGTCGATGGCATTGTCCATGGCCAGGGGGCCTTCGACCTGGCCGCCGGTGATCTGGCCGCGGTCGGCCATCTTGGACAGAAGCGCCGCGTCGATCGAGGACTGGATCGCGGGGTTCACCGTCTCGACCGCCGAAAGGACGCCGACACGCGGGTCCATCCCAAGCGCGCGGGCGAGGTCGATGGCGTTCTGCACGATGTCCTGCTTGGTCAGAAGATCCGGGGCGATGTTGATCGCGGCGTCGGTGACGAGGATCGGCTCGGGTTGGCCGGGGACATCCATCACGAAGACATGGGTGAAGCGGCGGCCGATGCGCAGGCCGGTGGCGCGGTCAACCATGGGTCTCAGCAGGTCGTCGGTGTGCAGGTGGCCCTTCATCACCGCCTGTGCCCGGCCTTCGTGCACCAGCGCGCAGGCGCGGGCGGCGGCGGCCTGGTCGCCGGATGCGTCGATGATCTCGATCCCGGTCAGGTCGGCGCCAAGCCCGGTCGCGGCGGCCCGGATCGCGGTGGCATCGCCGATCAGGATCGGGGTGATGATGCTTTCCCGCATCGCCATCAAGGCGCCGCCCAGCGAATTGGCGTCATCGGGGCAGACCACGGCGGTGGCAATGGGGGGCAGGGGGCGGGCGCGGTCGAGGAGCGCCTCGAAATGGCGGTGGCTCTGGACGATGAGGCCGGGGATCTCGACATCCTCGACCTGGAATTTCTGTGTGGGGGCAAGGACTTCGGCCTCGCCCGTCAGGAGGGGGGCGTCGTCGGACAGGCGGCGGACCTCGGTCGCGAGGCGGACGAGGCCGTCAGATTTGGACAGGACGGTGGCGCGGATCACGACCTCTTGCCCGGCGAGGGCGCGGTCGTGGAAGTCAAGGATCTGGCGGCGGTAGACGGTGCCGGGGCCGGGCAGCTGGGTGCCGAGGACGGCCGAGATCAGCGAGGCGACGAACATGCCGGGTGCCACGCGTTCGGTCTGGCCGTCGGCGTCGAGATCGGTGTCGGTCAGGTGCATCGGGTTGTAATTGCCCGAGGCGACGGCGAAAACGTAAAGATCGTCGGCGGTGATCAGGCGGCGCAGCTCGGCCGTGTCGCCGGGTTGCAGTTCGTCGAAGGTGCGGTTGACCAGGCGCATCGTTTCCCCACAACAACGGCGCCCGGAGCGGGTCCGGGCGCCTGATCGTCGGCATAGTGCCTGAGAAGAGCCTGGCTTAGAAGCCCGACTTGATCATCTCGAATTCCTCGATCATGCGCTCGCGCAGCTCGGTCGTGGGCGGGCTTTGCACGAAGAGGGTGGTGGTGATCTGATCGACGAAGGCGGCTTTCAGCGCATCTTCCGAGATGGTGGCCATCGCGGCATCATTGGCCGAGGCATAGCCGATCGCATCGAGCAGCGGCTGGGCCGACGTGGGCGCGAGCAGCGAGTTGATGAAATCGTAGGCCTTGTCCTCGTTGCCGGGGCCGTTCTTGATGTTCACATAGCCGCAGTACCAGGTCGCCGCACCCTCGGCCGGGGAGCGGTTGAAGCCCACGGGGAAGTTCTCGGCCTGCAGGATCGCGACCGGGTCGTTCCAGGACCAGGCGACCTGGACCTCGCCCGAGGCCATGAGCTGGCTGAGCTCGGACGGGTCGGCCCAGTAGGCGCGGATGTTCGGATGCACCTGGCGCAGCCAGTCGGCGGCGGCCTCGAACTGTTCGTCGGTCACATTGTCCCAGGACGTGACGCCGGTGGCGAGGAAGGCCAGCGACCAGACGTCGTCGGTGTTGTCGGGCATCGCCAGACGGCCTGCGTATTTCTCGTTCGTGAATACCGAGAGCGAGGCCACATCCTCGGCGGGGACGGTGTCGGCATTGTAGGCGACGGCGGTATAGGCGTAGTCGGTCGGGATGAAGAACACGCCGTCTTCATTGGTGAAGGGCTTGGTCATCCGTTCCGGGATATTGGCGAATTCCGGGATCTTCGAGATGTCCCAGGGCTCGACCACGCCGGCTTCCTTGTAGCGCGGCACCGAGGCGGCGCAGGGGTGGACGACATCGGCGCGGAAGCCCGAGGAGACCTTCTGGAACGCCTCGTCATCGTCGGCGAAGAAGGCGAAGGTCGGTTTCTGGCCGTGCAGGTCGACATAGGGCTGCAGCATCCCGTCAATCTCCCAGCCGGCCCAGTCGAGCACGGTGAGTTCACGGTCGGCAGCTTGAGCGGTGACGGACAACGACACAATCGAGGCAGCACTCATCAAGACTAGGGAACTACGGGTCATGGCTGCTCCTCTGCAGGACAAACCGACGGCCCCAGCGGCGGCCGGTTCTGTGGATCAAAGTGGTGAAAACGCGGCCCCCTCGCCCCGCTTCAGCGCAAAGGGTGGTGGGCCGCGCCGGAAAGGACAAGGGCAATTTGCTGGATCCCGCCGCATCTGCCGCAAAAATCGGCAAAAAATCGCGTGACCCAAGGCCATCCTGCCCGATTGAAGGCGCTGCCGCTCCGGGCTTGCGGCGGCGCGGGCGCGGCGCTAGGGATTGGTGGATGCCGGGCGGCAAGTGCTGTCCGGCTCTGGCCTTCGGAGAGACATCCGGGGGTCTGGCTGGAAGATCTGCCGCGGACCGGGCACCTCCCCGCAACGCGGGGGTGTCCGGATTTCGCGGCCCAAACGAGGAGCCGCAAGGTGGCGCTTGATCTAGATTTTGTCCGTTCCCAGTTCCCGGCGCTGCGGTCGCCGGTCCTGTCCAGCCATGCGTTCTTCGAGAATGCGGGCGGGAGCTATCCGTGCCAGCAGGTGGTGGACCGCCTGACGCGATTCTACCACGACCGCAAGGTGCAGCCCTATGGGCCCTATCCGGGGGCGCAGGCCGGGGGTGCCGAGATGGACGAGGCGCGCGAGCGGCTGGCGGCGCTGATGGGCGTCCGGCGCGAGGAGGTCTCGTTCGGGCCGTCGACCAGCGCCAACACCTATGTGCTGGCGCAGGCGGTGCGCAAATGGCTGGCCGGAACCGGCGGCGCGGTGGTGGTGACGAACCAGGATCATGAGGCGAATTCCGGCGTCTGGCGGCGGCTGGCCGAAGAGGGGATCGAGGTCCGGGAATGGAAGCTGGACCCGGAGACGGGCTCGCTGATGCCGGATGCCCTTGAGGCGCTGCTGGCGGACGGCAAGGTGCGGCTGGTCTGCTTCCCGCATTGCTCCAACGTGATCGCGGAGATCAACGACGTGGCGGCGATCTGCGCCATGGCGAAGGCGGCGGGCGCGCGGACGGTGGTGGACGGGGTGAGCTATGCCCCGCATGGCCTGCCGGATATCGCCGCGCTGGATTGCGATGTCTATCTGTTCTCGGCCTACAAGACCTATGGGCCGCATCAGGGGATCATGGTCCTGCGCGAGGATTTCGGCTTTGAACTGCCGGGGCAGGCGCATTTCTTCAACCATGCGGTGCTGTACAAGCGCCACACGCCTGCCGGGCCGGATCATGCCCAGATCGCGGCCTGCGCCGGGATGGCGGATTACATCGACGCGCTGGCTGAGCGGCACGGGATCACCGGGGATGCGGCGGCGCGGAACCGGGGCGTGCACGACCTGATGCGGGTGCAGGAGGTGGCGGTGATCCAGCCGCTGCTGGATTACCTGGCCGGCCGGAACGACCTGCGGCTTCTTGGACCCCGGGACGCTGCGCGGCGGGCACCCACGGTGGCGGTGGAACTGGACCGGGTGGCCGAGCCGGTCTCCGAGGAGCTGGGCCGGAACGGGATCGCCTGCTGGGCGGGGGATTTCTATGCGGTGCGGCCGCTGGAGGCGCTTGGCATCTCGCGCGACAAGGGCGTGCTGCGGATGTCGGCGGTCCATTATACCTCGGCCGAGGAGGTCGAGCGGCTGATCGCGGCGCTGGACCGGGTGC
>JARFTV010000089.1 GCA_029289325.1 Alphaproteobacteria bacterium
CGGATCGCCGCGCGGATGCGATACGAGGCGCTGGCGACCTACGACGCGGCGAAGATAAGGCGGACGGAGCGCGACTGGGCAAGGACAAACAAGTCGGCCGACGCCGCCATCATCGATGACGCCGATACGCTCCGCGCACGGGCGCGAATGGCGGGGCGCGACACGTGGGCGGCCAGCTCGATCAAGGATGCATTCGTGCGCAAGGTGATCGGCACGGGGATCACGCCGCGGGCCGCCGTCGTGCGGCCGGGGACCGAGGTGCTGCTGGAGAAGTTCAACGCCGCCATCGACGAGCTCTGGTACGAGTGGGCGAGGACGCCGCGCTGGTGCGACCAGGAACGGACCAAGACGATCATGATGAAACAGCGCCTCTGGGTCTCGGAGCTCGTCGAGGCCGGCGAGGTCCTCATCCTGCTGAACCAACGCACAGACGACGAGCAGGTGCCCCTTGTCCTCCAGGAGATCGAGCCGGAGCAGCTCGACACGATGATCTCTGATTACCAGGGCCGAGAGATCCGTGCGGGGATCGAGTTGGATGCATACGGCGGGCCGCTCGCCTACTGGGTCCACGCACGTGAGCATCCGCTGGATTACTACGCCCGATACGGCGGGTCGGTCCGCGTGCCGGCCGAGCAGGTCCTCCACCTGTTCGACCCGCGACGGGTCCGCCAGTCCCACGGCGTGACGAGACTTGCCGCCGTCCTCCGCAAGCTCCGGCACACGACGATGTACGACGAGTACGAATTGATGGGCGCCAGGACGCAGGCGGCGTTCGTAGCCTTCATAACGCAAGAGGTGGTCGATCAGAGTACGGTGACGGGTGGCTCGCCGCTGAGCACAGGGCTGGCGCCGGGGCAGACAGGCCAGGATGCACGCGGCAGCACGGAAGTGAACATCGAGGCGGTGACGATGCCGCACTTGCTGCCCGGCGAGTCCGTGACATTCCCCCACAAAGAGGCGCCGAACACCAACTACGGACCGTACACGAACGAGCAGAACAAGCAGATCGCGGCCGGGACGGGACTGGATGGGGCGAGCGTAAGGCGCGACTTCAGCGAGGGCAACTTCTCCACGCAGCGGATGAACCGGATGGAGACCTACGAGGAGACCGACCCCCTCCAGCAGCTCGTTATCGACGTGGCGCTGCGACCGATCTGGGATGAGTTCGTCCGCCTGGCCATCAACCACGGCAAGGTCGTCACGCCGTGGAGGATCGGGCCGCCGTCGGCGCGGAGGGCGTCCATCCGGGTCAACTGGCACGGGCCGGCCAAGCTGCCGATCGACGAGGCCAAGTACGCCGCGGCGACGAAGATCCTCAGCGCGATGGGGATGACGACGCTCCAGGCCGAGGCCAACAAGCAGGGGCTGAGCTGGCGGGAGCTGCTCACGCAGAAGGCGGCGGAGCGGGACTTCGCCGATGAGCTGAAGCTGAAGATCCCCGGGCTCAACGCACCGGCAAAGACCGCCCCCCAGGAACCGCGACCGGAGCGAGAGCCGCCGGATGAATCGGAGCCGGAGAAGGAATCCGGCGGGCGCGGGGGCGATGAACTCAGCGACAGGCTCGTGGATACGATCATCGAACACGCAACGGCCAGCGAGGACTGAGAGATGCCATACACGAACGAACATTCAGCCCGGCTGCGAAAGCCGAGCGATTTCGACCCCAAGACCTACCGGCGGACGAAGGATGGCACGATCTATGGACGGATCAAGGTGCCCGCGACGGCCGTCGTGATCTGGGGAAAGCTCAAGGGCCGCTCCAAACCGTCCGACAATCCGATCCCCCAATCGATGCGATTTCCGACGGCCAACTGGACGGCGGGGCAGGCGCGAAAGTGGCTCAAGGACAACAACGTCAAGTTCATCCTCTTCGAGGCGGCAAAGCCCGCCAAGAAGGAGGAATCGGGCGATGAGAACGGCTTTGTCCGCCTCTCCCAGCCGGAGGCTCTCAAGAGCGAGGACTTCAAGGCCGACCGCGAGAAGGGGGTGATGCGGAACGTCTCCATCATCACGATGGGCGTCGCCATCGGCCATGACTTCGAGATCGACCGGAAGATGCTGACGCAGGTCCGCGACAGCCTCAAGGAAAAGAAAAGGGGCGTCAAGTGCCGTCTGACGCACCCGCGGGCCGGCCTTTTCTCCACGACCGATGGGATCGAGTGCCTTGTCGGCAGGGCCGGCGGGGAAGGCGTCAAGATCCGCGGCGACCGGGTAGTCGGGGACATCCATTTCGGCAAGTATGCCGCGAGTTCGCCCAAAGGCAACCTCTGGACGTACCTGTTCGATCTGGCAGAAGAGGACCCAGAGGTTGCCGGACTGAGCATCGTCTTCGTGCCGGCCGAGTACGAGGAGCGAGAGGACAGGGACGGCAGGATCACGCTGCCGCCGCTGGGGCGGGTGAAGGATGTGCTGGCGGTCGATTTCGTGGGCGACCCGGGGGCGAACCCCAGCGGGTTGCCGGGGAGCTGAGACAGACTGGTTAACCGGTTAACCGGTTGACTGGTTAATTGGATAGAAAAATGAAGGCGGCGCGGTGAGCCGCGGAAACGAACTGAGGCTCCAAACGCGACTTGTCGCGTTTGGAGACCTCTCCCGGGGCATGGATGCCCCGGAAAAGAGGAAAGGAAACCGACATGAATTCCAAATTGCTTACGTACCTGCGGACAATCGGGCTCGCCGCGGATGCCGATGACGAAGCCGCCCTGGAGTTTCTGGCCGGGCTGGAGGGCGATCAGCTCGAGGTCGCGCAGGCGATCACCTCCGTAGCGCTGGAGGCGGGGGAAGGTGGCGGAGATCCGCCTGCCAAGGACCCGCCGGCAGCGGATCCGGCAGCGGCGGCCGCCGGCGACGCCACGCCGGCCAAAACCCCGGCAGAGCAGGCCAAGGAGCTGCTGGACGAGCAGGGCGCCGCCTACCAGGAGCTTCACGAGATCGCGCTGATCGCCGGGAAGGATCTGGCCTGGGTGGAGGCCCACCTCGGCAATGACATCAAGGCCGTCCGCAAGGAGCTCGCCGAAGAGGAGCGGGCGAAGCGCGGCGGGATCCAGACCGCCGGCGGGCAGGATGTCCGGGGCGGGACCGACCGCAACCTCTCGACCATCGGCCCGGCGATCAGCGATGCGATCGCTATGAAGGTCAACACGCCCCTGTTCGAGATGGACGCCGTCACCGGGCTGGCGATCCGCGACGATGAAGGCAAGCCCAAGCGCAGGCAGCCGCACGAGCGGGCGGACAAGTTCCGTGTGATGCGGGTCGGCGACATGGGCCGGGTATGGCTGCGGAGCATGGACTACCCCGGGGCCGACGACCTCACGCGCGAGGGTGCCCTGAAGATCGCCCTGGATGAGCGGAACCTCCAGGCGGCGGGCGGGGCCATTGCCCTTTCGATCCACAGCACGGGGAGCCTGACGTATGCCCTGGCCGACTCGGCGCGTAAGGCCTTGATGGCGGGATACGAGCTGGCGCCGGTCAACAGCCAGCTCTGGACCCGCGAGAAAATGGTGCCGGACTTCAAGGCCTTCAACCTGATCTCGATCAGCGACGTGCCCGCACTGGAGGAGAGACTTGAGGGCGGCGAGTACCGCTACACCCGGATCTCCGACGCCCGCGAGCAGGTGCAGGCCGTCGAGTATGAAGCCGGCATCGCCATCACCCGCCATGCGCTGCTGAGCGACGACCTGGGGGCCTTCGGCGATGTGCCCCGTAAGATGGGGGCGACGGCGAGGCAGAAGGACGACGACGTGGTCTACGCCGTCCCGACGGCCAATGCGGCTCTGTCGGATTCGGTTGCCCTTTTCCACGCGGCCAGCCATGGGAACCTTGCCGGCACCGGCGCGGCGATCACCGTGGCGACACTCTCCGCGGGATGGGCGGCAATGCTGCTCCAGACCGGGCCGAAGGGAAACCACCTGAACATTGAGCCGAAGTACCTAATCGTGCCCGTTGCCCAGAGGTTCGTCGCCGAGATGTACGTCAGCCCCGTCCAGGCGGCCCAGGCGTCGAACGTCAACCCGCTGACGGGCCGGCTGACGGTGATCTCCAACTCCCGCCTCGATGCCGCCAGCTCGATCTCCTGGTACCTGGCGGCCGACCAGAACCAGTTCGACACGATCGTGCGGGTATACGTCGAGGGCGAGAGGGCCCCGGTCCTCAAGCAGAAGATCGACTTCGAGACGGAAGACCTGAGATACGCGATCCGGTATACGGTCGCGGCCAAGGCCATCGACTACCGCCCGCTCTACAAGAACGGGGGGGCCTGAGAATTGCGGATTGCGGATTGCGGATTGAAGAAGCGGGCTGAAGGCAGCAGGCAACAAAAGCAGGCAATAGGCATTAGGCAGCGGAAAGGAAACTGAAGATGGAAATTATTCTGCTTCTGATAGGGCTGGTCGTTCTGTTGATGACCATGAACGTGAATGCGACGTACAAGGGCGTCGGCGACGTGGTCAAGTGGCTCAACGAGGAGTCATCGGTCAAGGTCGAGGGGCAGATCGTCATCCTGCCCTATGGCGGAAGGCACTGCCTGGGCGTCTGTAAGGCGCCCATCGCGGCCGACGGCGAGGGTTCAATGTACGTGCGAGGCCTGTTCGAGATGCCCGCGGTCGCGGCAGGGAGCTGGAATGTTGGGGAACCCCTCTATTGGGATTCCGGCAACAACGTCGTGACCGATGTGGCGACCACGAACGTCTTCGCCGGGCTGGCGGGCTCCAAGAAGTATGTTCTGGATACAACCGCCTGGGTCAACCTGAATCAGTACATCGACTGACGGACCTGCCTGCCGGCAGGCAGGCCGGTCGGGCATGGAGGCCGAGGCGCGCCGCTTGACGGA
>JARFTV010000045.1:0-2462 GCA_029289325.1 Alphaproteobacteria bacterium
GGGCCTCGATCACCACGAAGGCCTGCGCCCAGGGGTGGTCGTCGGTCAGGGTGACATGGATCACCGCCTCATGCCCGGCCGGAGTCATCGCGCGCAGCCGGTCCGCCGCCCAGCCCGTGACATGCATCACCGGCTGGCCCGACCGCAGATTGGTGACCGCCATGTCCTTCCAGGAGATCCCCATCCGAAGCCCCGTGCCCAGCGCCTTTGAGCAGGCTTCCTTCGCCGCCCAGCGCTTGGCATAGGTGGCAGCCACCGCACGCTTGCGGCTTTCGGCCTTGCGCTGCTCTGCCTCGGTGAAGACCCGGTCGCGGAAGCGGTCGCCGTGACGGGCAAGGACCGCCTCGATCCGCTCGATATTCGCCAGATCCGACCCGATGCCCAGGAGCACCGGCCAGTCCCCCTTGCCCCGGCGGTTTCCGCCGTCACAGCACCGGACCGCGCGACAGGTCCATGCGCCGCCGCATTTCCTCGATCGCGGGCCCGAGGCCCCGGAAGATCGCCTCGCCCACAAGGAAGTGACCGATGTTAAGCTCGACCACTTCCGGGATCGCCGCGATCGGCTCGACGTTGTCATAGGTCAGCCCGTGGCCCGCATGGACCTCCAGCCCCAGACCCGCCGCCCGTTCCGCGCCCCGGCGCAGGGCATCCAGCTCGCGCTCGGCCAGTTCCACATGCCCCTCGGCCAGAAGGTCCGAGTAAAGCCCGGTATGCAGCTCCACCACCGCCGCACCGATCTGCGCGCTGGCCTCGATCTGCCGCGCGTCATGGCTGATGAACATGCTGACCCGGCAACCTGCCGCCCGAAGCGGAGCGATGTACTCCGTCAGCCGCGCCACATCGCCCGCGACGTCAAGCCCGCCCTCGGTCGTCCGCTCCTCGCGCTTTTCCGGCACCAGACAGACGGCATGGGGCTTGTGGCGCAGGATGATCGCCTGCATCTCGGCCGTCGCCGCACATTCGAAGTTCAACGGAATCGAGATCCCGGCCATCAGCGCCTCGATATCCGCGTCGCGGATATGGCGGCGATCCTCGCGCAGATGGGCAGTGATGCCATCCGCTCCCGACGCCTCGGCCAGCAGGGCCGCCCGCAGCGGGTCCGGCCAGGTCGAGCCGCGCGCATTGCGAACCGTCGCCACGTGGTCGATGTTGACCCCAAGCCGCAATCTGCCTGTCTGTGCCATCGTCATCCTCGCCTTCAGGGGGCTCCCGGCCCGTCGTCATCGGTCTGGTCGTCGCTCCGCCGCTTCAGCTTGGCGGCCGCCTCGGCCAGTTTGGCCCGGATCGCGCGCCGACGTTCGCTGCGTTCATTCGCCGTGGCGGCGCGGGCCTTCTGATAGGCTTCGACCAGCGGGATCGTGATGTAATAGGCGATGGCGCTCAGCAAGAGCGCCGGGCCCAGCGCGCCGATCAGCCAGGGCAGGTAGATCTCGTTGAAGAACTGGATCAGGCCGCCCCAGCTGGTTTTCTCAGGGCCGAAGATGGCCAGGAAGTTGAACCACAGATCATGGCCCGCATTCTCCAGCGCGCCAAGGATATACTTCGCGTTCAGCGGGGCTTCGATCCCAAGGATCCAGTGGCCCAGCCAGACCGAAAAGACGGTGAAGGGCGGCGTGGTCAGCGGGTTGGTGTTGAACGTGCCCAAGAGCGCCGCCAGCACATTGCCCCGCATCAGGCGGGCCATGCCCCAGGCGGCGATGAACTGCAGCCCCGGCAGCGGCAGGAAGCCGATGAAGAACCCGGCAAAGACGCCGCGCGCGACGCGGTGGGGCTGGTCCGGCAGACGCCGCATCCGGTGCACGACATATCGTGTCGCTCGTTTGAAGCCTGACCGGGGGTAGACCTGCTCACGCAGCCATTCACCCCAACCCAGTTTCTCCCTGCGCCTGAAGACCACTTTCCGCCTCTCACCGGGCAAAGCCCGCCTTCCGCCGTTACGGCCGCCGGGTCAGATCCCGCTGCCGTTCGATCTGCGCCACGTCCGTATCGGCCTCGAGCGCGGTCATCACCATGTGCAGATGCTCGACATCCCGCAAGTCCACATCAATGATAAGTCGGTAGAAATCCGGCTTGCGGTCCGTGAACTTCAGGTCCGAGATATTGGCCTTCTGCTCTCCGATCAAGGTGCAGATCCGCCCCAACACACCCGCGTCATTCGAGATGGTCAGATCCAGCGTGATCGTGAAGACCGGCGCATGACGGCCCGAGTGCCAGTGCAGGTCCACCCAGCGCGCGGTCTGATCCTCGAACTCCTCCAGCGCGGGGCAATCGATGGCATGGACGACGACGCCTTGCCCCCGGTAGGTGATGCCGACGATCCGCTCACCGGGGACCGGCTGGCAGCAATTGGCGCGCCGGAAGGTCTGGTCTGCCGTCAGCCCCACGACCGGGCGCTTCGAATCAACCACTTCCGCCACGGCCATGGCCAGTTCGGGATACAGGATCTCCACCACCCGCCGCGC
>JARFTV010000045.1:2472-28084 GCA_029289325.1 Alphaproteobacteria bacterium
GAAGCTCGGCCGACCCCAGCCGTGCCAGAAGGTCGTTCTCGTCCGACAGGCCCAGCATCTTGGCCGCCGTCCGCAGCGCCTTGTCGCTGGCCTTCTTGCCGACATGGTCAAAGGCCGCCCGCGCCAGTTCCTGCCCCAGCTTGACGAAGCGCCCCCGGTCCTCTTCCCGCAAGCTGCGCCGGATCGCGGCCTTGGCCCGGCCGGTGGTGACGATGTCGATCCAGCTGGCCTGCGGGCGCTGCCCCTCTGCGGTGATGATCTCGACCGACTGGCCGTTCTTCAGCCGGGTCCACAGCGGCACCCGGATGCCGTCCACCTTGGCCGAGACGCAGGAATTCCCGATCCGCGTATGGATCGCATAGGCATAGTCCAGCGGCGTCGCGCCCCTTGGCAGCTGCACCACATCGCCCTTCGGCGTGAAGCAGAACACCTGGTCGGAATACATCTCGAGCTTCACGTTCTCAAGGAATTCGTCAGTATCCCCCTCATCCAGCCGCTCGGTCAGCGTGGCGATCCACTTGGCCGGGTCCACCGCAAAGGGGTTCGCCGCCCGCACGCCCTCGCGATAGGACCAATGCGCCGCGACGCCCGCCTCGGCGACCTCGTGCATCTCGCGCGTGCGGATCTGCACCTCGACCCGCTTGCCGTCGCGCCCCGAAACCGAGGTGTGGATCGAGCGATAACCGTTGTTCTTCGGCTGGCTGATGTAATCCTTGAACCGCCCCGGCACCGCGCGCCAGCGCTGGTGGATCACCCCCAGGATGCGGTAGCAATCCGCGACGCTGTCGCAGATCACCCGGAAGCCGTAGATGTCCGAAAGCCGGCTGAACGCCAGGTCCTTCTCCTGCATCTTGCGCCAGACACTGTAGGGCTTCTTCGCGCGGCCATAGACGTCCGCCTCGATCTGCGCCTTCTCCAACTCGTGCCGGATGTCGCCGGTGATCTTGTGGACCACATCCCCCGTCTCGCGCTGCAGGGTCACGAAGCGCCGGATGATCGAGTTGCGCGCCTCGGGGTTCAGGACCTTGAAGGACAGATCCTCCAGCTCCTCGCGCATCCACTGCATCCCCATCCGCCCGGCCAGCGGAGCGAAGATCTCCATCGTCTCGCGCGCCTTCTGGGCCTGCTTCTCCGGCTTCATCGACCGGATCGTGCGCATGTTGTGCAGCCGGTCGGCCAGCTTGACCAGGATCACCCGCAGGTCGCGGGACATCGCCATGAAGAGCTTGCGGAAGTTCTCGGCCTGCTGGCTTCCGGCGTTCGAAAGCTGCAGGTTGGTCAGCTTCGTCACCCCGTCGACCAGTTCGGCCACCTCGGGACCGAACATCTCGGCCACCTCGGTATAGGTCGAGCGGGTATCCTCGATCGTGTCGTGCAGAAGCGCCGTCACGATGGTCGCGTCATCCAGCCGCTGCTCGGTCAGGATCGCGGCCACCGCCACGGGATGGGTGAAATAGGGCTCGCCCGATTTGCGGACCTGCCCGTCGTGCATCTTGAAGCCATAGGCATAGGCCCGGCGGATCAGATCGGCATTGCAGCGCGGATTATAGTTCCGGACCAGGGCGACCAGGTCTTCGACGTCGATCATCACCGCCCCATGAACCGGCCCACCCGGGCCAAACCCTTACACTTCGCCCTGGGCTTCCATCAGTGCGCGCAGGAGCTTTTCCTCGGACATGTCGTCGACCATCGGACGATCCATCTCGCCGCCCATGAGCAGCGCCATCTGGTCTTCCTCGGGCTCGTCGACCTCGATCTGGGTCTGGTGGCTTTCGATCATCCGCTCGCGCAGGACCTCGGCCGACTGGGTTTCCTCCGCGATCTCGCGCAGGGCGACGACGGGGTTCTTGTCGTTGTCGCGGTCGATGGTGATCGGAGAGCCCGACTGGATCTCGCGCGCCCGGTGGGCGGCAAGCATCACCAGTTCGAACCTGTTCGGCACCTTGTCAACGCAATCTTCGACCGTCACGCGGGCCATGATGAACTCCAATCCCGAAGTTTCGCTGGAAGAGGCCTATTTAGGCGCATTGGCAAGGCTTGACAAGCGCGGAATCGGCGCAAATCAAAGCGGTTTCACTGCGTCCCGGTCCGCCGCGGGCAGCGCCTCCAGCATCTGCCGCACCGTCAGGCCCAACCGGGGATGAACCCAATCCGGAGCCACATCCGCCAAGGGTACCAGCACGAAGGCCCGATCCTGCAGCCGCGGATGCGGCAGGATCAGCCGGTCAGGGGTCGTGCCGATCTGCGCCTCGGGCGGCAAGGCGCGCCAGTCGTCCTGCGCCTGCGGATCGGGCAGCACCGAATCACCCATGGCCAGCAGGTCCAGGTCCAGCGTCCGCATCCCCCAGCGCTGCACCCGCTCGCGCCCGAAACGCGCCTCGACGGCGTGAAGCCGCGCCAGCAGCGCCGCGGGATCGTTCTCTCCGGCCTCGACCACCGCCGCCGCGTTCACGTAATCCGGCCCCGCCCCCGCCGGAAAGCAGGGCGTGGCGAAGAACCGGCTGACCGCCACCACGGGCACCCCACCTTCGGCCAGCGCCGCCAGCGCGGCACGCAGCGTGGCATCGGCGGGCTCACCCGCGAACGGCAGATTTGCGCCGAGAGCTATGAGGGCTTGACCGGTTTTCCGCATGGTAATGGTAATTTTCCCACAGTTGACTTGCCGCCGCGCGCCTCTCGCTGATATTCACAAGTTGGTCGACAGACGGGCTTCACCTACACCACGTGATCCAGACACGGAAGTTCGATCGGGATCGGCAGGGTTTGAGGGGAACCATACATGTTTTACAAGGACGAACGGCTTGCGCTGTTCATAGATGGGTCGAACCTTTACGCCGCAGCAAAGGCATTGGGCTTCGATATCGACTACAAACTTCTACGCATGGAATTCATGCGGCGCGGCAAACTCCTGCGGGCCTTCTACTATACGGCGCTGCTCGAGAACGAGGAATACTCGCCGATCCGCCCGCTGGTCGATTGGCTGCATTACAACGGCTTCACCATGCGGACCAAGCCGGCGAAGGAATACACCGACAGCCAGGGACGGCGGAAGGTGAAGGGCAACATGGATATCGAGCTTTGCGTCGACGCCATGGAACTGGCACCGCGGGTCGATCACGTCGTGCTTTTCTCGGGCGACGGGGACTTCCGCCCGCTGGTGGAAAGCCTGCAGCGTCAAGGGGTTCGTGTCTCGGTCGTGTCGACGATCCGCAGCCAGCCGCCGATGATCGCCGATGAACTGCGCCGTCAGGCCGACAACTTCATCGAACTGGACGAACTCCGCGAAGTGATCGGCCGCCCGCCGCGCGAACCGCGTCCCGTGGTGAACGAAGAGGCGACGGTCGAGGCGAAGTGAGGCCGGATGCCCTTGCGGCCGGGGAACGGGGATCCCGGCCGTGATCGCATTGTCCGGTCTCTTTCTCGCGGCCCTGCTTGCAGCCAGTCCGCTGCCCTTCCAGTCCGAGGTGGTGTTCCTCGGGCTGATGGCGGCGGGGTGGGAGCTTTTCCCTCTGGTCCTCGTGGCCTCGGTCGGCAACACGCTGGGCTCCTGCGTGACCTATGCGCTTGGCCGCTGGCTGGCGGACCAGCGGGAACACCGCTGGTTTCCGCTGCGCCCGGCGCAGATGGCCCGGGCCGAAGGCTGGTGGGCGCGCTGGGGGGTCTGGCTGCTTTTGCTGTCCTGGGCGCCGATGGGCGACCTGATCGTGGCGCTCTCGGGCGTGCTGCGGGTGCCGTTCGCGCTGTTCCTGCTGCTGGTGGCGATCGCCAAGACCGGGCGCTACCTCGTGCTGGGCGGCCTTGGCGCGGCCGTATTCGGCGGC
Source organism: Alphaproteobacteria bacterium (assembly GCA_029289325.1). GTDB lineage: Bacteria > Pseudomonadota > Alphaproteobacteria > Rhodobacterales > Rhodobacteraceae > Tabrizicola. The sequence goes on from JARFTV010000045.1 coordinate 6,294, forward strand.
TAGCGCCACCTGCACCGCCGCCCGTCGATGCAGTCGCTGCATTCCTCGCTCAGCGCGCCTCCCGCCGGGCAGGCGCCGCAAAACGCGCAGGATCGTGGTCAACAGTTCCTGAACGCCCACGACCAAGCCTTTGATATCAAAGGAAAGGCCCGGACTGTCCACTGTGGACACTGGACGCAGGGCCCCGCAACCCGTAAACCTGTCCCAACCCATGCCGAAGGCCGCTCCATGCCCGACCTGCCCCCCCTGACCCTCTACCTCGCCGCCCCCCGCGGCTTCTGTGCCGGGGTGGACCGGGCGATCAAGATCGTCGAGATGGCCCTGCAGAAATGGGGCGCCCCGGTCTATGTCCGGCACGAGATCGTCCACAACAAGTTCGTCGTCGACGCCCTGAAGGCCCAGGGCGCGATCTTTGTCGAGGAACTGGAAGACTGCCCCGACGACCGCCCCGTCGTCTTTTCCGCCCACGGCGTCCCGAAGTCGGTCCCGGCAGAGGCCAGCCGCCGCCAGATGATCGCCGTCGACGCGACCTGCCCCCTCGTCACCAAGGTCCACAATGAAGCCGCCCGCCACCATGAGGCCGGCACCCAGATGATCTACATCGGCCACGCCGGCCATACCGAGACGGTGGGCACGATGGGCCAGCTCCCGCCCGGAGAGGTCCTGCTGGTTGAGACGGTCGAGGATGTCGCCACGCTTCAGGTCCGCGACCCCGCGAAGCTTGCCTTCATCACCCAGACCACCCTGTCCGTCGATGACACCGCCGAGATCGCGGCGGCGCTGAAGGCGCGCTTCCCGCTGATCCACGCCCCCGCCCACGACGACATCTGCTACGCCACGACGAACCGGCAGGCGGCGGTGAAGGCCATCGCCCCGAAGATCGACGCCCTCCTCGTCATCGGCGCGCCGAATTCCTCGAACTCCAAACGCCTGGTCGAGGTCGGCTCGGCCGCGGGCTGCTCCTACTCCATGCTGATCCAGCGCGCCGCCGACATCGACTGGCGCGCACTGGAAGGGGTCCGCGCCATCGGCCTAACCGCCGGAGCCTCGGCCCCGGAAGTCCTTGTGAACGAGGTCATCGACGCCTTCCGCGCCCGCTATCAGGTCACGGTCGAACTGGTCGAGACCGCGGTCGAGGATATCGAGTTCAAGGTCCCGAAGATCCTGCGCGAGCCAGCCTGATGCTGGCCGGATGAGACCCGGGGAGAAGCCGCCATGACCCGACCGCTTCGCCTTGCCGCGCTTCTCCTCTCCCTCGCCCCCGCCGTCCAGGCGCAGGAGGCCGCGGTTCTGGCCGAATACTGGACCAACAACGGCAGCCTCCCGCCGCAATATGCCTGGCAGACCGGGGTGACCATTCGCGCCGATGGCAGCCTCACCCTGACCCATTGCAAGGGGTATCAGGAGGGGCCGGCCTGCACGACGCGGCATGGGCGCGTCCCGCCTGAGGCCCTCACCAGTATCACCGCCGCCGCCGAGGCCAGCGGCTTGGCCGTCAAGCCCGCCCGTGAGACGGAGATGCCCATCGTGGGCGGTGGGCAGACCGGCGGCCGCGTCGTACTGGAGGGAGGAGAGGCCCTGCTCATTCCCCAGCCCGCAGAAGCCGACGCCGCGCGGGTTGCGGGCGTCCTGTCCGCGATCCGCGCCGCGATCCCTGCGCGGCTGCACCGCTTCCTCCAGGACTGACGGCTGGCCATGACCGACCGACCGGGCTAGATGAGCGCCATGACCGACGACCGCCGCATCCCCCGCCCTGCCCTGCTTCTCGGCCTTGCCGGGCTGATCCCCTTCCTGTGGTCCGCCACCACGCATCTGTCGCCCGAACTTCTCGCATGGGCTGGCCAATGGCTGCCGCCGATGTTCCTTGGCGCCTATGTCGGGCTGACCTATGGGACAGTGATCCTGTCCTTCATGTCCGGCGTCCTGTGGGGCTTTGCCACCAGGGCCGAGGGTGCCGGGGCCGGGGCCGCCTATGCCCTTTCCGTCATCCCGGCGCTGTGGGTCTTCTTCACCGTCACCGACGCGGGGCCGACCTCGACCATCTTCCTCGCGGCCGGGTTCGTTGGCCTCCTGCTCCTTGACGGGATGTATTCCGCCTGGGGCCTTGCCCCGCGCTGGTGGCTGCGGCTGCGGGTCATGCTGACGGTCGTCGTGCTCGCCTGTCTTGCCATTCCCCTGCAGGCCTGAGCCGATGCCAGAACTGTTCGCCTATACTGATGGTGCCTGCTCCGGGAACCCCGGCCCCGGTGGCTGGGGCGTGCTGATGCTGGCGAGGGAGAATGGCGCCGTGATCAAGGAGCGTGAGCTACAGGGCGGCGAGGCCCAGACCACCAACAACCGGATGGAGTTGATGGCCGCGATCTCGGCGCTTGAGGCGCTGGCGCGTCCCTCCGAGATCACCATCGTCACCGACAGCGCCTATGTGAAGAACGGCGTGACCGAATGGATCCACAACTGGAAGCGCAAGGGTTGGCGCACCGCCGGAGGGCCCCCCGTCAAGAATGTCGAGCTTTGGCAACGGCTTGACGCCGCACAGGCGCAGCACAAGGTCACGTGGCGCTGGATAAAGGGCCATGCGGGCCACGCCGAAAACGAACGGGCCGACGCGCTGGCACGGGCGGGCATGGCCCCATTCAAGGCCAGCGCATGATCGAGGGGCTGACCCTGCAGGACGGGCTGGATTATGCCTCGGTGCTGGTCTTCGCCCTGACCGGGGCACTGGCGGCCAGCCGGTCGCAGCTTGACATCGTCGGCTTCATCTTCATCGCCTGTCTGACCGCCGTCGGCGGCGGAACGCTGCGCGACGCGATCCTGAACCGGGAGGTCTTCTGGGTCGCCGATCCCCTGACCCTTGGCGTGGCGACCTTCGCCGCCGTCCTGGTCTTCTTCACCGCGCATCTCTTGGAAAGTCGCTACCGGGCGCTGCTGTGGTTCGATGCTTTCGCCCTGTCGGTCGCCGTCCCCGCCGGGGTGGCGGTGGCCCTGGCCGAGGATCAGGTCTGGCCCATCGTTCTGGTCATGGGCGTCATCACCGGCTGCCTTGGCGGCCTCATGCGGGACGTGGTCTGCAACGAGGTGCCGCTGGTCCTGAAACAGGGCGAGCTTTACGCGACCTGCGCCCTGGCGGGGTCGCTGGGCGCGGTCGGCGGGCTTTGGGCCGGGCTTGGGCAGGGCATGGCGCTGATCCTTTGCGCCGGGCTGGTCTTCACCTTACGCGCGGGGAGCATCGCGCTTGGCTGGCGCCTGCCGGTCTACAAGTCGCAGCCGCCCCGGCCCGGAGCGCCGAAACGCTAGGCTTGCGAGGTGAACGGCGGTTCGCTTAGGCTTCCCTCATGCCACGTCCCCGCACCATTCCCGACGAACAGGTCTTTGCCGCAATCCACCGCCTGCGCGAACAGGGCGGCGACAAGGCGGCCTCTTTCGGGGCGGTCGCCCGGGTGACGGGTCTTGCCCCGCCGACGCTGGTTCAGCGCTATGGCAGCCGCGACGGCATGGTCCGGGCAGCAAGGATGGCCGCATGGGAGGAGCTGGAGCATCGCACCGCCGAGGCCATCGCTAATACCGCCGGGAAGGGGCCGCAGGGTCTGCTGAAGGCAATCGGCGCAGTTGATGTCTGCGCCATCGCCGCCGACCTGCGTGACCCCGAGCTTTCGGCGCGCGCCGATGGATGGCGGAAGGGCGTGGAAACGGCGTTGGCGCTTCGGCTTGGGTCGGGACAGAAGGCGCGGGAGAGTGCGGCTCTCATCTTCGCGGCCTGGCAGGCGCTGTCCCTCTGGTCGGCGGCGGGCGAGCCGGCCTTCCGCCTGAAGGACGCGGTGAAGCGGCTTACCTAGACCAGCCCTTCCAGGCCCAGACCAGCACCAGTGCGCCCAGAAGCGCCCCGACGAAGCCGGCCCCGGCTCCGGCCAGCATGGTCAGCCCCCGCAGCAGCAGCCCGCCGATCAACGCGCCCAGCACCCCCAGCGCGATGGTGGAGGGCGTGTCGAGATCGACCTTCAGGATGCGCGTGGCCAGAAACCCCACAGCCGCGCCCACGATCAGAAGCCAGATGATCGCCATGTCGCCCCTCCTTCGCCTTTGGCGAATATGGGGGGTCGCCGGGGTTTTCGCTACAGGCTTTCCGGCAGGATCAGGCCCCGCAGGACCTCGGCGGCGGGCATCGGGCGCTTGCCCTCACGCTGCGCTTCGATGACCTCGACCGCGCCGGAGCCGCAGGCGATGGTGAAACCGTGCAAAACCTTGCCCGGCGGGCCGCTTCCCTCGGCAAGGCGGGAGCGGAGGAGCTTCACCCGTTCCCCGTTCACCTGGGTCCAGGCACCGGGAAAGGGCGACAGGCCGCGGATCCGGCGATCTACCTCGGGGGCGGGGCGGGTCCAGTCGATGCGGGCCTCGGCCTTGTCGATCTTGGCGGCATAGGTGACGCCTGTCTCGGGTTGCTGTTCCGGCCGCAGGTCGGGCAGACGGTCCAGCGCCTGCAGGATCAGCCGCGCGCCCAGGGCCGAGAGGCGGTCGTGCAGCTCGGCCGTGGTTTCCTCGGCCCCGATCGGAAGCGCCTCGCGCAGCAGGACAGGGCCGGTGTCCAGACCCGCCTCCATCTGCATGATGCAGACGCCGGTTTCCCGGTCGCCTGCCATGATCGCGCGATGGATCGGCGCGGCCCCCCGCCAGCGCGGCAGCAGCGAGGCGTGGATGTTCAGGCATCCGAGGCGCGGCGCATCGAGGATCGGCTGGGGCAGGATCAGCCCATAGGCGACCACGACGGCAACATCCGCGCCGAGCGCAGCGAAATCCTTCGCTGCACCTTCGCTGCGCAGCGAAACCGGGTGGCGGACGGGGAGGCCAAGCGCCTCGGCCCGGGCCTGTACGGGGCTGGGACGGTCCGCCTTGCCGCGCCCTGCGGGGCGGGGCGGCTGGCAATAGACCGCAACGATTTCATGTGCTTGATGCAGGGCCTCCAGCACCGGAACGCTGAAATCCGGTGTGCCCATGAAGACGACCTTCATGCCCGCTTCCCCAGTTTCTGCGCCCGCGAAATCAGCATCTTCCGCTTCAGCGGCGACAGGTGGTCGAAGTACATCTTCCCGGCCAGATGGTCGATCTGATGCTGCACGCTGGTTGCCCAGAGGCCGACGAAATCGCGCTCCTCCATCACGCCCTCGGCGTTCAGGAAACGCACCGTCACCGCACGCGGCCGCTGGATCACGGCCGAGACGCCGGGGAGGTTGGGGCTGGCCTCCTCATGCTCGCGCAACTGGACGCTGGCGTGCAGGATTTCGGGGTTAGCCATCCTCACCGCCTGGCCCCGGCTTTCCGAGCAGTCCACCACCGCCAGCCGCAAGGGCAGGCCGATCTGGACGGCGGCAAGGCCATAGCCGGGCATCGCATCCATCGTGTCGATCATGTCGGCCCAGATCGCGCGGATCTCGTCGGTGATCGCAGGGACCTCGGCGGCGGGGGTCCGCAGCACCGGATGCGGCCAGGGCAGGCAGCGGCGGACGGTCATGCCAGCACCTCTGCCTCGGCCTTCGCCCGCGCCTCGGGCGACAGGCGGTCCAGCGTCAGGAGGCCGTCGAGATGGTCGTATTCGTGCTGGATGCAGATCGCGGCGAAACCGTCGAACAGCTCCTCCCGCGCCGCACCGTCCAGATCGGTCCAGCGGACCCGGACCTGCGAGGACCGCTCCACCTCGGTCACCGGGCCGGGGATCGACAGGCAGCCTTCCGGCCCCGCCACGCGGTCGCCCAGCAACTCGACCGAGGGGTTGATGAACACCATCGGCGCGGGCGCGCCCGCCTTCCAGGCCACATCCATCACGAAGAGCCGCAGCAGCCGCCCGACCTGCGGCGCGGCAAGCCCCCGGCCGGGCGCGGCATACATCGTCTCAAGCATGTCGGCCGCCAGCTGGCGCAGGTCGTCGTCCAGCGCCGCAGGCGCGCAGGGTTGCGAAAGACGGGGATCGGGCCAGCGCAGGATCGGCAAGAGCATCGGGAGTTCCTCGGGAGATCAGATCCGGCGCATAAAGCCATCCCGGCCGAAAGTCACGCCTTCGGGGCTGCCGGATCAGCCGAACCGGGCGCGTTCGCGCTTCAGCTTTTCCATCTTGCGCGTAATCATCTGGCGCTTGAGCGGGCCGAGGTAGTCGATGAAGAGCTTGCCATCGAGATGGTCGATCTCGTGCTGCACGCAGGTCGCCCAGAGTCCGGCGAACTGGCGTTCCTGCGTCACCCCGTCCTGGTCGATCCAGCGCACCTGAACCTCGGCCGGGCGCTTGACGTCCGCATATTGGTCGGGGATCGAAAGGCAGCCTTCCTCATAGGTCGACAGATCCTCGGAGGACCAGATGACCTGCGGGTTGAACAGGACGATCGGCTCGGGCGGGCCGTCCTTGATGCAATCCATCACGATCAGCCGCTTGGTCACGCCCACCTGCGGCGCGGCCAGACCGATGCCGGGCGCGTCATACATCGTCTCAAGCATGTCGGCGGCCAGCGCCTTCAACTCGGGCGTGATTTCGTCGACCGGGTCGCAGACCTTCTTGAGGCGCGGGTCGGGATGGATCAGGATAGGGCGGATCATGGAATGCGATCTACGAAAGCCGAGGCGACATGGCAAGGGGAAGGCATGGAAAAGGCGGCGGAGCAGGGCCGACATTGCGATAGGACGGATTTCCACGATGGACGCCATAGGCGGAAAATGGTAACGATCAATGACAGATTTTTGGGATGACTTTCCGATCTATAAACGATAATCGGATAAAAATTCCATCTCTAGGACAGGCTGAAATGACCTTCGACACCCCCATCGACCGCACCGGCTCGCATTGCGTCAAGTGGGACATGATGCCCAGCCTTTACGGCCTTGCGCCAGACGAGGGATTGGCGATGTGGGTCGCGGACATGGAGTTCCGCCCGCCCCAGGTCGTGCAGCAGGCGCTTGAGAAGATGCTGGCCCATGGCGTCTACGGCTATTTCGGCGACGACCGCGCCTATCTGGCGGCGATCCGCTGGTGGATGGCGACCCGCCACGGCTGGGAGGTTCAGCCCGAATGGATCTTCACCACCCACGGGCTGGTGAACGGCACCGCGCTTTGCGTGCACAGCTACACCCAGCCCGGCGATGCGGTGGTGCTGATGACCCCGGTCTACCACGCCTTCGCCCGGGTCATCAAAGCCGCCGGGCGCGATGTTACCGAATGCCCGCTCGCGCTGGAGGACGGGGTCGCGCGGCTGGACATCGCCGCCTGGGAGGACCGGCTGACCGGGCGGGAGAAGATGCTGATCCTCTGCTCGCCGCACAATCCGGGCGGCCGGGTCTGGACCGTGGACGAGCTGCGCCAGATCGCCGATTTCTGCGTGAAGCACGACCTGATCCTGGTCTCGGACGAGATCCACCATGACCTCGTTTTCCCGGGGCAGAAGCACGTGGTCATGCCGCTGGCCGCGCCTGGAATCGCGGACCGGCTGGTGATGATGACCGCGACCACCAAGACCTTCAACATCGCCGGTGCCCATATCGGGAACGTGATCATCGCCGACCCCGCGCTGCGCAAGACCTTTGCCGGAACGATCAATGCCATGGGGATCTCGCCCAACTCCTTCGGGATGCATATGGCAACGGCGGCCTACAGCCCCGAGGGCGCGGTCTGGGTCGATGACCTGATGCGCTATCTCGACGGCAACCGGCGGCTTTTCGATGAAGGGATCGCGGCGATCCCCGGCCTGCGGTCAACGCCCTTGCAGGCGACCTATCTCGCCTGGGTCGACTTCTCGGGCACCGGCATGGCAACTGATGAGTTAATCGCCCGGGTCGAGAAACAGGCGAAGATCGCCACCAACCACGGCTCGGCCTTCGGATTGGGCGGCGAAACCTATCTGCGCTTCAACCTGGCCTGTCCCCGCGCCCAGGTGGCAGAGGCGGTGGCCCGGTTGCAGAAGGCGTTCGCCGACCTGCAATGAGACGGCTGCTCCGCCTTCTCGCCTGGTTGGCGCTGGCGGCGGCTCTGGGGCTGTTGACGGCCTCGCTTTTCCTGCCGCCCGAGAGGGTGGACCTGCCCCCGCCGCCCCTGACCGGAGAGGTGGAGCGGATCGTGATCGAAAAGGCCGCCCGGCGGATGCAGCTATACCAGGACGGCGAGGTGGTGCGGAGCTACCGGATCGCGCTTGGCTTCACGCCCGAGGGTGACAAGCAGCGACAGGGCGACGGCAAGACTCCCGAAGGGGAGTTCGTGGTTGACCGGCGCAATCAGCGGTCGGCCTTTCACCTGTCGGTCGGGCTGAACTATCCGCGGCCCGCGGATGTGCAGCGCGCCGCGGCGGGGGGCTATGATCCGGGCGGGGACATCTTCATCCACGGCCAACCTAATGCCTTGCCCGAGGGGTTCAAGCTGAAGGGCGACTGGACCGCCGGTTGCGTCGCCCTGACCAATGCCGAGATGCGCGAGGTCTGGGCGGTGACACCCATCGGGACAAAGGTGGAAATCCGGCCCTGACCGACCCGCTCATCTTTGTCACTCCTCGCTGACCCACCGACGAAAAAGACGAAGGCGCACGAGGAGCTTTTCGCCTGGAGGCGAAGCTCAGACCGGGGCCCCGACGCGGTGGACCGCCGCTTCCGCCCATTGCGCCAGCGCCGCGGGTTCGGGGGAAACCGCGATGGCCAGCCCCCCGGTGAACTCCTCGAACGCCAGGCGGTTCAGGCCGTTCAGACCGACCAGAACCGGAATCCCGAGGCCCATCGCCTGAGCGATCGCATTGCGGAAACCGCGCCCCTCGGCCTCGTGCTTGCCGAACTTGTTGATGATCAACAGGTCCACCCCCTGATCGAGCCGGGCCTCGACCAGACCCACCGCCGTCTCCAGCGCGGCGGGGTCCAGACGGCAGCCCCTGGCCTGCGGGCCGAGGTCCTGGCTGATCCGGAGGACCGGGCCATCGGGCAGCACGCGGACATCCATGTCGCAGGGACCGTCGGTGGAGCGCTCGGTGTTGATCTGCACCGTGCCGCAAAGTCGCAGCCCACGGGCGATCAGGTCTGCGGCCAGATCGGCGAGGATCAGGTCGGTGTCGCCGCGTCCGGGCGCCATGGTGTAGGCCAGTTGCATCTCATGCCCCTCATGCATCGCAGAATGGTTGGAATTCGACCAGCGCGCCGGCCGGAAGATAATCGGCCTCGGCCGGCAGGAACATCAGGCCATCGGTCGCAGGCAGGGTCCGCACGCGCGCCGAATGGGTCGCGGCTTCAAACCGTACTACCTCGCGCCCTTGGGCATCGAACCCGTCAAGGATGGCCGGGCGAAGCTCGCAGCGTCCGGGGGTCCGGCGGATCGGCTCGGACAGGATGACATGCCGGCGCATCCGAGGCGGGTCGCTGCGCCCGGTCAGGCGGCGGACCAGCGTCGTACCGAAGACCTGCCAGGTCACGAAAGCCGAAAGCGGGTTGCCGGGCAGTCCAAGCCAGAAGGTCCGGCCAAGACGCCCGAAGGACACCGGCTTGCCCGGCTTGATCGCGACGCCGCTGAACAGGATCTCGGCACCAAGCCCGGTCAGCGCGGGCTTGACGTGATCCTCTTCCCCGACCGAGAGGCCACCAGTCGTGATGACAAGGTCGGCCTCGGCCGCGCAGCCCGCCAATTGCCCGGCCACCTCCGCCCGGTTGTCTGCGGCATGGGCTTGGGAGACCAGATCCACCGCCGGGCTTTTAAGCAGGGCGGCGAGCATCGGGCCGTTCACGTCCCAGATCTGCGCCCCGGCACGGCTTCCGGATGGGTCGCGCAGTTCATCCCCCGTGACCAGCAGCGCCACGCGCAGGCGGGGAGCTACGTTGACCAGACCCGCCCCAGCGGCAGCACAGACCGCGATCTCGCGAGCGCCCAGCCTGCGGCCCGCCTCCAGAACCGTCGAACCGGCCGCCATATCGCTGCCCGCCTTGCGGATGTTCAGCCCCGGTGCGGGCCGCTGCCGAAGGGTGAGGCGATCGCCCTCACGCACGACATCTTCCTGCATCACCACGGCATCCGCGCCCGCCGGGATCGGGGCCCCGGTGAAGATGCGCGCGGCGGTATGGGCGGACAGGTCGCCGACCGCCTGCCGGCCGGCAGGAACCCGGTCGATCACCTGCAAATGCCAAGGCCCCGTGCCGGTCAACGCCGCGGCGTGCAGCGCATAGCCATCCATCGCCGCATTGTCGAAGGGCGGAACCATCGCAGAGGCGAGGACGGGCTGCGCGAGAATACGGCCCGTGGCGCGGGTCAGATGCAGCGGCTCGCTCCCCTCAAGCGGGCGGGCGTGGACCGCAATGCGGGTCAGCGCCGCGTCGATGCTGAGCGCCGCCCTGCCCCGGGTATCGCAGCCGCAGGCGGGGGCATGGTTCACCGGATGTATCGTCATGATGCCGTCTCCCTTGAGGAAATGGCCGGGCCGATGCCTACTTGCCGCTGTCCAGCCCGGCCTCCATCAGATCGGCGCGAGGCTCGCGCCCTGGATCGTCGCCTGTTCGGCAAGCGCGGCCACGAAGGACCGTGAGGCCGAGGCCCAGGCCGCCTTCTCCAGTGCCTCGGCGATCCGCGGGCGGACGGTCTGGAACGGCAGCTCCTGTCCCGGCGCGATCGCGTTCAGGCGGATGATGTGCCAGCCATGCCGGGACAGGACCGGGTCCGACGTCATGCCGCCTTCGGGCAACCCGCGCAGCACGGCCTCGAACTCGGGCACCGTATCGCCGGGACCGATCTGGCCCAGATGCCCGCCCGAGGCCTTGGAGCCGCAGTCGCTTTCGCGCGCCGCCTGGGCAAAGCCCTCCGCGTCGCCGTCAAGCCGGGCAAGGATCGCCCTTGCGCGCGCCTCGGCCGCGGCGCGCGCGGTCAGGTCGCGCGGATCGCAGGCGCAAAGGATATGCGACACGTCCCACAGCGGGGGCGAGCGATAGCGCCCTGGGTCCTTGGTCCATTCCGCGCGGATCTGGTCGTCTGTCACGGGATCAGGCTGGATCGCCACGTCCAGCAGCGCGCGGATCAGGGCCTCGTCCTCGGTCTCGTACCGGCCGGGGGCCAGTTCGACCGGATCGGGGGTCAGGCCGCGCTGCCGGGCCTCTTGCAGCAGCAGCGCGCGGATCGTCAGCGCCTGCGCCGCCTTGCGCCAGGCGATGCCCGGCTTGTCCTTCGGCGCGGCATGGTTCTGGGCCTCGGCGGCAATAGCCGCCGAGGGGATGGTTTCGCCGTTGACGACGACATCGGGAAAGAGGGCCGCGTTCATCGCTTACTCCGCCGGAGTCGAGGCCGAGGGCCCGCGCTGCCCCTGCCGCTTGTCGAAGGCACGGCGGCGCTCTTCAAGCGGGCGGCGACGGCGCGACCGGACGATCTGATAGCCGGAGCGCGCCAGCAGGTAGCGGAACGGCGCGGCGAAGCCGGACCAGATGTGCACCAGGCGGGTGAAGGGGAAGAGCATGGTGATGATCAGCCCCAGGAAGATGTGCAGCTTGAACAGCCAGTGCACGTCGACCACCGTGGTCCAGGCGTTGATGTTCCAGGTCACCACGCTTTGCGACCATTCCATGAAGCGGATCATCTCGGCCCCGTCCATGTGCTGAAGCGACTGGGTGATGGTCAGCAGGCCGATGGCAAGCTGCAGCCAGATCAGAAGCAGGATCAGGATGTCCAGCGTCGAGGAGGTGGCGCGGATGCGCGGATCGGTCAGGCGCCGGTGGATCAGCATGGTGCCACCGACCAGCGCGGCAAGGCCCGCCGGTCCACCGATCAGGACCGCCATCCACTGCTTCAGCCCGTAGGGAACCCCCAGCGTGTCCAGCACCCAGATCGGGGTGAAGAGGCCGACGAGATGGCCGAAGAACACGATCAGGATCCCGACATGGAACAGGATCGAGCCCCAGATCAGCTGCTTGCTCCGCAAGAGTTGGCTGGACGAACTTTTCCAGGTGAAGGCGTCGCGTTCATAGCGCGCGATAGATCCGACAAGGAACACGGTCAGCGCCACATAGGGCATGATCCCGAAGATGATGAAGTTGATGTCGTAATTGGCGAACATCTCAGGCGCTCCTGTGAAGGGGGGCGGGCTTGTCCATCAGGGCGAGCATGTCGCGCACCTGCGGGCAGCCGGCGTTGGGGTCGGGGCCGAAGGTGACCTCGGTTTCCTCCCAGACTGCGTCCAGCGCAGCAAGGTCGGTCGGGTCGTCCTCGGGCTCGGCCAGCATCCCGGCCAGGGCCTCGGCATCGGCCGGGGCTCCGGCCAAGCCGGAAAGGGCGGCGAACGCGGCCGCATATCCGCTGTCGCGCCGCTGAAGCCGGTTGGCCAGCGCGTCAAGGATATGGGCAGCGTCCGCCAAGGTTTCCTGTGCTTCGACGAAGGGACGCGTCGACAGGAATTCCAGCAGCACCGGCAGATGGTCGGGCAGTTCCGAGGTGGCGGGCTCGAACCCCGCCTCCCGGTAGGTTTCGATCAGGCTGACCATCGCGCCCCCCCGTTCACGGCTTTCGCCGTGGACATGTTCGAAAAGGTTGAGCGACAGCGTCCGCGAGCGGTCGAACAGCATGACATAGCGTTCCTGCAGGTCGTAGAGATCGCCCCGCGCCAGATCGCCGGTCAGGTCCTGCAATCCGGCCAGCGTCTCGGCCGGAAGCCGGGGATCGGCGCCCAGCACGGCGGCGATCTCGGGCATGGCGTCCTGAAGCTCGGCCGTGGGATAGCTGAGCAGCAGGGACAGCGCCTTGAATGTCCGGTCCATCAGAAGGTCTCCTGCGGCAGGGCGAAGGACTTCTTCTTGCCACCGAACAGGCTGGTCTTGCCCGCTTCGCCGGAAGAGCAGCCGTTGCCATCGGTGAACCCGCAGCCGCCGCGGATATCGGCGCCATGCTCGTTCTGTTCGCGGTGGGCGGTGGGGATCGCGAAACGGTCCTCGTAATCGGCGATCGCCATGATCTTGTACATGTCCTCGATCATCCGGCCCGACATGCCGACGCGGGCGGCGACGCCCTCGTCGCGCACGCCGTCCACGGTCAGGGCGCGCATGTAAAGCCGCATGGCCGACATCCGCTCCAGCGCCGAGACGATGGGCTCCTCATCCCCCGCCGTCAGCATGTTGGCGAGGTATTTCACCGGGATGCGCAGGCTGCGCACGTCCGGCATCTGGTCGCTCATCGCGATCTGGCCGGCCTGGGCCGCGTTCTGGATCGGCGACAGCGGCGGGATGTACCAGACCATCGGCAGGGTCCGGTATTCCGGGTGCAGCGGGAAGGCCACCTTCCAGTCCATCGCCATCTTCCAGACCGGGCTGACCTTGGCCGCCTCGATCCAGTCCTCCGGCACACCATCGCGGCGGGCGGCAGCGATCACATCGGGATCGTTCGGGTCAAGGAACACATCCAGCTGCGCGCCGTAAAGGTCGGTCTCCCGCTCCGCACTGGCTGCGGCCTCGATCTTGTCGGCGTCATAGAGGATCACGCCGAGATAGCGGATGCGCCCGACGCAGGTTTCCGAACAGACCGTGGGCTGGCCGGATTCGATGCGGGGATAGCAGAAGGTGCATTTCTCGGATTTGCCGGTATCCCAGTTGTAATAGACCTTCTTGTAGGGGCAGCCGGTGATGCACATCCGCCAGCCGCGGCACTTCTCCTGGTCGATCAGGACGATGCCGTCCTCCTCGCGCTTGTAGATCGCGCCCGAGGGGCAGGAGGCCGAACAGGTCGGGTTCAGGCAGTGCTCGCACAGGCGCGGCAGGTACATCATGAAGGTGTTTTCATATTCACCGTAGATGTCCTTCTGCACCTGATCGAAGTTGTAATCGGCCGAGCGCTTGGAGAATTCGCCGCCCAGGATCTCCTCCCAGTTCGGGCCGGTCTCGATCTTCTCCATCCGCTCGCCCGTGATCTTCGACCGGGGCCGCGCGGTCGGAAAGGCGGTCATGTCCGGCGCGGATTTCAGGTGATCGTAGTCGAAATCGAACGGCTCATAGTAATCATCGATCTCGGGCATCGAGGGGTTGGCGAAGATATTGGCCAGGATGCGCCACTTGGACCCCTGCTTGGGGTGCAGCTTGCCGCTGGCCGACCGGACCCAACCGCCGTTCCAGCGCTTCTGGTTTTCCCAGTCGGTCGGATAGCCGGTGCCGGGTTTGGTCTCGACGTTGTTGAACCAGGCGTATTCGACACCTTCCCGCGTGGTCCACACGTTCTTGCAGGTTACCGAGCAGGTGTGACACCCGATGCACTTGTCCAGGTTCAGGACCTTGCCGATTTGTGCGCGAACTCTCATTCTGCGGCCTCCACTTTGCGGGTTGCCGGCTGATCCAGCCAGTCGATCTTCTTCATCTTGCGGACGACAACGAATTCGTCCCGGTTCGAGCCCACGGTGCCATAGTAGTTGAAGCCGTAGGACAGCTGCGCATAGCCACCGATCATATGCGTGGGCTTGAGCGTGGCGCGGGTGACCGAGTTGTGGATCCCGCCCCGGTTGCCGGTCTTTTCGGACCCGGGCGTGTTCACGATCTTTTCCTGCGCGTGATACATGAACAGCGTGCCCTGCTTGATCCGCTGGGACACGACGACCCGCGCGGTCAGGGCGCCGTTCACGTTGTAGGCCTCGACCCAGTCGTTATCGACAAGGCCCGCCTTCTTCGCATCCACCTCGGACATCCAGACCACCGGACCGCCGCGGTTCAGCGTCAGCATCAGCAGGTTGTCGGTATAGGTGGAGTGGATGCCCCATTTCTGGTGGGGCGTGATGAAGTTCAGCACCACATGCGGGCTCCCCTCGGCCGCGTCGTTGTTGACGGCCTGGGTGATGGTCTTCAGGTCCACCGGCGGGCGATAGCTGACGAAGCCTTCGCCGAAGGCCCGCATCCACAGGTGATCCTGATACAGCTGCTGGCGGCCCGACAGGGTGCGCCACGGGATCAGCTCATGCACGTTGGTATAGCCCGCGTTGTAGCAGACCTCCTCGCTTTCGATCCCCGACCAGGTGGGCGAGGAGATGATCTTCCTTGGTTGGGCGGCGATGTCGCGGAAGCGGATCTTGGTGTGATGCGCCCCCTCGGCCAGGTGGGCGTGGTGCTGGCCTGTGGGTTTCTCCAGCTCTTCCCAGGCCTTGACCGCCACCTCGCCGTTGGTTTCCGGCGCAAGCATCAGGATCATCTCGGCCGCGTCGATGGCGGTTTCCAGCTTCGGCTGGCCCTTCGACACGCCCTCGTCCTGCACCACCCCGTTCAGGTCGCGCAGATGCTTGACCTCGACCTTGGTGTCCCAGTTGATCCCCTTGCCGCCGTTGCCCAGCTTTTCAAGCAGCGGGCCGACCGAGGTGAACTTCTTGTAGAGGTTCGGATAATCCCGCTCGACCGCGATATAGTTCGGCGCGGTCTTGCCGGGGATCAGGTCGCATTCGCCCTTCTTCCAGTCCTTCACATGCGCCTGCGCCAGCTCGGCCGCGGTGTCGTGCAGTAGCGGAAGCTGGACGATATCCGTCTCGACCCCCAGCACTTCGGGCGCGACCTCGGAGAACTTCCGGGCGATGGACTTGAAGATCTCCCAGTCAGACTTCGATTCATAGGCCGGGTCCACCGCCGCCTGCAGCGGGTGGATGAACGGGTGCATGTCCGAAGTGTTCAGGTCGTCCTTTTCGTACCAGCTGGCCGTGGGCAGCACGATGTCGGAATAGACCGCCGTGGTCGACATGCGGAAGTCGATGCAGACCAGAAGGTCCAGCTTGCCCTGCGGCGCCTCGTCATGCCAGACGGCCTCCCGCGGCTTGGCCCGGCCTTCCTCGCCCAGGTCCTTGCCCATCACGCCGTGATCGGTGCCCAGGAGGTGCTTGAGGAAATACTCATGCCCCTTGCCCGACGAACCCAGCAGGTTCGACCGCCAGACAAACAGGTTGCGGGGCCAGTTCTCGGGGGCGTCCGGGTCCTGACAGGACATTTCCAGCTTGCCCGACTTCAGCTGCTCGGCGACGTAGTCTTTGATCTCCTTCCCGGCGGCTTTCGCGGCTTTCGACACCTCCAGCGGGTTGGTCTTCAGCTGCGGGGCAGAGGGCAGCCAGCCCATCCGCTCGGCCCGGATGTTGTAGTCGATGAGCGAGATGTCCCAGTCGCCCTTCGGCGCGGTGGGCGACAGGATCTCACCGGCGCGCAGGGTCTCGTACCGCCACTGGTCGGTATGGGCATACCAGGCCGAGGTGGAGTTCATGTGCCGCGGCGGGCGGTTCCAGTCCAGCGCGAAGGCCAGGGGGGCCCAGCCGGTCTGCGGGCGCAGCTTCTCCTGCCCGACGTAATGCGACCAGCCGCCGCCTTCCTGACCGATGCAACCGCACATCACCAACATGTTGATGATGCCGCGGTAGTTCATGTCCATGTGGTACCAGTGGTTCAGACCGGCCCCCAGGATGACCATGCTCTTGCCATGGGTCTTTTCGGCGTTGCCCGCGAATTCGCGCGCGACGGCGATGATCTTCTCCCGCTCGACGCCGGTGATCTTCTCGGCCCAGGCGGGGGTATAGGGCAGGTCGTCGTTGAAGTCCTTGGACACCCATTCGCCGCCCAGACCCCGGTCCAGACCGTAGTTCGCGCAGAACAGGTCAAAGACCGTGGCGACCAGCGCCTCCTTGCCGTCGGCCAGCGTCACGCGCCGGGCGGGGATGTTGCGGGTCAGCACCTCGGGCGCGTCGCATTTGACGAAGTTCTCGGTGGCAGCACCGCCGAAATAGGGGAAGTCGACACCGACGACCGTGTCGTGATGGTCGTCCAGGATCTGGCTCAGGCGCAGGCTGGTCTCGGCGCCCGCGGCCTTCTCCTCAAGGTTCCACTTGCCTTCCTCGCCCCAGCGGAAGCCGATCGAGCCATTGGGCGCGACGAACTGGCCCGAGGTCTCGTCGAAGGCCACCGTCTTCCAGTCGGGGTTGTTCACCTCGCCCAGATGGCCCGCGAAATCCTCGGCCCGCAGCATCCGCCCCGGCACGAGGCGGCCATCCTGGTCGTCCAGAACGACCAGCATCGGCATGTCGGTGTACTTGCGGGCATAGTCCTCGAAATAGGCGGCCTGCCGGTCCAGGTGGTATTCGCGCAGGATCACATGGCCCATCGCCATCGCCAGCGCGGCATCGGTCCCGGCCTGCGGGTTCAGCCAGATGTCGCCGAACTTGGCCGCCTCGGAATAATCGGGGCTGACCACCGCCGACTTGGTGCCGCGGTAACGGACCTCGGTATAGAAATGGGCATCCGGCGTCCGCGTCTGCGGCACGTTCGAGCCCCAGAGCATCAGGAAGCCAGCGTTGTACCAGTCCGCGCTTTCCGGCACGTCGGTCTGCTCCCCCCAGGTCTGGGGCGAGGCTGGCGGCAGGTCGCAGTACCAGTCGTAGAAGGACATGCAGGTCCCGCCCAGCAGGCTCAGGTACCGCGAGCCCGCGGCATAGCTGACCATCGACATGGCCGGAATCGGCGAGAAGCCGAATACCCGGTCCGGGCCCCAGACCTTGGCGGTATGGGCGTTGGCGGCGGCGATGATCTCGGTCGCCTCATCCCAGGTGGCGCGGACAAAGCCCCCCTTCCCACGGGTCTTGGTATAGCTTGCCCGCATCGTCGGATCGGCCTGGATCGCGGCCCAGGCGGCAACCGGCGTCATCTTCGCGCGCAGCTTCCGCCAGGCGCGCATCAGGCTGCCCCGGATCAGCGGGTTCTTCACCCGGTTCGCGGAATAAAGATACCAGCTGTAGGACGCCCCCCGCGCACAGCCGCGCGGCTCGTGGTTGGGCAGGCCCGCGCGGGTGCGCGGATAGTCGGTCTGCTGCGTCTCCCAGGTGACGATCCCGGATTTGACATAGATCTTCCAGGAACAGGACCCGGTGCAGTTCACCCCGTGGGTCGAGCGCACGACCTTGTCGTGACGCCAGCGGTTCCGGTACACGTCCTCCCAGCCGCGATCCTCGCGGGTGGTCTCGCCCCAGCCGTCCGAGAAGGTTTCGAGCGTCTTGCTCTGGAAAAAGTTCAGTCTGTCGAGCAGGTGGCTCATCTTGGCGTCCTTTCGTTATTCGGCAGGCTGAGCAGCCACGGTCCCGCGGCTGCGCTCGATGTCATGGAGAAGCCCGCCCGGCCGCGTGTAGACGGCCCAGGTCAGGGCAAGGCAGATCACGTAGAAGCCAAGGAACAGCCACAGCGCGCCGATCGCGCTGCCGGTCATGGCGATCGAGCTGCCATAGGCCTTGGGGATGAAGAAGCCGCCATAGGCCCCGATGGCGCTGGTGAAGGCGACGATCCCGCCCGATTCCATCGCGACCTGCCGGGCCCGGTCGGGCGCGGAAAGCTGCGGCATCAGGCGGGGCACTTCGCGACCCATGATCACGGGGATCATCTGGAAGGTCGAGGCATTGCCCACCCCGGTGAAGAAGAACAGCGCCATGAAGCCCGCGAAGAACCCGGCGAAGCTGCCGGCCTGCAGCGAGAGGATCACGCCCAGGACGCTGGCGATCATGCCGACGAAGACCCAGAAGGTGACCCGCCCGCCGCCGAAGCGATCCGAGATCCAGCCCGTGCCCGCCCGGCTCAGCGCGCCGACCAGCGGGCCAAGGAAGACGTATTGCAGGGCGTTCACCTCGGGGAAGGCGATCTTCGACAGCAGCGGGAAGCCGGCCGAATAGCCGATGAAGCTGCCGAAGGTCCCGATGTACAGGACGCACATCAGCCAGTTGTGGGTCCGGCCGAAGATCACCGACTGCTGCGCGAAGCTGGCCTTTGCGTCGGAGATGTCGTTCATCCCCAGCCAGGCGGCGATGGTCGAGGCCAGGATGAAGGGCACCCAGACGAAGCCCGCGTTCTGGATCCAGAGTTCACCCCCGTCCGCCAGCGCTTGCGGTGCGCCGCCCATGGCTCCGAAGACGCCCATGGTGATGACCAGCGGCACCAGGAACTGCATCACGCTCACGCCCAGGTTGCCCAGGCCCGCGTTCAGCGCCAGCGCATTGCCCTTCTCGGACTTCGGGAAGAAGTAGCCGATATTCGCCATGCTGGAGGCGAAGTTGGCCCCGCCCAGCCCGCAGAGGAGAGCGAGCACCAGGAAGATGAAATACGGGGTCTCGGGGTTCTGCACCGCATAGCCGATCCCCAGCGCCGGCAGCATCAGCGAGGCCGTGGACAGCGTCGTCCAGAGCCGCCCGCCGAAGATCGGCACCATGAACCCGTAGAAGATCCGCAGGGTCGCCCCCGACAGCGCCGGCAGCGAGGCCAGCCAGAACAGCTGGTCCGGGGTGAAGGCGAAGCCGATCAGCGGCAGCTTGGCCACGACCATCGACCAGACCATCCAGACCGAGAAGGCCAAAAGCAGCGCCGGGATCGAAATCCACAGGTTCCTCCGTGCCACCGCCCGGCCCTTGTCGGCCCAGAACACCGGATCCTCCGGCCGCCAGTCCTCCAGCACGCGGGGCATGACGGTCGTCCCCGGCTGGTGGATCGGCTGCATCTCGGGCAGGTCAGGCAGGCTGTCCAGGGCCTTGCCATGGGCCGCCCGCTCCATCGCGCGGATCGACAGGTGCATCCAGATCAGTGCAATGCCGACCAGCACGAAGAGCAGCGCGAAGCACGAGGTATAGACCCCCGTCAGGTCAAGCAGCGCCCCGAAGGCGATCGGCAGGACAAAGCCGCCAAGGCCGCCGATCATGCCCACAAGGCCGCCCACCGCGCCCACGTTGTTGGGATAGTAGACCGGGATATGCTTGAAGACCGCCGCCTTCCCGAGGCTCATGAAGAAGCCCAGCGCGAACAGCGTGGCGATGAAGGGCCACAGGCCCATGCTGGTCGAGAAGGCGATGGCGCCGTCCTTGCCCTGGATCACGTAATCCGTCGGCGGGTAGGACAGCATGAACAGGAACAGCAGGCTGAAGCCGAAGGTCCAGTACATGACCGACCGCGCGCCGAACTTGTCGGACAGATGCCCGCCATAGGCGCGGAACAGGCTGGCCGAAAGGCTGAACGAGGCCGCCGCCATCCCCGCCGTGCGCACATCGACGCCATAGACGTCGATCAGATAGTGCGGCAGCCACAGCGCCAGCGCGACGAAGGCGCCGAAGACGAAGAAGTAGTACAGCGCAAAGCGCCAGACCTGCAGGTTCTTCAGCGGCGCAAGCTGCTGGGCGAAGGTCGGGGCCTTGGCTCCGGTCCGACGCCGCTCGACCAGGGTCGGATCGTCCTTGGCAAGGACGAAGAACAGCACCGCCATGACAGCAAGCGCGGCGGCCCAGACATTGGCGACGCCCTGCCAGCCCCAGGCGACCATCACGAAGGGCGCGACGAACTTCGTCACCGCCGCCCCGATATTGCCCGCACCGAAGATGCCCAGAGCCGTGCCCTGGTGGCCCGCGTCATACCAGCGGCTGACATAGGCCACGCCGATGATGAAGGACCCGCCCGCGAGGCCCACGCCCAGCGCCGCGACCAGATACATCAGGTAGCTGTCGGCCAGCGTCAGCGCCCAGGTTGCCAGCGCAGCCAGCATCATCTGCGCCGAAAAGACCAGCCGCCCGCCGTATTTCTCGGTCCAGACGCCCAGGAAGATCCGGGTCAGCGACCCCGTCAGGATCGGCGTCGCCACCAGCAGGCCGAACTGGGTGTCGTTCAACCCCAGCTCGTCCTTGATGGCAACGCCGATGATCGAGAAGATCGTCCAGACCGCGAAACAAGTGGTGAAGGCGATCGTACTCAGCGTCAGGGCGCGCGACTGGTCGGCGCGTGAGGCTGTGACTGTGGTCGGCATGGCGGAAACTCCGGCAAGGATGGCGCACTCTCCCCGTCTGGGGCTGAGCCACTCCTGGGGCCGAAGGGGACCCGATTTGGTTGATCTAGATCATCCCATGCAGATTCTCGCAGTCAAATAAATGACTTGGCCAACTATGTCATTCCTAGGAAATCCCGTGATCAAGCCCGGGGTCGCACAGATCAATGGTTGACTTGACAGTTATCAATCGAGGCTGGATTCTTGAGGGAACAAACAAGACAGGAGCCGAGTTATGCCAGATTCTGGCTTCCGCGAGATTCGAGGCCTCGATCTGTTCGCGCAAATGACCGACCAGAACTTCGCGGCTCTGGTGCGGGGAGCCTATGTCCAGACCTTCCCCGCCCAGATCGATCTGGTGGCCGAGGGCGATCCCAGCGACTTCCTGCACGTCGTCCTGAGCGGCTCGGTTGATCTCTATTCGTGCTGGAATGGCCGGGATACCAGCCTTGCGACCGTCCGGCCGATCTCCACCTTCATCCTGGCCGCCACGATCCGGGATGCCCCCTACCTGATGTCCGCGCGGACGCTGGAGAAAAGCCGGATCGCCCTGATCCCAAGCCAGGACGTGCGCGCCATCTTCGATATCGACGGCGGCTTTGCCCGGGCGATCGTGGCCGAACTGGCGCAAGGCTACCGCGCCGCCATCAAGTCACAAAAGGACCTCAAGCTGCGCACCTCGCTGGAACGGCTGGCGAATTTCCTGCTGCGGCAGCAGAAACGCGCCGGCGGCGACGCGAGTTTCGAGCTGGAGTTCGAAAAGCGCCGCCTCGCCTCGGTCCTGGGGATGACGCCGGAAAACCTCAGCCGCGCGTTCAAGGGCCTGCAACCCTATGGCATCACGGTCGAGGGCAACCGCATACTCATCGGCGATCAGGAAGATCTGGAGCGCTTCGCCAAGCCCAATCCGCTGATCGACGACCCGACCAGCTAGGGCAGCCCGGCCGGTTGACCCCGCGCCGCCGGGCGGTGATCCTGAAAGCGCCGCCCGCAGGGAAAGCCCGACCGAATGCGCCTTCTGGTCCTTCACGCCCATCCCGTG
>JARFTV010000090.1 GCA_029289325.1 Alphaproteobacteria bacterium
TGTCAGTCGAAGGGATGGCCCAGAAGACAGAGATGCGCGGGGAGCCCATGCCAGAACTCGTTACTTTGCCAATCGGAACAGCCTGACCCCCAGTTCAGCACCTCACTGGCGACGATATGGCGACCAACAGCCTTTGCCACTCCTGCCCTTGCCTTGCGGGAGTTGCGGCGCCCTGCATCGACGGGCTATCGATACCGGGACATTCAGGACACGGACCGCATCAATGGCTGATTACGATCTCGAGGCACTGTCGCTCGGCGAGCTGAAGAAAATGCAGAAGGACGTCGCCAAGGCGATTGCCACATTCGAGGATCGGCAAAAGGCGGAAGCCCGCGCCAAGGTGGAAGCAGTCGCCCGGGATCTGGGCTACTCCCTGGCCGAACTTGTCGGCACCGAGACGGAACCCTCCCGCGCACCGGCCGCAGCGAAATACCGGCACCCTGAGAACCCGGCGCTCACCTGGTCAGGCCGGGGGCGCAAGCCGCAGTGGTTTGTAGACGCCTTAGCCGCAGAAAAGACGGCAACGGACCTCGAAATCGGATGAGCCAATACGGGATAGTAATCGCAGGTTGATCTGCCGTTTTTTTGGCTGCCTCCAGCGACACCCGATGGAAAACAGAAGAGGCGTTCCCAAATCACCTCCATGGGAAAACTCAATGACCTCTGGCGGGGCGATCTTCAACTCGGTGACGCGTTCTGGAACTGGGCGGTGCTCGGCGCCCTGCTAATCAACATTTCGACCACAATCCTGTTTCTGATTCTGATCAGCGCCGATCACCCTTGGCCGGCGCTGATCGTGGGCTATGCCTTTTCGATACCCTACAACATTGTCGCGCTGGTGGGTGTTTGGCGATCAGCGGCGCGCCACAACGGGTTGGCCCAGCATGCCGATCTGGCCCGTTGGTCAAGCCTGATACTCCTCACCATCTTGAGCGTGACGTGAGACCATGACCCAGAGTGTGACGTCTGCGAAAACCCTGCCAAAAAACGGTGATTGTGCTGTGCACGAGCGACCCACCCGGCAAGTTGAGGTGGATGCTTTCGTGCAGCGTCATTTCACCTGGCCGGGGACTTTGCGCCTCCATGGATCTGCCATAGGTCTCGACCTGCTGCGCCCCCCTGTGAATGTTCTGCTTTCACCGATCCTCGTCTTGACGCGTATGCTGGCATGGTTGTGCCGGAGAGTTGGCCTGCGTCGCACTGCGTCCTGGCTGATGCGTCGCAAGTTGCTGCTCCGCACCGCAGTTGCGGCCCGTGTCGAAACCCTGATCCTGTCGGAGCTGATCGGCGTTCCGGTGCCGCGAAACGGCGCCGCCTTCGATCGCGCCGCTTTGAACCGGACAATTCTCGAGGCGCCGCAGCTGCGCGAACCGATCCGCCAGAGCGGGAGCCTTGTGGCGGCGCAGGCAATGGCCGATCGCATTCTCGACGCCCTTGAGGAGTATTCCGGCACGCGTTCCGCGATAGCTGAGTTCACCACCGCGCTTGTCATGCTGGCGGTTGGCGCCGCCGTGTTTCAGTCCTTGACCCCCGGCGCGATCTCGATGGCACCAGGGGTGGCCGAGCAGGTTGCACGCAGCACTGCCATTGGGACGTTTCCTTTGGGAGAAACGCTTGGCGCCGGGTGGTATGGCGTCTTTCCGGTGGGTCCTTCGCCGAGCCTCAAGGTGATGGCGGACAATGGCAGTCGGGGGGCTGCAACCGCGATGCGGCTGGCGGCCGATCCGGGGCGGTTCCTGTCCAGCGTGCAGATCGGGATCACGCTGGTGGGTGTGTTGTCGGGGGCGTTTTCCGGGGCGACGCTGGGTGTGCGTCTTGCCGGTGCCCTGACCGAACTCGGCATGAGCCCTGCGCTTGCACAGACGCTTGGCGTCGGCGGCGTGGTGGTGGGGATCACCTATTTGTCGCTGATCTTTGGCGAACTAGTCCCAAAGCAGATCGCCCTGCGCGCGCCCGAAGCCGCCGCCGTGCGCATCGCCCCTCTCTTGAACCTGATCGCGATTGTGGCGGCACCGATCGTCTGGGTGCTGAACGGATCGGGCAAGATCGTGCTGACGCTGCTGGGCCAATCGGGCGAGGTGGAGCGCAACATGACGGATGAGGAGGTCAAGATCGTCCTGTCCGAAGCGCACTCGTCCGGCGTGATGGACAAGGCCGAAACCGACATGATCGCAGGGGTGATGCGGATCGCCGACCGCACCGCCAAGGGCCTGATGGTGCCGCGACACGAGGTCGAAACGGTCGAGGCGACCGATAGCCCCGCGGTCGTCATCCGCCGCTTTCGCGACACCGGCCATTCGCGGCTGCTGGTCCGCGAAGGGGATGCCGATAACATCATCGGCGTTTTGAAATCACGGGATTTTCTGGATGTCGGGAAATCGGGCGTGCCGCATGATCTGCGCGGCTTGCTGATCGAGACTCCGGTGGTGCGCGACGGGATGAACGCGCTTGACGTGCTGGAAACCCTGCGCAAGTCCCCCGCACATATGGTGCTCGTCTATGACGAATACGGCCATTTCGAAGGCATCATCACCCCGATGGACGTGCTTCAGGCCATCGCCGGCGATTTTGTGGAGGGGGAGGAAACCGAGTCCAAGATCGCGGAACGTGAAGATGGCAGCCTGCTTGTCGCCGGCTGGATGCCTGCGGATGAATTCGCAGACTACATCGGGATCACGCTGGATGGGGATCGCGACTATGAGACCATTGCGGGGATGGTGATCGAGAAAATGGGCAGCCTTCCCAAGCTCGGCGAACATGTCGAAGTGTCGGGCTGGAGGATCGAAGTTGTCGACCTTGACGGTCGCCGGATCGACAAACTGCTGGTCCAAAAGATCACGGGTCGCTGACCGCAGCCCGACGGGGCAAAAAACCTGATCCCGTGGAAAACTTTGCGTGAACGGCCGAGTCTCGTAAAGCGGGCCACTCGTGCCTGACGAATGCCTACCTATCTTTCAAAATGGCGCCGCAATGGCCGAGACTTACAGGCCGACTGTGGCAGGTGCATATTAAGAGAGGAGTGACCATGGACACCAACGATCGCCAAGCAATTGCGGGATTGTTCGACAAGCTCTCGCAGGTCGAACGCCAGATGCCCGACCGTGACCCAGAGGCCGAGCGCTTCATCGGCGACGCCATCGCCCGCCAGCCCGGCGCGCCCTATTACATGGCACAGACGGTCGTGGTGCAGGAACACGCGCTGAATGCCGCGCAGACCCGGATCGAACAGTTGGAGGCCGAACTGACTGACGCCCGAAGCGCAAATCAAGGCGGCGGGTTCCTGTCGGGGCTGTTTGGTGGCGGATCGGCACCAAGGCGGCCCACTCCGACCCCGCGCCCGATGCCGCAGGGCGCGCCAGGCGGCTTTCTGGCCGGTGCCGCGCAAACGGCTATGGGGGTCGCAGGCGGGATGCTCTTGGCTAATGCTGTCGTCGGCATGTTCGCGGGCGAAGCTCAGGCGGCCGAAGCGCCTGAAGAGCCTGAACCGGACATCGGCGATGCCGGCTTCGAAGACGACAGCGACTGGTGATAACCTCAAAACCTTGCTCGATATTAAGGACCTGATGCTGCCACTGTGAGACCCTGCGCCGACGGTCAGGCCGTCGGCGTTTCGATTCTAGAGAGGTGATTCTATGGCAGCTTTTCACCACCTCACAGAACAGGACTGCCTTGCTGCGGTCGGCTCCTCACCCGAAGGGCTGAGCGCACCCGAGGCGGAGCGGCGTCTGGCCGAGCACGGCCCTAACCGCCTGCCAGAAATGCGCGGACGCAGGCCGCTGCGACGTTTCCTTGCCCAGTTTCACAACGTGCTGATCTATGTGCTGATCGTCGCGGCCGTCATTACCGGGGCCATGCAGCATTGGGTCGATACCGGCGTGATCCTGGCCGTGGTCCTTGCCAATGCCATCGTCGGCTTCCTTCAGGAGGGAAAAGCCGAAGCTGCTATGGCCGCGATCCGCGGAAGGCTGGCGCCGAAGGCGGCTGTGCTCCGTGATTGCCGCCGCATCTCTGTCGGTGGCGAGCACTTGGTTCCCGGCAACGTGGTGCTGCTTGAAGCGGGCGACAAGGTACCCGCCGATCTGCGCATCCTTAAGGCACGCGGGCTATCGGCCCAGGAGGCTATGCTGACAGGGGAATCCGTTTCGGTTGAGAAATCAAGTGATCCTGTTGTTGTTGATGCGGCTTTGGGCGACAGACGCTCGATGCTGTGGTCCGGCACACTGGTCACGAATGGAACGGCGCGCGGACTTGTCGTGGCAACCGGTGAAACGACCGAGATCGGACGCATCGGCGGGCTTCTGGCGGGGGATCGAACAACTGACCACGCCGTTGGTCGAGCAGATGGACCATTTTTGCGCGCTGGCTGTCGTTCCTGATCCTTCTCTGCGCGGCCCTGCTGCTGGCCTATGGTTATTTCGTTGGCCACATGCCCTTCGATGAAATGTTCATGGCCGTGGTAGGTGTCGCCGTTGCGGCCATCCCCGAAGGACTTCCTGCCGTCATGACGATCACGCTCGCCATCGGCGTGCAGGCCATGGCCCGGCGGCACGCGATCGTGCGTCGCCTGCCCGAGATCGAAGCAATCGGGTCGGTCTCGGTGATCTGCACCGACAAGACCGGGACGCTCACGCGCAACGAGATGGTCGTTGTGACGGCAGAAACGCCCGAGAGCGCCTTCCGCATCGCGGGCGAAGGCTATGCCCCCGAAGGTGCGATCACGCCAGCCGGTGACCTTTCGCGCCTCGCAGAGGCGGCCGCGCTCTG
>JARFTV010000046.1:0-17613 GCA_029289325.1 Alphaproteobacteria bacterium
CTGCATGCCCTATACGGCAGCGGATGCGAAGGGGCTGTTGAAGACCGCGATCCGGGACCCCAATCCGGTGGTGTTCCTGGAGAACGAGATCCTTTACGGGCGGTCCTTCGAGGTGCCGGTGGCGGAGGATTTCACCATTCCCTTCGGCAAGGCGTCGATCCTGCGGCCGGGAACGGATGTGACGGTGATCTCGTTCGGGATCGGCTGTTCCCATGCCATGGCGGCGGCGGAGGAACTGGCGAAAGACGGGATCAGCGCCGAAGTGATCAACCTGCGGACGCTGCGGCCCATCGACTATGACACGGTGCTGGCGTCGGTGATGAAGACCAACCGCTGCGTCACGGTCGAGGAAGGCTTCCCGGTGGGGTCGATCGGCGACCACCTTGCCTCGACGATCATGCAGCGGGCCTTCGACTATCTCGATGCTCCGGTCGTGACCTGCACGGGCAAGGATGTGCCGATGCCCTATGCCGCGAACCTGGAGAAGTTCGCGCTGATCACCCCGGCGGAGGTTGTCACCGCCGTCAAATCCGTTTGCTATCGGTGAGGTGAAGCCATGGCTACCGAAATACTGATGCCGGCCCTGTCCCCCACGATGGAGGAAGGCACGCTGGCCAAGTGGCTGGTGAAGGAAGGCGATGCGGTGAAATCGGGCCAGATCCTGGCCGAGATCGAGACCGACAAGGCGACTATGGAGTTCGAGGCGGTCGACGAGGGTGTCATCGGCAAGATCCTGATCGCGGAAGGCACAGGCGGCGTGAAGGTCAACACGCCCATCGCGGTGCTGCTGGATGAGGGGGAGGATGCGTCCTCGGTCGCGGCGCCGCAGGCTACGGCGGAGGCGGAGGCCCCGGCGGCGGCACCTGCTTCGCCCCCTGCCCCTGCGGCGGCTCCGGCGGCGGCTCCGGCGGGGGGAGCGCGGGTGTTCGCTTCGCCCCTGGCGCGGCGGATCGCCAAGGAGAAGGGGATCGATCTGACGGCCGTGAAGGGCTCGGGCCCGCATGGGCGGATCGTCCGGGCGGATGTGGAAGGCGCGCAAGCTGGCGCGGCGAAGCCTGCGGCGGCTCCGGCCGCAGCAGAAGCAGCGAAACCGACTGCCCCGGCGGCTTCGGCGGCAATGCCCACGGGCATGGAGGCGGACACTGTGCTGAAGATGTATGCCGACCGCGTCTTCGAGGAAGTGCCGCTGGACGGGATGCGCCGGACCATCGCGGCGCGACTGACCGAGGCCAAGCAGACCATCCCGCATTTCTACCTGCGCCGCGAGGTGCGGCTGGATGCCCTGATGGCCTTCCGCGAGCAGCTGAACAAGCAGCTTGAGGGGCGTGGGGTGAAGCTGTCGGTCAACGACTTCATCATCAAGGCCTGCGCGATGGCTCTGCAGGCGGTGCCGAATGCGAACGCCGTCTGGGCGGGCGACCGGATGCTGCGGCTGAAATCGTCGGACGTGGCGGTGGCCGTGGCCGTGGAGGGTGGGCTCTTCACCCCGGTTCTGCGCGATGCGGACAAGAAGTCGCTGAGCGCCTTGTCGGCGGAGATGAAGGACCTGGCGGCACGGGCGAAGTCCAAGAAGCTGGCGCCGCATGAGTACCAGGGCGGGTCGTTTGCGATCTCGAACCTCGGGATGATGGGAATCGAGAATTTCGATGCAGTGATCAACCCGCCGCATGGCTCGATCTTGGCAGTGGGCGCGGGCGTGAAGAAGCCGGTCGTGCTGGCGGACGGGACGATCGGCGTGGCGACGGTCATGTCGATGACGCTGTCGGTGGATCACCGGGTGATCGACGGGGCCTTGGGGGCGGAGTTCCTGAAGGCCGTGATCGAGGCGCTGGAGAACCCGATGGTCATGCTGGCCTGAACCGGCGGGACGCGGGGGTTTCACACCCCCGCACCCCCGTGGGATATTTGCGCAAAGATGAAAGGGGGCCATCTGGTCCCCTTTTTCTATCGGGCGTTCAGCCTGCCGATAAGCGTCCAGGACCGGCGGATTACTGTCGCCACGGCCCCTGCAACGATGATCCAGAGGGTGACGGTCAGGGTCCATTCGGTCGCGTAGAGCGCCGCGAGGACGGTGCCTGCGGTCAGGACGGCCATGCGCTGCGGTTTGGCGAGGGGGCCGGAGAAGTCCGGGGGGAAACCCTCGGCCCGGCCAAGTTCGCGGATATAGGCGGTGGTGATCGCGAGCGCCGCAGCGAGGAGGCCGAGGGCCGGATGTCCGGCGGTGAGGCCCGCACCGGCAAGGAAGAGAAAGTCCGAGACGCGGTCCGGGGCCTCGTTCCAGAACGGGCCGTCCTTGGTGCCTTTCCCGCCCTCGATCGCGACCATGCCGTCGAGGAGGTTGCAGAGAAGGCGGATCTGGACGGTGGCGGCGGCAAGGATCAAACTGAGGAACTGGGTGAAGCCGTTGCTCTGGGTGGAGGCGGCGTAGAGGAAGAACCCCGCAGCGGCGAAGCCCATCGAGGCCTGGGAGATCTGGTTCGGCGTGATGTCGCGCGCGACGGCCCAGACGGCAAGCCGACCGGCCCAGGCAGAGTTCCGCGAGGCGAGCGGGCGACGGGCGTCGGTCATGTGGCAGACCAGAAGTAGCGGGTGATGTGGAAGAAGATCGGTGCGGCGAAGATCACGCTGTCGAGCCGGTCGATGAAACCGCCATGCCCGGCGATCAGATGGCCCCAGTCCTTTATCCCCCGATCCCGCTTGATTGCCGACATGACAAGGCCGCCGAAGAAGCCCATGAGGGTGATGAGCAGGCACATTCCCGCGGCTTCGAGGGGGGTGAACGGGGTCATCCAGTACAGCGCGGTGCCGATGGCGGTGGCGGACAGTGTGCCGCCGATCAGGCCCTCCCAGGTCTTGGAGGGGGAAAGGGTGGGCGCGACCCTGGTCCGGCCAAGGAGCTTGCCCCAGACATACTGCAGGACGTCCGAAAGCTGTACGACAAAGATCAGGTAGGCGATGAGGATGATGTTCCGGCCCTCGAACCCCGGGATCTGGAGGTAGAGAAGTGCCGGGACATGGCTGACGCAGTAGACGCAGACCATGAGCGCCCATTGCTTCTCGGACACGCGGACCAGGAAGTCGCGGGTGGAACCGTGGAGGGCCGAGACGACGGGGAGCAACAGGAAGACGTAGACCGGGATGAAGACGGAATACATCCCGTACCAGTCGATCAGGATGAAGTAGTACTGCAGCGGCACGACCAGGAAGAAGCAGGCGACGAGCGACCAGTGGTCCGCGCGATTGTAGTGCGTGAGGGAAAGGAACTCGCGCAGAGCGGCGAAGGAGGCCAGCGCCAAGAGAACGACGACGCCAGGCTTGCCCGCGAGGAAGGCGATGGCAAGCAGGATCACCATGACCCACCAGGCCGAGATCCGGGCGTTCAGGTTCTCGATCACCGGATTTTCACCTTGGGGTGAGAGACGGGAGCGGAGGATCTCGCCCAGGACCGAGGCGAGGATCAGAAGGCCGCCGATCCCGGCAAGGAGCCACAGGAGATGGGGAGAGGTCACGACTGGACCTGTGGCTGGAGCGCGAGAAGTGCCTGCGCGGCGCGGGCGAGGAAAGTCTCCTTGTCCTCATCCAGCGCAAGGTGGAGGGGGGCGCCGAAGGTCAGGGTGCAGATCAGGGGGACGGGGATGATTTCGCCTTTTGGCATGACGCGGTTCAGATTTGCGATCCAGACCGGGACAAGGTCAACCTCGGGCCGCGCCTTGGCAAGGTGATAGAGCCCGGACTTGAACGGCAGGAGCGGCTGGTCCGAGCTGTTCCGCCCGCCCTCGGGGAACAGGATCAGCGAGGATCCCTCATCCAGCGCCTCCGCCATCTGGGAGACAGGGTCCTGCAGGCGGACTTCGGGGCGCCGGTCGATGAGGACGGCGTTGAACACGTCCCGCCCGATGAAAGCGCGGAGGGGGGAGGTCAGCCAGTAGTCCAGCGCGGCGACCGGCCGGGTCCGCTTGCGAAGTGCGGGCGGCAGAACGGTCCAGAGCAGGACGAAGTCGCCGTTTGAGGAATGATTGGCAAAGTACACGCGCTGGGTGGGCGCGGGTTCAATCCCCTGCCAGACCGCCCGGGGCGCGGTGATGAAGCGGGCAAACAGCGAAATCGCCTGTCCGGTGAAGCGCGCGGCGGCAGAAAGCAGAAAGGCCTTCAACCGCTATCACTCGCCCTGCAGGATCTGGTCCATTGTCAGCGCCGGTTGCGCGCAGCCGGCCTTGCCGACGACTCTCGCCGGGACCCCGGCCACGGTGGAATTCGGCGGTACATCCTGCAGGACCACTGACCCCGCCGCGATTCGCGAGCAGTGCCCGACGGTGATGTTGCCTAGCACCTTGGCGCCGGCCCCGATCAGGACGCCGTCGCCGATCTTCGGATGCCGGTCGCCGTCTTCCTTGCCGGTGCCGCCGAGTGTGACCGAATGCAGCATCGAGACATTGTCGCCGACCACTGCCGTCTCGCCGATGACGATCGAATGGGCGTGGTCGATCATGATCCCTTTGCCCAGACGGGCGGCCGGGTGGATGTCGACCCCGAACATCTCGGAGACGCGCATCTGCACGAAATAGGCCATGTCGATCCTGCCGGTCCGCCAGAGCCAGTGACCGATCCGGTAGGCCTGCACCGCCTGGTAGCCTTTGAAGAACAACAGTGGCTGGATGAAGCGATGGCAGGCCGGGTCGCGCTCGTAGACCGCCATCAGATCGGATCTTGCGGCCGCGCCGATTGCCGGGTCGCTGTCATAGGCCTGATCGGCGATCTCCCGCAGGATCTGCTCACTCATTTCTCCGGAGGCGAGTTTCAGCGAGAAGCGATAGGCAAGTGCGCGCTCCAGGGTCGAATGGTGCAGCAAACCGGAATGGATGAGACCGCCGAGCAGCGGCTCGTTCCGGATCGCCTCCACCGCTTCCTCCCCGACACGCCGCCAGACGGGATCGACAGCAGTTACCCTGGCCTTGGTCTCGAACATCACGGTCTCTCCTTGCGAAGTTCTCTTTTAGCACAATACGGCGGGAGGACGACTGGCAAAAAGGTGATGGCTGATATCAAGGCTGCGAATGGATCAGAAGCGCCATGCAGGCTGCGTCGAGGGCGCGAAGGACCCTCGCGTCGCAGAACGGTTCCGGCGCGGGTGCCAGTTGCAGGCACCGCGCCGTGATGGACCCATCTCCGAACCTCGGATGCGGTCGACCCGTCTTGCGAATGTGATCTGCGGCGAGGCGCGTTTCCGCAAGGACACGCGCCGCCACCCCAGGCCAGTCACGTTCTGCCACGGTTAGGAGCGTTCGGGCCAGCACACCAACCTCATGTAAGGTAACGGGCCGCATCAGGCCGTGACCTCCAGCGCCCGAAATGGTCCGGGGCCGTAAACTGTGGACAACTGGGCGACGGCAGCCTGGAAGGTACCAGCGATCCCGTCATCGGCCCGCATGGCGGCGGTATAGACAAAGCCTGGCTGCAACGTGCTGTATTCGGCCACGACCGTGCCAGCGCTACTGATCCGGACAAGGTAGGCCTCCTGCTCTTCGCCCAGCGGAACCTCGACCGATTGCCAGCTGTCGCCGTCGACGCGCGTCCGGCGCGTCCAGCTGAAAGCCATGGCACCCGACGGCTCATGCTTCACGCGCAGATGCGCCACCGGATAGGGCCGCAGACCGATACCGTCGAAGGCGTCCACCCGACTGATGACGTTGACATCATCGTAGCCGCGCGCGGTGGTCCCGATCCTGTAGTGGCGCGCGAGACCCCGGGCCGAAAGCGGCAGGTCGATCTGGGACAGCGCAAGATCGATCAGGACGACCGTGCTGCCCGCCGGCCAGACCTCCGGCATGATCCCGTCCGTTCCGGCCTGACCGCGCAAGCGCGCGGACAGCTCATAGGTGTCCGGAGCAACCAGCTCGGCTTCGGCAAACTGGAACAGCTCCCAGTTGCACGGGGAGCCATCACCGATGGCCATGAGATTTGCTCCATTCAGCACCGAATTCATGCTGGTCGAACTCAACTCGCCCGATGAAAGCCTGACGCGAAGCGGCTCCGCGCGATCCCACAATCCCACCGGGGCGCGGTGAAGCGGCGATTCCGTGATCCCCATGACCGCCGGCGCAGCGACCAATCGGTTCAGCTCGAATCCGGAATTCTCCGACGATGACCAGACCGCAACCGATCCCGGCCATGGATCGGCAGTAACCGCGACATGCGGGGCATGCGGCACTTCCTCTCCTGTCATCAGCGGTAGATCCAGGAACAGCGGCAGAACCGGGACCGGCGGGATGAAGTCGCGGACCGAAATCACCTCGTCGCCAGTCACCGCAGGGCTGTAGACCCCTGGCTCGATCCGGATCGCCTCCAGAATCTGGGCGTCGGATTCCTCGACCCGGTCGATCCGGTAGCGCTGCGCCTGGAGTTCGACAACATCCCCGGCAGCGATGCGCAGCTTGGACCTGGGCAGCGCGAACCGTGCGGCATCCCGCGCCACCCGCGCCTCGGCAAGCCAGCGCTCGACCGTCCGTTGCCCTTCGCTCCGGGTCAGAGCGAGCGGAAGGTCGGTTTGTGACACGCCGCGCGCGACCTCATCTGGGAAGCGCGCCTCGGTCGACCGGGTCTCGTAACTGGACTGGGCGTCGATGAAGCCAAGCCGCACCTGGCCCGTAACTTCGGCTTCACCAGCGCGCGTCGTCTCGAAACTGCCATTCAGGTCCTGCTGGAGGACCAGATCTTCCTTGGTCAGAATCCCGTCGACCCGACCGCTGCGGCTGCGGAAGACCAGCTGCCCGTTCCTTTCGATCACATCAAAGCCGAAGGCCAGCATCAGCGGCTGGAGAGCGGCGCGGGCCGAGCTCACCTCTGCCTGCTGAAATCCACGCACCAGCCCGAAAAGGCCAGAGGTTTCAATGTTCGGCAGGCCCGATCGGGCGCAGATCTCGGCAACGACCCGGTCCAGCGGCTGGTTCGTGGCCCGACCGTTCAGCCAGTGCCCGCGGGAATAGTTCGCACCATCGCTCCATACCTCCGTCTGGCCGGGGAACTCCGGGAATGGTCTGGCGTCCCAGGCCCAGACATGCGCGCGGTCCATGTCGATCATCGGCCCTCCATAAAGGGTCGAAACCGGGTTATTGGCCTGATCCCGCCAGAAGGCACGCATGGCCAGCAGGTACTGCATCTGAATGAGATCGTCGCGACGACCATTGGACCAGGCGGGCAGCCCGGATTCCGACGACGCAGGGTCCAGGAAACGGTTGGGCTGGTTGGTCCCCTTGTCGATCGCCGCGCAACCATACTCTGTAAAGACGATCGGCTTGGATCCGGGGACCCATGCTGTTGGCTCCGGGCTGCGCAGGCCATTCACTCGATCGTGGTGCAGGTTCGACCACCAGGACCGCAGATCCTTGTAACGGAAGACCCAATCCTCGCCGTAGGCCCCGTCCACGATCGGCAGACGGCGCTGCGCGGCGGCGCCCTCGGCACTGTCATAGTACCAGTCGAAGCCTTCGCCCCCGCCGATGTTCGCCTTCAGGTAATCGAGGCTGTAGATCGAGCCCCACCCCGCGTCGGCGTGCTCATCCCCCTCGCGCCAGTCAGACGCCGGCATGTAGTTGTCGATGCCGATGAAATCGATCTGCGGATCAGCCCAGAGCGGATCAAGGTGGAAATAGACATTTCCGTCCACGTGATAGCCAAAGTACTCGGACCAGTCGGCCGCGTAGCTGATCCTGGTCTCGGGGCCTAGGATCGCCCGGACATCCTGCGCCAGTTGCCGCAAGGCCGCAACGGCGGGAAAACTGTCCCCCGCGCCCCGGATCTGGGTAAGAGATCGCATTTCCGACCCGATGCAGAATGCATCGACGCCACCCGCCAAGGCACAGAGCTTGGCGTAATGCAGGATGAACCGACGGAAACCCCAGTCCGCGGGGCCAGTGTACCGGATTTCCCCGCCCTCGACGGCGAAATCTCCCGCCTGCGCCGCGCCGAAGAAGGCCGCCACCTCCGCGGCCGCGGCGGCCGTCCGGTCCGGTGAGCCGTCACGACCCGGTGCGATCGACAGGGTCACCCGTCCGCGCCACGGCAACTTTGGCTGCGTTGGCAAACCCGTCCAGGGGTCGGGCAGCAAGTTGCCCTCGATCTGGTCCATGAGGATAAAAGGGTAGAACATCGCTTCCTTGCCAGCCGCGCGAATGGCACGGATGGCCTCGATGACCGATCCATCGGCGGGCGTGCCACCATAGATCGACTTGCCGTCGACCTTCGGCACCTCCAGCGCCGCTTCCCGATCGATCCCGCCCGCACGCCAGCGCATTGGAACGCCGTCGCGCAGCTTCTGCTCGACCTTCGGCCGGATGCTGCAAGACCCGCAGCGCAGGTCGTCGCCGAACCAGGAGACCACCAGCGACACCGATCCCGCGCCCGGCAGTTCGTCCGATAGCTGCTCCAGGCTGGTGGAGAAGTCAGTATGGCCGGAGGGCGAATGCACGTTGGCCGAACGGTTCCGCCCCGGCGCCTCGGCGTAATGCACGGGCGTCATCGCCAGACTGTATTCCCCAGTGCCGGGGATCAAGGCCACCGCCGAGATCGCACTGTCCAGCGTCGATCCCTCGGCCACCGCTGGCCCTTGTGCCGCACGCACCACCTCGAAGTTGAACTGCGGAACCCGGTTGCCATAGGGTGCAAGCTCAAGATCCTCGACAACGACATAGGAAAGCCCACGATAGGCCGGGGCGCGGCCTTGCCCCTCGACCGCCTCGATCAGCGCATCGGGTAGTTGCGTTTCGCTGCCGGAATAGACCCGCAGGTTCAAATCGCTGGCCGAGATCTCGTTGCCATCCGCCCAGATCCGCCCCACCCGCAGTATCTCACCCTCGCAAAGCGCAATCGCAAGGCTGACCGAGTAGCTGTATTCGTTGATCTTCGGTTTCGGAGCGCCCTTGCCTGCACGCCGACGCTGGACGGATTCCTTGAATTCGGTGGCCCAGATCACCTGACCTGCCAGACGCATCCGACCCCAGACCTTCCCGATCGGTGCCCCCTCCCCGGCTCCGGTCAGCCGCAGCCGATCGATGCGGCCCATGTCCACCGGGTCCGAACCGGCACCCAGTAGCCGCTGGTCGACCAACCGGCCAAGCGTTGCCCCGATGGCCCGCCCGATGACAGCCCCCGAGAGCCCGAGGACCGTGCCTCCAAACCCCGCGCCAATGGCAGCACCGGCGGCCGAAAGAAGTAGAGTTGCCATTCAGTCGGCTCCTTCAGGAAAGGCGAACCTTGCGGCGATCCTACGCCGCCAGGGCTGCGAGAGGGGGCTCTCGACAACGCCCTGCCCGCTGTATGAATGGATGAACCGGGCTTCCGCCCCAACTTCCGACTGCACGCCAAGGTGCTTGGCGATACCGCCTGTCCGCATGCGGAACAGCAGCACATCGCCCGCGGCCTCACTTCCCAAAGGACGCTCGACCAGCCATCGCCGCGCGGCGGCCAGCAGAACCTCGTGACGGTCCGGCTCGGCCCAGTCCTCGGTATAGGGCGGCACTGGCTCCGGCTCTGCGCCATGCAGCTTGCGCCATAGGCCACGCAACAGGCCCAGACAATCCGCGCCTGCGCCCTTGACGCTCGCCTGGTGCTGATAGGGCGTGCCAAGCCATTCCCGCGCCTCGGCGACAACCACGCTTGCAGCCTTCACCGCCATGACGCCGTCGTCCTTCGCTGGCCCGAATTCGGCCGCCCGGGCACCGGATAGGAGGCCAGCCAATCCTCGCCGGGAATGTGCGGAAAGCCTCGGAAATTCAGAAAGTTGGCGAACTTCATCCGGCAAGTCCCGGCCGTCTTGTCGCAGCCGGCAAAGATGCGGACCTGATCGCCCGGCGCGATCCCGGCCATGATCGACTGCCAGAGCTCGATCCGCCGCCCGTCGCCGTCAATCGTGTCAGCCTTGACCAACCCGACCAGCCCCGCCGCTGCCCCGGTCAGCACTTCGAACCGGCCATGAGAGAACCAGCCCGGATCGAACTCTCCAAAGCCGGGAAAATCGAAAACGCGGCCATCCTCGACTCGGTCCACCGCCCGCTGGGCGTGATACCCCGGCTGGTCAGTCTGGAACCGGCAGCGGCCGTCGCCCAAGACGGCCGAACAACCTGCAATATATGCGTGGCCCTGGGGCTGGTTCAGGATTTCCGACAACCCGCGCAGTTCGGCGCGGAAGCTGCCCCCCGACCGTTCGATCTCGCCGAGGGAGCCGCTGAACTGCTCCAGATGTTCCTCGGGCCTGACCCAGTTGACGAGGAAGGCCCGCACCTCGGCCCCGTCGAACCGTCCGGCGATGATATCGGCCTCGGTGATCGCCGCTGCACTCAGCGCGCCGATGGCTTCCGAGTTGTCGACCGACAGCCCCGTGGTCTGCTGCAAGGCTCGCGCCGTCATGCCGGTATCGGCCCGGCAGGTCACACCCTGTACCACGAGGTCGAGGTCATGGTCTGTGAAGCCCAGCACCTGACCATCCCGCCGTGTCACGGTCCAGGCCCGGCATACCGTGGTCGCCCCGCTTTCCAGATGTCGATACAGCGCCTCGGCAGTCATAGCCGGATCTCCACCACAGGGACCGTGGGCACCTCCCCGGCCTGGAACGAGGCGACCGAGGTCTGGATCGCGTCGGTATCGAACCGCACCGGCACGTCGAATTCGAAGCCCGCAGTGATCCGGGCCCCCACATCGGGCGGGCCTGCAAACGTGATCGTTCCAGTCTCGACCTCGACCGAGAACTCCACTCCCTCGACCTTCGGGTCGCCCGCCAAGGCCACCAGGACCGAACCTGCCACCGGCTTCCGGATCGGCCGGGTATAGCTCTCCAGCCCCGACACATAGGTCTTCTGCAACTGGAAGACCCGGGTTTCCCCATCGCCGATACCGATCAGCTGGTCCTCCGGTCGCGGCGAAGCGGAGGGCAGGCAAGACCTGTAATCCGACCAATCCTTCCAGCGGAACCCGTGCAGCTGGCCCGCCCGTGCCTCGAAAAAGGCGATCAGCGTCGCCACATCATCCAGCGACCGCAGGCCGACGCCCGCATCATAGCGCCGCCGCGAATGGGCCCAGGGCGTGTTGCGCTCCTCGAACCCGTTCGCCAGCGTGACGATTTCGGTCCGCCGCTCCGGACCACCGACCGAGCCGAAGCTCAGGTTCGCCGGGAAACGTATCTCGTGAAAGGCCATGTTCTTTCCTCAGCGATTGCGTTGACCACGCGACAGGGCGCGGCTGACCTGGGCGGCAACCTGGCTCTGGCTGCGCTGGAAGCCCTGGACGT
Organism: Alphaproteobacteria bacterium; assembly: GCA_029289325.1. Taxonomy (GTDB): domain Bacteria; phylum Pseudomonadota; class Alphaproteobacteria; order Rhodobacterales; family Rhodobacteraceae; genus Tabrizicola. The sequence goes on from JARFTV010000046.1 coordinate 11,279, forward strand.
CGGGCGTGGTGATGTTCATCACCACGGTCACGGCCCGCCCCCCGCCCGCCTGCACGCCCAGCCGTCCGTCGGGCCCCCTGGCCAGCGGCATGATCGCCTCTGGCCCCGCCTCACCCATCAGCCCCATCCCGCCCCGCATCGGAAAGCTGGTGGGGGAGGAGACGACACCGCCCTTGGCAAAGGGCATCACCCTGCCCTGGCTGAAGGCTCCGCCATTGGCAAAGGGCATCCCTGCCCCCATCACGCCCGCCACGCCCTGCGCCAGCAGCCCGCCCAGAGCGCCGGTCACAGGCTTCATGGCGATGGAATAGATCGTGTCGACGATAGTGTTCGCCACGGTCTTCAGCGCGTCGTTCAGTTTCATCCCGTCGAAGATCAGCCCGTCGAAGGCCTTGCGCAGGCCGCCGCTGATCCCGCTGGACAGCGTGTTCACCTCGCGCCCGGTGAAGACCATCGTCTCCCGCATCCGGGCCAACTCGCCATCGAAAGCCGCCACCATCGACACCGAGGACCCCAGCTGCGCCTCAAGCGCCTGAAGCTGCTCCTGCATCGTTCCGATATCCGCCATCGCCCTGATCCTTCCTCACATCGGGGAACGCAGCGGCCAGCTCGGTCAGCCGCGCGCGTGTCAGGGGCGGGACCAGACCCTCCCGCCCCAGCATGATCCGCAACTCCAGCGGGGTCAGCCGCCAGAAGACCGCCGGCTCCAGCCCCAGCCCATGCAGGCCCGCCTGCATCAGCCCGCGCCAGTCGATCCCGGCTCCGGGGCCGCTCATGGCTCTTCCGGCAGCGCGAAAGCCCGGGCGAGCAGTTCCGCCGCCGCCCGCGCCGCCTCGACCGGCCCGCCGCTGATCTCGACCCGCAAGAGGTCGGCAGCCGACCCTTGCCAGCCCCCGCCGCGCAGGCCTGCCACGAGCAGCGCCAGCACATCGCGCGTGGAAAACCGCCGCTCCTCGAACCGCTGCACCAGATCCAGAAGCGATCCCGCCTCCAGGGCCGCTTCCAGCTCGGCCAAAGCGCCCAGCGTCAACTTCGCCACATGGCGCTGGCCATCCAGCCAGATCGCCACCTCTCCCGCCCACGGATTGGCCATCAGAGCGCCGTGAACGTCAGCGCCCCGGCCGAAGCCATGGCCATCTCATAGGTCGCCTCGTCGTTGTGGCTCCCCGAATATTCGATGGAGGTGATCTGGAACGGACCCTCTATGACGCCGAAACTGGGGATCACCACCTGGAACGCCGGGATCTCGCCATTGAAGAACACCTGCCGCGCGCGCTCATCCGTGTTCTCGTCCCGAAACACGCCCGAGCCCGAGATCGAGGCCGATTTCACCCCCGCCCCGGCCAGCAGCTCGCGCCAGCCGCCCTGGCTTTCCAGGCTGGTGACATCCACCGATTCCGTGTTGAAGCTGATCCGGGTCGCCCGAAGCCCGGCGATGGTGACGAACTGGCCGTCCCCCGTTTGGTCGATCTTGATCAGCAGATCCTTGCCGCTTTGCACAGCCATGTTCGCTCTCCGTTTGAAGGGTGTCTGCGGGCGTCAGAGTTGAATCCGGGCCCGGAAGGTCAGGTCGATCCGCCTCGTCTCTCCCTCTTCGATCCGGCGCGCCGTCGCCCGCAGGAAGAAGAGGCTCACCAGGCTCCCCCGGCTCAGCGCCAGCGGAGCGCCGATCAGCGCGTCCGAAATCTCGGCGGCGATGGATTTGATCGACAGGAACCCGGCCGCATCGGTGATCACGCTGATCACCAGTTGATGCTCGGCCCCCGCGCCCGATTTGTCCGACTGGTCGCGCGCCTCCTCGGGCCCGATCACCACGAAGGTCCCCGTGACATTCGGAGGCACCGCATCATGGATCGCCACCCCCGCCAGCGCGGGCCAGTTCGACAGATGCTGATAGACCGCCTGCTGCAGGGCGGGTGCTGCGCCATAGCTCATTTCGGCACCTCCTCGCGCGCAAAACAGGTCAGATGGCGGCCAAGCTGGTCGCGCTCGGTCACGGCCTGGATCAGGAAAAGCCGCATCCCCTCGCGGAAGCGCTGCCCGGCCCTCGGACGGGATCGGGAACCTTGCGGCGTCCCCCGCACCGTGATCCGGTAAGGCACCGCCGACAGCATCCGCTCTTCGCCCAGCGCGTCGCTGCCAGAACCCGGCAGGATCTCGGCCCAAAGTGTGCCCAGCGCGGACCAGGCCTCGGTGAAGCCGCCAGCGCCATCCGGGGTCCGCAGGACCTCCTCCAGCACCAGCGCCCGGTTCAGCTTTGGCGCGGTCATGCGCGCCCCCCGCCCAGCAGGCGCACCGTGCGCCAACGCTCGATCAGCGCGACCACGCCGAACGGCAGACCCGCCGCCTGCGCGCCGTCGTCGTGCCGATGCTCATAATATTCCCCCGCCAGCAACAGAACCGCCTGCCGAAGATCCACGGGGATATCCGTCCAGGCGGCTCCGAACCCGGCGTCGAACCGCACCTTCGCCACCCCCTCACTCGGGATCACCGGCAGCCGCGGCCGATGGAGATCCTTGACCAGCCGGAAGGCACCCTCCGGCACCACCTCCTCGCCCCCGGCCGCATCGACCAGTGTCAAGCTGACGATCCCGGCCACCGGCGAGACCGGCAGCGCCTGCTCCGCCTCACGCCAGCATTCGGTCAGCCACAGGAACCGGCGCTGGAACAGCATCTTGCCGATCCGTCCCTCGATGGCCGCCATGGCTGCGCGAAGGTAGGTCTCGATCAGCCCGTCCTGCAGCCCGTCCTCGGCAAAGCCACTGCCCATCCGCAGATGGTCCTTCATCTCATCCACCGGCAGCGCCCCCAGGGGCACCGGGATTTCCTCGGTCAACATCATGGTCAGATCTCCGCCTGCGGCCGGGTCATTGGGGCTTGGGATTGGCCCGGCCCCCCGCTGGGGACCGGGTCCGGCTCATCACGACACGGCGACTTTCAGCAGCTTGATCGCCGCATAATCGGTGATGTCGCCCCCCACACGCTTGTTGGCGTAGAACAGGACATTGGGCTTGGCCGAGAACGGATCCCGCAGGATGCGCAGGTCCGGGCGTTCCGCGATGGTATAGGCCGCCCGGAAGTCGCCGAAGGCGATGGGATAGGCATTGGCCCCCACATCCGGCATGTCCTCGCAGACCAGCACCGGATAGCCCATCAGCCGCGCCGGCTCGTTCGCGGCAAGACCGTCCGACCACATGAAGCGGCCATCCGCGTCCTTCATCTTGCGCACCGCGCCCACGGTCTTCGAATTCATCACGAAAGTCCCGTTCGCCCGGTAGTCGGCCCCCAGCGCGTAGACCAGGTTCACGATGCAGTCGACCGCGTTGGTCGCCGCGAAATCCGCCGCAGCCCCGGTCGGGACATAGCCGATCTGCCCCCAGGTCCAGGACGCATTGGCCACCTTGGCCGGCAGCAGAATCCCCTTCGGCTTGTCCACGCCATCGCCGTTGATGAAGGCTGCGGCCTCGGCGCGGGTGAAGCGCGTCGCGATCTTCTCGGCCAACCAGCCCTCCACGTCGAAGGCGCTGTCGTCCAGCAGGCGCTGGCTGGCCTTGGGCATCGCCGACAGTTCATGCAGCTTGACCGAGATGCGCTCGATGATCGGGGTCGCCGTCTCGGCCTGCGCGCCGGTCTCCGTCGCCCACCCCGAGCCCACTTCGCTGCGATCCACGATCACGTCGAATGAACTCGCCTCGACCTGCACCACAGTGGCAACCGACCGCAGCGACGAGGTCGCCAGCAGCATCGACCGGATGCGATCCGCGGTCTGCGGATCCACCAGATAGCCGCCATCCGCCGCCACGGCCGAAGACATCGCCTTGCCCTCAAGGCTCAGGCCGCGCAGCCCGTCATCATCGCCCGAGCGCAGATAGGCGTTGAACGCCTTCTGATGCGGGACTTCCACCTCTGCGCGGGCCGAAAGCGCCGGGCGGCCATAGGACATCGTCTTTGCGTTCAGCATGGTCAGTCGCTCTTCCTGATGTTTCAGCGTTGATTTCACTTCGTCCTGAAAGCGGTTGAATTCATTCAGGAACCCGGTCATGGCCGCCTTTGCCTCTGCGGCCGGGGACTGCATCGGTGTCTGGGCTTGGGGCAAACCTTCCCCGGCCCGAGCCTTCGTCTCGGTCATCCTCTTCTCCTTCTGCTGCTGATGGGGGCCGCTACAGCCCCGCAAGGCTCCGGCGCGCGTCCTCGAAGACCGCAGCGATATGGCGCCAGCCATCGTCGAGGGCCTCCGCCTTGGCCGCGACCCGTGCCTCGGGAAGCATCGGGAAGGTCACGAGCGAGACTTCCCAAAGCTCCAGCTCCGACAACCGACGCTGCCCCTTGCCGTCGCGTTCCGCCCTGACCGTGCGGTAGCCGATCGACAACCCGTCGATCGCCCCCGCCTGGACCAGCGCCGCCACCTCGCGGCCCTTCTCCACCTCAGTCAGGATGCGCCCCTTGACCCACAGGCCGGTGGCATCCTCGCGCACCTCGTCCCAGACGCCGATGGGCTGGCCCGGATCGTGCTGCCACAGCATCTTGACCCGGCCGCCCCGCGCGGAAAGCCGCTTCAGGCTCGCCGCATAAGCGCCCTTCTGCACGATGTCGCCGCCCTGGTCGGTCTTGCCGAACAGCGAGGCATAGCCCTCCACCACATGCCCCTCGCGGACAACCAGCCCCGCTTCGGGCCGGTGGAACTTGCGCTCCGGCGCTCCAAAATTGCTCATCGCCTCACCTCATCGCTGCCTGGATGACCGTCTCGGCCATCTGCGCCAACAGGAACGCCGCCACACCGTAGACGCCGACCCAGATCCGTTTCTCCAGCCGCTCCAGCGTGGCTTCGATCAGCCCCAGCCGATACTCCAGCCCCGCCCAGCGTTCATTGGCCACCCGCTCGTTCGCCTCGATCCGCGCCGCTGCCGCGTCGAAACTGTCGTAGAGAAAGCGCGAGCCCCCCTCGCCCCGCCGCGCGGTCATTCGCCCTCCGCCAGCTTCGGCAGACCCAGAAGCATCCGCTTTTCCGCCACAGTCAGGAACTCCGCCGCCGAAACGCGCGCCCATTGCTGATCCCGCTCGGCCGCCAGGGCCGGCACCTGGTCAAGATCCGGCTTCAGCTCCACCGCCTCGCCCGCAAACCCCGACAGCCAATGCGCCAGATCCGCCAGCACCTTCGTCGCTAAGGGCAGGACCGTCAGCCGATAGAAGGCCCGGTTCGCCTCCTGATAGTTCGAATAGGTCGCATCCCCCGGGATCCCCAGAAGCATCGGCGGGACACCGAAGGCGATCGCGATCTCCCGCGCCGCCGCCTCCTTGGTCTTCTGGAACTCCATGTCCGACGGGCTGAACCCCATCGGCTTCCAGTCAAGCCCGCCCTCAAGCAGCATCGGCCGCCCGGCATTCCGCGCGCCCTGATGGTGCGCCTCCATCTCGCTCACCAGCCGCTCATACTGGTCCGAACTGAGCGAGGACGCCCCATCCGGCCCCCTGTAGACAATCGCCCCCGATGGCCGCGCCGCATTGTCCAGAAGCGCCTTCGACCAGCTCGACGCGCTGTTATGCACATCCACCGCCACCGCCGCCGCCTGCATGGGCGAGAACCCGTAATGGTCATCCTGCGGATGGAAGGTCTTGAGGTGGCAGATCGCGCTCATCGCGCCCGTCACGTCATAGCGGTGCGTCCGCCCGCCGACCGTATAGTCATACGCCACCGGCCAGCCATCCGCGCCGGGGACAAGGTGCATCCGGTCCGACCGCAGTACATGCAACTCGCCCGGCACCGAAGTCATCCCCGGCACCGCCTCGACATAGGCGTTCCCCGACAGAAGCAGGTAGCTATAGACCGCCTCCAGGAACTCCGCCCGGCCCTGATTGCCGTTCGGGCGGTTGACCAGCCCCAGCACGGGATGCGTCTCGAACCGCTGCTCCACCGTCTGGCAGACCAGAGGCAGCGCCGCCGCCGCCTCGGCGATCAGCCGCACCACCCGGAAACCCACCGGGTTGCCCTGAAACCCGGTCCGCGTCAGGCTGGCCGTGTCCCGGGGGCTCCAGGCCACGCGGCCCGCATTGCCCCAGGCGATCACCCGCCCCACGGCACTTGCCTTGCGTTCCGGAACCGCCGCTCCGGGCGCCTTCCGCAGAAAATCGAACACCATCTCGCGCTCCTTCATGCCCCGGGCAATGCCCGACGATCCGGGCTGCCTGAAGCGCCCGGCCATATGACCTGCGATTTCCCTAAATCCGCTAAAGGGACCGTACGCTGGGTCGGCCGCCCTGCAACGGGACCAGCATCAGGTCGGTCAGCGCCCAGACCAGCGCGTCCAGCCGGTCGGGCGAGCCCTGTCCCTGCCAGC
>JARFTV010000046.1:17623-27634 GCA_029289325.1 Alphaproteobacteria bacterium
CACCATCTGATCCTCCAGCGCCCCCAGGCCCCGGACATGGCTGACTCGCCCCTGCTCATAAAGCGCGGCCACCGGCTCGGCCCGCAGCCACTTCGCCCGCGTCGCATGGACCCCGCGATAGGGCACCAGCGGATCGATCATCCGCACCAGACGCTCCACCAGATCGCCGCCCTGGTTTACCTCGGCCACCAGCCGATCCGCCCCGTGCCGCTCCATCGCCGCCAGTGCCGCCCGCGCCCAGCCCTCCGGCGTCGCGCCCTTCACGCTGGCATCCTCCAGCACCACCGCCCGCCAGTCCCTGGGCTCACCCCGCGTATCCGCGCCGACGACCACGATCCCGCATTCATCGCTCGACTTCATGCTGGTGACCGGAGGATCCACCGCCACCACCACCCGGTTGAAGACCGGCATCTCCTCCACACGCGCCGCCTCCAGCATCGCGGCGGTCCAAAGCGCCCCTTCCTCATCCTCGACCAGCACGCCATCCAACTCCTGCCGCCCGAACCGCGTTCCGCCATAGCGCGCCTGCACTTCCGCCAGGAAACTCTCCGCCAGATAGGCCCGGTTCGCCTCGGTCGGAGCATGCGTCACCACCGAAGACGGGTTCTTCAGGATCGCCTTCAGCACCCCCACGTTGCGCGGGGTCGTCGTCACCACCGCCTGCGGGTTCTGCCCCAGCCGCAGCGCGAACTGCAGCTGATCCCAGGCATCGGCGCCCTTCTTCCACTTGCCAAGCTCATCCGCCCAGGCCGCGTCGAACTGCGGCCCCCGCATCGTCTCGGGCTCATGCGCCGAAAACACCTGCGCCACCGCGCCATTCGGCCAGACCAGCTGGCCTTTCGACGCCTGCCACTCCGGCCTCCGGTCGGGCGGCGAGCAGGCGATGATCCCGCTCTCCCCCAGCACCATCACATCGCGCACCTGGTCGACCGTCTCGCCCACCAGCGCCACCCGTCGACACCGCCCCGGATCCGCCGGACCCGCCCCTTCCACCTGCGCCCGCACCCATTCCGAGCCCGCCCGCGTCTTGCCCGCCCCGCGCCCGCCCATGATGACCCAAGTTTTCCAGGCCCCCCTGGGCGGCAATTGATGCGGCAATGCCCAGAACTCGAACACCCAGGGCAGCGCCAGCAGCGCATTCTGGCTCAGGGAGCCCAGAAACTCATCCACCTCCTCCGGCGTTGCGGAGGCAAGCCAGGCGGCGCCCGATTTCAGCTCGGGCCTCGTCAAGGTCGAGCGCCCCTCCGGCCCCGACATGGCCGGCAATCTGCTTGCGGAGTTTGTCAACTTTGCCCCTTTCTTCCAGCACCTGCACCGCCGTCGCGCGAAGATCGCGGATCGCCGTCTGCGCTGCCCTGATTTCGGTGAAATCCCCGGCCCGAACCGCGCCGATGGTGCGGTAAAGCTCCATCACGGCCAGACCGTACAACTGCTCTGTCGCGCCCAGCACGTCCTGCGGACCGGGCCCCTCCCCCAAGAATTCGAATGTCATTCTAGACCCGACACCCCCATGCCGCCCCAGCGCCAGGGAAATGAAAAAGCGGCCTGCGGGGAGGCACCCCGGGCCGCTTCGACACTTCTTCTAGCATGCCACGATCTCTACATCAGACCGCGCGGTAAGTCAAGCGAAAACACCATAAAATCAGAGGTTTAGCAGAACGCCCCGCTAACGGGGCATTAACTATTCCCCCTGCACCCCCGTCGTCCCTTCCGCGCCCCGCTCGGCCTCGATCTGGCGCCAGCGGGCGACGTTGCGGTTGTGCTCGTCCAAGGTCCGGGCAAAGGCGTGCCCCCCGGTGCCATCCGCGACGAAGAAGATGAAATCCGTGTCATCCGGGTTCAGCGCCGCCCGGATCGACTCGGCCCCCGGATTGGCGATCGGGGTCGGGGGCAGGCCGCTGATCACATAGGTGTTCCACGGCGTCTCGCGGCGCAGCTCGCTTTGCCGCAGGCCCCGGCCAAGCACGCTTTCGCCCTTGGTGATGCCATAGATCACCGTCGGGTCGGTCTGCAGCCGCATCCCCTGCCGCAGGCGGTTGACGAAGACGCTGGCGACCCGGCCCCGCTCCTCGGGGATCGAGGTCTCCTTCTCGATGATCGAGGCCATGATCAGCGCCTCTTCCGGCGTGTCATAGGGCAGGTCCGGCGCACGCTTCTCCCAGGCGTCCGCCAGCACCCGCGCCTGCCGCGCCGACATCTCGGCGATCAGCGCCCCACGCTCCGAGCCCCGCGCCGGCTCATAGCCGCCGGGGGCAAGCGTCCCCTCGGGTGGCACCGTCTCCAGTGAGCCTTGCAGGAAATCCGCCTTCTTCAGCGCATCGACGATCTGCCAGCTGGTCACGCCCTCGGCCACCGTCACCCGGAAGACCAGCGCCGGATCATCCGCCACTTCGGTATATTCCGTCGGCAGCGTCTCGACCCCGGCGTCGAAGCGGGCGACCTCGACATAGTTGTTGGTCGTCAGGTCCAGTTCGCTCAGGATGACATCGGCGCGGGTGACCCCGATGCGGAAATTTACGTCCCGCCCACAGGTCGACCGGCCGCCAACGGTGATCGCCTGCAGGACCGCTTCCATGCTCGCCCCCGCAGGGACCATGTAGCTGCCGAACTTCAGATCATCCGCAAGGTCGGTATACTCCGCCCCGATCCGGAAGATCCGGGCATCACTGATCGCGCCACGTTCCTGCAGGTTCCGGCTGACCCCGCTAAGGCTCGCGCCGCGCTCGACCTGCACGCAGATCGGCTGGGCCAGGGGGCCCGGCTTCACAAATTCATTCCGTCCCCAGGCCACCAGCGCCGCCAGCGCGATCAGGATCACGACAAAGAGGGTCAGCGCGTTCGAGGCGACGGATTTCCACATGCCTCAGCGCACCTTGCCCAGCACGAGGCTGGCGTTGGTCCCGCCGAAGCCGAAGCTGTTGGACAGCGCCACATCGATCTTGCGGCGGACCGCCTGGTTCGGGGCAAGGTCCAGCCGCGGCGCGACCGCGGGGTTGTCGAGGTTGATCGTCGGCGGGGCCACCTGATCCCGGATCGCCAGCACGCAGAAGATCGCCTCCACCGCGCCCGCGGCCCCCAGGAGGTGCCCGATCGACGACTTGGTCGAGGACATGGTCACGTTCGAGGCATGGTCGCCCAGAAGCCGCTCCACCGCGCCCAGCTCGATCGTGTCGGCCATCGTGCTGGTGCCGTGGGCGTTGATGTAATCGATGTCCGAAGGCGCCAGACCCGCCCGCTGCAGCGCGGCCGACATCGACCGGAAGCCGCCGTCCCCGTCCTCGCTTGGCGCGGTGATGTGGTAGGCATCGCCCGAGAGGCCGTAGCCCAGCACCTCGGCATAGATCTTCGCGCCGCGGGCCCTGGCGTGCTCGTATTCCTCCAGCACCACGACCCCCGCGCCCTCGCCCATCACGAACCCGTCACGGTCGGCGTCATAGGGGCGGCTGGCCTTCTGCGGCTCGTCCGGCCGCTTGGTGGACAGCGCCTTGCAAGCGTTGAACCCCGCGATCCCGATCTCTGAGATAGGGCTCTCCGCCCCGCCCGCGATCATCACGTCGGCATCCCCGAAGGCGATCAGCCGCGCCGCGTCGCCGATGGCGTGCGCGCCGGTCGAGCAGGCGGTGACCACCGCATGGTTCGGCCCCTTGTAGCCGAACCGGATCGAGACCTGGCCAGAAATCAGGTTGATCAGCGCGCCGGGGATGAAGAACGGGCTGACCCGCTTCGGCCCCTTCTCCTTGATCAGCACCGCCGTCTCGGCGATCGAGTTCAGCCCGCCGATCCCGGAGCCGATCATCACCCCGGTCCGCAGCCGCTCATCCTCGGACGGGGCTTCCCAGCCGGCGTCCCGGACGGCCTGCACGGCGGCGGCCATGCCGTAGATAATGAAGTCGTCGACCTTGCGCTGCTCTTTCGGCTCCATCCAGTCGTCGGGGTTGAAGGTCCCGTCCGAGCCGTCGCCCATCGGGATCTCGCAGGCATACTGGGTGACCACGTTCGAGGTGTCGAACTTGGTGATCGTACCGGCCCCGGACTGGCCGGCGAGAAGGCGGCTCCAGGTTTCTTCCACCCCCGAGGCGAGGGGGGTGACCATTCCCAGGCCGGTGACCACGACGCGACGCATTCTGCTCTCCCTAGGGCAAGGCTTTTCAGGGGTGATACACGGCGGAAAATGCCCGCGCAACCTGGGGCGCGCCGGCTGGGCGGACCGAGGGAGCGGCGGGCCAGTTGTCCACGGTGGACAAAATCGGGAAATAAAGCAAATCCAAAGGCTTGTCCGCGCGCGTTAACCGGATGGTAACTTGTGCCCGCAGCCCCTGCCGCTCAGCCCGCCGCACCGGTCCCGGACCCGGCCCCGGCGCGGGAAGCGTCGGCCTCGGGGTTCAGCCGCAGGACGGAGAGGTTCAGCGCGAAGGCCACTGTGACCCAGACGAGATAGGGCAGGAACATCGCCCCGGCCCAGCCATCCACCCGGAAGAAGGCGATCATCGTCGCAGCCACGGCGAGCCACAGCGCGCCGAGGACCGCCAGCGCCACCTTCATCCAGCGCAGGCCGAAGAAGACCGGGGTCCAGAGCGTATTGAAGGCGATCTGCACCGACCAGAGGGCGAGGCCAAGCTCGGCCCCGGCAAAGCCAGAGGCACGGGCGGCGGCGGCCGACATCAGAAGGTAGAGCGTGGTCCAGGCCACCGGGAAGGCCCAGTTCGGCGGCGTCCAGGAGGGTTTGCGCAAAGCCTGATACCAGGCCCCGGGCGGGAACATCGCCCCGGTCATCGCCGGTGCGACGCAGGCCGCGAGGTAGGTGAAGAACAAGGCGTAATCCATGGCGGGCTCCCTTTGCGCCCCAGATAGGCTGGCGCAGGCTGTTTCTCAATGTCTGATTGCCCCCGGTCGTTCCGGGGCGGCGCGGGGTGAGGCGGCTGTCAAATCGAGCGCCTTGCGGCGCAAGCCTTTTGTCTCGCGGTTTTGCGTGAAGGACGCAAAACCGCTTTTGATGCCTCCGGCGGGGATATCTGGGGACAGAAAATGCCGGGCGGTCAGGCGGAAAGGCCGCGGTCGCGGGCTTCGAGCTGGGCGAGGACGGACAGGAGCGCCTCACTGCGCGCGCGGCCGGGGTGGCTGCGGGCGGCGGACTGGACCAGGAAGGCGACCTCGGGCTCGGGCGGGGCGTGGAGTGCCGGGACGCGGGGCAGAAGCGACAGGCCCGCCGCATGTACGCCCGCAAGCGCGAGCCAGCCGAGTTTCTGGCCCCGGCTGGTCCGCGCCCGGGCAGACACGCTGTCGAAATCCTGCCGCGCCACGGCGCTGCCGATCCCGGCGTAGATATGGCGCGCGGCGAGGATCCCGGGGCGGCAGGTCGGCGGCAGCGCGCGGACGCCGGCTTCGGAGCGGCGGTAAAGCTGGTCGGCCTTGGCCAGAAGCCGCGCGGTCGTGGCGCGGATCGCCCGGGTCGGCTGGGGGTCGGCAAGGAAGCGGTCGGGGTCGATCCCGTCGGCCATGAGCCAGTCGGTGGGCAGGTAGAGGCGTCCGGCCCGGGCGTCCTCTCCCACGTCGCGGGCGATGTTGGTAAGCTGCATGGCAAGGCCAAGGTCGCAGGCGCGGGCAAGGGCATCGGCCTCGCGCAGGCGCATCAGCACGCACATCATTGCGCCCACCGCGGCGGCGACGCGGGCGGAATAGTCGAGGACGCCGGAGAGGTCGGCATAGCGGCGGCCCTGCGCGTCCCAGGCCATGCCTTCCAGAAGGGCATCCGGCAGGGCACGGGGCATCTCGAACGCCTCGACCACGCCGGCGAAGGCGCGGTCGGCGGCGGCATTGGCGGGGCGGCCCTGGTACAGCCGGTCGAGCCGGTCGCGGAGCCGAAGGACCGCATCGGTCTTGTCTTGGCCTTCGTCCACCGCGTCATCGGCGAGGCGGCAGAAGGCGTAAAGCGCCAGCGCCGGGTCGCGGACCTTGGGCGGCAGGAGCCGGGAGGCCGCGTGGAACGACAGGCTGCCGGTGCGGATCGCGGCGCGGCAGGCGGCCATGTCCTCGGCCCGGATCATTCGGCGGCCAGCGGCAGGGCGCGGGGCATGGCGCGGTGGGCGGGGGGCGGGATGAGCTGGTCGAGGATCTCGGCCGTGCCGATCACGCCGGGGACGCCTGCGCCGGGATGGGTGCCCGCGCCGCAGAGGTAGAGGCCCTGAAGCTCTTCCGAGATATTGTGCGGGCGGAACCAGGCGGATTGCAGAATGCGAGGTTCCAAAGAGAAGCCCGCGCCGAAGGGGGAGTGGTAGCGGTCGCGGAAGGTTTCGGGGGTGAAGATGCGTTCGGCGGTGATGTGACGGCGAAAGCCGGGGATCAGCGGTTCCAGCATCTTCGCGACGCGGTGCTTGTAGGTGTCGGCGAAGGTGGACCAGTCGGCGGCGTCGTGGCCGAGATGCGGGACGGGGGAAAGCGCGTAGAACGTGTCGTCGCCGGGGGGCGCGGCCGAGGGGTCGGTGACGGTCGGGCGGTGGATGTAGAGGCTCATGTCCTCGGTGATCCGGCCGGCGCGGAAGAGGTCGCGGATGTGCTCGCGGTAACGGGGGCCGACGAGGATCGTGTGATGGCCGGCGTCGGGCCACATCTGCCGGGTGCCCTTGGTGCCGAAATACCAGACGAACAGGCCCATCGACCAGCGGGAGCGGGCGAGCCTTGCGTCGGTCCAGCGGCGTTTGCGGTGGTTGCGCAGGAGCTGGCCGTAGGTGAAGCCGGGATCGGCGTTGGAGACGGTTACCTCGGCCGGGAGGGTTTCGCCGGTCTTGAGGCGGATGCCGGTGGCGCGGCCCTTGGCGACCAGGATCTCGTCCGCTTCGGTCCTGAGACGGACCTCGCCGCCCTGGGCTTCGATCACGCGGGTCATGGCATCGGCGATGGCCTGGACGCCCCCCATGGCGTAGTGGACCCCGAAGGCGGATTCCAGGTGGCTGACCAGCGCATACATCGAGGTGACGCGGAACGGGTCGCCGCCGATGAACAGCGGGTGGAAGGAGAGTGCGAACCGCAACGCGGGGTGGCTTACGCGCCGGGCGGCATGGGCGTGGACCGAGCGGTCGGCGCGCATCATCGCGAATTTGGGCAGGACCTTGATCAGGTCGACCAGCCGGTGCATCGGGCGGCGGCCAAGGTCCTGGAAGCCGAAGTCATAGCGGGTGCGGGCCTCATTCAGGAAGCGGTCGAAGCCGGGCAGGTCCGACGGGGACAGGCGGGCGACTTCCTCGCGCATGGCGGGGACACCGGGGCGCATGGTGAAGCGCGCGCCGTCCTGGAAGCGGATCTCGTAGTACGGGTCGAGCGGGCGGAGGTCGACCTCGGCGTCGAAGTCGCGGCCACAGGCGGCCCAGAGGTCGCGCAGCGTCTGGGGCACGGTGACGATGGTGGGGCCGAGATCGAAGCGGTGGCCCTGATCGGTGATCGAGGAGCCGCGCCCGCCCGGCCGGTCGAGCCGATCGACGACGGTGACCTGCCAGCCTTTGGCGCCAAGCCGCATCGCGCTGGCCAGCCCCCCGAGCCCTGCGCCGATGACGATGGCCCGTCCACGGGCCGCTGCTGCGTTCTGGTCCATGGGGGGGATGATAGACTGTCTAGTCTGATTTACAACTCTGCATCTGCGCCTGCATTTATTTCCTTTTCTGCGGCTTCATTTGCGATAGACTGTCAAGGCGCCATGACACCCGGAGGGGCAGATGCCCACCGCGACCCTTTCCCTGTTCCGCTTCGACGGCCTGCCCGCGCGGCTTTGGGTGATCGGGCAGATGGCGCTGGCGCGGATCGCCCTGCGGCGCGAGGGGCGGCTTCAGTTCTGGAAACTCTGCGGCTCGGGCACGGGCGAGGGATTCACGCCGAAACCGAATTGGGGCGTCTGGGCGATTCTGGCGGTCTGGCCGGATGCGGCGGCGGCACGGGCGGGGGTGGCGGAAAGCCCGGTCTGGCGGCGCTGGCGCCGACGGGCGGGCGAAAGCGCGACGGTCTATCTGGAGCCGATCTCGGCCCGGGGGACGTGGTCGGGGCGCAATCCGTTCCAGCCCGACAGCCCGGCAACGACCGCTGAGGGCCCGCTTGCCGTCCTGACCCGCGCCAGCGTCAAGCCCGGCCGCGCGCTGCGCTTCTGGCGGCGGGTGCCGGACATCCAGGCGGTGATCGGGCGCGATCCGAATGTGCTGTTCAAGATCGGCATCGGCGAGGTGCCGCTTCTGCATCAGGTCACCTTCTCCATCTGGCCTGAGGCGGCCAGCATGACCCGCTTTGCCCGGGGCGACGGGCCACATGGCCGGGCGATCCGGACGGTGCGCGAGGAAGGCTGGTTCACCGATGAGCTTTACGCCCGCTTCGCCGTGCTGGGCACCGAGGGCCGATGGAACGGCGCGCCGCTTCTGCCCAACCCGATCGCCGCCCAACCTGCACCCGACCAACCTTCACCCGCCCCGACCGATCCCGACCTAGCCGCATGAGGACCAGATGACCCAGCGCCAGCCCTTCCCCTTCTCGGCCATCGTCGGGCAGGAGGATATGAAGACCGCGATGATCCTGACGGCGATCGACGCCTCGATCGGCGGGGTGCTGGTCTTTGGCGACCGGGGGACCGGGAAATCGACCGCCGTCCGGGCGCTGGCGGCGCTGCTGCCCCCGATCGAGGCGGTGGAGGGCTGCCCCGTCAACGCCCCGAGGCGCGCGCTTTGCCCGGACTGGGCCGATGTGACGGGCGAGCGGATCGTGACCAAGCCGACGCCGGTGGTGGACCTGCCGCTGGGCGTGACCGAGGACCGGGTCGTGGGCGCGCTGGATATCGAGCGCGCGCTGACCCGAGGCGAAAAGGCCTTTGAACCGGGGCTCCTCGCCCGGGCGAACCGGGGCTATCTTTACATCGACGAGGTGAACCTGCTGGAAGACCACATCGTCGATCTGCTGCTGGATGTGGCCCAGTCGGGCGAGAATGTGGTGGAGCGCGAAGGTCTGTCGATCCGGCACCCCGCGCGCTTTGTGCTGGTCGGCTCGGGCAACCCGGAAGAGGGGGAGCTGCGGCCGCAACTTCTTGACCGCTTTGGGCTTTCGGTCGAAGTGACCTCGCCGCGGGATATCGAGACACGGGTCGAGGTGATCAAGCGCCGCGACGCCTATGAGAACCAGCACGACCGGTTCATGCGGGTCTGGCGGGTGCTGGATGCGGGGCTGCGGAACCAGATCCTGGCCGCGCGCGAGGCCCTGCCGAAGCTGAAGACACCGGGCGTGGTGCTGCATGACTGCGCCGCGCTGTGTCTGGCGCTTGGGTCCGACGGGCTGCGCGGCGAGCTGACGCTGTTGCGCGCGGCGCGGGCTCTAGCAGCCTTCGAGGGCGATGCGACCGTCCGCCGCCACCACCTGCGCCGGGTGGCCCCGCTGGCGCTGTCGCACCGGCTGCGCCGTGATCCGCTGGACGAGGCTGGATCGGCCGCGCGGGTCGGGCGCACGCTGGCGGAGGTGCTGCCCTGACCGATCTCTCCCCCCTGCCCTTCACCCCCGACCAACCCGCGCCCGAGACCGGGGCGGGCTGGGATCGGGTGGGGCTGGTCCTGTCGGTCCTTGCGGTGGATCCGACGCTGGGCCTGTGGCTGCGCGCAAGGGTCGGCCCGGCGCGCGACGCGGTGGTCGCGGCCCTGCCGGTGCTGCCCCTGAGCCAGCGGCGGCTGCATCCGGGGCTGTCGGACGAGGCGCTTTACGGCGGGCTTGACCTGACGGCGACGCTGGCAGCGGGACGGCCGGTGCAATCGGCGGGTCTGCTCGACCAGCCCGCGGTCTTGGTCCTGACCATGGCCGAGCGGTGCCCGGCCGGGATGGCCGCGCGACTGGCGCAGGCGCTGGATGGGCCGGGCCATTGTCTGGTCGCGCTGGATGAAGCGGCTGAGGCCGACGAGGGCCTGCCGGGCGCGCTGGCCGACCGGCTGGGGCTGTTCCTTGCGCTGGACGATCTGGCGCAGGGCGGTCCGGTGCTGGACCCCGCGGCCTTGGCGCGGG
>JARFTV010000047.1 GCA_029289325.1 Alphaproteobacteria bacterium
GAAGGGCGGGTCGCTTGCATGGGGGGCGAGAATGGGCGAAAGGGCCAGGATTGGACAGGGGCGCGCTTCTGCCTCACGCGGCATTGATGCCTTGGGGTCGCAGGCCACGGTGGCTGTAACATTTCCCGGTCCCCGACACGGAAATGTTGCAGGAAAACCGCGCCGGATGCGTTGACTTGGGCGGCGACCACCCGTAAAGGACGGGCTTCAAGTTCAAGGGCCCTCGAATCCATCCGGGGTTTGGGTCAATTACGGAGAGCCGCGATGAAGCGCACTTTTCAACCGTCGAACCTGGTTCGCAAGCGCCGCCACGGCTTCCGTGCGCGCATGGCGACGAAGAACGGCCGTCTGGTGCTGGCTGCCCGCCGCGCCAAGGGCCGTCACAAGCTGACCGCCTGATGCCTGCCCCTGCGGGGGCGATCGGTGGCACGTTGACACCGCCGGAGAAGGATGGGCCTGGCCTCACCGCCGAAACGCCCGCCGCCTCTCCGGCGGTTTCGCTTTGCGTGCTGACCAAGCGCGCCGATTTCCTGAAATGCGCCGGAGCCCGGCGGCAGGGAACGGACGGCTTCCTGCTGCAGGCCCGTGATCGGGGCGATGCCGACCCGACCGCGCGGGTCGGATTCACAGCCTCCAAGAAGATCGGCAATGCGGTGGCCCGCAACCGCGCCAAGCGCAGGCTTCGGGCGCTTGCCCGCGAGGTCCTGGCCCCCGCCGCCCGCCCCGGCTGGGACTATGTCCTGGTCGCCCGGCCCCAGGCCACCATACTGCGCGCCTATGCGGATCTTGGGGCCGACCTCAAGCGCGCCCTGCGCTCGGTGCACCGGACATGACGCCGCTGGCCCATGTCCTCGCCCTGCCCATCCGCGCCTACCGGCTGCTCCTGTCGCCCTGGGTGGGCCATGGCTGCCGCTTCCAACCCACCTGCTCGGCCTATGCGCTGGAGGCGCTGGAGCGGCACGGGGCGCTGAAGGGGGGCTATCTTACGGCCCATCGACTGTGCCGCTGTCATCCCTGGGGCGGGCATGGCTATGACCCGGTGCCCGGGGCCGATCCCGACCACGACGCAGGCCGCTAGCCTCGGACCACGATCTTCGACGTCACTCCAGCGTGGCGATGATGGCGCGGAGCGTTTCGATCCCCTCGCCCTTCTCGGAACTGGTGACCACGATCTCGGGATAGGCCGCCGGATGTTTGGCCAATGCGCCCTTGACCTGCTCGACCACCGCCGCGCGTTCGGTCCGGTTGATCTTGTCGACCTTGGTCAGCACCACCTGGAAGGTCACGGCCGAGCGGTCGAGCAGTTTCAGGATCTCGTCATCCACCGCCTTCACGCCATGCCGCGAGTCGATCAGCACGAAGGCACGGCGCAGGGTCTGCCGACCAGCAAGATACTGCTTCAAGAGCGCCTGCCATTTCGCGACGATCGCCACCGGCGCCTCGGCATAGCCATAGCCCGGCAGGTCGACCAGATAGCGAGCTTCGCCCAAGGCAAAATAGTTGATCTCTTGCGTCCGGCCCGGCGTATTCGAAGCCCGCGCCAGGGTCTTGCGCCCGGTCAAGGCATTGATCAGGCTGGATTTCCCGACATTCGAGCGGCCGGCAAAGCAAACTTCGACCCGATCGGCCGGGGGCAGGCCCGCCATCGCGGTCACCCCCTTGACGAAGTCCACGGGGCCCGCGAACAACAGCCGCCCGGCCTCGCGCGGTTCGTCCTCGGGGTCGGGGGCCAGAGTGAAGACCAGGCTCATTTGCGCACCTCATCGCCAAGGCCGACACGACCGGCCTGGATCACCCGGGCGAACACACCAAAGTCGGTGTGACCATAACCCGCTTCCAACGCGCCCATCGTATCGGCGTCCTGCTGCCCCGTTTCAGGGTTGGCCCCGGTCGCCCGGCAGCGGCCGATCGGCTCCTCGATCCGCAGCCGCGCCGCACCGATGCAAATCTCCTGACCGATCAGCTCCAGCTCGGCCCAGGGCGCCCAGCCCTCCACCCAGATGTTGCCACGGAAGCGGTGGATCGAAAGCTCCCGCTCCATCCGTCCCGAAAGATCGGCCAGCGACGAGAGGCTGTTGATCGAGATCAGCGGCTGGTCCTGATCGGTCAGGGCTTGGCCGGGCACCCGCACCACGCGGGCAGGTTCGGGCCGGTTCTCGGGCCAGAGCGGACGGAGCCAGTCGATCAGCCGCGCTGCATCGGCCGCATCGTCCGGCCGGAAGCGCGCCGTTGGCCGCCGGGGGTGGCTCAACTCCACCGCCCCCGCTTCGGCGTCGGACTGGCAGGAGACCGCCATAAGCTCGGCCGAACCCCAGCCGCGCAGAAATTGCAGCTTGGGCGCCCAGATCGGCGGCTCGGTCAGGCGAGCGGCGGCATGGGCCACAGCCCAGACCCGGTCAAGGGGAAAGGCCGCGCCCGGTGTCAGTTCGACCGCCTCGACGGGCTCATACCCGGCCGACTTGATCGGATGACGGACCAGATGCGCGACCTGTCCGATCACTTCTTGCCCTTCTTCGGCTCGGCCGGGGCCGGCTTGGCCGCCGCCCGCGCCGCGCGGGCCTCCCGGATATTGCCGAAGATGTCCGGCCGTTTCCCGTGGCTCCACATGATCAGATACTGCTGGATGAAGGTGATCGTGTTGTTGGTGATCCAGTAGACCACCAGACCGCTGGCGAAACCGCCCAGCATGAACATGAACACCCAGGGCATCCAGGCGAAGATCTGCTGCTGAACCGGATCGGTGGGCGCCGGGTTCAGCTTCTGCTGCAGCCACATGGTGATGCCCAGAAGGATCGGCAGCACGCCGATGAAGACCAGGTGCAGGATACTGCCGGTCGCAGGCGCGTCCCAGGGCAGCAGACCAAAGAAGTTGTAGATGGAGGACGGATCCGGCGCCGACAGGTCCCGAAGCCAGCCAAAGAACGGCGCGTGGCGCAGTTCGATGGTGACGAAGATCACCTTGTACAGCGCGAAGAAGATCGGAATCTGGATCAGGATCGGCAGGCAGCCCGCGGCCGGGTTCACCTTGCGGGTCTTGTAAAGTTCCATCATCTCGCGCTGGAGCTTCTGGCGGTCGTCGCCTGCGCGCTCCTTGATCGCCTCCATCTCGGGCTGCAGTTCTTTCATGCGCGCCATCGAGACGTAGGATTTATACGCCAGCGGCAGCACAAGGAACTTTAGGAAGAAGGTCAGCGCGATGATCGCAAGACCCATGTTGCCGATCATGGCATTCAGCCAGTGCAGCACGGCGAAGATCGGTTTGGTCAGGAAGTAGAACCAGCCCCAGTCGATCGAATCGAGGAAGCCGGGGATCCCGCCCTCGATCTCATAGGCGCGGATCGTGGCCCATTCCTTGGCCCCTGCGAAAAGCTGGATGGTCGAGCTTGCCTCGGCACCCGCCGCCAGCGCGATGGCGGGGGGCCGCACTTCGGCCTGATAGATCCCGGAGGTGGGGACGTATTTCAGCACCTGCTTGTAGGGCTTGCCCTGTTCCGGGACGAGGGTGGTCATCCAGTAATGATCGGTGAAGCCGATCCAGCCGTCGGTCGTGGCCTCGGTCACCTCGGCGGGCAGACCTTCGTTCGGGTTCACCGCGAATTCGGTCAGGTCGGAATAGTCGCTCTCGGTCAGCTTGCCATCGGCACGCTGGATCGCGCCCTCGTGGACCACGAAGATGTTCTGCAGCTGCGGCAGACCGTGGCGGGCAATGATGCCATAGGGCTGCAGGGTGACCGAGGCGTCGGAGCTGTTTTGCACCCGGTCGGTGACGGTGAACATGTAATCCTCGTCCACCGCGATCTCGCGGGTGAAGGTCAGGCCCTTCGGGCTGGTCCAGGTCAGCGTCACCGGCGCTCCGGGCGAAAGTTCGCCCCCGGTCGCCGTCCATTCGGTCATCGCGCCGGGGACATCGTCGGTCTCGAGCCCCGTGCCGGGCAGCCAGCCGAAGACCGAGTAATAGGCGAGGTTCTCGCCCACCGGCGACAGGAGGCGGACGGTTTCCGAGCCGGGCTCCAGCGTCTCGCGATAGCCCTTGAGCGACAGGTCGTCGATCCGGCCGCCGAGGAGCGAGATCGAACCGGCCAGCTTTGGCGTGTCGATGGTCAGGCGCGGGGCCTGGGGAACGGGCTCGACGGCCGGAGTGGTGCCGGGCGCCGGCTCGGCGGCAGGGGCGGTGGCCGTGCCGGGCAGCAGTTCGGACGTCGGAACCGTCGACGTCACCGGCGGCTCGGGCGGCGGAAAGAGGACGAACCAGGTGATCATAACGGCGGCGGACAGGACCATCGCCAGGATCAGGTTCTTGTTGTTCTGCTCTTCCATCGGCACGCGCCCCAAGCATTTTCCGGATCAGCGGTGCTTCAACGACAGGGGCGGGGAAAGGTCAAGCGCTTTCGCCCCCGCTCCTTGGCGAGCGGCGTTCAAATCGCGCATCAGTTGGGCCGTTCGGCCCGCAGACCGATGCGCAGCGCTTGGGACAGGCGATCGCGGTACTGCCGAAGCCAGCCTTCAACCTCGTCCAGCGGCATGGGGCGGGCCAGGACATAGCCCTGCACATGGGCGCAGCCCAGCTGGGCCAGCATGGCATGTTCCCCTGCGGTCTCCACCCCTTCGGCAAGAGTGTCGAGACCGAGCTGCTCGGCCATGGCGAGGATCGCGGTCACGATCCGTTGCTGGCCCCGGTCGGTGTCCACATCGCGCACGAAGGACCGGTCGATCTTCAGCCGACCCAGAGCGAAACGGCGGATCGAGGTGATCGAGGCATTGCCGGTGCCGAAATCGTCGAGGTCCACGCCGCAGCCCATATCCGAGATGCGGGCGATGTTGCGGGCGATCGCCTCGTCGCCGCCGCCTGCGATCACCGATTCCAGCACCTCGATCGTCAGGCGCGAGGGGGCAAGGTCATGGCGGTCCAGCTCCCAGCGCAGGCGGTCGGGCAGGTAGGGATCGCGCAGCTCTTGCGGCGAGAGGTTCACCGCCACCGTCGGAACCCGCAGACCCGCCGCATCCCAGGCCGCAAGGGCGGCAAGGCCCTGGTCGATCATCACCTGACCCAGCTGGGCCATCAGCTCGGTGCCCTCGATCGCGGGGAGGAACTGGCCGGGGGCGAGGGTGCCGCGTTCGGGATGGTGCCAGCGGGCCAGTGCCTCGACCCCCGTGACCTCGCCGCTGTCGGTGCTGACCTGGGGTTGGAAATGGGCCCGGATCTGCCCCGCCTCAACCGCCGAGACGAACTCCGCCCGCAAGGCATCGCGGGCCGAACGGGCGCCTGCAAGGTCGCTGGTATAGGCACGGATCGCGGCGGGACGGTTGCGCCCTGCTTCATCCGCGGCGATCTGCGCGGCCTCGAGCACGGTTTTCCCGTCCGGCGCGGGCAGGAGCCGGGCATGGCAAAACCCGATCGAACAGGTCACCTGCGCCACCTCGAGGCAAAGCGGCATCGGCTGCTGCGCCACCAGTTGCAGCCGCCCTGCGATGGTGATCATCGCCTCAAGATCCAGGCGCAGGGTCGGACCAAGGACAACGGCCATGCTGCCATCCTCAAGCGCGTAAAGCCTGTCACCGGGGCGCAGGGAACCGCGCAGGCGGGCGATGCAACTGGCCAGAAGCTCGGACTGGCGGATGCGGCCGTGGCGGTCGCAGAGGTCCGAGGCATCGTCGAACTGGATCACGAAGCACCCGGTCGAGGCCCCCGACCCCGCCCCTTCGGCAAGCGCCGCATCCAGGGCCGCGACCACCTGGTCCGAGGCTGGTGGCAGATGGACGGCGCGATGTGCCCGGCGTCGAATCACCAGCCCCGCGAGCATCGCCACGGCCAGCGGAGCAAGGGCGATCTCGCCCCCGAAAGACACGGCAGCCAACAGCGCAGGAGGCAGAAAAAGCAGCGAATCCGGGCGGTAAAGGCGATCTGCGATCCGTGCGATCTTCATTCCAGCCCCCTTCCCGGATGCCCGGGGTCACGTCATGCTGGGGGCAGGCTAGCGATATGTTCCTGATCAGTTCCTTAATGCTCAGCCGAAAGTTGTGTAGAATTCTCCGCTTCCGCCAGAACGGCAGCAAGCCCGGCAAAGTCGAAAAGCCCTGGATCGGCAAGATGCGAGGGACGCACGTTCATCAGCGCGCGGAACATGATCTGGCGGCGGCCCGGCGTCCGCGCCTCCCAGTCGTCCAGCAGTTTCTTGACCTGGGCGCGCTGGAGGCCCTCCTGGCTGCCGCAGAGGTCGCAGGGGATGATCGGATAGTTCATCGCCTTGGCGAAACGGTCGCAGTCGGCCTCGGCCACGAAGGCGAGCGGGCGGGCGAGGTAGAGATCCCCCTCCTCGTTCAAGAGCCGCGGCGGCATCGACGCCAGCCGCCCACCGTGGAACAGATTCATGAAGAATGTCTCAAGAATATCGTCGCGGTGGTGGCCGAGGATGACGGTCGAGCAACCCTCTTCCCGCGCAATCCGGTAAAGATTTCCGCGCCTTAGCCGAGAGCAGAGGCTGCACATCGTGCCGCCCGGCTTGATCTTGTCGATGACCACGGAATAGGTGTCCTGGTATTCGATCCGGTGCGGGACGCCCATCTTCGACAGGAATTCGGGCAGGACGGTCGCCGGGAAATTCGGCTGGCCCTGGTCAAGATTGCAGGCCAGAAGGTCCACCGGCAGGAGGCCGCGCCACTTCAATTCGTGCAGGATCGCCAGCAGGGTATAGCTGTCCTTGCCGCCCGAAAGGCAGACCAGCCAGCGGTCTCCGGGGCGGGCCATGCCATAGGTGTCGATCGCCTCGCGCACCTGTTGCACGAGACGTTTTCGCAGCTTGCGGAACTCCAGCCCCTTCGGCGCGCCGTGGAAGAGCGGGTGGATGTCGTCGTCGCTGTCATCAAGCATGAGGGGGCCTCGTCCGGGATGCGCCCTTATGCCAGAGGCGGGGACCGAGGGCAAAGCAGAGGCGGGCGGGAATTGGTTGAGGAAGGATGAACGCCGACAGGGCAGACGACGGGCGGAGCAGCGTGGCGCGGTCGGACAAGTCCTTGGAAACGCAGCGTTAAAGCGGCTTTCTCCGGCCAGTTGGGCCGTCTGGCTTGCGTCGGGCATCTGTCGGGCATCTGTCCCGACGCAGGTCCGCCCCGAGAGCCGTTAACCATGCACCGCGAATCGCAACGGTTGCCCGGCCCGCCTCCGAAACGGAGTCAGACGTGCTGCGCGCCGTTCACCTCGATCTCGGCGCCAGAGATGTAGCTGGACTGGTCCGAGCAGAGGAACCAGATCACGTCGGCGACTTCCTTCGGCTGGCCCAGACGCTGCATCGGCAGTTTCTCGACGATCTTGTCGGTGCCCGGGGAAAGGATCGCGGTCTCCACCTCGCCCGGAGCGATGGCGTTCACGCGGACGCCGAGCGGGCCGAAGTCATGCGCCATTTCGCGCGTCAGCGCCGCCAGCGCGGCCTTGGAGGTGGCATAGGCTGCCCCGGCGAACGGGTGGACGCGAGAGCCCGCGATGGAGGTGACGTTGACGATGCTGCCCTTGGCGGCGGTCAGTTCGTCCTTCAGGCCGCGGGCGAGGATCACGCTGGCGAAGAAATTGACGTGGAACACATGGCCCCAGGTCCGCAGGTCGGTGTCCAGCGTGTTGAGCCGCGCGCCACCGGCGCCCTTGGGGCTGATCCCGGCGTTGTTGACAAGGGCGTGGATCTTGCCCCCGACTTTATCCTTGATCGTCTCGATCGCGGCGATGGTCTTGTTCGGGTCGGCGAGGTCGATCTCGATATGGTTCGCCTCGCCCCCCGGCCAGGGACAGCGCGGGTCGAAGGGCTGGCGCGAGCAGGTGAGGACCCGCCAGCCCTCGGCTGAGAAACGCTTGACGGTGGCATGGCCGATCCCGCGACTGGCGCCGGTCAGGACAAGGGTTTTCTGGTCGGACATCGGGGGCTCCTTTGCCGTGACAAGCTACCCTTGCCGATGGGGAAGGCAAGGCTTGGCCGAATAGTCTTGGCGGGGGGCCGGAAAAGGCTTATGCGGCGCGAAAGCATGGAGGGACCGATGAAGCAGCAGACCCTGACCGCCGAGAACGCCAAGGCGACCGCGAAGATGCTGTCCGAGGCGCTGCCCTACCTCCAGCGCTTCGAGGATGCGGTGGTCGTCGTCAAGTTCGGCGGCAATGCGATGGGCGACGATGCGGCGATGGCCGAGTTCGCCCGCGACATCGTGCTGATGAAGCAGGTCGGCGTGCATCCGGTCGTGGTGCATGGCGGCGGGCCGATGATCAACGAGATGCTGGACAAGCTGGGCATCAAGTCCGAGTTCGTGCGCGGCAAGCGGGTGACGGACAAGGCCACGGTGCAGGTGGTGGAGATGATCCTGGCCGGCCTTGTCAACAAGCGGATCGTGCAGGCGATCATGGATGCCGGCGGCCGGGCGGTCGGGATCTCGGGCAAGGACGACGACCTGATGGTCTGCGAGCCGGACGATCCCGAACTGGGCTATGTCGGCCGGCCGGTCGAGATGAACGTGCAGGTGCTGCGCGACCTTTATAATGCCGGGATCATCCCGGTCGTCGCTCCGGTCGCGACGGGGATGAAGGACAACGAGACCTTCAACGTGAACGGGGACACGGCGGCGGGGGCGATTGCGGGGGCGCTGAAGGCGGACCGGCTGCTGCTCTTGACCGACGTGCCGGGCGTGAAGAACGCGGCGGGCGAGGTGATGACCCAGATCACCCCGGACGAGATCCGGCGGATGACGGCCGAGGGGGTGATCTCCGGCGGGATGATCCCGAAGACCGAGACGGCGCTGATGGCGATCGAGCAGGGAACGCGGGCGGTGACGATCCTGGACGGGAAGGTGCCGAATGCCTGCATCCTGGAGCTGTTCACCGACCACGGCGCGGGGAGCCAGATCCGGTCGACCGAGCCGAGGGTGAAGCCGCAGGTCCGCCGCTGACCGTCCACGGTGGACAGAATCGTCAACCCGTTGATCTGACAGGGCGATCCCGATTCCGTTAACCTGGCCTTAACCCGAGCGGCACAGGTGCGGGCCAAAATCCTTAAGCAAGGATTTTGCCAAATTTCTTACGTAAGAAATTTGGGTCCGGCGGCTGGCGGCGCGCCGGACCTGTGGGGTCAGTGACCCAAGATCTGGCTGAGGAACAGCTTGGTCCGGTCGCTTTGCGGGTTGTTGAAGAACTCACGCGGTTCGTTCTGCTCCACGATCTGGCCCTGGTCCATGAAGATCACCCGGTTCGCCACGGCCTGGGCGAAGCCCATCTCGTGGGTCACGCAGAGCATGGTCATCCCCTCTTCGGCGAGCTGGATCATGGTGTCGAGCACCTCCTTGATCATCTCGGGGTCAAGCGCCGAGGTCGGCTCGTCGAAGAGCATGATCCGCGGCTTCATGCAGAGGGAACGCGCGATGGCCACACGCTGCTGCTGACCGCCGGAGAGCTGGCCGGGGTACTTGTGCGCCTGTTCCGGGATCTTGACCTTGCGCAGGAAGTGCATGGCCGTTTCCTCGGCTTCCTTCTTCGGGACCTTGCGCACCCAGATCGGGGCGAGGGTGCAGTTTTCCAGGATCGTCAGATGCGGGAACAGGTTGAAGTGCTGGAACACCATCCCGACTTCGGACCGGACCTTGTCGATGTTCTTCAGGTCGTTGGTCAGTTCGGTGCCATCGACGATGATCTGGCCCTGCTGGTGTTCCTCCAGCCGGTTGATGCAACGGATCAGCGTCGACTTGCCCGAGCCGGAGGGGCCGCAGATCACGATCCGCTCACCCCGGTTGACCGTCATGTTGATGTCGCGGAGCACGTGGAACTGACCGTACCACTTGTTCATGCCGGTGATCTGGATCGCGACTTCGTCCGTGATCTGCATCTTTGCTGCGTCTGCCATGATGTGCCCTTAACGGTGATCGGTCTTCAGCTTCTGTTCCAGGTACATCGAGTACCGGGACATGCCGAAGCAGATGATGAAGAAGATCGCGCCGACGAAGATGTAGGGCTCCCAGTAGATGCCCTTCCAGTTGATGTCGGCGCGGACGATCTGCGTGACGCCCTTCAGCGGGTCCATCAGGCCGACGAAGGCGACCAGGGTGGTATCCTTGAACAGACCGATGAAGGTGGAGACGATCGCGGGGATCGAGACCTTGAGCGCCTGCGGCAGGATGATCAGCCGCTGGGCGCGCCAGTAGTCGAGCCCCAGCGCATCGGCGGCCTCATACTGGCCGCGTGGCAGGGCGGCGAGACCGCCGCGGATCACCTCGGCCAGATAGGCGGCGGCGAAGAAGGTCACGAGGATGATGACGCGCAGGATGATGTCGAAGGTCGTCCCCGGCGGCAGGAAGTATTGCAGCAGGAGCGAGGCGGTGAACAGGAGCGTGATCAGCGGCACGCCCCGGATGAACTCGATGAACCCGACCGAGAGCGTCTTGACGATCAGCATGTCCGACTGGCGACCCAGCGCCAGAAGGATGCCGATCGGCAGGGAGAAAGTGATGCCGGTGACACCGATCACAATGGCCAGAAGGAAGCCGCCGAACTGGTCGGAATTGACCGACTGCAGGCCGAAGGGCAGCGCCTGTTGCAGGGCGCGGGCGGTGGGGATGTCGAGGTAGAGCCACCAGAGCACCGCCACCAGGATCCCCGCCGCCGCGCCCGGAGCAAGCCCGATCACGGGCGAGGCCAGGCGGAACACGCCGTAGAGCAGGGCAAATCCGGCCATGACCACGACCGGCGACCAGATCGAGCCACCCCAGAGCAGCCAGAAGCAGAGCGCGGGGTAAAGCAGCGTGAACCAGAGCAGGCGGCCGGGCTGCACCTGGGCCAGCCCGATCATCCCCAGGATCACGGCGATGGACAGGGCGAAGGCCCCGGCCGGCGTCGCGGCCAGATAGAGCGTGACCAGGAGATAGACGGCCACGCTGCCGAGGACGATGGTCAGGTTGCGCTTCTGACCCGCGAAGAGGACGGGGGCGAGCGCCGCCGCAAGCAGACCCAGCGCGAGGACCGGGCGCCAGTATTGCGAGGGCGGATAGAAGCCGAAGAGGAACTGGTGCCAGCGTTCGCGGATCATGGCCCAGCAGGCCCCGGTCGCGCCCTCACCCGCGGAGGCGGCGACGATCTGGCGGCATTCCGACAGCGACCCGGCGTTCCAGACCGAGTTGAGCCACCAGGGCAGCGCGGCAGTGACCAGCGCATAGACCGCCAGCAGCCCTACCACGGTCAGGGCGATGTTGAGAGGGGTGGAGAACAGGTTCTCGCGCATCCATTTGACCGCGCCGCGTTCCCCCACCGGGGGCGGGGCGGGCGGCAGCATGGTGTCGCGGACGAAGGTGACGGTTAGGGCGTGCGTATCGCTCATCTCAGCGCGCCTTCAGCTGGACGGATTTGTTGTAGAGGTTCATCAGCGACGAGATGATCAGGCTGATCGAGAGATAGATCAGCATCATCAACAGCATACACTCCAGCTCACGGCCCGTCTGGTTCAGGGAGATCCCGCCAAGGGTGCCGCGCAGGTCGAGGTAGCTGACCGCGATCCCCAGCGAGGTGTTCTTGGTCAGGTTCAGATACTGGCTGATCAGCGGCGGGATGATGACGCGGAGCGCCTGCGGCAGGATGATGAGGCTCATCGTGCGGTTGGGACGCAGGCCAAGGGCGAAGGCGGCCTCGGTCTGGCCACGGCTGATCGCCAGGATGCCGGCGCGGACGATCTCGGCGATGAAGGCGGCCGTGTACAGCGACAGTGCAATGGTCAGCGCGGTGAAGCTGTGCGCGACAAGGATGCCACCCGCGAAGTTGAAGCCGCGAAGCTCGGGGATTTCCAGGTGGAAGCCCAGGGCGA
This sequence comes from Alphaproteobacteria bacterium, assembly GCA_029289325.1. Classification (GTDB taxonomy): domain Bacteria; phylum Pseudomonadota; class Alphaproteobacteria; order Rhodobacterales; family Rhodobacteraceae; genus Tabrizicola. The sequence continues at coordinate 11,814 of JARFTV010000047.1, forward strand.
CGAGGAGGAGGATCGTGGGCGCGAAGAGGACCAGGATCGACTTCCACCAGGTCACCGGGCGGTCGCCGGTCGCCTCTTGCTGCGCGCGGGCGCTGGCGAGGATGCGCCGGTTGACCCAGATCGAGCCCGCAATCACGGCGAGAATGGCCCAGAAGGTCAGGTTCAGCGTCATGAAGCCGAGGTCGAGCGTACCGAGCCCGCGGTCGAACAGCGGCGCGGGGATGTTCGTGCCGCGGTTGGTGACGGCCACGGTGTCGAAGAGCATCATCGAGGCGGCGGGTTCCTCGCCGGCGGCGGCCATCTCGTCGGTCACGCGGAAATCGCGCGGCTGGGGCGTCGTCTCGGACAGGATGACGTAGGACAGGAGGATCCACAGAAGCAGGGGCACGTTGCGGAAGATCTCGACATAGATCGTCATCAGCCGGCCGATCAGCCAGTTGTTCGACAGGCGCAGGACGCCGACGATCACGCCAAGGATGGTGGCGAAGATGCAGCCCCAGAAGGCGACGACCAGCGTGTTCAGGAGCCCGACCAGAAGCGCGCGGAAATGCGTGCTGTCATTGGTGTAGGGGATCAGCTGCTGGCCGATGTCATAGCCCGCCCGCTGCCAGAGGAAGCTGTAGTCGAACTGCTTCCCGCGCACGGCGAGGTTCTGGACCGTGTTGTTCAGAAGCCAGGCCACCGCCATGGCGAAGAGGATCAGCACCACGATCTGGATCGTGTAGGACCGGTAGCGCGTATCGTAGATGAGCATCGAGAGCCGAAAGCTGTCTTTCGGCACGTCCGTGGCCATTGCCATGGCTTCCCCCTGTTGCCTGCCGATGGCCCCGGGTTGCCGGTGGCGACGGGGTCTTGAAGCCCCTGGTCGGTCAGGTTGTCGCTGTCAATGAAACGGGGGCGCCACGACGGGCGCCCCCAGGATAGGGATCAACGGAAGGGCGGAGCGTACTGCAGGCCGCCCTGGGTCCACAGCGCGTTCAGGCCGCGGGCCAGGTTGATCGTGGTGCCTTCGCCGATGTTGCGGGCGTAGATCTCGCCATAGTTGCCGACGGCAGCGATGGCGGTCTTGAAGCCGGCGTTGTCGATGCCGAACTTGGCGCCGAAGTCACCCGAGACGCCCAGCAGGCGCTTGACTTCCTCGTCGGTGGTCGAGGTGGCGACTTCGTTCACATTGGCCGAGGTCACGCCTTTTTCTTCAGCGATCAGCAGCGCGTAGTAGGTCCAGCGCACCACATCGCCCCACTGGCTGTCGCCATGACGGACGACTGGGCCCAGCGGCTCCTTCGAGATGATCTCGGGAAGGATGATGTGGTTCTCGGCATCCGGCATGGTCGCGCGGCTGGCGGCCAGGCCCGAGGCGTCGGTGGTATAGGCGTCGCAGGCGCCGGCCAGATACTGGCGCTGCGCTTCCGAGTCGTCGCCCACCGTGACCGGCTGGTAGCTGATGTTGTTCTGCTTGAAGAAGTCGGCGAGGTTCAGTTCGGTCGTGGTGCCGGTCTGGATGCAGACCGTCGCGCCGTCCAGTTCCTTGGCCGAGGAAACGCCCAGGTCCTTCTTCACCATGAAGCCCTGGCCGTCGTAGTAGTTCACCGCCACGAAATCGAGCGAAAGCTCGCTGTCGCGGGTCGCCGTCCAGGTCGAGTTGCGGATCAGCACGTCGACCTCGCCCGACTGGAGGGCGGTGAAGCGGGTTTCGCCGGTGGTCGGCACGAACTTGACCTTGGTCGCATCGCCAAGGACCGCAGCAGCGATGGCGCGGCACAGGTCCACGTCGAACCCGGCCCAGTTGCCGCTGGCGTCCGGGGCGCCGAAACCGGTCAGGCCGGTGTTCGACCCGCAGATCAGCTCGCCGCGCGCCTTGACGTCGTCAAGGGTCCCTGCGCTGGCCAGCCCGGCGAGCAGCGTGGTTGCCGCCAGCGCGCCGAAGAATACGGTTTTTTTCATTCTTACCTCTTCCTGAGTGTGCGGCCGTTCGCGGGCCGCGCTGTTCTTGTGCCGGTCGACCCCTCGACCGGCCTGACTGATGGAGGTGAGCCTCTCCCAGTGCCCACCAGTTTCGGCGAAAGCGGTTTGAGACGTCAAGCGGTTGCGATAACAATCAGGAAAAACGCATGTTTCCGAGGCATTGCGCCGGGCAATCTGCCCAGCTTCCGCGCCCCGCACAGTCGGTTGGCAGATTTGTTACCCGCACAATCCGAAGAATCGGTCCGCGAGCAGGAAATCGGCATGCTTGCGGGCGGTCAGCTCGGCCGCTTCCTCGTCCTCGCCCCATTCCTGGATCTGCCAGGATTCATCGATCCGGCTGAGCGTCCAGGCCTCGTCTGCCGACAGGCGACCGCGGGTCACGGCAAGGGCCAGGACCAGAGAGCCGGAGAGCGCGACGAGGTCGTGGAAGGCGGTCAGCTGGAAGGGCGTCAGCGCCCGGACGGCCTGACGCAGCGCGGCAAGGCTTTCCGGCGGCTGGGCGTGGTGCATGACGCCGGTGGTGGGTTCAAGCGGCGCGGCAAGGGTTTCGGCCGCCCAGGCGAGAAGCGGGTCCCAGCTCTGCGCCTGAAGGTCGATCAGCCCGGCCGGACGCGCGGCCCGGTAGCACAGAAGGTCGCTGCCGCCGTATTCCGCCAGCATCTCGACCACCGCGTCGAATTGCGGCGTGACCTTGTCGATGGCGGAATTGGCCATCCGGGTAAAGGGCATCCCGCCCGGATCGACCTTGCCATCGACCGCCTGCCATTCGGCCGCGACCTCGCGCGCGAGATCCTCTGTCGGCAGGACCAGATGGGCCTTCTGCGGCGTGCGGACCGGCTTGCCGTCAAGCTGCACGGCAAAGCCGCCCGCAACCGGAATGGTTGTCGCCGTCGTCCAGAAGCGGCGCAGTGCCCAGACGCTCACCGGATCACCGCGAAGGGATCGGCGGGGACGTCATCCTCTTTCCAGTCGAGGAGCTTCCAGGTGCGGGCCATGTGATCCGGCAGGGGGGCGGTGAAGGTCATCAGCTTCTTGGTGATCGGGTGTTCGATGGTCAGGCTGCGGGCGTGGAGGTGAAGTTTCTTCGACAGCTCTCCCCCTGCCCCGGCCCCCCAGCCATCGCCGAGGTTCTCGGTCTCGGACCCGCCATACTTGCCGTCGCCAAGGATCGGATGCCCGATCTCGGCCATATGGGCGCGCAGCTGGTGGGTGCGGCCGGTGATCGGCTCCAGCGCCATCCAGGACAGGCGGGTGCCAAGGAACCAGAGGGTGAAGAAATCGGTATGGGCGCGCTTGGCCTCGGGATGGTCGGCCATCTTGGCGGGATGGACGCAGAGCATCTTCTCGCCCTCGCCCCCCCTGCCCCGGCCGGGCGCCTTTTCCAGCCCGAACTTGATCGAGCCCTGGCGGGGATGCGGGACGCCGGCGACCACGGCCCAATAGATCTTGCGCGCGTTGCGATGGCGCAGGGCTTCCGAAAGGGCGCGCGCCACGCGATCGGTCCGGGCGAGCATCAGGACCCCGGAGGTGTCCTTGTCGAGCCGGTGGACGAGCTTGGGCTTGTCCTTGTAGCCGAACTTCAGCGCCTCGGCCAAACCGTCGACATGGCGGTCACCCTGGCCCGAGCCGCCCTGCGACGGGAGGCCGGCCGGCTTGTTCAGGACGATCATGTGCTCGTCCTTGTAGAGCACGGCGCCCTGGATCATCCTGGCGTCGGCCGCGCTGATCCCCTGCGGTCGGGGGTCGGCGGGCGGGCCTTCGGGCGGCAGGGGCGGGATGCGGACCACCTGGCCGGGGGCCACGCGGTCGGCGGCCTTGACCCGGCCCTTGTCGACGCGGATCTGGCCGGTGCGGCACAGCTTTTCCACCGCGCCTTGGGTCAGGTGCGGGAAGCGGCGGCGGAGCCATTTGTCGAGGCGCTGTTCGCCCTCATCCTCGGTCACGGTCAGGTTCTGGACGGTCATTGCAGGCCTTTGGCGAGAGCCACGCCGAGGGCGACGGCGATGAGGGAAAGGGCGACGGAGGCGAGGACATAGAGCCCGGCCTGGAGGGACTGACCCTGCTGGATCAGTCTCAGCGTGTCGAGCGAGAAGGCGGAAAAGGTGGTGAAGCCGCCAAGGAGGCCGGTCATCAGGAGAAGTTGCCAGCCGGTGCGGGCGTCGAGCAGCACGAAGAGCGCGCCGATGAGGAAGCTGCCCAGCACGTTCACCGCCGCCGTGCCCCAGGGCGCGCCGACCGCGCCGACCATCAGGTAGCGCAGCACGGAACCGAGCGCGCCGCCAAGCGCGATGAGGGGAAGGGTCTGGGACATGGCTCCGTTTGCGGCGGAGCGCCGGAATTGTCAATGTTTGCGCGCCGGGCCCCGGAATTTTCAAAAATTCCGAGGCGGAGCCTTTGAAGGCTCCGGTCCGATTTCTTCGAAGAAATCGGTGCTACCCGTCCTGCCGTTTCGCGCGGAGCTTGGCGAAGTAATCCACGCGCTTCTTCAACTCACGCTCGAACCCGCGTTCGGGGGGGAGGTACCAGACCGGGCGTTTCATGCCCTCGGGGAAGTAGTTCTGCCCCGAGAACCCGTCCTCGGCATCATGGTCATAGGCATAGCCCGCGCCATAACCGATATCCTTCATCATCCGGGTCGGCGCGTTCAGGATGTGCTTGGGCGGCATGAGGCTCCCCGTTTCGCGCGCGGCCGCCCGCGCGGCCTTGTAGGCGGTGTAGACCGCGTTCGACTTGGGCGCGAGGGCGAGGTAGACCACGGCCTGCGCCAACGCGAGTTCACCCTCGGGCGAGCCCAGTCGTTCGTAGGTCTGCCAGCCGTCGAGGCAGACCGCCTCGGCCTGGGGGTCGGCAAGGCCGATATCCTCGACCGCCATGCGGGTGATGCGGCGGGCGAGGAAGCGGGGATCCTCACCCCCCTCCAGCATCCGGGCGAACCAGTAGAGCGCGGCGTCGGGGTCGCTGCCGCGGACGGATTTGTGCAGCGCGGAGATGAGGTTGTAATGCTCCTCCCCCGACTTGTCGTATTTCGCGGCCCGGCGCATCAGCCGCTGGGCAAGCTGGTCGCGGGTGAGCGTGCCGTCGACCTTCCAGGCGGCGACCTGCTCGATCAGGTTCAGAAGCGCCCGGCCGTCGCCATCGGCCATCTCGAGCATCGCTTCGCGCGCCTCGCCCTTCAGCGGCAGGGCCTTCGCGAGTTCATTCTCGGCCCGCTGCGCGAGGCGTTCAAGATCGGCAAGCGACAGACGCTCCAACACGATGACCTGCGAGCGTGACAGCAGCGCGGCGTTCAGTTCGAAACTGGGATTCTCGGTCGTCGCGCCGACAAGGAGGATCGTCCCGTCCTCCATATGCGGCAGGAAGCCGTCCTGTTGCGCCTTGTTGAAACGGTGGATCTCGTCCACGAAGAGGAGCGTGCCCTTGCCGTTCTGGCGGCGGAGACGGGCGGCCTCGAACACCTTGCGCAGTTCGGGGACGCCGGTGAAGATCGCGGAGATCTGGACGAAATGCAGGTCGGTCTCATCGGCCAGAAGCCGCGCGATGGTGGTCTTGCCGACGCCGGGCGGGCCCCAGAGGATCAGCGAGGACAGGGAGCCCGCCGCCAGCATCGCGCCAAGGGGGCCGTCGCGGGACAGGACCTTGTCCTGACCGATCACCTCGGCCAGCGTTCTGGGCCGCAGGCGGTCGGCCAGCGGGCGGGGGCCGCTGTCGGGACGGGAGGGCGTGTCGAAGAGGTCGGCCATGCCGTCACCTTACCGGGCGCACGCGCCGGACTAAAGCCGGAAGCGCAGGCGCAGGGGCTGGCCCTTGCGGATCAGGTCGATCTGCCAGCGGCGCGCGGGCTGGCGGGCGAGGGCCAGCGCCTCGGCCGGGGTGGTGACGGGCTGGCCGTTCAGGCCGACGAGGATATCGCCCGCGCGCAGACCGGCATCGTGGGCGAAGTCGCGCGCCTCCAGCACCGCGATGCCCTGGGCATCCAGCGGCAAATGGAGTTCGGCGATCACCGCGGGGTTGATCCGGGCCAGGGTCGCGCCGCGGAGGATCACATCCTCGGTCACCGTCTGCGGGTCGCGCGGCGGATCGTCGGGCGCGGGGGCGAGGGTGACATCCGCCTCACGCGGCTGGCCGTCGTGGACATAGGTGAGGCGCTGCGGACCGTTGCCGAGGACAGAGAGCCGGTAGAGGAATTCCTGCGGCGTGTTGATTGGCGCGCCGCCAAGGGAGAGGACGACATCGCCGTCCACCAGCCCGGCGGCGGCAAAGGGGCTTTGCGGATGAAGCCGGGTGATCATCACGCCGAGCGGGCGGTCGAGCCCGAGGGCTTCGGCAAGGGAGCCATCGACCTCTTGCGCCTGCATCCCGGCCCAAGGGCGCAGGAAACGGGTCGCTCCGGCCTGCGCCTGCGCCACCACGGCGGCGACGAGGTTCGAGGGCACGGCAAAGCCGATCCCGTTCGAGCCGCCATCCCTGGTCAGGATCGCGGTGTTGATCCCGACAAGCCGCCCGCCCATGTCCACCAGCGCCCCGCCCGAATTGCCGGGGTTGATCGGCGCGTCGGTCTGGACGAAGTAGCCGGTCCCGTCCCCCACCTGCAACGCAGAGCGCGCAAGGCCCGAGACGATGCCCGAGCTGACGGTCTGGCCCACGCCGAAGGGGTTGCCGATGGCCAGGACCAGATCCCCGACCTGAAGCGCATCGCTGTCGCCTAGGGTCAGGGCGGGCAGCGGCTCGCGCGCTTCGACGCGCAGCACGGCGATGTCGCTTTGCGGATCGTCCAAAAGGACCGTCGCGGGATATTCGCGGCGGTCGGACAGCACGACGCGGATATCGGTGGCATCGGCGATCACATGGTGATTCGAGACCACGATCCCCTCGGCCGAGACGATGACGCCCGAACCGAGCGAGTTCTCCACCCGTGGCGGGGCGGCGAAGTCCTGGAAGAACTGGTCGAAGAACGGATCGCCCGCGAAGGGATTGGCGCGGTCACGGACGAGCTGGCGGGCATAGATGTTTACCACGGCCGGAGCGGTGGCGCGGGCCACCGGAGCGAAGGACAGCGCGATCTGCTCGGCGCTTTCCGGCAGGGTTTCGGCCGCGGCGGGCAGGGTCAGGGTAAGGGTCAGAGCAAGGAACAGCGATCGCAACATGGGGCGCCTCTGGCTTGATTTTGCCCGCAATCTGGGAGTTTCCGGCCGCCTCGGCAACCGGGTTGAGGCCGGGCCGTCCCTGCGCCGATCCGGGAAGGACCGCGCAGGGACCGGGCCAATCAGTGCAGGACCTGCGGGCAGTTCATCGCGATGCACTGGTTCGGCACCCCGCCGATGTCGAGAACCGGCCCGATGGTTTCGGTCTGGAATCCGATCCGCCGCATCCAGCGCCCCCAGATCGAGGGGCAGAGACCGATCAGACGCTCGGCCCCCAGTGCGCGGGCGCTGGCCACCATCTCGAGCATGAGGTCGCGCTGGACCTTGCTGCGGATCTCGGCGCCCACGTCGCGCGCGACGAAGACCCGGCTCGTCTCGCAGACGAGGGGCGAGACCGGGGCCGGTTCGAAAAGCAGGTTCGGCGGGATCGTCTCGAGCAGGCCGCGCTGCGCATCGCGGATCATGTAGGAATAGATCCCGCAGCGCGCCGTGGTGGGGGTCAGGCGGATGCCGGCCAGCACCGTGCTGCCGTCATGCACCGCGATCCAGCGGCTTTGCGGCGTGTCGTACTGGTCGAACTCCATCCCGTCGACCTCGGGCAGGTCCCATTTTCGCTGGACGATGAAGGTCTCGCGGCGTGCCTTGAGAAGATTGGTGAACAGAACCCCATGGTCATGGATGTTCTGAAAGGACAGGGTCGTGGTCTGCATGTTCGCCTCCAGCGCGGTGAAAAACCTGTCCTGCTGGGGGCTGCGTCACAGCAGCTTGTACTCGATGGCCCGCTGGATCGCTTCGGCATTCGTCCGGCACAGCAGCCTTTCGCGCGCCGTGCGCAGGCGCGCCTTCAAGGCGCTTTCCGTGATGCCGATCTGCTGCGCGGCTTCCGAGTAGCGGAACCCCTTGGATATGAGTCGTAGCGCCTCGAGCTGCGGGCCGGACAGCTTTTCCGGCGGCGTCGATTCGCGGTGCAGGACGCGGACCAGGTCCGAGATGGCGTCGATCTCGATGTCGCTGAACTCACGGTCGGTGCGGGCAAAGCCGCCGATCGTGCGCGAGCTGGTCGGCCCGTGGGAAACGGCAATTCCGTAGCGGAGGCCGAATTCGGCCGCCTGCTCCATCACGCGGTGCGGATCGGGGTGGTCCAGCGCGCTCCACCGGACGGCGCCCTCGGTTCCGAAGCCCCAGGACACCAGGGGATCGCACATCATGTAGCCGCGGCTGGTGTAAAGCTCGATCCAGCGCGGGTCATAGGTCTGAACCATGATCTGGGCCGAGGCGAAGCGGATGTGCAGCCCAAGCGCATAGCCCGCTGGTGCAAGTTCGGACAGCTTTGCCAGGCCCAGTTCCAGGCCCTTGGTCCGCGTCATATCCACAATCCCCGACAACTGGTCTTGCCGCCATATAGCAACCGATTTGCCGGACCCGCAACCTCTGGGCGAAGGAGGAGGCATTCCCACGACCGTCCCGCGCATGAAAAAAGGGCCCGCCGATGTGGCGGGCCCCCGGTCTGGTCCGGTGCCGAGGCTTAGCCTTCGGCGGCCTCGGTGCGGGCGTGATCGGCGGCACCCTTGGCCGAGGGGTCACGATCGACGAATTCGATGATCGCCATCGGGGCCATGTCGCCATAGCGGAAGCCGGCCTTCAGGATGCGGACATAACCGCCCTGACGGTCCTTGTAGCGGGCCGCGAGCACGTCGAACAGGCGGGTGACATAGGCATCCTGCTTGAGCTGGGCGGCGGCCTGGCGACGGGCGTGCAGATCGCCGCGCTTGGCAAGCGTGATCAGCTTCTCGACGATCGGGCGCAGTTCCTTGGCCTTGGGCAGGGTGGTCTTGATCTGCTCATGCTCGATCAGCGAGCCGGCCATGTTGGCGAACAGCGCCTTGCGGTGTTCGTGGGTGCGGTTCAGGCGGCGGTAGCCGCGGGCGTGACGCATGATGGTCTCCTAACGTCTCGTTTTGCTTTGTGTTGCCGGCCTGCGTTGGACCGACGTCGTTGGGGCGGGATTGCCCAGGTTTTCCCCGGCTGACCGGGCATTGGTAGGGTGCGTGATTTCACGCACCCTACGTTTTTCAGAACTGGTCCTCGAACCGCTTGGCGAGGTCCTCGATGTTTTCCGGCGGCCAGTCCTCGACATCCATCCCGAGATGCAGACCCATGCCCGAGAGCACTTCCTTGATCTCGTTCAGCGACTTGCGGCCGAAGTTCGGGGTGCGGAGCATTTCCGCCTCGGTCTTCTGGATCAGGTCGCCGATATAGACGATGTTGTCGTTCTTCAGGCAGTTGGCCGAACGGACCGAAAGCTCCAGCTCGTCCACCTTCTTCAGGAGGAGCGGGTTGAACTCCAGGCCCGAGTCGATCTCGCCGACCTTGGCCGATTCCGGCTCTTCGAAGTTGACGAAGATCGACAGCTGGTCCTGCAGGATGCGCGCGGCATAGGCCACGGCGTCCTCGGGCGTCAGCGAGCCGTCGGTTTCCACCTTCATCGTCAGCTTGTCATAGTCCAGCACCTGGCCCTCACGGGTCGGGGTGACTTCGTAGGACACTTTCTTGACCGGCGAATAGATCGCGTCGATCGGGATCAGGCCGATCGGCGCATCCTCGGGGCGGTTCTTGTCGGCCGAGACATAGCCCTTGCCGGTGTTCACGGTCAGCTCCATGAACACGTCCGCGCCTTCGTCCAGGTGGCAGATCACGTGATCCTTGTTCAGGATCTCGATCCCGTTGGATTCCGAGATGTCACCGGCGGTCACCACACCCGGCCCCTTGGCCGAGATCGACAGGCGCTTCGGCCCTTCGACTTCCATCTTGATGCTGACGCCCTTGAGGTTCAGCACGATGTCGGTCACGTCCTCGCGGACGCCGGCCACCGAGGAGAACTCGTGCAGGACGTTGTCGATCTGCACCGAGGTGATGGCCCCGCCCTGCAGGGACGACATCAGCACGCGGCGCAGGGCGTTGCCCAGCGTCAGGCCGAAGCCACGCTCCAGCGGCTCGGCGATCACCGTCGCGACGCGGGCGGCGTCGGCGCCCGGCTTCACGACCAGCTGCGTCGGCTTGATGAGTTCCTGCCAGTTCTTATGGATCATTCTGAAGCCCCTATTCTTGTCCGCTGCCAATGTCCGAAAGCCGGCGGACGCCCGAGGATCGTAAACGACGAAAACCGGGCCGCGAGGGGTGATCCCCCCACGGCCCGGCAGAAATCAATGCCTTAGACGCGGCGACGCTTCGGCGGGCGGCAGCCGTTGTGCGCCAGCGGGGTCACGTCGCGGATCGAGGTGATCTGGAAACCCACGGCAGCCAGAGCGCGCAGCGCCGATTCACGGCCCGAACCGGGGCCCTGCACTTCGACTTCCAGCGTGCGGACGCCATGTTCCTGCGCCTTCTTGCCGGCGTCTTCGGCAGCCATCTGGGCAGCGTAAGGCGTCGACTTGCGCGAGCCCTTGAAGCCCATGGTGCCCGAGGACGACCACGAGATCGCGTTGCCCTGGACGTCCGAGATCAGGATCTTGGTGTTGTTGAACGACGAGTTCACATGCGCCACGCCGGCGGCGATGTTCTTGCGTTCTTTTTTCTTGCCACGGGTGGTCTTGGTATCACGTGCCATTGGTCAGACCCCCTTATTTCTTCTTGCCGGCAATGGCCTTCGCGGGGCCTTTGCGGGTACGGGCATTGGTGTGGGTGCGCTGGCCGCGGACCGGCAGGCCCTTGCGGTGACGCAGGCCACGATAGCAGCCAAGGTCCATCAGACGCTTGATGTTCATCGTGACTTCGCGGCGCAGGTCGCCTTCGACGGTCAGGTTGGCGTCGATATATTCACGGATCGCCAGGACCTCAGCGTCGGTCAGCTGGTTCACGCGGCGGGCCGCGTCGATCTTCAGCGCCTCGCAGATGCCTTCGGCGGTCTTGGGGCCGATCCCGGTGATGTAGGTGAGCGCGATCGGAACCCGTTTCGCGGTCGGAATGTTGACGCCAGCAATACGTGCCAAACGTGTCGTCCTTCTTCTGTTGCGGTTCCGTAGCGCCAGAACCTTTTTTCACAACACCGCACGGGTCCTTGCCCCGGCGATACGAACTTCCAATATGGAAGGCCCGCAAGGCGATTCCACCGCGGGACGCCGTGCAATAGGAGCAATTGCCGGGGCCGTCAAGGCCGCGAGAGCAATTTCTCAGGCTTTGTCAAGAACCTTGGCGATCGCGTCCGAGACAGCGTCCATCTCGGCCAGCCCGTCGACGGCAGAAAGCTGCCCCTTGGCATAGTAATAGCCGATCAGGGGCGAGGTCTTCTTGTAATATTCCATCAGCCGGGTCTTGAGCGTTTCCTCGTTGTCATCGGCGCGCCGCTTCATGTTGGTGCCGCCGCAGACATCGCAGACGCCGGGAACCTTGGTCGGCCGGGTCACGTCATGGTAGACCTCGCCGCAGGTGCCGCAGGTGAAGCGGCCGGTGACGCGCGCCACCAGCACGGCGTCGTCGACCTGCATCTCGATCACCCGGTCAAGCGTCGCCCCCATCCGGGCCATCAGCTGCCCCAGCGCATCGGCCTGCTTCAGGGTCCGGGGGAAGCCGTCGAAGATGAAGCCGCCCTTGGCGCCATCCTTCATCTTGCCCTCGATCAGGCCGATGACGATCTCGTCCGTCACCAGCTCGCCCCGGGCCATGATCCCCTCGACCTGGCGGCCAAGCTCGGTGCCCTTGGCGATCGCCTCTTTCAGCATGTCGCCGGTGGAGAGCTGGACCATGCCGCGGGTCTCTTCCAGACGTTTGGCCTGCGTTCCCTTGCCCGCGCCGGGCGGTCCCAGAAGAATGATGTTTGTCATGCGATCAGCGCCGTGCGGGGGCCTTGGGCGCCTTGGCGCCAGGCTTCTTGCGTCCACGAAGCTGCGATTTCTCGATCAGGGCTTCGTACTGGTGGGCCAGAAGATGCGACTGCACCTGCTGGATCGTGTCCATCGTCACCGAGACGACGATAAGCACGGAGGTCCCGCCGAAGTAGAAGGGAATACCCAGTTCGGCGATCAGCACCTCGGGCAGAAGGCAGACGGCGGCGAGATAGCCCGAGCCAAGGACGAGGATGCGGTTGACGACATATTCCAGATATTCCTCGGTCTTCTTGCCGGGACGGATGCCGGGGATCGAGGCGCTCTGGTTCTTCAGGTTCTCGGCGACCTCATCGATCTTGAAGGTCACGTTGAGCGTGTAGAAATAGGCGAAGAAGATGATCATCACCGCGAGGAACAGAAGGTGCAGCGGCTGGCCGTAGCCAAGGTTCGCGGCAAGCCAGGACAGGACCGGGCTGGTCCCGCCGCCCGAGAAGGTGGAGACAGTCGTCGGCAGAAGCAGGATCGAGGAGGCGAAGATCGCCGGGATCACGCCCGCCGGGTTGACCTTGATCGGCAGGTGGGACGAGCCGCCCTCATAAACCTTCATCCCCACCTGGCGGCGGGGATAGAGGATCGAGATCTTGCGCAGCGCGCGCTCCATGAAGACGACGAAGGCGATCACGGCCACGACCATCACGATCACGCCCAGGATCACCGGGGTGGACAGCGCGCCGGACCGGCCCTGCGCGAAGAACTGGGCCATGGCGGCGGGAATCTCGGCGACGATGCCGACGAAGATGATAAGCGAGATGCCGTTGCCGATGCCGCGGGCGGTGATCTGTTCGCCCAGCCACATCAGGAACATGGTCCCGCCGACAAGCGTGATGACGCAGGAGGCGATGAAGAACAGGCCCGGCTCATGCGCGAGGCCGCCGCCCTGGATCGACATGGCGATACCGTAGCCCTGCAGGATCGCCAGACCCACCGTGCCGTAGCGGGTGTACTGGTTGAGCTTCTTGCGGCCCTGCTCACCCTCTTTCTTCAGCTGCTGCCAGGGGGCGTACATCGTGGCCAGAAGCTGCACGATGATCGAAGCCGAGATATAGGGCATGATCCCCAGCGCGAAGATCCCCATCCGGGCCAGCGCGCCGCCGGTGAACATGTTCAGCATCCCGCCGACAGTCTGGCTGGCGTCGGCCATGAAATCCCGCAGGGCCTGGCCGTCGATCCCCGGGACCGGGATATAGGTGCCAAGCCGGTAGACGATCAGCAGGCCGATGGTGAAGAAGATGCGTTGGCGCAGGTCGGTCGCCTTGCCGAGCATGCCCCAGCTGAGGTTCGCCGCCATTTGCTCTGCAGCAGATGCCATGTCAGGTCTCTTTCAAGCCAAGCGCCGCCGGACCGTTCTCCGGTTCGGCGGCGCGGGAAAACTTGGTGTGATGTAAGCGACCTTATGGCCGCTCACAATCCCTAATTGGTCGCAGCCGCGCCCGGGGGCCTTATTCGGCCGCAGCCGCCACGGGGGCGAGGAGCGTGACCTTGCCGCCAGCCTTTTCCACCGCTTCCACGGCCGAAGCCGAGGCGCCAGTGACGGTCAGGTTGACTTTGGACTTCAGTTCGCCCTTGGCCAGCACGCGGATGCCGTCGCGCTTGTTCGAGGTCACACCGGCCGCGACCAGCGCGTCCTCGGTGATCTCGGCCTTGGCGTCCAGCTTGCCGGCAGCGATGAACTTCTCGATCAGGCCGAGGTTGACCACCGAGTAGTGCAGCTTGTTCGGCTTGGTGAAGCCGCGCTTCGGCAGGCGGCGATACAGCGGCATCTGGCCGCCTTCATAGCCACCCAGAGCCACGCCCGAACGGGACTTCTGACCCTTGATACCACGGCCGGCGGTCTTGCCCTTGCCCGAACCGGGGCCGCGCGCAACGCGCTTCTTCTTCTTCGCCGCGCCTTCGTTGTCGGCGAGTTCATGCAGTTTCATGTCGCTTCTCCTTGCCGGATGCGCCCCCGAAGCGAAAACGGGACGCCCACGGCTTTTCTTGATTCTCGTGGCCGGGAATGACCACCGGGCGCGATTACAGCAGGGCGGCCGGGACGGCAAGGGAAAGGGCGGTTTGTGGGAGCAGTCGCCCCTGCCGAGAAACGGGGGGTGAAGATTCCCCCCGCTTTTCCTTGTCCTTCATTTCAGGACATAGCCACCATCAACAACGCATTCGATCTTGTCATAGGTAGGCTGCTTGCCTGAAGCAGAGATGGCACGCTTCGCTTGTTCTGCGTCACATTGCGGAAGGCTTATGACCTGGTAGCCCTTCTGCTGCAGACATTGAAGGGTGACGCGGTCCCGCAGATCCTGATTTGCGTCGTAGGAGTATAGATCTCCACCATACGTCTGCCCGCCATAGTTGTAGCAACTGACCGAATAACCGGTTCCATAGCACTGGACGTTGGAAGGGGTCGTGTAGGAGGGGGTGACGCCTGTAGCCATTGCCCGCGGTACCTTGGCGAGGGCCTGAGTTTCGCATTCGAGCAGTGCGCTTGACCGCTGGGCGCCGGTGGAACCGGGTTTATAGACGACGGAGACAGGACCAGTTGCAACACATGCACCGATAAGAAGTACACTGGTTAACGCAAATTTCTTCATACCAAAGCCCCAATTACCTGGCGCAATCATTCACAACTTTGACGGCTTATTTCAAGCCGCTATAGGTAGAAAATAAAATCAATACACTGTTTCCAAAAAGCAAATGCCCCCGCGTTTCCGCGAGGGCGCTTTGCCAGTGCAGGGTGGGCGAATCGCCCACCCTACCCTTGCGAGAAGATCAGCCGCGCTCTTCGACGATCACGACCAGGTGGCTGATCGAGTTCACCATGCCGCGGACGGAGGGGGTATCCTCCAGTTCGCGGGTGCGGTTCAGCTTGTTCAGGCCGAGGCCCTTCAGGGTCGCGGTCTGCACGGCCGGACGGCGGGCGGCCGAACGGATCTGCTTCACGACGATGGTTTTCTTGGCAGCCATGTTCAGGCCTCCACGGTTTCGGCTTCGGGCTTGCGGAGGATTTCCGCAACCTTCTTGCCACGACGCGACGCGACCGAACGGGGCGAGGCTTCGTGCTTCAGCCCGTCGATGGTGGCGCGGATCATGTTGTAGGGGTTCTGCGAGCCGAGCGACTTGGCGACGACGTCCTGGACGCCCAGCATCTCGAACACGGCGCGCATCGGGCCGCCGGCGATGATGCCGGTCCCCGGAACGGCGGTCCGCATCACGACCTTGCCGGCGCCGTGGCGGCCTTCGATGTCGTGGTGCAGGGTGCGGCTGTCCTTCAGCGGCACGCGGATCATCGAGCGCTTGGCCTGTTCCGTCGCCTTGCGGATCGCTTCCGGCACTTCCTTGGCCTTGCCCTTACCGAAGCCGACGCGACCGCGCTGGTCACCAACGACGACGAGAGCCGCAAAGCCGAAGCGCTTGCCACCCTTGACGGTTTTCGAGACGCGGTT
>JARFTV010000091.1 GCA_029289325.1 Alphaproteobacteria bacterium
AGCGCCTACAACCAGAACTGCGCGCGCTGCCACGGGCTCGAGGTGATCTCGGGCGGGCTGGCGCCGGATCTGCGCTATCTTGCAGCCGAGGATCTGGACGATGAATGGTATCTGGAACGGCTGCGCAACGGCTCGGGCGACCGGATGCCCGCCTTTGACGGCGTGATGAACCAGCAGGCCATGTGGGCGATCCGCACCTATATCGAGACGCGTCCCGATCCGGACGGCATCGCCGAATACATGCCACGCCTGCGCGAGATCCGCGACGGCCTGCGCGCCAAGCAGGAAGCGATCGCCGCAGGCACGGCCACCGCGGCCGATTATGCCGACGAGATCGCCGCGATTCAGGCCGAGCTGACCGAGATCGCCGAGGCCGTGCCGACCCTGTCGGGGGCGCCCAAGGCCGACAGCATCGCCCGCCGCGCCGCGATCATCCTCGACACCGGCGGCGACGCCTCGCTGCGGACCGCCGACGAGACCCTGACCGGCGGGCTGTCGGTCGCACGCTGAGGCACCACCGCACATCACCGCACGGAGGCGCGGATGAGACTGATCCCCGGGATTGCCGCCCTGATCGCCGCCATCGTCCTGACCCTGGCCGGGTCGGGACTTTCGGCGCGTGAATACCCCTCGGACGATTCCGGCCGCGATCAGGTCGGAATCGACATCGACGAGATCAGGGAACGGGGCTTCATCGAGATCGGCGTCTATCAGGACTTCCCGCCCTATTCGTGGCGCGACGACCGGGGCGCCCTGGTCGGCGTCGACGTTGATCTGGCGGGCCTGATCGCCCGGGAGCTTGGCGTCGAGCTGCGCCTCGTCGATCTGCCGGCCGACGAGGATGTGGACAAGGACCTGCGCAACTACATCTGGCGCGGCCATTACATGGGCCGGCGCATCGTCAACGTGCTGATGCGCGTGCCCTACAACCGCGAACTGGACCAGCGCAACGAACTGACCGCCCTGACCGGGCGCTACGCGCAGGAACGCCTGTCAATCGCCTATCGCCGCTCGGAATTCCCCGACGAGCCGCCCTTTCCGGGCAGTTTCCGCACCCGCCCCGTGGGCGTCGAGGATCACCGCCTGGCCGATTTCTACCTGACCGGCCTGCCGGGCGTTCTGCCCAACATCAAGCGCCGCCGCGCGCTCGAGGACGTGGTGGACCTGCTGCGCGAGGGCGAGGTGGTCGCGGTGATGGGCCTGCGCGCGCAGCTTGAGCATCATCTGAAGGACGATCCGGATTTCGCGGTGGAATCCGGTCCCCTGCCGGGCCTAGCCATCGGCACATGGCCGGTCGGCGTGGCGACGGCGTTCTACACGGCGAGGATGCTCAGCTACGAGGTCGACGACATCCTGACCGCCGCGACCGCCGACGGCCGCGTCGAGGCCATCTACAGGGCCCACGGCCTGACATGGGAAACCCCGGGCCGCTGAGCACCGATCCCGCCGCCGCCGCGCCGGTCCGCCGCGGCAAACACTCTTGCCGCCTGAGCGCTTGCATCCTAAGACAGGCGTGATGGCCCCGTGGCTCAACTGGATAGAGCAGCCCCCTCCTAAGGGGCAGGTTGCAGGTTCGAATCCTGCCGGGGTCACCAATAAGATCAACGTGTTAATGGACTTTGGGGAATGCCTTTCGCTTCACCGAACTAAAGCAGCTGGATTTTCACGTCTTTGGTCTTGCCCCCGTTTCACCGGACACTCAGGCGGTTGCGGTTTGGGCTGCGATGAACTCGCGGGGCGAGCGCATTCTCAGCCCTGAGTGCGGGTGGTTGTCGTTGTAGTCCTCGATCGAGCCTCCGATCAATCCGAGAACGGTCTGGGCATCCGGCAGCGGCGTCACCTGGACGTAATCGCGCTTCAGCGTCTTCACGAAGGCCTCCGAGATGCCGTTGCTTTGTGGGCTCTGGACTGGCGTAAAGCAGGGTTTCAGGCCCAACTGGCGGGCGAAGATCTGCGTGTCCTTCGCGATGTAGGGCGAGCCGTTGTCCGACAGCATCTCGATGACCGACGGGGCGCGATATGCGTCGAAGCGGCGTTCTACGGCTTCGAGCATGATGTCGCGGATGTCGGAGCCGCTGATCCCGGCGTTCATCACGGCGCGCCAGGCGATG
Source organism: Alphaproteobacteria bacterium (assembly GCA_029289325.1). Classification (GTDB taxonomy): domain Bacteria; phylum Pseudomonadota; class Alphaproteobacteria; order Rhodobacterales; family Rhodobacteraceae; genus Tabrizicola. The sequence continues at coordinate 2,112 of JARFTV010000091.1, forward strand.
ATCTCGCGGTCATGCGCGTCGATGATGAAGGCACCGCGGACGATGTCGCCGTTCCGAGCCAGATGAACTCGAACCCATCTGAACACCAGCGCAGGTTCGAGCGCAGGACAATGACTTTCCCGTCGTGGACATGCTCGGGCCGCTCCGTGTATTTCCGAGCGAGCAGCAGGCTGTGGGCTTTCATGATCCGATAGACCCGCTTGTGGTTGACCGGTGCAAGGCCTTCCGAGCGCAGTTGCCGGTTCAGGATTGCGGTGATCCGGCGATAGCCATAGGTTGGCCGCACTGTCACCAGCGCGGTGATCCTTGGCACCATCGCCGCGTCTTGCGCTTTGTGATAGCGCCGACGCGGCTTCGTCCTGCCGCTCAGCCGGCTGATCAGGTTCGAGCGGGCCACGCCCAGAGTTTTTGCCACCGCCTTCACTGGAAATCGTCCTTCAGCGGCGACCGCCCGAGCAAGGTCGGTTTTTTTGACCGTGACTTGTCCAGAGCCTCGCGCAGGATCTCGGCCTCCAGCGTCTTGCGGCCGAGCTGGCGTTCGAGTTCGCGAATGCGGTCCTCCATCTGACGGACGACCTTGTTGCTGGTGACGTCATCATCCTCGGCCACGGCGACACTCCCCCCTTCGAGCATGAGCCGCCGCCAACGATACAGCAGGTTCGGTGCCACGCCATTGCGGCGGGCCACGACCGAGATGCTGGCCCGATCGTCCAGCGTCTCCTCCACGATCCGCAGCTTCTCGGCGGCAGTCCAGCGGCGCCGACGGCCGCCATCGGTGATGATCTCTATCTCAGATGGGATGGTTGCCGCCCTCCCCGGACGGCATCGCAATGTGCCAAGATTGTGGTGCTGTAAGCCACGAAGCGGAGAGGGCGGCGAGATGAAGGATACGATAATCGGGGTGGATCTGGCAAAGCGTGTTATCCAAGTCCACGGGGCTTCGATGACCGGGCATGTGAAGTTCCGGAAGAAACTGACGCGGGAGCAATTCCAGCGGTTCATGGCTGAGCAGTCTGAGTGCGTGGTGGTTTTCGAGGCCTGCGGCAGCGCCAGCTACTGGGCGCGGGAGATGCAGGGGCTCGGCCATGAAGCCCGGCTGATCGCGCCGCAATACGTCCGGCCTTTCGTAAAGCGCCAGAAGAATGACGCGGCCGATGCCGAGGCGATCGTGATCGCGGCACGCCAGCCCGAGATGCGCTTTGTGGCGCCAAAGTCGGCGGAACAGCAGGCCAAGGCGGTGCTGTTCCGGGGCCGCGAACGCCTCGTCCACCAGCGCACCGAACTGGTGAATGCGTTACGCGCGGTGCTCTACGAATATGGCCGCGTCTTCCCTGTCGGTCTCGGCAACCTGAAGCGGATCGAGGCCGTGGTGGAGGACTCCGACTGCGATCTACCGGAACTGGTCATCGCGGAGTGCCGGGATCTGCTGGCGCAGATTGCAGAGAAAACGGAAAGGATCGACGCCAAGACCAGAAAACTGAAGGAACTCGCAGCCGAGACCGACACGGCGCGCCGACTCCAAACGATGCCGGGGGTCGGGCCTCTGACGGCGCTGGCAGTCGAGGCTTTCGCACCCGACATGGCGCAGTTCAGGTGCGGCCGGGACTTCGCGGCCTGGCTGGGCCTTGTCCCGCGCCAGCATTCCACTGGCGGCAAGGCGCGGCTTGGACGGATATCCAAGGCTGGCCAGACTGACATACGACGGCTGTTGATCATCGGGGCGATGACCCGGATCATGGGCCGCGCGCGCCACAAGGTTCCGGCCGAGAGCTGGATCGGTCGGATGCTGACGCTCAAAGCCAAGATGCTGGTCGGAATCGCGCTGGCCAACAAGATGGCGCGGCAGATCTGGGCAATGCTGACGAAGAAAGAGGATTACCGAGATCCGGCGCTGGCAACTGCGACATGAGAATGATGTCGAACCTGTCAGCGTCGGTGCCAGGGGAGGTGTGAGAAGACGACGACCTGAATGGGCGGCAACGATCGAACAGATCCGGATCGGGAAAACCAGTTTATGTCTACGAGCGCAAAGCTCGAATCTCAGATGTGGCCCTGACCCGCAGATCACCATATTGGCCCGCGGCTTCTGATGTGCCGCAAACCGAGGCCTGAAAGAAGTTCGCACTCGATCAAAAGCCACCGGGGTCTGAAGCCTCTTGCATCACGGGCGGCAACCAAAGAAGACATAAGCACGTGCTCAGGCATATGCCTAAGCCTCCATGGTTATGCCCGAGTGTCCGGTCGAAAAGGGGGCCAGTTCAGAAGGGCGGCAAGGGTGTATCGTCGGTCAGGTGCGCGGCCAAGGCATTCCCCAGATGTATTCCTTGCTGTTTGGCCACCTGTGCCAAGCCCGGAAGCGGCAGCCCCTCCGGAGTGGTGACCAATGCAACGTGATAGTGTCCCACGGCGTGGTGTAGGAGCGCCGAGCCTCGGAGAGGTTCGAGCTT
>JARFTV010000008.1:0-356 GCA_029289325.1 Alphaproteobacteria bacterium
GTGCCTGGCGGAATTGCCGAGGCCAGCGGCCGCGTCGACCTTGCGTTGGCGGCGCTGGGGCAGGGGCCGGGCGGGACTGTCGTCGGCGCGCCCCGGATGCAGCATCTGCAGGCGGTGGCGGACCGCTATGGCAAGGACATCCTGCGCGCCACGCTGGACAAGCGGGTTTCACCCGCGCTGGTTCTGGCGGTGATCGGCATCGAAAGTGCCGGGCGGCCCGAAGCGGTGAGCCATGCCGGCGCGGTCGGGCTGATGCAGCTGATCCCGGCCACGGCGAAACGTTTCGGGGTCAGCGATTCGAAGGATCCGGTGGAGAACATCAAGGGCGGCGTGGCCTATCTGGACTGGCTGATGCG
>JARFTV010000008.1:366-15466 GCA_029289325.1 Alphaproteobacteria bacterium
CAATGATCCGCTGATGGTGCTGGCCGCCTATAACGCGGGCGAGGGCGCGGTGAAGGCGAACCAGGGCGTGCCGCCCTATGCCGAGACGCGGGATTATGTGCCCAAGGTGCTGGCGGCCTGGCAGGTGGCGCAGGGCCTGTGCATGACCCCGCCCGAGCTGGTGACCGATCCCTGCATCTTCCGCGTCATCGCCACCGGCGGCGCGACCGCCGCGCGGGACACGCAGGGCGGCTAGGCAAAGACGTCGGCCCACTCCGGATGTTTCCGGGCCTGGGCCTTCACGAAGGGGCAGAGGGGGATGATCTTGAAACCCTCGTCCCGTGCGGCGGCGACTAGGGCTTGCACCAGCGCAAGGCCCGCTCCGCTGCCCCGGAAGCTGTCCGGGACACCGGTATGGTCCGCGATGATCAGGGTCGGAGTGGTGACGGAGTAGGTGAGTTCCGCCTCCTCCGCCCCGCGACGAAGCACGAAGCGACCCTTGGTCGCCCCGTGCTCACGCGTGATCCGGGGATCAGTCGACAATGGTCGCTTCGGTCGCAGCGCGAAGCTCGGCCTCGGTCACGCCGGGGGCGAGTTCGACGATGTGCAGCCCCTTGTGACCCACGTCGAGGACGCCAAGGTTGGTGATGATCCGGTCCACCACGCCCTTGCCGGTGAGGGGCAGGGTGCAGGCCTTGAGCACCTTGGACTCACCGTGTTTCGAGGTGTGGTCCATTACCACGACCACGCGGCCCACGCCGGCCACAAGGTCCATCGCCCCGCCCATGCCCTTGACCAGCTTGCCGGGGATCATCCAGTTCGCGAGATCGCCATTCTCGGCCACTTCCATCGCGCCGAGGATCGCCATGGCGATCTTGCCGCCGCGGATCATGGCGAATGAGGTCGCCGAGTCGAAATAGGCGGTCTGCGGCAGTTCGGTGATCGTCTGCTTGCCAGCGTTGATCAGGTCGGGATCCTCTTCCCCCTCATAGGGGAAGGGGCCCATGCCGAGCATCCCGTTTTCGGATTGCAGGGTCACGTTGACGCCCTGCGGGATGTAGTTCGCCACCAGCGTCGGGATGCCGATGCCCAGGTTCACATACATCCCGTCACGCAGCTCTTGTGCCGCGCGGGCGGCCATGCCGTTGCGGTCCCAGCCTTTTGCCTCGCTCATCACACTGCCTCCCGCTTGCGCACGGTGCGCTGTTCGATGCGCTTTTCGTGCTGACCCTGGACGATCCGGTGGACATAGATCCCCGGCAGGTGGATCGCGTCGGGATCAAGGCTGCCCAGCGGCACGATTTCCTCGACCTCCACGACGCAGGTCTTGCCGCAGGTGGCGGCCGGGACGTTGAAGTTGCGCGCGGTCTTGCGGAAGACGAGGTTCCCCGACGGGTCCGCCTTCCACGCCTTCACGATGGAGAGGTCGGCCACGATGCCGCGCTCCAGGATATAGGTCTTGCCGTCGAAGTCGTGGTGTTCCTTGCCCTCGGCGATCACGGTGCCGACGCCGGTCGCGGTGTAGAAGCCGGGGATGCCCGCCCCGCCGGCCCGCATCCGTTCGGCGAGCGTGCCTTGCGGGTTGAATTCCAGCTCCAGCTCGCCCGAGAGATACTGACGCATGAATTCCGCGTTCTCGCCGACATAGGACGAGATCATCTTCTTGACCTGCCGGGTTTCCAGCAGCTGGCCCAGGCCGAAGCCGTCGACGCCCGCGTTGTTGGACGCAACTGTCAGGCCCTTGGTCCCGGCATCGCGGATCGCGGCAATCAGAAGTTCGGGGATGCCGCAGAGGCCGAAGCCTCCGGCGGCGATCAGCATCCCGTCCTTCAAGAGCCCGTCCAGCGCCGCCGCGGCGCTGGGATATACCTTGTTCATTCCAATCTCCCCCCATTGCGCCAAAGGGCGCCGAGCATGGGCTGGATGGTGGAAGATTGCGCTGGCGGCCACCATCCGTAAGAATACGTAGGTCTCTACGTAGAAAGCCCCCGTGATGGATTACGAGCGCCTGGCCTTCCGCCACGCCCCGGATGCGACGCTGGTCCTGGCCGACCGGGTGATCCTGCGCGCCTCGCTTCGGGTTGAGGCGGTGTTCGGCTGGACCCCGCGCGAGTTGGAGGGGCAGTCGATCCGGGTGCTTTACCCCGGACCGACGGATTACGAGGTGATTGGCGAGCGGGCGCGCAAGGCGATGCTCGCGGCCGAGGTCTACCGGGACGAACGCTTCATGCGGCGCAAGGACGGGCAGGTCCTGTGGATGGAGGGCCACGGCACGGCGCTGGACCGCGAGGATCCGCAGCGGCTGGCGGTCTGGACCTATCGCCCGCTGGAGGGCAAGGGGCCGGCGGGGGCGCTGACGCCGACGGAACGGCGGATCGCGCGCTATCTGGTGAACGGCTTCACCTCGAAGGAGATTGCGCTTGCCACCGGATCCTCGCCCCGGACGGTGGAGGTGCACCGGGCGAACATGATCCGGAAACTGGGGGTGCGGAACAGCTTCGAGCTGGTCTCGCGGCTGCTGGCTGCGCCGGGGGCGGAGCCCTGAGCGGGAGGCCGTCGATGACTTCGTCCCTCCTCGCGCGGGGCGAAGGGAAGACGCAGCCGAACGGGGAGCCGCTAGTGGCAGAGCCAGCGGTTCAGGAAGGCCGTGGCATTGTGCTGGATATAGTCGATCTGCACCCGGTCGTCCTCATCCCCCTTGCCGAACTGGCCATCGGCATACCAGTCAAGTTGCAGCGTCAGATTGTCATCCGCGGCGTTGAGCGCGGCGTCGCGGAGCCTGTCGGGGAACCGGCCGGGCCAGCGGTCGCAGAGGAGGGCGAACCGGGTCAGCGCCTCGCTGCGGCAAGCGATGGGGGTGGACTGACGGCGCTCGCGATAGGCGCGGCGGTCAAGGATCGCGGTCACGAGGTCGGTCAGATAGCCGACCAGCCGCTCTTCGCCGACCAGCGCGCGCTCGGCGGCCTCGCATGCGGCATAGGCCATCCAGTGGCTTTGCTCGGGGACACCGTAACGGCGGGCGAGCAGTGCCTCGGCCAAAGCGATGGTGCCGGGGTCCGCCTGGCCGGTGACGAAAAGGCCGAGGAGAAGCTCGCCGGTATAATAGTCGCTGCGGAACGGCAGGACCGCGCCGTCGGCGAACTGGCGCTTGTGCAGGACATCGGTTCCGTCCTGCTGGGCGCGGCCATAGGCGGCAAGGGCTGCGATGGTCTGGTCGAGGGGAAGGGGTGTGGCTGCGGGCAGGCCGGGGGCCTTGGCGTATTCCTGAAGCATGACGAGGGCGAGGCCGATTCCCCCGGTCTTGATGGCCCCTCGGGTGACCAGGGCGAGGGTCGGCTCGGCCAGCCAGGCTGGGCGGTCAAACTTTCCGGCGGCATAGCCGACAGCGCGGGCAATCGCGGCGGCCTCGGCCGGTGGCAGTCGCAGCCCGAGGTCGTTCACGGCGCGCAGCATGAACCACAGCGTGCCGCAGTGGCGAAGCATGTTGTAGCCGTCCAGCGGCTGGTCCGGCGCGCCGGCGGGATGGGCATAGATGAAGCGGCCGTCTGGCCGGATCAGCCGGACCAGATGCGCAAGGCTGGCCTCGACGATCTCGCGCAGCGCGTCGCGGGGCAGGGGGTGGGCGTCGGCCATCTGCTTCTCCTGACCGGAGCCTAGCTGTTGCGGGCCGTCTGTCAAATCTTGCCCGGGGCCGGGGTCCGGGGGGGCTTTCGGCTGGCGTCGAAGCCGCTATGCTGCGCACTGCCCGCCCGCGTGGTGGAATGGTAGACGCTGGGGACTTAAACTCCCCTGGCCGCAAGGCCGTGCCGGTTCGAGTCCGGCCGCGGGCACCAGCGGGCGATCCCCCCGGCGGACCCGGTTCGCCGGGGGATCGCCTGACGTATCGGTCAGAAGACTTCCTTCACCGCCTCCATCGCCACATAGGTCGAGGTCGAAGCGACATGCGGCAGGGCCGAGATCACCTCGCCCAGGACCCGGCGGTAGGACTGGATATCCGCGGTCCGCACCTTGAGCAGGTAGTCGAAGCTCGAGGCCATCATGTGGCACTGCTCGACCTCGGGCACGGTCAGGACCGCCTTGTTGAATGCGGTCAGCGCCGCCTCGCGCGTGTCCGAGAGCCGCACCTCGACGAAAGCGACATGCGCGAGGCCCATCTTGATCGGGTCAAGGATGGCCCGGTAGCCGGTGATGAGCCCCGCCTCCTCCAGTCGTTTCATCCGGGCCTGGGTCGGCGATTTCGACAGGCCGATCCGGCGGGCGAGTTCGACGGCGGCGATGCGCCCCTCGGTCTGCAGGACGCGGAGGATGGCAAGGTCGAAGCGGTCGAGGTCGATGCGGTCATTTGGCATTGGGAAATCCGGAGAAATGCGTCATTCCGGCCGTGTATCACGAAGACTTCGGGAAAACAGCCCGGCGATTTGGGTATATTCTGGGCGGAAAGAAAGGTGCCCCCATGCCCAAGGATATCGCCCCCTCCGCCTGGTCCGTGATCACCACCGGGACCCTCACCGACGAGACCGCTCTGGTCCAGCGCCTGGCCGCCGAGGCCGCGCTGGATGCGCCCGCTCGCGCTGCCATCGTGGCGCAGGGGGCCGACCTCGTGAAGCGAATCCGGGGAAGTTCCCGGCCGGGTCTGATGGAGGTCTTCCTCGCGGAGTACGGGCTGTCGACCGACGAGGGGATCGCGCTGATGTGTCTGGCCGAGGCGCTGCTGCGCGTGCCGGACGCCGAGACGATGGACGCCCTGATCGAGGACAAGATCGCGCCGTCGGACTGGGGGCGGCATCTGGGGAAATCGGCCTCCAGCCTCGTGAACGCCTCGACCTGGGCGCTGATGCTGACTGGCAAGGTGCTGGACGACCGCGAGGGCGGGATCGCCGGTGCGCTCCGCGGCGCCGTGCGGCGGCTGGGCGAGCCGGTGATCCGCACCGCCGTTTCCCGCGCGATGAAGGAGATGGGGCGCAACTTCGTTCTGGGTGAGACGATCGACAAGGCGATGGACCGCGCCGCGGAGCTGGAGGCGAAGGGCTATACCTACAGCTACGACATGCTGGGCGAGGCCGCGCGGACCGAAGCTGACGCCCGCCGCTATCACCTGAGCTATTCCCGCGCCATCACCGCCATCGCCCGCGCCGCCAAGGGCAACGACATCCGGACCAATCCGGGGATCTCGGTCAAGCTGTCCGCGCTCCATCCGCGCTATGAGGTCGCCAAGCGCGACCGTGTGATGGAGGAGTTGGTGCCCCGCGTCCGGGCGCTGGCCTCGCTGGCCAAGGCGGCGGGACTTGGGTTCAACATCGACGCCGAGGAAGCCGACCGCCTTGCCCTGTCGCTGGAGGTGATCGAGGCCACGCTGTCCGACCCCGCGCTGAAGGGCTGGGACGGGTTCGGGGTCGTGGTGCAGGCGTATGGCCGCCGCGCGGGGGCGGTGATCGACTGGCTGCACGCGCTGGCCGTCAAGCTGGACCGCAAGATCATGGTGCGGCTCGTCAAGGGCGCCTATTGGGACGCCGAGGTGAAGCGCGCGCAGGTGATGGGGCTGGAGAGCTTCCCGGTCTTCACCCGCAAGCAGTCGACTGACGTTTCCTATATCGCCAATGCGCGCAAGCTCCTGTCCCTGACCGACCGCATCTACCCCCAGTTCGCCACCCACAACGCCCATACCGTCGCGGCGATCCTGCATATGGCGCAGGATCAGGGCCTCACCCCGCTGGAGTATGAGTTCCAGCGCCTGCACGGGATGGGTGAGCGGCTGCACGACATCGTGCTGACCGACCATGGCACCCGGTGCCGGATCTACGCTCCGGTCGGGGCGCACCGCGATCTGCTGGCCTATCTCGTCCGGCGGCTGCTCGAGAACGGGGCGAATTCCAGCTTCGTGAACCAGATCGTCGACGAGGATGTGCCGCCAGAGACGGTCGCCGCCTGTCCGATCACCGCCGTCGAGGCGCTGCCCGCGATCCCCAGCCCCGCGCTGAAGACCGGACCGGCGCTGTTCGGGGCGCGGAAGAACAGCCAGGGCTGGGATCTGACCGATGCCGCCGACCTTGCGGCCATCGAGGCGGCCCGCGCGCCCTTTGCCGAAGCGCGGATCGATGCGGCGCCGCGCCTTGCGGGGCGGGAGGTCGGCGGGCCGCAGCTTGCGGTCCTGAACCCGGCGACGGGCGCGCTTGTCGGTCACGTCACCACGGCGGCGCTGCCGGATGTGGACACTGCGCTGCGGCTGGCCGAGCCTTGGGCAGCCGCCCCGGCCGAGCGTGCCACCGTCCTGAACCGCGCCGCCGACCGGATGGAGGAGGACTTTGGCCGCATCTTCGCGCTTCTGGCGCGCGAGGCGGGCAAAACCCTGTCCGACGCCGTGGCCGAGCTGCGCGAGGCGGTGGATTTCCTGCGCTATTATGCCAGCCAGACCGCCCAGCCGTATCCGGCGCGGGGCGTGTTTGCCTGCATCAGCCCCTGGAACTTTCCCCTGGCAATCTTCTGCGGCCAGATCTCCGCAGCGCTGGCCGCGGGCAACGCAGTCCTGGCGAAACCGGCAGAGCAGACCCCGCTGATCGCGGCGGTCGCCGTGGATCACCTGCTGGCGGCAGGCGTGCCTGCTACGGCGCTGCAACTCCTGCCCGGCGACGGGACGGTGGGCGCGGCGCTGACCCGTGACCCGAGGGTGAATGGCGTGGCCTTCACCGGCTCGACCGAAACGGCGCAGGCGATCCGGCGCTCGATGGCCGAGCACCTTGATCCTACGGCTCCGCTGATCGCCGAGACGGGCGGGCTGAACGCGATGCTGGTGGACAGCACCGCGCTGCCGGAACAGGCAGTACGCGACATCATCGCCTCCAGCTTCCAGTCCGCGGGCCAGCGCTGCTCCGCTCTCCGCTGCCTCTATGTGCAGGAGGACGTCGCCCACACGGTCACGGAAATGCTTTTCGGCGCGATGGAGGACCTTTCGCTGAGTGATCCGTGGCTGCTGTCCACCGATATCGGCCCAGTGATCGACGCCGAAGCCGAGGCCGGGATCCGCGCCTATGTCGAGGCGGCGCGCGCCGATGGCCGGGTGCTGAAGGAGATCCGGGCGCCGGGGCAGGGGACCTTCATCGCCCCCACGGTCCTTTCGGTGAACGGCATCCAGGACATGCCGCGCGAGATCTTCGGGCCGGTCCTGCACATCGCCACCTTCAAGGCGACCGAAATCGACAAGGTGATCGCGGCGATCAACGCCACCGGATATGGGCTGACCTTCGGACTCCATTCCCGGATCGACGACCGGGTGCAGCATATCGTGGACGGGATCAACGTCGGCAACACCTATGTCAACCGCAACCAGATCGGCGCGGTGGTAGGCTCGCAGCCCTTCGGGGGCGAGGGGCTGTCCGGGACCGGACCCAAGGCTGGGGGGCCGCACTACCTGACCCGGTTCACCGTGGCCCCGGTGCCGGCGGCGCAACCCGACGAGGCCCGGACCACGGCGGCCGAGGTAGCCAAGGCGCTGGCCGCCCCCTTCGTGGCGACCCCGCCGCAGGCCGAGGACATGCCTGGCCCGACCGGCGAATCGAACCGGCTGACCCTGACCCCGCGCGCCCCGCTGATTTGCCTTGGCCCCGGGCGGGCAACGGCGCTGGCGCAGGCCGAGGCGGTCCGCAAGCTGGGCGGTCACGCCGTCGAGGCGCCGGGGCTTGACCCGCAGGCTCTGGCCAAGCTGGACGGCTTCTCGGGCGCGCTCTGGTGGGGCGAGGCCGAGGCGGGGCGCGCCTATGCGCAGGCGCTGGCCAGCCGCAAGGGGCCCATCCTGCCGCTGGTCGCCGCGCCCGACGCGGGCCATGCCCATCTGGAGCGGCATCTCTGCATCGACACCACGGCCTCGGGCGGCAATGCCCAGCTTCTGGCGGCGGTGGCCGATGCTTGACCAACCCGCGCGGATCGGGGACGCTGACCCATGTTTCCGATCCGCGACCACAACCCGTCGGGGCAGACGCCCTATGTCACCCTCGCGCTGGTCGCGGCCAATATCCTGATCTTCCTGTGGTATTTCGCGGCCAAGTCCGAGTTGCAGCTGAACGCCTTCTTCTTCCAGTGGGGCCTTGTTCCCGCCCGGATCATGGCAGGCGAGGGGTATGAGACCTTCCTCACCTCGATGTTCCTGCACGGCGGCTGGCTGCATCTGGCCGGGAACATGCTGTTCCTGTGGATCTATGGCGACAACCTGGAAGAGGAGATGGGCCATCTCGGGTTTCTGGCCTTCTACATTGCTGCCGGGCTTGCGGCGGCAGGGTTGCAGACGGCCGCAGACTTGGGCTCACCGATCCCGATGGTCGGGGCCTCGGGCGCGATTGCCGGGGTGATGGGGGGCTATCTGCTGCTGTTCCCGCGGGCGAAGGTGGATGTGCTGTTCGTCTTCCTGATCTTCTTCCGCATCTTCGCGATACCGGCCTGGATCGTCCTTGGCCTGTGGTTCGCGCTGCAGGTCTTTTCCGGCCTCAGCACGCCCAGCAACGCTGGCGGGGTGGCCTACTGGGCCCATGCGGGGGGCTTCGTCGCGGGGCTTGTGCTCACGCTGCCGGTCTGGCTGCGCCGGGGGGCGCGGGACTATTGGCAGGCGACACGCGGCAAGCCGCCGCATCCCGAGACGCAGTTTCCCCGGTCGAACATCCCGCTGGTGCCGCGGCGTCGGGGCTAGCCAAAATCCTTGAGCAAGGATTTTGACAAATTTCTTGCTGAAGAAATTTGGGTCCTGGCCGCGCCGTCAGGCGCGAAGGACGTCGGCGAAGCCCTTGAACAGGCCGTCATTCGCCGCGATCAGCGCCCCGTCCAGCGGATCGGTTCCGGGACGCAGCCCTTCGACCAGGCCGCCGGCTTCCTTGACCAGAAGCACGCCCGCCGCCACGTCCCAGGCGGAAAGCTCGCGCTCCCAATAGCCGTCAAAGCGGCCCGCAGCGACATAGGCGAGGTCCAGCGATGCCGAGCCCCAGCGCCGCACGCCGGCGCAGGCGGGCATCAAGCGGCCGAGATCCTTCAGCATCGCGGGCAAGGTGGCCTTGGCGCCGAAGGGCACGCCGGTGGCAAAGACCGCCTCATGCATCGCGCGGCGGGCCGAGACGCGCAGGCGGCGGTTGTCGTTCAGCCAGGCGCCTGCGCCCTTTTCGGCCCAGAACATCTCGTCCTTGGCGGGGTCATAGACGACGGCGCTGACGATCTCACCCTTGTGCTCCAGCGCGATGGAGACTGCCCAATGCGGCATCCCGTGCAGGAAGTTCGTCGTTCCGTCCAGGGGGTCGACAAGCCAGCGCCGCGTCGGGTCGGCCCCGGCGGTGCTGCCGGTTTCCTCGCCCAGCCAGCCATAGGTCGGGCGGCCGCCCAGAAGTTCCTCCTTGATCAGCCGCTCGGCCTCACGGTCCGCCTTGGAGACGAAGTCGCCCGGTCCCTTTGTCGAGACCTGCAGGTTCTCCACCTCGCGGAAGTCCTTCACCAGGCTGCGGCCCGCCTTGCGCGCTGCCTTGATCATCAGGTTGAGGTTGGCCGAGCCCTGCATCTTCCGCTCCACGTCGTTCCAAACCCGGGGCTATAGCGGCAAGTGACCAGGAAAGAAAGGGGCGCGGACCTAGCGAACGATCTCGATCCGGGTGTTTTCCATCCCTTCCCAGCGGACCATGTCGAACAGGATCTTCGCATGGTCGGGGTGCAGCCGGACGCAGCCGTTCGAGGCGGGCTTGCCAAGCCGCCGGATCTGGTCGGTGCCGTGGATCGCATAATTGCCGTCATAGAAGATCGAGAACGGCATCGGCGCGTTGTTGTAGCGGCGGGAGCGGTGGTGCCGCGACAGGAACTCGGGACGGAAGACCCCGGTGGGGGTGATCTTCCCGGCCTTGGCCGTCGAGACCGACCAGGTGAAGAGATGCCGCCCCTCGTGGAAGACCTGCATCCGCTGGTTCGCGATCGAGATCCGTGCCACCACCCGTGCCGGGCCGTCGATGGCCGAGGTGGCAAGGGCCGGGCGCGACGCACACAGCGCGCCCAGCATCAAGATGACGTCCCGGCGCTGCATCCCGCCCTCCGCTGTCCGATCCGACACCGGCAGGATTGCCACAGAACGTGGCAAGTCCAAGGAAAAACCGGGCCGAGGCGGGTCAGGATTTCCCGGCGGTCGCGGCGGGGGCCACGAGGCCGATCTGCGGACCTTCCAGTTCCCGCAAGAGCTTGCGCCGGATCGCCTGGGGGGAATCGGTCTGGCGCGGGGCGATTTCGACAAAGGCACCAGGGCCGCGGATCACCTCATCCCGGAAGTAGCGCGTGACGTCGAGCTCATGCTCGCCGATGGCCAGCGCGTTGACGGTGATCCCGTCAAAGAGGTCGCGGGCATAGATGCTGGCGACCGAAGGGCCTTCGTTGTTGCGCCCGTCGCCCGCCACGTCCAGCACGCGCCGGGCGCAGGGCGGGGCCTTGGCCAGGAGGTCCGCGCCATAGCGCAGCGCCGCACCGAGGGCGGTCACCTGACGCCGTTCGGGCCGCGTGGCGCGGCGGATCGCCCAGATCGCGGCGTCAAGGTCCTCGGGGCGTTCCAGGATCAACCAGGGCTGGATCAACTCCTGATGCGTGCTGCCGCTCCACTGGTAGACGGCGAGGGCCACGGTCCCTTCTGGCCCGAAGATCGCGGCGCGGATGTCCGAATCCTCCAGCGCGGCAGCGAGGCCCTCGGTCTGGATGATGTAATCCGCCGCATCGATCGAGCGGGAGACATCGGCGGCCAGCGCCAGCGCCAGGCGATAGTCGCCGCCGGCCGGGGTGGCGCAAAGGAGCAGCAGGAGACAGGTCCGCATCGGCACCCTCCTCCCCGGCAGTCTAATCCCGAAGCGGTCTTGCGCAAAGCCTCAGAGCCCGCGTTGCAGCTTGACCGGCTCGCTGCGGGCAAGGCGGAGGAAGTGGGCCATGTAGGGCTTGGCCACATCCTCGTCCCGCGTCGCGGCATACATGCGCTTGGTCACGGATTCCGGCCCCAGCGGGCGGGTGACGTAATCGGCGTTCGTCTTGACCTCGCGCATCACCCAGTCGGGCAGGACCGCCACACCCCGGTTCGATCCGACCAGCATCAGGATTACCGCCGTCAGTTCGGCCGTCCGCTGGGCCCGGGGCTCGACCTTGGCGGGGGTCAGGAGTTCGGTGAACACGTCCAGCTTGTCGCGGCTGACCGGATAGGTGATCAGCACCTGGTCGCGGAAATCCTCGGCGGTGATGAACTCCCTTGCGGCCAGGGGGTTCTGGGCCGAGGCCACGAAGGTCGGGTGGTAGTCGAACAAGGGGTTGAACACGATTCCCGGCGGCGGCTCACGGTCGGAGGAGATGACCAGATCCACATCCTCGCGGTTCAGGGCGGGAAGGGCCTCGAAGGCGAGGCCGGCCTTGATGTCGACGTCGATCTCGGGCCAGGCGTGGCGGAAAAGCTCCAGCACCGGGAAAAGCCAGTCGAAACAGGCGTGACATTCGATGGCGATGTGCAGCCGCCCGGTTCGCCCGGCGCGGAGCGCGCGGAATTCCTCTTCCATCGCGTCGATCTCGGGCAGGATCCGCTCGGCCGCGCGCAGCATCCGGTGCCCGGCGGCGGACAGGCGCATCGGTTTCGACCGGCGCACGAACAGCTCCATCCCGGCCTGATCCTCCAGCCCCTTCACCTGATGGCTGAGCGCCGATTGCGTCATGTTCAGCATCTCGGCCGCGCGCGCCAGACCTCCGGCCTGCTGGATCGCGCGGATCGTGCGCAGGTGGCGCAGCTCGATGTACATGAATGAACCTCATCAAGAACGTGAGAACTATGAATTGGTCTCACATCCATGAATCTGCGACAAGAGGGGCAATCAAGGAGACGACCATGGCCCCGCGCATCAGCTTTGAATTCTTCCCGCCGCAGTCGCTGGACGCTTCGTTCCGGCTTTGGGAAACGGTGCAGGCGCTGGCGCCGATGCAGCCTTCCTTCGTCTCGGTGACCTATGGCGCGGGCGGGACGACCCGGACCCTGACGCATGAGGCCGTCTCGACCATTCACCGCAACTACGGCCTGCCGGTCGCGGCGCATCTGACCTGCGTTGACGCCACCCAGACCGAGACGCTGGCCATCGCGGAATCCTATGCCGCCGCCGGCGTGACCGAGATCGTGGCCCTGCGCGGCGACGCGCCGAAGGGGGCAGAGCGGTTCGTGCCGCATCCCTTGGGCTTCGCCAATTCGGTGGAGCTTGTCGAAAAGCTGGCCCGCACCGGCAAGTTCACGATCCGCGTCGGCGCCTACCCGGAACCGCACCCGGACGCCGCCGACAGCACCTCGGACGTGACCTGGCTGAAGCGCAAGATCGACGCGGGCGCCTCCAGCGCAATCACCCAGTTCTTCTTCGAGGCCGACACCTTCTTCCGCTTCCGCGATGCCTGCGTGAAGGCCGGGATCGACGCGCCGATCATCCCTGGGATCCTGCCGATCACCAGTTGGGAGGGGGCCAAGAAGTTCGCCCGCCGCTGCGGCGCGCAAGTTCCGCAAAAGCTGGATGAGGCCTTCGCCACCGCTGCCCGCGACGGGCGTGAGGATCTGCTGGCGCTGACCCAATGCACCCAGCTTTGCGACAAGCTGCTGCAAGGCGGGGTCGAGGATCTGCATTTCTACACGCTGAACCGTCCCCACCTGACGCGCGAGGTTGTCCGCGCCCTGGGCATCACGCCCGAGGTGGTGCTGGAAAAGGTGGCCTGAGACCCGCCCCGTCCGGGGCACACGATGTCTCCCTGGGCGGCTTTTCGGGCTGATCCTTCGGGTCCCGGAAAGCCGCCATTTTTCCTTTCGCTTGTGCAGGCGCGGGGCTAATGTCGCGCCATGTCGAAGCGCGTCACCCTTCTGAACGGCCCGAACCTGAACCTGCTGGGCCTTCGCCAGCCCGAGATCTATGGGCGGGAAACCCTGGCCGATGTGGTGGCGAAGGTCGCCGCCCTGGCCGGAGAACTGGGCCTTGACCTGCAAGCGCTGCAATCCAACCATGAGGGCCAGCTGGTCGACTGGATCCAGGAGGCGCGGGGCACCTCAGCCGGGATCATCATCAATCCGGGCGCCTATTCGCATACCTCCGTCGCCATTCTCGACGCGCTCAACGCCTTCGACGGCCCGGTGCTGGAGGTCCATATCTCCAACATCCACAAGCGTGAGGCATTCCGGCATCATTCCTTTGTCTCCTCGCGGGCCGAGGGCGTGATCGCGGGGTTCGGGACCGAGGGCTATCTTCTGGCGCTGCGGCGGATGGCGACGCTGCTGGCATGAGCGACGGCTTCCGCTGGCACCCGGCGGCCCGGCTGTTCGACAGCGCGGGCAGCGAGGTTCCGGCCGGGGGCGTCGCGGAAAGCTGCGTGTCGTCACCGTCGGTCCTGACTGACAGCGCCAGGGGCCTTGCCGCCGCCATTGGTCATCCCGCCTTCCGCATCGGCGCACCGGACCAGCCGCCGCCCGAAGCCCTCGACCAGCCGGTGTTCGAGACCTTGACCTCCGGCTCCACCGGTCAGCCCCGGCGCATCCTGCGGACACAATGTTCCTGGACCGCCAGCTTCGCGGTCAACGCAGCCTTCGGCATCGGTCCCGGCGCGCGGGTGGCGGTGCTGGGGCGACTGGTGCATTCGCTTGCGCTCTATAGCGCCGTCGAGGGGCTGCATCTGGGGGCCGAGGTGCATCTTGTGGACGCACTGCGCCCGGACCGGCAGCGCCGGGCTTTGGCGGATCGGGGGATCACCCATCTTTATGCCACGCCCGCCCAACTGCGCCTGCTGGTCGAGGGGGAGGGCCTTTGCCCCGACCTGCGACTGGTGCTGGTCGGCGGCTCGAAGCTGGACGCCCGCCTGCGGGCGGCGGTGGCAAGGCTGGCCCCGGCGGCCGAGGTGCGGGAGTTCTACGGAGCGGCCGAGACGAGCTTCATCACGCTCGCCGACTGCGACACGCCCCAGGGCTCGGTCGGACGGGCCTATCCAGGGGTGGAAATCCGGGTGGAGGGCGGCGAGGTCTGGGTCCGCAGCCCCTATCTCTTCCTGCGTTATGCCGAGGGCGAGGGGAGTGCCCGCTTCCGCGACGGCTGGCTGACGGTGGGCGAGATCGGGCGGCTGGAGTGTGGGTTCCTCTATCTGGACGGTCGGGCCGGGCGGATGGTGACGGTGGCGGACCAGAACGTCTTTCCCGAGGCGATCGAGACGCTGCTGGAAGGTCTGCCGGGCATCTCGCGCGCGGCCGTCCTGCCGGTGGCCGATGCCCGCCGCGGGATGGTCCTTGTGGCGCTGGTGCTGGGCGATCCGGCGGCGGAGGCGGCGGTCTTGGCGCGGCTGCGGGCCGAGCTTGGTCCGCTGAAGGCGCCGAAAGCCCTGATCTGGCAGGAAGATTGGCCGGTCCTCGCCTCGGGCAAGACCGACCTTCGCGCGCTGGAGGCCCGGCTCACATGGCCCGTCTGATCGCGGCGCGGCGGACGGCGGTGGTCCCGCGCGGCGGGGCCTTCTCGCGCCTGCGGATCGAGGATCTGGCCGCGCCGGTGGTGCAGGCGGTGCTGGCCGATGCCGGGATCGAGCGCGACCGGGTGGACGAGTTGATCCTGTCGAACGCGCTGGGGGCCGGGGGCAATCCGGCGCGGCGGGTGGCGCTGGCAGCGGGGTTGGGCCATGTGGCGGGGCTGACACTGGATCGGCAATGCGCGGGCGGGCTGGACGCGATCCTCTTGGCCAAGGCACTGGTCGATTCGGGTGCCGCCGAGGTGGTGCTGGCGGGCGGGGCCGAAAGCTATTCGCGCCGTCCCCTGCGGCTGGCGACCGACCCGAACGGCGGGCCGCCCGTGGCCTATGACGAGGCCCCCTTTACCCCCTGGCCCGACCGCGACCCCGGCATGGCCGAGGCCGCCGACGCCCTGGCGCAGCGGCTGGCCATCCCCCGCGCCCGGCAGGAGGCATGGGCCGCCGAAAGCCACGCCAAGGCCCTGACCCTTGATCCGGCCGAGATCGTGCCGCTGGCGGGCGTGACCTGCGACGCCTTTCCGCGCCGCCTCTCCCCCCGGCTGATGGCGCGGGCGCCGCTGGTGCATGGCTCGATCACGGCCGCCACGGCGGCGGTGGCGGCGGATGCGGCGGCGCTGTG
>JARFTV010000008.1:15479-51623 GCA_029289325.1 Alphaproteobacteria bacterium
CGGCTGGCGCGAGGGCAGGGGCTGACGGTCCTGGGCGGCGCGACGGTCGGGGGCGACCCGGAGGAGCCGGGAACCGCCCCGATCGCGGCGATCCGGGCGATCTGGGGCGGGGAGCCCGTGGAAATGGCAGAGGTCATGGAAGCCTATGCCGTTCAGGCCATTGCCGTGGTCGAGGGTGCGGGGCTTGACCCGGCCTCAGTCAACCCCGCCGGCGGCGGCCTTGCGCGGGGGCATCCGGTGGGAGCCTCCGGCGCGGTGCTTGCAGTGCGGCTCTTCCACGGGCTGCGCCGGGGCCAGGGCCTCGCCGCCATCGCGGCGGCGGGGGGTCTCGGGACGGCGCTGCTGGTCGAAGCCTCAGGCGCGTGACAGAAGCGAGGCAGGACGCATCCGCGCCAGGCTTTGCGTGACCATCCCGGCCAGCACGGCCTTGAGGATATCGCCCGGCAGGAAGGCCATGCCCAGCAGCGCAGCCTCGGGCCAGGTCTTGCCCAGCATGATCGCCATGCCACTGATCCCGAACAGATACAGCACCCCGATCCCGCCGATCACGGCGGCGGCGGTGGCGGCATAGCCCACGGGCAGCGTCGTCCGCTCGACCAGCCAGCCGGTCACGAAGGCCGCGACGGGGAAGCCCACCAGATAGCCGACCGACGGCCCGGCAAAGACACCAAGCCCCCCGCGACCGCCCGACAAGAGCGGCAGGCCAGCGGCAACGAGGGCGAGGAACAAGAGGACCGCCAGCGCCCCGCGCCGCGCGCCAAGGACCGTGCCGCACAGCATGATGCCCAGCGACTGCGCGGTGATCGGCACCCCGGCCGCAAGGTCGATCTTGGGGATCAGGCCCAGGACCGCGATCAGCGCGGCGAAAAGGGCGATATGCGTAAGGCTGCGTTCCATCTCTGTCTCCCAAGGATCTGCGCGCCCTTTAACCAGCCCCGCCCCGCGCCCGCAAGGCCTCGGCCGCGCGGTCCGCGTCGTCAAGCGCGGCCAGCGTCGCCGGGACCAGCACCCGCCAGCGCGGACGCCGGGGCGACCGGGCGCGCCAGCTTTGCGCGATCTGGTCCATCCGCTCCAGCATCACCGGGATGAAGCGGATCACCAAGGCCATCGCCAGGGCCAGCCGGCGGGGTGAGAGGCCGAAAAACGCCAGCGGTCGGGCGATGCGCTGGACGACCTCGATCATGTCCGTAAGCCGCGTGGTCATGGTGACGAAATTCGCCAGTGCCACGGCGGTCAGCATCCGGGCAAGGATCGCGGCCCCTTCGGCCAAAGCCCCGGTCCAGAGATGCCACAGACCCACGATGACCAGAAACGGCCAGAGCGGCCGAAGGAGCCGCGCCCCCGTAGCGGCAAAGCGGGCGCCCCCGGTCGCATAGAGCGCCGCCGTGACCAGGGCGGCCAGACCCAGGGCTTCGGGCCGGGCCATGAGGAACAGCGCCGTCGTCGCCAGCGCCAGCAGGCCGAGCTTCAGCCCTGCAGGCAGGCGATGCGCCCAGGTCTCAACCGGCGAGGTCAGCGTCAGCATCCTGCGCTCCGATCCGGGCCATTTCGGCGGTGAAAGCGGGAAGCACCTGTGCAGGCGGGCCGTCCATGACGATCCGGCCCGCCTCCAGCCAGAGCACACGGTCGGCCCCCTCCAGCGCGGCGGGGTCGTGGGTGATCGTCACCAGCCGCTGCGGCAGGGCGGCAAGACGACGGCTCAGCCGGACCTGCGTCGGCAGGTCGAGACCAGCGAAGGGTTCGTCCAGCAGGATCGTCCGCGGCTCCATCAGCAGGACCGACAACAGGCAAAGATAATGCCGCTGCCCCTGGCTCAGGGTCGAGACCGGGGCCTCGGCCCAATGGCTCCGGCCTTCCCCCGCCAGACAGTCCCGGGCGCGGTCCAGCGCCTGCCGCTGGGTCAGGCCCTGCTGGACCAGACCGAAGGCAAGTTCCTCCTGAACCGTGGGGAACAGGATCTGGTGATCGGGGTTCTGAAAGAGGATCCCAAGGTTCCGCAGCGCGGCCTTGCGGTCCGCGAAAGGGTCCGCGCCTTCGACCGACACGCTGCCGCTGGCAGGGGCGACCAGCCCGGCGATGAGCCGCAAGAAGGTGGTCTTGCCCGAACCGTTGCGGCCAAGGATGCCGATCCGCTGCTCGGTCAGGGACAGGGTCAGCCGATCCAGCACGACGCGCCCGCCAAGGCGGACGGTGGCCTGGTCAAGCCAGATGCCCGTGGCTGAGGGAGAAAGCATCGGCGGCCTTTCGCGAGGGGACGCGCCCTTCTAGCTTCTGGCCGCCGTGCTGGAAAGCCTTGGTCGGCGCCCCCGGACCCGGCAAGGGAGTGACCGGGCCCGAGGGCGCCCGCGACCTCAGCAGGGCGCGATGAAGCGGCGCCCGTACTGGTCGCGGTAGTAACAATCGCCGCGGGTCGGGGCAGGCCCGATCAGCTGCGAACCGACGATGCCGACGACGGCACCGATCGCCGCGCCCTTCTCCCGGTCCGCGTCCGAAGAGACAGCGGCACCGACGGCAGCACCGCCGACTGCACCCAGGGCGGCGCTCGGCCGGGGTGCAGGCGGCAAGCGCCAGGGGAAGGACGGGAAGTGCAAGAAGGAAACGGGTCATTGGATTCTCCGCAAGTACTGGGTTTGCAGACCATAACCCCAAACTGCGGCAAGAGGTTCCCCCCGCACCGGCAGTTTGCGGCTTTCCGCCGGTCGCGGCGGCGGGCCCTCGGCCCGTAAAAAGCAATACGGCCCGGAGTTTCTCCGGGCCGCAGGGGTTCAGGTCTTGCCCAGAAGATCAGCCCTGGCGGGCAGCGGCGACCGAGGCTTCCAGGATCTCCATCGCCTCGGCGAAATGGGCGTCGGGAATGGTGATCGGGGCCAGGAAGCGCACCACGTTGCCATAGACGCCGCAGGTCAGCAGGATCAGGCCGCGCTTCTGCGCCTCCATCCGGACCCGGTTGGTGAAGCCGGCGTCGGGCTCCTTGGTGGTGGCGTCGCCGAATTCCACCGCCACCATGAAGCCGGGGCCGCGGATGTCGATGATCTCGGGCGTGGTGGCGCGCATCGCCTCAAGCCGCTGCTTCAGGCGGCTGCCAAGCTCGTTCGCGCGGGCGCAGAGGTCCTCTTCCTCGATCACGTCAAGGACGGCATTGGCCGCGGCGATGCCCAAGGGGTTGCCGGCATAGGTGCCGCCAAGACCACCGGGATTCGCCGCATCCATCAGTTCCGCCTTGCCGGTGACAGCGGCCAGCGGAAGGCCCCCCGCCAGACCCTTGGCCATGGTGGTGATGTCGGCGGCAACGCCATGCATCTGCATCGCGAAAAGGTTACCCGTCCGGGCAAAGCCAGTCTGCACCTCGTCGGCGATCATCACGATCCCATGCTTGTCGCACAGCGCGCGGATCGCCTTCACCAGATCGGTCGGCGCCGGGTAGAACCCGCCCTCGCCCTGCACCGGCTCGAAGATGATCGCGGCGACGCGGGCCGGGTCGAGGTCGGCCTTGAACAGCTTCTCGATCCCCGCCATCGCGTCCTTGGTCGAGATGCCATGCGGCTCCATCGGGAAGGGGACGTGGAAGACGTCGGGCATCATCGCGCCAAACCCTTTCTTGTAGGGCTCGACCTTGCCGGTCAGCGACATGCCCATGAAGGTCCGGCCATGAAAGCCGCCGCCGAAGGCGATGACGGCGTTGCGGCCAGTGGCGATGCGGGCAATCTTGATCGCGTTCTCGCAGGCCTCGGCGCCGGTGGTGACGAAGATCGTCTTCTTCTTGAAATCGCCCGGCACCTTGTCGTTCAGGCGTTCGGCCAGACGGATGTAGTTCTCATAGGGCATGACCTGGTGGCAGGTATGCGTGAACTTCGACATCTGGTTCGCCACCGCCGCCATGACCTTCGGATGGCAATGCCCGGTGTTCACCACCGCGATCCCGGCCGCAAAGTCGATATAACGGTTGCCCTCGATATCCCAGATTTCGCTGTTCAGCGCCCGATCCGCGTAGATCTGGGTCATCATCCCCACCCCGCGCGAGATGGCATCGTCGCGGCGCTTGGCAACTTCGGCGTTCAACATGGTCGTGCTCCCTGTGCAGCCCCGGGCCACGGAGCTGTGCGTTCGCTCCATTTGATCAAACAATCCGCTCGTATTCAATCCTGATCGAGCCGATTCAGCATTCGTTAACCCTGCCCGGTGCAGTCTGCGAATCGCGAACGAGGCGAGGTGCCGGATGGACGGGCAGATTTCCAACCCCACACACCCCATACCCCCCAGGACGGAGGATGACCGTCTCGCCGGGCTTCGCCTCGTTCGCTCCCGCCGGGTGGGGGCGGTGACCTGGCATCGGCTGGTGGGCGAACATGGCTCGTCCGAGGCGGCGCTGGCGGCGCTGCCGGCTGTGGCCCGCGCCGCCGGGGTCGAGGATTATGAGGTCTGTCCGCCTGGCGTCGTCCAGGCCGAGGTGAAGGCCGGTCGCGCGCTGGGGGCCCGGCTTCTGGTCCATGGCGAACCCGACTATCCCGCTGCCCTTGCCGGGCTGGCCGACGCGCCGCCGGTCCTCTGGGCCTTGGGCGATCTTGCGCTCCTGAACCGTGCGGCGGTCGGGATGGTGGGCGCGCGCAACGCCTCCTCTTTGGGCCTGCGGATGGCGCGGCGGTTGGGGCAGGGGCTGTCCGAGGGCGGCTTCACCGTGGTCTCGGGCCTTGCCCGCGGCATCGATGCCGCCGCCCATGACGCCGCCCTTCCGAACGAGGGGCGCACCATCGCCGTCATGGCGGGCGGGATCGACGTGATCTACCCGCCGGAAAATGCCGATCTGGCGCGACGGGTCGCCGAACTCGGCTGTCGCATCAGTGAGCATCCGCCCGGCCTTGAACCGCAGGCGCGCCACTTTCCGCTGCGCAACCGCATTGTCGCCGGGCTCTCCCGCGCCGTGGTCGTGGTCGAGGCGGCGGCGAAATCCGGCAGTCTGATCACCGCCAAGGCCGCGCTTGATTATGGGCGCGAGGTGATGGCCGTGCCCGGCCACCCCTTCGACGCCCGCGCCTCGGGCTGTAACATGCTGATCCGCGACGGCGCGCTTCTGGTCCGCGGCCCCGCCGACGTGGCCGAGGCGCTGGGCGCCTCGATCCGCGAGCCCGAGCTGCGATTGCCGTCCCATCCTCCGCTGCCCGGCCCCGCCGCCGCGCAACGTCCGTTAAAGGATGTGGCGCTCCTTCATTCGATGATCCTCTCCCGCCTTGGCCCCAGCCCGCTGGCCGAGGATCAGCTGGTCCGCGACCTCAACATCACCCCCGCCCAGATCGCGCCCGAGCTTCTGACGCTCGAGCTTGACGGTCGCATCGCACGCCAGCCGGGCGGCCTTCTGTCCCGGCTCGACTGACCCCGCCATTGGCCTTCACGGTGACGCCGCCAGCCCCACGGTTGACATTGCGACCGCTTCCCCCACATGTTGCCGCGCCATTCGCGGGCCGGGAGCTTTCGGGAAAATCATGCCAGTCGTCGTCGTCGAATCCCCCGCCAAGGCCAAGACAATCAACAAGTATCTTGGCTCCGACTTCACCGTTCTGGCCTCCTACGGCCATGTCCGCGACCTGCCCGCCAAGGACGGTTCGGTCGACCCCGAACACGGGTTCGAGATGCTTTGGGAGGTGGCGCCCGAGTCGAAAAAGCATGTCCGCGCCATCGCCGAGGCGCTGAAATCCGACGATACCCTGATCCTCGCCACCGACCCTGATCGTGAGGGCGAGGCGATCTCGTGGCACCTGAAGGAAGCCCTGCAAAGCAGTCTGAAGAAGGGGAAGAAGGTCGCCCGCGTCACCTTCAACGCCATCACCAAGGAGGCTGTGACCAAGGCGATGAAAGAGCCGCGCGAGGTCGACCAGGCCCTCGTCGAAGCCTATCTCGCCCGCCGCGCGCTGGACTACCTCGTGGGCTTCACCCTCTCGCCGGTCCTGTGGCGCAAGCTTCCGGGGGCCCGTTCGGCCGGGCGGGTGCAATCGGTCTGCCTGCGCCTGATCGTCGAACGCGAAATGGAGATCGAGGCCTTCAAGGCCCAGGAATACTGGACTGTGAAAGCTGTCTTCCGCACGCCCCGTGGCCAGGAATTCGAGGCGAATCTTGTCGCCCTCGGCGGCAAGAAGCTGCAGAAATTCGACATTCCGACAGCCACGGCGGCGGATCTCGCGGCGTCTGCTTGCACTTCTCGAACGTTCTCGGTCGCGGCGGTGGAATCGAAACCCGCCACTCGCAACCCCTGGCCGCCCTTCATGACCTCGACCCTCCAGCAGGAGGCGAGCCGCAAGTACGGAATGGGCGCCAAGCAATGCATGAACGCCGCGCAGCGCCTGTATGAGGCGGGCTACATCACCTACATGCGGACCGACGGCATCGACATGGCCCCCGAGGCCGTGATGGCCGCCCGCGACGAGATCAAGCGCCGTTTCGGGGGCGATTATGTCCCGGACAGCCCGCGCATGTACAAGAACAAGGCCAAGAATGCCCAGGAAGCCCATGAATGTATCCGGCCGACCGACATGGCCCTCGGGCCAGAGAAGATCAGGGTCGAGGATGACCAGCGCAAGCTGTACGACCTGATCTGGAAGCGGACGATCGCCAGCCAGATGGCGGCGGCCCGGATGGAGCGGACGGCCGTCGACATCGTCTCGCCCGATGGGCAGGTCGCGTTCCGTGCGAATGGCCAGGTGGTGCTGTTCGAGGGCTATCTCAAGGTCTACGACCAGGGCCGCGACGACCGGCAGGAGGGCGACGAGGACGAAGACGGCCGTCTGCCGCAGGTGATGCAGGGCGAGAAGCTGGACAAGGGCGCGATCACGCCGGACCAGCATTTCACCCAACCCCCGCCGCGCTATACCGAGGCGACGCTGGTGAAGCGGATGGAAGAGCTGGGGATCGGCCGGCCGTCGACCTATGCCTCGATCCTGACCACGATCGTCGACCGGGAATATGTGCGGAAGGACAAGAACCGGCTTTTCCCCGAGGACAAGGGGCGGCTGGTGACGGCCTTTCTCGCGAACTTCTTCAAGCGGTATGTGGAGTATGATTTCACCGCCGACCTCGAGGCGGAGCTTGACGATGTCTCGGCCGGGGACCGCGACTACAAGGACGTGCTGGCCCGGTTCTGGCGGGATTTCAGTGCGGCGATTGCCGAGACGGCCGACCTGCGGATCGGCGAGGTGCTGGACAAGCTGGACGACTTCCTCGCGCCGCATCTTTACCCGCCGCGCGCGGATGGTGGCGATCCGCGGGTCTGCCCGACCTGCGGAACCGGGCGGCTGCATCTGAAGACGGCACGGTCCGGCGGGGCCTTCATCGGCTGCGGAAACTATCCGGAGTGCCGGTATACCCGGCCGCTGGCGGGGGATGCGGAGAGCGTCGCCTCGGACGGGCGGGTGCTGGGGCAGGATGAGAACGGGGTGGAGATCTCCCTGCGGGCGGGCCGGTTCGGGCCCTATGTTCAGCGGGGAGAGGCGAGCGAGGCCAATCCGAAGCCGGACCGCGCGAGCCTGCCGAAGGGCTGGACGCCGGACGGGCTGACGCTGGAGCGGGCCTTGCAACTGCTGTCGCTGCCGCGCGAGGTGGGGATGCATCCCGAGGACGGGGTCCTGGTCGAGGCGGGGATCGGGCGGTTCGGGCCCTATGTGAAGCATGGCTCGGTCTATGCGAACCTGCCGGAGGTGGAGGAGGTGTTCTCCATCGGGATGAACCGGGCGGTCGAGGTGTTGGCCCAGAAGGCCAGCCGGGGCCGGGGACGGGGGGCGGCGGCGGAGCCGCTGCGGGTTCTGGGGGCGCATCCCGATGGGGGTGAGGTCCAGGTCATGCCGGGGAAATACGGCCCCTATGTGAAGTGGGAGAAGGTCAACGCGACCCTGCCGAAGGGGGTGGAGCCGGAGGCGGTCACCCTGGAGGAGGCGCTGGTCCTGATCGCCGAGAAGGCGGGGAAGTCGGGCGGCAAGAAGAAGGCCGCGCCGAAGAAGGCGGCGGCCAAGCCCGTGGCGAAGAAGGCCGCGGCGGGGGAGAAGAAAGCCCCGGCGAAGAAGGCGGCCCCGAAGAAGAAGGCGGCCCCGAAGGAGTGAGTGTCCACGGTGGACATTTTCCGAACCCCTATTGAATTCAAGGGGTTGGACTTTTCCGTTTACCTGGTCTTAACCTTTGGAACTGGCGTTGGGCCGCGGCCCGTCAAGCACGTCCTGCACTCCTCGCGGGTGGCCCCACCGACGAGTGCACGACGTGCTCGAGGAGGGGTCCCTAGCCGCGCGGGTTGACCAGCCGGGCGATCAGCCCCGCGGTCCGCACCCGCCCGAGGGGGCGGCCATTCTCGGTCACCACCAGTTCGGTCGCGCCCTGCGCCATCAGGTCCATGATGTGCTTCACCGGGGTTTCTGCCTCCAGCGCGGGGGCGGTCGCGGGGGCCTCGCCCGGTTCCATCACGTCACGGGCGGTCAGGACGCCGAGCGGGTTCATGTGGGCCACGAAATCCGCCACATATTCGGACACCGGATTGGCGATGATCTCGCGCGCGGTGCCGCATTGCACGATCCGGCCGCCGTCCATCAGCGCGATGCGGTTGCCGATCTTGAACGCTTCGTCGAGGTCATGGCTGACGAAGACGATGGTGCGCTTCAGCTTCCTTTGCAGGTCCAGAAGCTCGTCCTGAAGCTTGGAGCGGATCAGCGGATCGAGGGCCGAGAAGGGCTCGTCCATCAGGAGGATCGGCGCTTCGGTCACGAAGGCGCGCGCGAGGCCCACGCGCTGCTGCATCCCCCCGGAAAGATCGCCCACCTTGCGGTCGGCCCATTGCGAGAGGTTCACCAGCTCCAGCTGCGCATCGACGCGGGGGCGGCGGGCCTCGGCCGAGAGGCCGGCGAGTTCCAGCCCGAGACCGACGTTTTCCCGCACCGTCCGCCAGGGCAGCAGGCCGAACTGCTGGAAGACCATCGCGATCCGGGTCGCGCGGAGGCGGCGCAATGTCTCGGCATCGGCCTTGGTGACCGAGACCATTCGTTCGCCGTCCAGCACCCGCACCTCGCCCCGCACCACGGGGTTCAGCGCATTGACCCCGCGCAGGAGGGTGGACTTGCCCGAGCCGGAGAGGCCCATCAGAACAAGGATCTCCCCCTCGGCCACGGTCAGCGAGCAGTCGTGCACGCCAAGCACCTGGCCGGTGGCCTGCTGCACCTCGGCCCTGGTCTTGCCCTGATCCATCAGCGGCAGGGCCCGGTCGGGGTGGTCGCCGAAGACGATGGAAACGCGGTCGAATTCAACAGCGGCGCGGGTCATTTCGTCACTCGCAACATGCGGTCCAGCATGATCGCCACAACGACGATCACCATTCCCGATTCAAAGCCAAGGGCCGCGTTGTTCTGGCCGAGCGCGCGGACGACCGGGGTGCCAAGCCCGTTGGCCCCGACCATCGCGGCGATCACGACCATCGAGAGCGAGAGCATGATCGTCTGGGTCAGCCCCGCCATGATCTGCGGCAGGGCATAGGGGAGTTCGACCTTCCAGAGCCGCTGCCGCGGCGTGGCGCCAAAGGCGGTCGCGGCCTCGAGCAGCGCCTGGGGCGTGGCGGAGATGCCGAGATAGGTCAGCCGGATCGGCGCGGGGATGACGAAGATCACCGTGGCAAGCAGGCCGGGAACCATGCCGAGGCCGAAGAAGACGACGGCGGGGATCAGGTAGACGAAGGTGGGCAGCGTCTGCATCAGGTCAAGGACCGGGGACATGGCGGCGTAAAGTCGGGGCCGGTGTGCCGCCGCGACGCCGATCGGCACGCCGATCGCCATGCAGAGAAGGCAGGAGTAGAACAGCAGGACCAGGCTTTCGGTCGTGGGCTTCCAGTATCCCTGGTTCAGGATGTAGAGGAAGCCGAGGAGGACAAGGAGGCAGAGCTTCCACGACCGCTGCAGGACCCAGGTCAGCCCGACGAAAAGTGCCACGATCACAAGGGGATGCGGCCACTGGATCAGGCTGACGGTGTTGTCGATCAGGAAGCCGAAGCCATCGCTGATACCGTCGAAGAAGGGCCGGGCGTTGGCCTTGAGCCAGTCAACGGCCTGTTTCGCGGCCCAGCCGACCGGAATCTTTTCGAAAAGCCACGGAAATGTGGTTTGCAGCCAGTCCAACCTGTCCCCCCGTCCCTGGTCCGTCCGCAGCGGGGCCGGGTTGGTCCCGGCCCCTGCCGGATCACTGCAGCGCGGCCGTTACCGCGGCCTTGGCATCGCCACCGTCCTTGGTGGTCACGCCGTCGAGCCAGCCCTCCCAGGCGGTGGGATTGGCGGCGAGCCAGGCCTTTGCGGCCTCTCGCGGGTCGGTGCCGTCGTTCAGGATCGCGCCCATGATCTCGTTCTCCATCGGCAGGGAGAAGACGAGGTTTTGCAGGAACTTGCCGGTGTTCGGGCATTCCTCGACATAGCCCTTGCGGGTGTTGGTCGCGACGATGGCGCCACCGAAGTCGGGGCCGAAGACCTCATCCCCGCCGGAAAGATAGGTAAGCGGGAAGTTGGCGTTCATCGGGTGGGGCTCCCAGCCGAGGAAGACGATGGGCTGACCGGCGGCGGTCTTGCGGTCGACTTCGGCCAGCATCCCCTGTTCGCTGCTTTCCACCAGCTCGAAGCTGCCAAGGCCGAACTGGTCGGCCTCGATCATGTCGAGGATCAGGCGGTTGCCGTCATTGCCGGCCTCGATGCCATAGATCTTCGAGCCGAGCGCATCGGCATGGTCCTTGATCGCGGCGAAATCGGTGAGGCCAAGGGCGGCGCCGGCGTCGTTGGTGGCAAGCGTGTATTTCGCGCCTTCGAGGTTGGTGCGCACCGTCTCGACCGTTCCGGCCTCGCGGTAGGAGGCGATGTCGCCTTCCATCGTGGGCATCCAGTTGCCGAGGAAGACGTCGATGTCGCCCTCGGCAAGGCCCGCATAGGTGACGGGGACGGAGAGGAGCTTGGTCTCGGTCTGGTAGCCAAGCGCCTCGAGGACGAGGGTGGTGGCGGCGGTGGTGGCGGTGATGTCGGTCCAGCCGACGTCGGAGAAGACGATCCTGTCACAGCCTTCCGCGAAGGCAGAGCCCGCCAGTGCGAAAGTGACGCAGGTCGTGAGGAGGGTTGTTCGCATGGACATCAAAAGCTCCCCGTGCTTTTTGTTGATTGACGAGTCAATAAACTTCGCTCTTATTCGGTTTGGCAAGACTTTTCTGGGGCCGCACCGAAATGCCGAAGCTTGGAATGGAGCCTATCCGCAAGGAAGCCCTGGTTAAAGCGACCATTGTCGAGATCGGCAGGGTGGGCTCGCTGGACGTGACCGTCAGCCAGATCGCCAAGCGCGCCGGGATGTCGAGCGCGCTGGCGCATCACTACTTCGGGTCGAAGGAAGACATGTTCCTGGCCGCGATGCGCCACATCCTCACGCTTTACGGGGCGGAGGTGCGCGGCGCGCTGGCGGCGGCAGAGGGGCCGGAGGGGCGGATCCGCGCGATTCTGCGGGCCTCGTTCAGTGCGGGCAACTTCCGGCGCGAGGCGGTGAGCGCCTGGCTGAACTTCTGGGTGCTGGGGCAGACGGTGCCCGAGGCGAAGCGGCTTCTGGCGGTCTATCAGCGGCGGCTCAGGTCGAACCTGGTCGCGGCGCTGCGGCCGCTGGCGGGGCGGCGGGCACCGGAAATCGCCGAATCGCTCGGCGCGATGATCGACGGGCTTTACCTGCGCGAGGTGGTGAAATCGGGCGCCCCGGACGGGGCGGCGGCGGTCGCGGTCGCGCTGCGGCATCTCGAGGCGGAGCTGGAACAGGGGATGGGCGAATGACCGCGGATTATGTGATCGTCGGCGCAGGCTCGGCCGGATGCGCGATGGCCTATCGGCTGGCCGAGGCGGGCAAGCGGGTCACGGTGATCGAGCATGGCGGGTCGGACGCCGGGCCGTTCATCCAGATGCCGGGCGCGCTGTCCTATCCGATGAACATGGGCATCTATGACTGGGGCTTTGCCACCGAACCCGAGCCGCATCTGGGCGGGCGGGTGCTGGCCACGCCCCGGGGGAAGGTGGTCGGCGGGTCCTCCAGCATCAACGGGATGGTCTATGTCCGGGGCCATGCGCGCGACTATGACACCTGGGCCGAGATGGGCGCGGATGGCTGGTCCTATGCCGATGTGCTGCCCTATTTCAAACGGATGGAGGCGTCGCATGGCGGCTCGGGGCCGGAGTTCCGGGGGACCGACGGGCCTTTGCACATCACCCGGGGGCCGCGGGAGAACCCGCTGTTCAATGCTTTCATCGAGGCAGGCGCGCAAGCCGGCTATCCGGTGACGGCAGATTACAACGGCCAGCAGCAAGAGGGCTTTGGCCCGATGGAGGCGACGATCTGGAAAAGCCGGCGCTGGTCGGCGGCCAATGCCTATCTGAAGCCTGCGATTGCCGGGGGGAATGTGCAGGTCGTGCGTGGTCTGGCCCGGCGGGTGGTGCTGGAAGGCAAGCGCGCGGTCGGCATCGAGGTCGACACGAGGGCGGGGCGGCAGGTGATCCGGGCCGCTCGCGAGGTGATTCTGGCGGCCTCGTCGATCAACTCGCCTAAACTGCTGATGCTGTCGGGAATCGGCCCGGCGGCGCATCTGCAGGAGCATGGGATCGAGGTCGTCGCGGACCGGCCGGGCGTGGGCGCGAACCTCCAGGACCATCTGGAAATCTACATGCAGTTCTCCGCCAGCCAGCCGGTGACGCTGTTCAAGTACTGGAACCTTTGGGGCAAGGCCTGGGTCGGGGCGCAGTGGCTGTTCACCGGCAAGGGGCCGGGGGCGTCGAACCAGTTCGAGGCCTGCGCCTTCATCCGGTCGAAGGCCGGGGTCGAATACCCTGATATCCAATACCATTTCCTGCCCATCGCCGTGCGCTACGATGGCAAGGCCGTGGCAGCGGGGCATGGGTTTCAGGCCCATGTCGGGCCGATGCGGTCGAAGTCGCGCGGCTCGGTCACCTTGCGGTCGGGCAATCCGACGGATGCGCCGGTGATCCGGTTCAACTATATGTCCGACCCTTCGGACTGGGAGGATTTCCGCGCCTGCATCCGCCTGACGCGCGAGATCTTCGGACAAGAGGCTTTCAAGCCCTTCCTGAAGGAAGAGCTGCAGCCGGGCCCGCAGTACCAGACCGATGCGGAGCTGGACGAGTTCCTGCGCGAGCATGTCGAAAGCGCCTATCACCCCTGCGGCACCTGCCGGATGGGCCGGGCCTCGGACCCCTTGGCGGTGGTCGATCCCGAATGTCGGGTGATCGGGGTCGAGGGGCTGCGCGTGGCCGATTCGTCGATCTTCCCGCAGGTGACGAACGGAAACCTGAACGGGCCGTCGATCATGACCGGCGAGAAGGCGGCGGATCACATCCTGGGACGGACGCCCCTGCCGGCGTCGAACCAGGAGCCCTGGATCAACCCGAATTGGCGGGTGTCACAGCGCTGAAATTTCAGGCGTTTGATCCGGGTCAAGGCCCGGATCGCGGCCGGTGCTAGACTGTGCGGGACAGTCAAGAAGGAGACAGGCATGTCGAACACCCCGCACACCTTGCAGGAAGAATTCCCCGGCCAGCAGGCGGCGATCACCGCGCTCAAGGCGTCCGACCCGCATTTCGCCAAGCTGCTGGTGGAGTATGACGAGGTGAACGACAAGGTGCACCGCTCGGAGACCCGGCTGGATCTTCTGACCGAGGAAGAGGAAGAGCATCTGCGCAAGGCCCGGTCGCGGCTCAAGGACCAGATCGCGGCGGCGCTGCGGAAGTAAGCTGCTCCTCGGCTTCTCCTCGCGGGACATCCCCGAGGAGGGCCGAAGGGGTTCATCCGATCTCGTAGGGCAGGATATCCCGGGCGTTGGGGTTGATCTTCAGTCGCCCTTCGAGGGGCGGGACCGACCGCTGGTGGCAGTTGGTCCGCTCGCAGATCCGGCAGGAAATCCCGATGGGCTCGAATCGGCCTTTCAGGTCCAGCCCGTCGGAATAGACCAGTTGCGGGGCGTGCTGGACCTCGCATCCCAGGCTGATCGCATAGCGCCGGACCGGAGCCAGGAAGGCTCCGGCCGGTTTCGACACGTCGCGGGCAAGGCTGATGTAGCGCACGCCGTCCGGTGTCTCGCAGAGCTGGCGCAGGAATTGCCCTGGGGTTTCAAAGGCCTGGTGAACGTTCCACAGCGGGCAGGCACCGCCGAAGCGGGCGAATTGCAGGCGGGTGGAGGAATGGCGCTTGGTGATCGTGCCGGCCTGATCGACGCGGACGAAGAAGAAGGGGATGCCCTTGGCGCCGGGCCGTTGCATCGTGGAAAGGCGGTGGCCGACCTGTTCGATGCTGGCGCCGAAGATGTCGGCGAGGCGCTCGAGATCGTGGCGGACTTCCTGCGCGGCGGCGAGGAAAGCTCGGTAGGGCAGGAGGGCGGCGCCGGCGAAGTAGTTGGCAAGGCCGATCTTGGCGATGTCGCGGGCCTCGGGCGTGGAGAAGCGGGCGAGGTCGAGGGTGGCTTCGAGGAGGTCGTTCTGGGTGAGGAGGGCGACCTGGTGGAGAAGCTGGAAGCGCTGCGACGGGCCCTGCGCACGGGCGGAGATGTCGAGGCGCTTTGCGGCCGGGTCATAGTGGCGCAGCGGCGCGGTGTTCGAATAGTGCAGACTGATGCCAGCGCGTTTCAGCAGGTCCTGCGCCAGGTTTTCGATGGATTTTCCGCCGGTTGTCGAAGTCGCGAAATGTTCGGCGGCGCGGTCGATGGCATCGAGGTAATTGTCGCAATAGTGAAAGAAGTCGCGGACCTCTTCCCAGGCGGAGGGGCGGAGGGAGGCGTCCTCACGGCCTAATGCCTCATCCAGCGAGGCGAGGCGTTCGTGGGTCTGGCGGTAGGCGCGGTGCAGGTTGAGGAAGGCGCGGGCGAGGGCCGGGGCGTTCGAGGCGGCGAGGCGGAGGTCGGCGAGGGGCGGGGTCGCGGTGGTGAAGACCGGATCGGCCAGAGCCTCGCGCATGTCGGTCACCAGACGCTCGCTTTCGCCGACGGTCAGCTCGGTCACGTCGAGGCCGAACTCTTGCGCAAGGGCAAGGACCACGGCGGCAGAGACGGGCCGGTGGTTGTTCTCCATCTGGTTCAGATAGGGCAGGGAGACCGAAAGCTTGTCGGCAAAGGCCTTCTGGGTCAGGCCGAGGCGGCCGCGGATCTCGCGCAGTTTGACGCCGGCGTAGAGTTTCTGGGTGGCCATGGGAACCTCTTTGCAAAGCTATGCGGCGCTTTGCAAAGGACCGTCAAGCGCCGATCTGGCGCGCGCGGTGCATGACGAAGAGGATCGCCACCACCGAGGCGACCGAGGAGGCCAGCATCAGGAGGATCAGCGGCATTTCCGAAGAGCCGGGGCCAAGCAGGACGCCCGCCAGCGCCGCAAGCGCCGCGCCGCCGCCGATCAGGATCGCCCCGCCGAGACCGGAGGCGGTGCCCGCCAGCTCGGGCCGGACCGAGAGGATGCCGGCATTGGCGTTCGGCAGGCAGATGCCATTGCCGAGGCCCATGAAGATGGTGAGGCCGAAGAACACGACGGGCCCGGAAAGCCCGGCCAGCGTCAGCACCGCAAGAAGCGTCAGGCCAAGCGAGGTCACGACGCAGCCGATAAGGATCATCTGGTTCATGCCCACGCGCACCGAATAGCGCCCGGCAAGGAAATTCCCGGCGGCATAGCCGATCGCGGTAAGGGCAAACAGCGCGCCTACATGGGTGGAGGAGAGGCCGAAGACCTTGTCCCCGACATAAGGCGCACCGCCGAGATAGGCGAAGAAACAGCCCGAGGCGAAGCCGGCCGCGAGGGTGTAGCCCCAGAACCGGCGCGAGGCGAGGAGGGCGGGATAGGTGCGGACCTGTTGGGCAAGACTGCTGTCGGTCAGCGTTGCGGTCTCTCCGAGGTCGGCCCAGGTCAGCGCGAGGACCACGGCCCCGAGGATCAGGAGCAGGGCGAAATTCGCCTGCCAGCCGTAAAGATCATCAAGGAAACCACCGATCACCGGGCCGATCATGGGCACGAGGCTCATCCCCATGGTGACATAGCCGATCATGCTGGCGGCCTCGGCATCGGCAACCATGTCGCGGACGACGGCGCGGCTGAGGACCATGGCGGCGGCGATGACGGCCTGGGCCATGCGGAAGATCAGGAACATGGTGGCCGAGGTCGCAAACAGCGTGCCAAGCGTGGCAATCAGGAACAGGACCAGCGACCAGATCAGCACCTTTCGGCGACCATAGCGGTCGGAGATCGGTCCGATGACGATCTGGAGCGCCGCGGACAGCGCCAGATACAGCGCCACGGATTGCTGCATCACGCCGTAGGGAACGCCGAAATAGGTGGCCATTCCGGGCAGCGACGGCAGAAAGATGTTCATCGTCAGCGCCGAGAGCCCGGCAAGCAGGATCAGGGTGACGATCTTCGGCGGGGTCGCCCGGTCAAGGAACACGGCGTCTTGCATGGGAAAAGGGCTAAGCCCGCGACTCCGGTTTGTCTACAGGCGGCCGGCTGGGGAAAGCCCGCGTCACGCCCATTTGTGGAAGATGAAGAAGGCCCCCAGGGCGATGAACGCAAAGCCGAGGAGGTGGTTCCAATAGAGCGGCTCTTTCAGGTAAAGGGCCGAGAATACGGCGAAAACCGACAGGGTGATGACCTCCTGGATCGTTTTCAGCTCGGCGGCCGAGAAATGGCCGTGGCCGATCCGGTTGGCCGGGACCTGCAGCACATATTCGAAGAAGGCGATCCCCCAGGAGACGAGGATCACGGTGATCAGCGCGCTTTCCTTGAACTTCAGGTGCCCATACCAGGCGAAGGTCATGAAGATGTTGGAGGCAAGCAGCAGGCCGATCGTGACGACGGGAATGGGCAGGTTCATGGGACCCTCATGGCTGGTTCCGCTGTGGTAGCGGGCGGCCTTGGCAAGAGCCATACTTCGCGAATTCGCAATTTGAACGCCCTACCTTCAAAGGGCTTTGCAAATTTTCGCATTCGCGCTTCCCGGACCCCGGTCGGCTTGGCTAGATTGGCGGCGCCATCGGGCAGGGGGGACAGATGAAGGATATCCTGGAACAGCTGGAAGCGCGTCGTGCCGTGGCCCGTGCGGGCGGGGGCGAGAAGCGGGTCGCCGCGCAGCACGCCAAGGGCAAGCTGACTGCACGGGAGCGGATCGAACTGCTGCTGGACGAGGGCAGTTTCGAAGAGTTCGACATGTTCGTCGCCCATCGCTGCAACGATTTCGGAATGGAGCGCGAGCGCCCGGCCGGGGACGGGGTGGTGACCGGCTGGGGCACGGTCAACGGCCGGATGGTCTATGTCTTTGCGCAGGATTTCACGGTCTTCGGCGGCTCGGTTTCCGAAACGCATGGCGCGAAGATCTGCAAGATCATGGACATGGCGATCCAGAACGGCGCGCCGGTGATCGGGATCAATGATTCGGGCGGGGCGCGGATCCAGGAGGGCGTGGGCTCACTTGCCGCCTATGGCGAGGTCTTCCAGCGCAACGTCCTGGCCTCGGGCGTGGTGCCGCAGATCAGCCTGATCATGGGGCCTTGCGCGGGGGGCGCGGTCTATTCGCCCGCAATGACGGACTTCATCTTCATGGTGAAGGATTCGTCTTACATGTTCGTGACCGGCCCCGATGTGGTCAAGACCGTGACGAACGAGCAGGTCACGGCCGAGGAACTGGGCGGGGCGGGGACGCATACCCGCAAGAGTTCGGTCGCGGACGGGGCCTATGAGAATGACGTGGAAGCCTTGGCCGAGACGCGGCGGCTGATCGACTTCCTGCCTCTGAACAACCGCGAGAAGGCGCCGGTGCGGCCCTTCTTCGACGACCCGGCCCGGGTGGAGATGAGCTTGGACAGCCTGGTCCCGGACAACCCGAACCAGCCCTATGACATGAAGGAGCTGATCCTGAAGATCGC
This sequence comes from Alphaproteobacteria bacterium, assembly GCA_029289325.1. Classification (GTDB taxonomy): domain Bacteria; phylum Pseudomonadota; class Alphaproteobacteria; order Rhodobacterales; family Rhodobacteraceae; genus Tabrizicola. The sequence goes on from JARFTV010000008.1 coordinate 33,400, forward strand.
CGACGAGGGCGATTTCTTCGAACTGCAAAAGGATTTCGCGGCCAATATCATCACCGGATTCATCCGGCTGGAGGGCCAGACGGTCGGCGTGGTGGCGAACCAGCCGATGGTGCTGGCCGGTTGCCTCGACATTGATTCAAGCCGCAAGGCCGCGCGGTTCGTCCGGTTCTGCGATGCGTTCGAGATCCCGATCCTGACGCTGGTCGACGTGCCGGGCTTCTTGCCGGGTACGGGCCAGGAATATGGCGGGGTGATCAAGCACGGGGCGAAGCTTCTGTTCGCCTATGCCGAGGCGACGGTTCCCAAGGTCACGGTGCTGACGCGCAAGACCTATGGCGGGGCCTATGTGGTCATGTCGTCGAAGCATCTGCGCGGCGATTTCAACTATGCCTGGCCCACGGCCGAGGTCGCGGTGATGGGGGCGAAGGGCGCGGTGGAGATCCTCTATCGCTCGGAACTGGGCGAGCCGGAGAAGATCGCCCAGCGGGTGAAGGATTACGAGGATCGCTTCGCCAATCCTTTCGTGGCGGCGGAAAAGGGCTTCATCGACGAGGTGATCATGCCCCATTCCACCCGCCGCCGGGTGGCCCGCGCCTTCGCCGCCCTGCGGTCGAAGAAGCTGGCCAACCCGTGGAAGAAGCACGACAATATCCCGCTGTGACCATGGCGCGGCTGGTCCCCTTCCTTGCGCTGACGGCCCTTGCGGCCTGCCAGGACGAGCCTGGGGGCGAGGGCATTGCCGTGCCCTCGGGGCGCGAGCTGTCGCTGATCGAGATCCTGACCGATGTCGCCGGGACCGAAGGCGCGGTGGCCCGGTTCCGTTTCCTCGCCCCCGGACTGAGCCAGGACGAGGCGATGGTGGCCGCGGCGGACATGCAGGCGCTGTGCGACGGCTTCGCCCTGCCGCGCATCGACGGGATGGTCCCGGCGCCGCAGCAGATCGTGATCTCCTGGTCGGCGGAAACCCTCCCGTTTGGGCAGTCGGCTCCCGGCGTGGTCCAGTTTTTCGAAAGCTACGGCGTAACGACCGGCACCTGCATCTGGGAGCAATTCTGATGGGGGCGCAAAATCTTGTATTTCCGGCTGGCTTTGACCCCGGGGCTGATGTAGGAACGCCACAGGCTGGGAACTTGGTTCGGGTGCCGTGTTCTTCCCGATTCCATTCGGGTAAGGTAGCGGCAGGCCGGGCCAAATCGGCCGAAGTCAACAATCTGGCGTCGGGTGAAAATTGCGCCCGATCGTCCCAAAAAGGATGGAGTAGAGGATGTCGAAGAGCGGACGTATCGTTCTGGTCGTGGCCATGTTCGCAGCTATGGCTGCTTGCGCCAAGAAAGAAGAAGTCACCGTCGTCGAGCCGGTCAGCGTCGAGCCGACCTACACCGGCAAGTACAAGTGATCTATCCGGGTGGGCCCGTCGGCAACCGCTGATCGGGCCTGCTCATCCCGGGGGCTGCGGCCCCCAGGCCTTCGGGCACCCCCTCCCTGACATTGCCACGTCATCGCGCCCGGCCCCGTGCCTCTGGGCGGCGCCGATGCTTTGCTCTATCCGTCCCTGCGATCCGTTTGACAGGAGCAAGGACAGATGCTGAAGCACCGTGGCTTTCCCGGCCGGATGCCGGGGACCGATTTCCAGTTCACCATCCGCCGCGCCAATGTGAAGGAAGGCGCGACGAAACTGATCCGGCGTGAGCGGTTCAAGGACCGCAAGAGCCTGGACCGGGCAGCCGATGCGGCCTTCATGGCGGCGCTCTGGCAGTATTTCGGCGAAGAGACCTTCGAACGCGGCAACCTGGATGCGGGGCGCCTGTCCTGGCTCTTCGGGCGTGAGGTCGTGCCGGCCGAGGATCCGTTCGACCCCTCCTCCTATGAGGCCCTGCTGAAGATCGACGTGAAACGGGCCGAGGCCGCCTTCCCGGAAGTCTTCGCCCCCGACGCGCCGGATGCGCTGGAATCCGATTGGGACGAGGACGAATAGGCATGATGCGGCCCGGCCCCCATCCGCAGCGGCAAGGATTTGCCAAGGCCCGCCGGGTCGTTTGCGCTGCGTTTGCAATGGCATCGGACGGGCGGCATTGTTTCGTGGCGGGTCAGGGCCAATCAGGTCAGGAGCCGCACAGACTACACTATTACCCTTCCCCCAACCTGCGGTCCGGCCCGTCATGGGTCGGGCCGGCCCTTTCGGATTGGCAGGGTTGTGCCGACGGCACGGGCCGGACCAGAAACTGCTTCAATTTCCGTGGCATTGCGGTAGAATCCGTCGCAATAACAACACAGAAACGAGGCAGTTCTCCATGCGCAAGTCGCTTATCCTGTTCGCCATTCTCTCCATGCCGCTGGCTGGCTGCATGCAGGACCCCGCGTCGCGCGGTCTTGCGGGCGCGGCCGCAGGGGCCGTCATCGCCGATGCCACCAAGGGCGACAAGCTTACCGGGGCCGTCATCGGCGGTCTGGCCGGTGTCGCGTCCTGCGGTATCGAACTGGGCCTGCCGCCCTGCCGCTCGGGCTACTGATCTAGACGCCTTCGGGCGGACCACACCAACCAGGGGACCATCCCGGCCGCACGCCGGGGTGGTCCCTTTGCATTTCTGCGTCTGAAGGGGGAGCCGATGTTCAAGAAGATCCTGATTGCCAACCGGGGCGAGATCGCCTGCCGCGTGATCAAGACCGCGCGCAAGATGGGGATCCAGACGGTGGCGGTCTATTCCGACGCCGACCGCAACGCGCTGCATGTCCGCATGGCGGATGAGGCGGTGCATATCGGCCCGCCCCCGGCCGCGCAGTCCTATATCGTGATCGACAAGATCATGGAGGCGATCCGCCAGACGGGCGCCGAGGCGGTGCATCCAGGTTACGGTTTCCTTAGCGAAAACATGAACTTCGCCGCCGCTCTGGAAAAGGAGGGCGTGGTCTTCGTCGGCCCGCCCAGCCCGGCGATCGAGGCGATGGGCGACAAGATCACCTCGAAGAAGATCGCACAGGAGGCGGGGGTTTCCACGGTTCCGGGCTATATGGGCCTGATCGCGGATGCCGAGGAGGCCGTGAAGATCAGCCGCGAGATCGGCTATCCGGTGATGATCAAGGCCAGCGCCGGTGGCGGCGGCAAGGGGATGCGGATCGCCTGGAATGACCAGGAGGCGGCCGAGGGGTTCCAGTCATCGAAGAACGAGGCGGCGGCCAGTTTCGGGGACGACCGGATCTTCATCGAGAAATTCGTGACCCAGCCGCGCCACATCGAGATTCAGGTGCTGGCCGACAAGCACGGCAATTGCGTCTATCTGCATGAGCGCGAGTGCAGCATCCAGCGCCGGAACCAGAAGGTGATCGAGGAGGCCCCCAGCCCCTTCCTGGACGAGGCGACGCGGAAGGCGATGGGCGAACAGGCCTGCGCCTTGGCCAAGGCGGTGGGCTACACCAGCGCGGGGACGGTGGAATTCATCGTCGACGGCGATCGCAACTTCTATTTCCTGGAGATGAACACGCGCCTGCAGGTGGAACATCCGGTGACGGAACTTATCACTGGGGTCGATCTGGTGGAGCAGATGATCCGCGTCGCCGCCGGCGAGCCGCTGCCGTTCAAGCAGTCGGATCTGAAGATCCACGGCTGGGCGATGGAAAGCCGGCTTTATGCCGAGGACCCGTATCGGAACTTCCTGCCCTCCATCGGGCGGCTGACGCGCTACCGGCCTCCGGTCGAGGGGCGGACCGAGCGTGGCGGGATCGTGCGGAACGATACCGGGGTCTATGAGGGCGGCGAGATCAGCATGTTCTACGACCCGATGATCGCCAAGCTGTGCACCTGGGGGCCGACCCGGGCCGACGCGATCGAGGAGATGCGGCTGGCGCTGGACACGTTCGAGGTCGAGGGGATCGGCCACAACCTGCCCTTCGTCGGCGCGGTGATGGACCATCCGCGCTTTGTAGCCGGGAACATCACCACGGCCTTCATCGCCGAGGAATATCCCGAGGGGTTCCAGGGCGCGGTGCTGGACGCGGCCACGCTGCGGCGGGTTGCGGCGGCGGCGGCGGCGATGAACCGGGTGGCGGAAATCCGGCGGACACGGATTTCCGGCACAATGGACAACCATACGCGGCGGGTGGGGGATGACTGGGTCGTCTCGGCCCAGGGGGCGACTTTCGCGGTGACGGTGGCGGCGGACCCGGAAGGCTCGACCGTGCGGTTCGACGACGGGACCGAGCTGCGCGTGACCAGCGACTGGACGCCGGGCCAGCAGCTGGCGCGGCTGCATGTCGGCGACGAGCCGGTGGTGATCAAGGTCGGCAAGATCCCGATGGGCTTTCGGATGCGGCTGCGCGGGGCGGATCTGAAGGTCCATGTCCGCACGCCGCGCCAGCATGCGCTGGCCGGGCTGATGCTGGAAAAGGCCCCGCCGGATACGTCGAAGTTCCTCCTCTGCCCGATGCCGGGGCTGGTGGTGAAGATCAACGTCGGCGTGGGCGACGAGGTGCAGGAAGGTCAGGCGCTGGCGACCGTCGAGGCGATGAAGATGGAGAACATCCTCAAGGCCGAGCGGAAGGGCGTGGTCAAGGCGGTGAAGGCAGCGCCGGGGGCGAGCCTCAAGGTCGATGACGTGATCCTGGAGTTCGAATGATGGCGCAGGGCCGGGACCGGACTTCGTGTGAAATCCGGTCGGAGCCCGGTGTCGCCCTAGCGGCCCGCCGGGTTGCGCTCCAGCATTTCCTGCCGGCGGAGCGGCAGCTTGTCGATGGCATGCGTGATTTCCCGCACGTCCCAGGGCAGGGGCTTGCGGATCACGGGACGCAAGTCCTTGTCCATGATGACAAGCGAGAAGCCGCGCGGGCGCAGTCTCTGGCGCCATTCGCTGGCCCCGGCCGGGTCGGTGTCGGTCACAAGGACGACGTCGCGCTCTTCCAGCTCGGTGTAGAACCGCGCCAGAAGCTCCATCTGGCGGATGAAGTTCGGGTCGTTGGGGCTGTCGGCAAAGACGACCAGCGGCCGCTTGAGATACATCTGCTCGTCAAAGACGACTTCGGCCGCCGGCTGCGGGCCGAAGGGGGCTGGTCCTTCCTCTGTCGCCTCGGCGATGGCGGCGAAGGGCAGAAGGGCAACGAAAACAAGCGCGTGCAGGGGTCGCATGGGGCCTCTCTTTCCCTCCGATATAGGGGGTGCGCGCGGAATTCCAAAGCATTGATGAACAGCTTCTCCGGGGTGTGACATGACAGACGATCTGAAGGCCTGGGAGGCCCTTGCCGCAAAGGAATTGAAGGGCGCCGATCCGGCCAGCCTGAACTGGCAGACGCTGGAGGGGATCACGGTCAAGCCGCTGTACACGGCGGCCGATGTGCAGGGCCTGCCGCAGTTGGGCGAACTGCCGGGCGTGGCCCCGTTCACGCGGGGCGTCCGGGCGACGATGTATGCCGGGCGGCCCTGGACGATCCGGCAATATGCGGGATTCTCCACCGCCGAGGAAAGCAATGCCTTTTACCGCAAGGCGCTTGCGGCCGGGCAGCAGGGCGTCTCGGTCGCCTGCGACCTGGCGACGCCCCGGGGCTATGACAGTGACCACCCGCGGGTCGTCGGCGCGGTGGGCAAGGCCGGGGGCGCGATCGACTCCGTCGAGGACATGAAGATCCTGTTTGACGGCATCCCCCTGGAAAAGATCAGCGTTTCCATGACGATGAACGGCGCGGTGATCCCGATCCTCGCGAATTTCATCGTGGCGGGGGAAGAGCAGGGGGTCAGCCGGGCCGCCCTGTCGGGGACGATCCAGAACGACATCCTCAAGGAATTCATGGTGCGGAACACCTATATCTATCCGCCCGAACCTTCGATGCGGATCGTGGCCGACATCATCGAATACACCAGCCGCGAGATGCCGAAGTTCAACAGCATCTCGATCAGCGGCTACCACATGCAGGAAGCCGGTGCGAACCTGGTGCAGGAGCTGGCCTTCACGCTGGCCGATGGCAAGGAATATGTCAAAACCGCCGTGGCGCGCGGGATGGATGTGGACGATTTCGCTGGCCGGCTGTCGTTCTTCTTTGCCATCGGGATGAACTTCTTCATGGAGGTTGCCAAGCTCCGCGCCGCGCGGATGCTGTGGCACCGGATCATGGACGGGTTCGGGGCGAAGAAGACCTCAAGCCTCATGCTGCGGACGCATTGCCAGACTTCCGGGGTCAGCTTGCAGGAGCAGGACCCCTACAACAACGTGATCCGCACCGCCTATGAGGCGATGGCGGCGGTGCTCGGGGGCACGCAGTCGCTGCACACCAATGCGCTGGACGAGGCGATTGCTCTGCCCACCGAATTCGCGGCGCGGATTGCCCGGAATACTCAGCTGGTGTTGCAGGAGGAGACGGGGATCACCCATGTCGTCGATCCCTTGGCCGGATCCTATTATGTCGAGAGCCTGACCAACCAGCTGGCCGAAGAGGCCTGGAAGCTGATCGAGGAAGTCGAGGCGATGGGCGGCATGACCAAGGCGGTCGCCTCGGGGATGCCGAAGCTGCGGATCGAGGAATCGGCGGCCCGGCGGCAGGCGATGATCGACCGGGGTGACGAGGTGATCGTCGGGGTCAACAAGTACCGCAAGGCCAAGGAAGACCCGATCGACATCCTGGACATCGACAATATCGCGGTCCGCGAGGCTCAGGTCGCGCGGCTGAAGGCGGTGCGGGCTTCGCGCGACGAAGGCCGGGTGCAAGCGGCGCTGGCCGAGGTGACGCGGCGGGCCGGGGAAGGTGGCAACCTTCTGGAAGCGGCGGTGGAGGCAGCCCGGGCACGGGCCTCGGTCGGGGAGATTTCTGACGCGATGGAAAAGGTGTTCGGGCGGCATCGGGCCGAGGTGAAGACGCTGGCCGGGGTCTATGGCGCCGCCTATGAGGGCGACCAGGGTTTCCAGCAGATCCAGAAGGACGTCGAGGCTTTCGCGGAAGCGGAAGGGCGGCGGCCGCGGATGCTGGTGGTCAAGATGGGGCAGGACGGGCATGACCGGGGGGCCAAGGTGATCGCCACGGCCTTTGCGGATATCGGGTTCGACGTCGATGTGGGGCCGCTGTTCCAGACTCCCGAGGAGGCCGCCCAGGATGCGATCGACAACGACGTGCATGTGATCGGGATCTCCAGCCAGGCGGCGGGACACAAGACGCTGGCCCCGAAGCTGATCGAGGTGCTGAAGGAGCGCGGCGCGGGGGATATCCTGGTGATCTGCGGCGGGGTGATCCCGCAGCAGGACTATGATTTCCTGAAGGCGGCGGGGGTGAAGGCGATCTTTGGGCCGGGGACCAACATCCCGGCGGCGGCGAAAGAGATCCTGGACCTGATCCGGGCGGCTCGGGGTTGACTGTCCACACGGGACAGGCTGAGTGAGGCTTGGATTATCAAGCACTTGGCCGTGGGCGTTGAGATTTCCTTTACCTTGAGTCGGAGCTTAACGGCCTGAATGCCGGGATCTGGCCGGGCGATACCCGGCCGGATCGGTGGCGTGACGGCTGCGCAACACGCCAATCGAATATGCGCATACAACGTGGGTCGCCATTGCCTGATCCTTGCGCGGGCGTATCACGAGAGCAGTGGATCAATAGTGTGAGGCAACAGATGAAGACGGGCGCGATTTCGGCACTGGCGGTGGCTTTGTCGCTGGGGCTGTTGACCACGGCGGAGGCAGAAGAATGGACAGGCCCCTACCTGACCTTCGGTGTCGTAGCCGCATCGGCCGACCTGAACTCCTCCACCGAAACGGCAAGCAGCACGGGGGGCGATTCCAGCGATACCACCGCGTATGCTGCGGTAGGGTATGACTGGGCCGTGGGTGGGCTGACCTTCGGCATCCTCGCGGATATTGACGGTCTGGGGGCGACGGATGACGTCCTTACCGAAGGAAAGGGATTTTCCAGCGAAGCCGACTGGTTTGCGACCCTCCGTGGCCGCGTCGGCATGCCCGTAACGGACCAGATGCAACTCTATGCCAGTGCAGGTGTCGCCTTCATGGGCGTATCGACGCAGTCCGTCGGGCTCTTTAGCACGACTGACCGAGGATCCGTAAAGGGTACCGTCGTCGGGATCGGGATGGAGCAGATACTGTCTCCCGGGCGCCATCTGTCTGTCGAGTATCTGCACGCGGATTTCGACCGGGAATTCTTCCACTCCGGTGAACTTGTCCTCGAACCGGTCGTGAACGAGCTTCGCGTCGGTTACACCTTCCGGTTCTGACGTCAGCGCAGATCGCCCGGTAGAAGGCCGAACAGCACCTGATCCCGCCGCGTCCCGTCGGGGGCGCGGACCTGGGCGCGGAGATACCCCTCGCGCTGAAAACCGATGCGGTCCAGGTGGCGGCAGAGGACCTCGTTCGTGCTCAGAACCTGGGCCACGATTTTCTCGATTCCGTAACGAGTGAATTGCAGTTTCAAGAGTGGCAGCCCGAGCGCGGCCATCGCGCGGCGCGAGGTGGCGTCGTTCGGACCGTTCAGGAATGAGATGCGCGAGGTGCGGTGCTGCCCGTGGAACTCGGCATGATAAAAGCCGGTGATGCGGTCATCGGCCTTGCCGACAAGAGCCACGAGGAACCGGCTGCGGTTGTCGAAGCTTTCGAAAAAGCGGCGGAGGTCGGGAACGGTCAGCTGCCGCGGCGGCAGGTTCAATGGGCCGACGCGTGCGGGGTCAGCGAACCAGGCGGCAATTTCGGCGCTGGCGTCGCCGGGCCGCACGCTGCGGGCACGGAAGCGTGGCGTGTCGATCAGGACGGGCGGGCCGGGAGGCAGGGGCTTGGCGGGGGGCACTGCGGGCCTCGCGGATGGTGGACTGGGAGTTTGTGAGCGATCCGGGGTAGGCATGCAATGCTTCAAGCGCAGCGGCGCGGAATGTCAGTTCGTCTATGACTTCGTCACTCCTCGCGAGGTTCCGAGGCGGCGAAGTCGAACGAGGAGGTCGTCCTACAGGTCGATCTCGCCATTCGGGCCGGGGGTGGGTTCGTCCCGGGGCAGGAGGGGGGCGTTGCGGCGGATCAGGATGTCGCCGTTGGGCAGCATCACCGGCGCGTCGTAGTTCTTGAAATCGTCGATCATCGCGATCAGCTGGCGGAGTTTCGGGCCGATCGCCTCGCCCAGGCCTTCGAGCGCGGGGCCCATCTCGTCCAGGGCCTTGCCCATCTCGTCCAGCGCGGGCTTCATCTCGGTCATCAGGCCGCGGAAGAGGAGTTTCGCGCCCTCTTCCATCAGGCTGAATCCGCGTTCCTCGGCCTCGGGGGCCGGGGCGGGCGTCGCCTCCTGCGCGAGCGCGGGGGCTGCGGCGAGGATCAGGGCGAGGGTGAGTCTCATGCGGGGAATATGGGGAGGCACTCCTGGCATTTCAAACCCCCTCGGGCAGGTCGACGGTGACGGGGAAGTGGTCGGACGCCTGCAGCAGCGCCTCGCGCAGTTCGGGGACGGCCATGACGGCGGGGTCGTTGAACGGGTGCCAGATGCGCCAGTCGGGGCTGCGGGCGGCGAGGTCCGGCGAGACCATGATGAAGTCGAGCAGCGCCTCGAAATAGTGTTTCTGCGGGGCGAGGTAGAAACGCGCGGTGGTGGGCGCAAGGCCGACGCGGCTTTGCAGGGCCATGGCGGCATGGGGATCGGTCAGCTGCAGCGCGGGGTCGGGCGTCATGCCGAGCACGATTTCCACGCCGGAATGGCCGAAGAGCTTTTCGAATTCGTCGATGCCGGGACCGTCGTTGAAATCGCCCATCACGATCAGGCTGTCGCCCGCGGTCAGATGCGCCTCGACCCGCTGCCGCAGCCAGAGGCACTGGGCAAGCTGCTTGCGGCGGTTCTCGATCGAGAGCCGGATCTGCGCCTCGCGTCCGATCACCCCATAGGGGTTCTTCGACTTGGCATGGACCCCGATCAGCCGCAGCCGGGTTCCGGCGGCGGTGGTGACGGCCAGTTCCAGCGGGGGTTTCGAGAAGCGGATGGTCTCGGAGATGCTGTCGGCGTCAAGGTCGTAGCGGAAGGTGGTGTCAAAGCGCGGCGCCTCGTCCGAGCCGCGGCTGGGGGCGGGGGTGCCTTGCGGATCGTGGCGGACGGTCAGGCGGTCGGGGTCGTAGAGGAAGGCGATTTCCTGTTCGGTTTCCGAGGGAAAGCCGATCAGCGCCTTGCGGGCGCGCAGGCCCATCGTCTCGGCAAACCGCTCCAGCGCGCGGGCGGTGGAGCGTTTGCCATTTGTGTCCGGGGCCTCGATCACCATGATGCCGTCGGCATCGAGCGCGGTGAAGACGATCCCCAGCGCGCCGAGCTGTTCGCCCCGCGTGATCTGGTAGCGGGCCGAGGGCGCGGTGTCGTCCAGCAGCCGGCCACGGTCGTCGAACAGGGCGTTGAACCATTCGACGTTGTAGGTGGCGAGGCGGAGCCGGGTCATGCGGCCTCTTTCGCCGCGATCTCGCGCCAGGCCTCGTTGATGAGCTGCAGCCGGCGCTGGGCGAGTTTCATCGCCTCGGGCGGAACGCCGCGCGCCTGCATCACGTCGGGATGGGTGTCGCGGACGAGTTCCTTCCAGGCTTTCCGGGCCTGGTCCTTGCTGGCGGAGCGCGGCAGGCCGAGAACGTCATAGGGGTCGCGGGGCGCGCCTTCCACAAGGCGTGAGCGGACGATGCGGAAACAGGCCTCGTCGAGACCGAATTCCTCGGCCACGTGGGTGAGGAAAGCGTCTTCGCCGGGGTGGTAGGAGCCGTCGGCGATGGCGATCTGGAACAGGGCTTCCAGGATGTCGACGAGGACATGGTGGTCGTCGGCGCAGATGCGCTGGCCTTCGGGGTTGAAGAGCCGGGCGATCTTGCGGGCATAGGCGTCGAAGCCCGCGACATCTTGCCGGGCGAGGTTGAAGACACGGGCGGCGTGTTCCTCTTCGCCTTCGGGGAAGGTGAAGATGCGACGGAAGGCGGTCACTTCGTCGCGGGTGACGGTGCCGTCGGCCTTGGCCATCTTGGCCCCAAGGGCGAGGACGGCGATGGTGAAGCCGACCGATTGCTCCGGGGCGGGCGCGGCGAGGAGCCTGTCGAAGACCACGGAGAGGGGTTCGCCCTTGGCAAGGGCGGTGAGGGCCTCGGTGATGCGGGTCCAGATCGACATGGGCCGACAATAGCCCGCACGACGGCGGATGTCAGAGGAATTTCTGCATCAGCACAAGGTCGATGAAGCGGCCAAACTTGCGGCCTGCCTCGCGGATGCGGGCGATTTCGGCAAAGCCCATGCGGTTGTGGAAGGCGATGCCGTCGGGGTTCTCGGCCGAGACGCCGGCAATCAGCTGGTGCGCGCCAGCCCGGCGGGCGTGGTCTTCCAGCGCGGCCATGAGGGCGCGTCCGGTCCCCTTGCCGCGGGCGGCGGGGGAGAGGATGACGGAATGCTCCATGCAGGTGGCATAGCCCACCCCGCCCCGGAACTGGGCGTAGGTAGCGAAGCCGAGGAGATCCGGGCCTTCGGCGACGAAGGTGGCGTGGCCTGCCGCGTCGCGGTCGGCGATCATCTTGGCCACCTCGGCGGGCGATTTTTCGGCCGCGTTGAAGGTGATGGCGGTGTCGCGGATCCAGGGGTTCCAGAGCGCGGCGATAGCGGCGGCGTCGGCAGGGGTGGCGCGGCGGATCATGGCAGGGTGACGGGGCCTTGGGGCGTGTCGATCACGGCGGAAAGGCCGGGCGGGCCGGGGGTGAAGGTGACGCGGGGATCGGCCAACGCAATGGCGGCTTGCAGCACGGCTGCCTGCGGATGGCTGACGAGGAGGCCGGACAGGCGCAATCCGTGGTCGGGAAGCGCGGGGGCGGGGTGCAGCGCACCCTGCCAGCGGATCAGGGCCGGGCAGGCGCCGTCGAAGGGCAGGCGGCCGTCGGCAGGGACGGCCATCTGCCAGCGATAGTCGCCGCGCGCGAGGTCCATCGCCGCGCCCCAGCCCTGCGGGCCTGTGGCGAGCGCGGCTTCCATGTCGTCGGTCGCTACGATCCATGTGGTCATGCGCGGGGGACCGGAGAAGCGGTCAAGGTCGAACCAGCGCGGGCGGCTAGGTGGGGTGGCGGCTGGGTCCACCGCGATGACTTCGAGATAGAGGTCGCCCAGGGATAGAAGCCGGTTGTGGGTGCCCATCGCGGGATGCTGCCCCCCTCCGGCCATCGGCACGCCGAGAAGGCGCTCGACCAGGGCCACGCCGTCCTCCAGCCGTTCGGCGGAGATCGCCAGATGATCCAGCCGCAGCATCAGGCGGGCCGCACCAGACGGGTTTCGGCCTTGAGCGCCACGGCCAGCGAGTTGAACCGGGCCTGCGCCACCTCGCCGAACAGCGCCTCGCCCGCGGGGGTGAGGGCCAGTTCCAGCACGCGCTTCTTCGGCTGCCAGCGCAGCGCCCCCGCCTTGGCCGGATCGCCGATCGAGAACATCGCCCCGAAGCGCATGGCCTTGCCCAGCACCTCGGCCGCCTGAACCTCGTCATCCGAGAGGAGGCGGAACATCGGTTCGAGGCGGGAGCCGGAGCGGTTGTTCTTGTAGCGGTGCAGAAGCGCCAGGCCAAGGAAGACGCGGCCGGGGTGATCCAGCCCGCCAAGGTTCGCCCGGGTCGCGTTGTCGAAACAGGCCTCGGCCCGGAAATCGGGGTGCGCGCGCCAGGTGGTGTCGTGCAGGAGACAGGCGGCCTTGATCAGGCGCAGCCTGTCTTTCGCGGCGTCGGGGAACAGCGGCAGGAGGAAGTCGTAAAGCTTCTTGCCGAAGCCGGGGATGCGGGCCTGCACCATCTCGGACATGCGGGCGGCCTCGATCAGGGGATCGCGGGCGCGGAGCTTTTCCGGCATGTGTTCGTAAAGGAGACCTTCGCGGATGCCATAGGCGGAAACGTCGATCTCGGACGGTTTGAAGGCGGCCAGCAGTTCGCGCAGGACCTCGCAGGCGAGGGGCACAAGCTCCATCCGTTCGGCGCTGGTGCCGGTGCGGCCGCGCAGGACGGCCAGATCGGCGACCGAGAGCCAGTCAAGCGTGTCGGTCAGGCTTTTCGGCGTCATGCGGTATTCGTGCAGGACGGTGAGGGGGTAATTCCGCCGCTCCATGTCGAGGCGCGCGATGACGCGCCAGCTGCCGCCGACGAGATAGATCCGTTCGCCGGTGGATTTCATCGCAGCCTGCGCTTCCTTCAGGACCTTGGCGATATGGAGGCGGCGCTTCTTCAGCTCGGGGATCTGCTGAAGGCGGAAGGGGCCAAGCGGGGTCGAGACGCGCTTGCCGACCTTGCCGCCGCCGATCCGCGCCAGTTCCATCGAGTTGCCGCCGATGTCGCAGACGATGCCCTTGGCCTCGGGCCAGCCGAGGAGCACGCCCTGCGCGGATAGCCGCGCCTCTTCGTCGCCATCGACGACATGCAGCTTCAGCCCGGTCTCGCGCAGCACCTCGGCCTGGAAGTCGGGGCCATCCGTGGCCTCACGCGTGGCGGCGGTGGCCACGACGGTCAGGGGGTCAATCTGCATCCCCTCGGCCAGAAGCGCGAAACGGCGGAGCGCGGCAAGCGCCCGGACCCGTCCCTGCGGGCTGAGACGGCCCGTCTCGGCCAGGCCCTTGCCCAGGCCGCACATGATCTTTTCGTTGTAGAAATAGGCGGGGCTGCGGGCAGCCCCGTCGAAAACCACCATGCGGACCGAGTTCGAGCCGACGTCCACCACGCCGACGCGAGACAGCGCGCGGGCCGAGGGGTCCTCGAAGATGGGTCTGCCAAAGGGGCCGTCGTCGTCGTCCTCGGGCACGGGCGCGATCCCGTCGTCGGGCATGGAATGACCCCCTTCCTGGCGTGGCCTCTAACATGCCGACCTGCGCCGGAAGGGTCAACCAATCAGGGGCATTGCCGCCCCCGCCGAGGGTCGGGCCATGACGGGGCGGCGGAAGGGAAAAGCCGGTCATAGGTCAGGTAGAAGACATAGGCATAGGCCACGTAAAGCACCGTCAGCCCGGCGTTCAGGGTCAGCGCCTCGTTCAGGCTGTGCTGGCCCAGCACCATGATCAGCGGCAGGGTGACGATGATCGGGCTCAGCTCATGCGTGACGGCATGGACCACGCGTAGCGCGTGGGGCCGTTCGGTGGCGGCGCGGCCCGTCAGACGCAGTTCGGCGGCATCAAACACCCGGTTGTGCAGCGGATTCCACAGCAGCACGGCAAAGGTGATCGTCAGCATGAGGGCAAGGCCTTCGCCTTCGCTACGGCCAAAGGCGGCCTGATAAAGCGGGACGGCAACCAGGAGGCCCCCGGTCTCGAAGGCCAGCGATTGAACGAACCGATCGGCGGCGCTGCGCTGCATGTCCTGTCCTCCCACTGGATGACAGGCTAGCGCGGGTGCCGTGCTGAAGGTTGTTCCCTGCGGAACAGCCGGGGTCAGGCTGGTGCCGCCCCCGTTTCCTCACGCGGGAGGGCAAGGCGCGGCGCGTCCTTGGCCCCGGCGGTCCCCCGGCCCGAGAGCGAGGGGTTTTCCATGAAGAACTGGTGGCAGGAGAAGAGCGGCTTACCCTCGGATCCGAGGTCGCGGTGATAGGAGCCGTCGGGGGAAAGGATCCAGCTCTGCGCCTCATCCGCAAGGTTGGCGGCCATGATCTGGCTGAGGATCTGGTTCCGGACTGTGGGGTTGTGCGCTTCGACCAGGGTTTCGACGCGGCGGGTCAGGTTGCGGCCCATCCAGTCGGCAGAGGAAAAGAAGACGCGGGCCTTCTTGGCCGGAAGGCCGTGGCCCGAACCGAAGCAGACGATGCGGGAATGTTCCAGGAAGCGGCCGACGATCGACTTGACGCGGATGTTCTCGCTCAGGCCCTTCACGCCGGGGCGCAGGCCGCAGATGCCGCGGATCACCAGGCTGATCTTTACCCCCGCCTGCGAGGCGGCATAGAGCGCGTCGATCACGTCGGGCTCGATGAGGGAGTTCATCTTGGCCCAGATCTCTGCCGGCCGGCCCGCCCGCGCGTGGTCCGCCTCGGCGGCGATGAGATCGAGGAGGCGGGGTTTCAGCGTGATGGGCGAGATGGCGAGGTTCTCCAGCCCCTCGGGCTGCACATAGCCGGAGAGATAGTTGAAGACCTTGGTCGCGTCGCGGCCAAGGGCAGGATCGCAGGTGAAGAAGGACAGGTCGGTGTAGATCCGCGCCGTGATCGGGTGGTAGTTGCCGGTGCCGTCATGGGTGTAGGTGACCAGATGGTCGCCCTCGCGCCGGACGACGGTGCTGATCTTGGCATGGGTCTTGTAGTTCAGGAAACCGTAGACGACATGCGCGCCCGAGCGTTCCAGCCGCCGGGACTGGCGGATGTTCGCAGCCTCGTCGAAGCGGGCTTTCAGTTCCACCAGCGCGGTGACGGATTTGCCGTTCTCGGCCGCTTCGCACAGCGCGCTGACGATCGGGCTGTCCCAGGAGGTGCGGTAGAGCGTCTGCTTGATCGCAAGCACATTCGGGTCGGTCGCCGCCTGCTGCAGGAAGCGGATGACCATGTCGAAGGTCTCGTAGGGGTGGTGCAGCAGCATGTCCTTCTGCCGGATCGCGGCGAACATGTCGCCTTCGTGATCCTGCACCCGTTCGGGAACGCGGGGCGTGAAGGGGGGCCACATCAGGTCTTGCCGCGAGGGCAGGATTAGCTCTTTCAGGTCGGCCACGCCGAGAAGGCCCTTGACCTCCACGACCTCATCCTCGGTGACGGCCAGTTCCTCCATGATCAGCGCGCGCAGCGATTCCGGCGCGCCGGCCGACATCTTGAGGCGGATCACCTCGCCCCGGCGGCGACGTTTCAGCGCGGTCTCGAATTCGCGGACCAGATCCTCGGCCTCGTCTTCCACTTCAAGGTCGCTGTCGCGCAGCACGCGGAAGGTGCAGTGGCCGCGGTCGGTATAGCCGGGGAAGAGCATCGCCAGATGCAGGAGGAGCAGTTCCTCAAGCGGCAGGAAGCGGTGCTCACCTTCTTTTCCCGGCAGGGCGACGAAGCGCGCGACCTGCTGCGGCACCGGCAGGAGCGCCTTGAGCGGGCGCCGGTCGGTGCCCCGTTCCAGTTCCAGCGCGAGGGAGAAGCCGGTGTTCGGGATGAAGGGGAAGGGGTGCGCGGGGTCGATCGCGAGGGGCGACAGGACCGGGAAGACATTGTTCAGGAAGTGGGATTCCAGGAATTTCAGGTCGCGCGCGGTCAGTTTCGCGCGCTGGACCAAGATGATCCCCTGGGCCTCCATTTCCTTGCGGAGGCGGTTGAAGGTGGTCTGCTGGGTCTGCATCAGCCGACGGGCGTCGGCGTTGATCAGGTGGAGCTGTTCGGCCGGGCTGCGGCCATCCTCGGAAAGGGTGGCGTTGCCGTTGCGGACCAGAGCCCGCAGGCCCGCGACCCGGACGGTGTAAAATTCGTCAAGGTTGGTGGCCGAGATCGACAGGAAGCGCAGCCGTTCCAGCAGGGGAACGGCGGGATTCGCGGCCTCTTCCAGCACGCGCCAGTTAAAGGCGAGCCAGGAGAGCTCACGGTTGAAGAAGCGGCCGGGGCCGGCGGTCTCGGCGAAGGAGAGCTCTGCCGGGGCGGGGAAAGGGGAACGAAGGAAATCGGCCTGGGTCATGGTGGGCTTATGCCGTGCACTCTGCGAAACTATTGCGACACTGTTTCACTGCGCCACGGGCCTGTCCAGCGGCTGGAACCGGGCGGGGCACCTCCTTGTTCGACAGCGTCTCCTCGTCGGGGCAGCACGGGGAGTGACGCAGTGATCGACGAGTTCGGCGCGGAGGGTGCTTCCAGTCAGGGCTGATCGGTCTGGTCCAGCACCTCGCCCGCAAGGGACCGGGTGATCGGACGGCCCTGGGCAAGGGCGGCGGCATCCAGCGCGGCAACCAGCGCCCGTGCCGCACCGATCGAGCGGGGCATCCGGCTGACCAGATAGGGGATCAGGTTCGACGGCACCGCGACCTGCCGGTCGGCGAAGAGCTTGACCAGAACCGCCGAGAGCAGCGCATCATCGGGCGGGTCAAGCCGGGCAATGGCCGCAGCCTGCAACCGGCTGATCAGGTCGGGCAGCCGCAACCCCCAGTCGCGCGGCGGGCGCTGGGCGGTGAGAAGGAGGCTCGCCGACTGGGTGACAAGGTTGTGCAGGTGGAAAAGCTCGGCCTCGGCGCCGTCCAGGCGGTCGGCGTCCTCGACTGCGACGGGCGCGCCGGTGAGTTCGGCCGGGTCGAGCGTGCGGAGCGCCGAGGCGGGGATGATCGTCGCGCCCGCAAGTGCCGCCCAGACATGGGTGAGATGCGTCTTGCCCGCGCCCTCTGGCCCGACAAGCAGCAGTTTGCGGCCCGGCCAGTTCCGCCAGTCCTCGACCGTCTGCAAGGCCAGCGCGTTCGATGGCGCAACGAAGAAATCCGCCCGCGTCAACGCCTCGGCGCTGGGCAGGTCGAAGGCGAGCTGGCGGATCACGAGGAGGGATCCGCCTTGTCGGTCTTGGCCTTCCGGCTGCGCCGGGACGTTGGCGGCGGCGCGGGGGGTAGGTCGATCAGTCGACCCTCGGCCCCGCGGTAAAGCAGGCTCCCGCGGTATTGCTCCATCCCGAAGCGGGTCAGGACGCCCATCGCCGCGGCGACGGGAACCGCGATCAGCATCCCGACGAAGCCGAAGACCGAGCCGAAGGCCGACAGCGCGAAAAGCAGCCAGACCGGATGCAGGCCGACCGATTTGCCGACCAGCTTGGGCGTCAGGATATTGCCTTCAAGGAACTGGCCGGCGGCGAAGATCGCGGCGATGATGCCGATCTGCACCCAGTCGCCCCAGAACTGGAACAGTGCCAGTCCGATGGCCAGGGTGCCGCCGATGATCGAGCCGACATAGGGGATGAAGGTGATCGCTCCGGCGATCGCGCCGACCACGAGGCCGAACTGCAGTCCTGCCGCCATCAGGGCCACGGCGTAGAAGGTCCCCAGCGTGATGCAGACCGAGACCTGGCCGCGGACGAAGCCTGCCAGCACCTGGTCCACCTCGCGCGCGAGGCGGCGGATCGTGGGGGCATGGTCTCGCGGCAGCATGGCGTCGATCCGGGCGATCATCTCGTCCCAGTCGAGCAGCAGGTAGAAGGCCACCACGGGCACCACGACGATGAAGACGACGACCGAGATCACCCCCAAGGCGGAAGTGAGCACGCCCTGCGCCAGCTGCGCCCCCCGCGCCTGGATCGCGGCGCCGATCTCGGCCAGGGTCTGGCGGATGGTCGAGGTGCTGTCGGCCAGATCGGGGAACCGCTCCAGCAGGAATTCCTGCAGC
>JARFTV010000008.1:51633-105461 GCA_029289325.1 Alphaproteobacteria bacterium
CTGCAGCCGCTTGGAAATGTCGGGGGCGGCGTTGATCAGCGCGGTCAGCTGGTTGACCAGCGACGGGATCACGGCCAGGACCAGAAGGACCACAAGGACAAGGGCCACCAGCGAGATCAGCGTGGTCGCGGCGACGCGGGACATCCCCATCCGCTCCAGCCGGTCGGCAACGGGGTCGAGGAAATAGGCGATGGCGCCGCCGACGAGGAAGGGCAGAAGCACGTTGCCAAGGAACCAGAACAGCACCAGGAACAGCACCGCGGCGATGCCCCAGTAGCGTAGCTGGTCTTTGATCGGCAGGGCCATCCGGGCGTCCTTTGCTTGAAGCCCCACATATCGCGCCTGCCGCAGCCTCGTGCAAGGGGATGGAGTCCGGGGGGAATTCGTCGTCGAGGGGGCGGTGGAGTCGCAGGGATGCGTAGGTCAGCAAGACGGCGGCGGTTGCATCCGGCGGCTGGTCTGCTTTGATCCGGAACAGGGCGGGCGAATCCTCGGATACGCCCCAGGGTGACTTGGCCGAAAGGGGCATGAAGTGGTTGCGAACTTGCGTTTGACCCCGGCCGCGCCGATGCCCGGCCACGGGCGCAGATGAGCGCCCAGCCCGATATCCGCAGCGCCGGGCGCCGCCAGACCGCGGCGCTTTCGGTCTTTCTGGTGGTGCAGACACTGGGCACGGTGTTCTTCGTCGGCGACGTGATCGGCGATCTGCGCGAGGATCCGACCTCGATCCATTTCATCTTCGAGGCAGTGGTCACGGCGGCGCTGCTGCTGGGCATCCTGTTCGGCGCTTTTGCGCTGCGCCGGACGGTCGAGCTTCTGCGGGCGCAGGACCAGGCGCTGGCGGTGGCGCGCGGGGCGCTGTCGGATGTGATCGACCGTCAGTTCCGGGCCTGGGCGCTGACTCCGGCCGAGCGGGACGTGGCGTTCCTGGCGCTGAAGGGGCTGGGTGTGGCCGAGATCGCCGAGCTGCGCGGCGCGGCGCAGGGGACGGTACGGGCGCAGCTGACGCGGATCTATGCGAAGGCCGGAGTTTCGGGCCGGGCGCAGTTCGCGGCCTTCTTCGTCGAGGACCTTCTCGGTCAAGGCGTGCAGGCAGCGGGCTGAGTGCGGGCGGAGGGCTGGCTGCGGGCGGTGGGCGGATCGCCCACCCTACGGTCAGGTCAGCGCCACGGCGACCGCCGCGAAATGCATCCCCGCCGCCACCGCGACGAAGCCGTGCCAGATGGCGTTCTGGAACCGCAGGTGTTCCCAGACATAGAACCCGACCCCCGCGACATAGGTCAGGCCGCCAGCCACCAGAAGCCAGAGCGAGACCGAGGGCAGGGCCGCCGTCACCGGGCCGATGGCAATCACGCCGACCCAGCCCAGCAGGATATAGGCCAGGATCGCCAGCCGGTCATAGCGCCCCGGCAGGACCACCTTCACCAGGATCCCCAGCGCCGCCCCGGTCCAGACCACCGCGCCCAGCACCCAGGGCCAGGTACCATCGAGATGCGGGATCACCGCCGTATAGGTCCCCGCGATCATCACATAGATCATCGAATGGTCGAACCGCCGCAGCAGCCATTTCAGCGCCGAGGGCGGCGTCATGTTGTAGGCCAGCGAAAAGCCCCACATCAGGAAGAACCCGGCCGCATAGACCGCCAGCGCCGCGAAAGTGCCGATCCCGGCGGTCTGAAGCGCGTGGAACAGGAGGATCGGAAAGGCGATCACCCCGGCGAGAAGCGCCAGGGCGTGGACGATGCCATCGGCAAGCAGCTCGTGCAGCGAAAGCTCGCGCTTCTTCAGACGGTGGTGTTCGGGCGGAAGGGTCATGGCGTCAGCCTGGGCGGAAAGCATTTCCGATAGATGACCGCTCCCGCGTTCTGGTCAAGCCAACTTCCCGCGACCTGCCGCTGCGTCATCTAGATCCGCTGCGGCAGCTCGGGCTTGTTCTGCACCACCTCCTCGATCGCGGCCATCACCTCGGGCGTAAGCTTGGCCTTGTGGTCGAGCGCGCCGAGGTTGTCGTGCAGCTGTTCCAGCCGAGAGGCCCCTAGGATCACGGTCGAAACCCGCGGATTCGAGAGGCACCACAGCAGCGCCATGTGGTGGATCGGCAGGCCGGCATCCGCGGCGATCTTCGCCAGCGCCTTGACCTGCGGGATGCGGCGGGCGCCCTTCGGCCCCTCGACGATCTCGCGCAGCCATTCATAGCCCGGCAGCGCGGCGCGACTGTCCTGCGGGACGCCCTCGTTGTACTTGCCGGTC
The DNA here is from genome assembly GCA_029289325.1 of Alphaproteobacteria bacterium. Classification (GTDB taxonomy): domain Bacteria; phylum Pseudomonadota; class Alphaproteobacteria; order Rhodobacterales; family Rhodobacteraceae; genus Tabrizicola. The sequence goes on from JARFTV010000008.1 coordinate 53,884, forward strand.
AAGAGGCCCGAGGCCAGCGGCGACCAGATGGTCGTGCCAAGGCCGTAGGTATCATAGACCGGCAGATAGTCGCGTTCGACCTTGTCGCGTTCGAAAAGGTTGTACTGCGGTTGTTCCATCGTGGGCGGGGTCAGCCCGTCGCGGCGGGCGACCAGATGTGCCTCGGTGAGCTGCTGGCCGGACCATTCGGACGTTCCCCAGTAGATCACCTTGCCCTGCAGGATCAGGTTGTGCATCGCCCGCACCGTTTCCTCGATGGGCGTATCGATGTCGGGGCGGTGGCAGAAGTAGAGGTCAAGGTGATCGACCCGCAGCCGCTTCAGCGCGGCGTGGCAGGCCTCGGTCACATGCTTGGCGGACAGGCCGCGCTGGGTGGGCTTGTCGCCGCCCCAATAGACCTTGGACGAGACGATATAGCTGTCGCGGCTCCAGCCCAGTTCCTGGATCGCCTGGCCCATCACCCGCTCGGAGGCACCGGCCTCATAGCCCTCGGCATTGTCGAAGAAGTTGATCCCGGCGTCATAGGCGGCGGTCAGCAGCTCTTTCGCGGGGCCGAGGTCCACCTGGTTTGCGAAGGTGACCCAGGAGCCGAAGGAGAATTCGCTGACCTTCAGCCCCGATTTGCCCAGACGACGGTATTCCATGGTGCCCTCCTTGGTTGATACGGCGCAGGGTCAACTCCTGAGAGCGCATGTTGGTGCCCGGTCAGGTCAAGGGGAGTCCTTCCAGGCGGGCGTAGACTTCGTCCATGCCGTCGGTCATGCCCGTGGCAATCGCCGTCTCGCGCGCCGCGGCGTCGGCGTAACTCATCACCATCGTAAGGCGCGTGCCCGCCCCCTCTGCCGTGAGATCCGTGGTGATGGTGGCGGCCATCTGCTTGTCGCCGTTGAAGTATTCCACATGCGTCATGTGGTGCGGGGGCCGGACCGCCAGCACGGGGCCCGAGAAGAAGAAGCCATTGCCATCCGGCCCGGCCCATTCGAAATGGAAGCTGCCCCCGTCGCGCGGGTCAATCTCGCAGCGGGTCATCGGGAAATCGGCAACCGCCATCCACTGCCGGATCAGCGCCGGTTCGGTCAGCGCCCGCCAGACCTTGGCCGGGGGATGCGAGAAGTCGCGGCGGACGATGACATCGGTGTCGCCGTCCAGGATGATCTGGACGTTGGAGAGATCAAGGCTCATGCGCTGGTCCTTTCGGGTCAGAGGGTTCGGGCAGCGCATCCAGCAGGCTGTCAAGGCGCTGGAACTGCGCTTCCCACAGGGCGCGATACTGGCCCAGCCAGTCCCACAAGGCGGCAACCGCCTGCGGCTTCAGGCGCCGGGGGCGTGAGGTGCCGTCGATACGGGTTTCGATGAGACCCGCTTCCTCCAGCACCTTCAGGTGGCGGCTGATCGCAGGCTGGCTGATCGCGAAGGGGCGGGCGAGGTCTTGCACGGTCGCCTCTCCGTCCGCGAGCCGGGCAATGATCGCCCGGCGCGTCGGGTCGGCGAGAGCGGCGAAGGAAAGGTCGAGGGCGGTCATCGCGGGATCCAATATGTAACGAATCCTTTATATAACGTAACTGTTAATAAATCTACCCATGCTGGAAACGAAAAGGGCCGCAGCGGCGGCTGCGGCCCGATTTCGGTCAATGTGGCGCGGTTCAACGCCCGGCGTAGATCTGGGCGATCCGGTCCACGGCGGCCTCGGGCGAGACCTCCTCGCTTTCGCCGGTCCGGCGGCTGGTCAGTTCGACCACTCCGTTCGCCAGGCCACGCGGGCCGACGGTGATCCGCCAGGGCAGGCCGATCAGGTCCATCGTGGCGAATTTCGCCCCGGCGCGTTCGTCGCGGTCGTCATACAGCGCGTCGAGCCCCTTGGCGGCCAGCGCCTTGTAGAGCCCCTCGCAGGCCGCATCGGCGGCGCCGTCACCCTGTTTCAGGTTCACGATCCCCACCGGGAAGGGCGTGACGCCCTCGGGCCAGATGATCCCCTTGTCGTCATGGCTGGCCTCGATGATCGCGCCCAGCAGACGGCTGACGCCGATCCCGTGCGACCCCATCTCGACCGGGACCTTGGTCCCCTCCTTGGTCACGACCTCGGCCCCCATCGCCTGGGAATACTTGGTCCCGAAGTAGAAGATCTGCCCGACCTCGATCCCGCGGCCGACCTTGCGGTGGGCCTCGGGCACCTGGTTGAACACCGCCTCGTCATGGGTCTCGTCGGTGCGGGCGTAAAGGGTGGTGAACTCCTCGCAGACCTTCGCCACCTGGTCGCGGTCGTCATAGTCGATGTCGCGGCTCCCGAGTTTCAGCCCGGTCACGCGGTCGTCGTAGAAAACCTCGGACTCGCCCGTCTGGGCCAGCACCAGGAATTCGTGCGTGTTGTCGCCGCCGATGGGACCACTGGCCGCGCGCATCGGGATCGCCGTCAGGCCCATGCGCTCATAGGTGCGCAGATAGCTGACCATGTGGCGGTTGTAGGCGTGCAGCGCGCTCTCGCGGTCGACGTCGAAGTTGTAACCGTCCTTCATCAGGAACTCGCGCCCCCGCATGACGCCGAACCGCGGACGCATCTCGTCGCGGAACTTCCACTGGATGTGGTACAGCGTCAGCGGCAGGTCCTTGTAGCTGTTCACATGGCTGCGGAAGATGTCGGTGATCATCTCCTCATTCGTCGGGCCATACAGCATGTCGCGGTCCTGACGATCCTTGATCCGCAGCATCTCCTGCCCATAGTCGTCATAGCGGCCGCTTTCGCGCCAGAGGTCGGCGGGCTGGAGCGTGGGCATCAGCAGTGGGATATGCCCGGCGCGGATCTGCTCCTGATGCACGATCTCCTCGATCCGGCGCAGGACCCGGAAGCCGAGCGGCAGCCAGGAATAGATCCCCGCGGCCTGCTGCTTGATCATGCCGGCGCGCAGCATGTAGCGGTGCGAGACGATCTGCGCCTCGGCGGGGTTTTCCTTGAGGACGGGCAGGAAGTAGCGGGAAAGACGCATGGCGGGCCTTTGGCTTTAGGGACCCCGGTTTCCTAACGGCTTCGGGGCCACGTCGCAAGGCGGGGGTCAGGGGGCATCCATCTCGACCACGATATTGCCGGGCTTGTGGAAGCTCTCCGCCAGTTCGTGCGCCTGCACCAGACTGGCGAAGGGCAGGACGGGGCCAAGGGCGGGCGTGTAGCCGCCCGCCCTGTGCAGGTCCAGAAGCCGACGCATCGCTGGCAGGTCGTCGCGGTTGGTCCCGGTCAGGATGCGCCGTCCGTCGCGCTTGGGGCGGAGGGCGGCGCCCAGCATCTGGGACAGATCGGCGGTGACCAGGACCAGCCGCCCGCCGGGCGCGAGGAGCGGCCGCGCGCCCGGCCAGCCAAGCTGGCCCATCACGTCAAGGATCACGTCGAACGGGCCAGGCGGCGGCGGGTCGCGGTAGTCGCTGACCGCCTCGGCCCCAAGCTGGCGGGCGAGCGGATGGTTCGCGGGCGAAGCGGTGGCGGTGACATGCGCCCCAAGGTGGCGGCCGATCTGCACCGCGGCGCTGCCAACCGCCCCGGTGGCCCCGGCGACGAAGAGGCGTTCGCCGGGCTGCAGGCGGACGCGGTCGATCAGGAACTCCGCCGCGGTGAGGCCGCCGAAGAAGAACGCCGCGCCAGTGCGGAAATCCAGGCTCTCGGGCAGGGGCAAGACGGTGCCATTGGCCGGGATCGTCAGATAATCCCGGTGCGCGCCGCCGCGGAAGCCCTTGAGGCCGAACACCTTTTGCCCCTCGGCAAAGCCGGTTGCGTCGGGGCCGAGGGCGGCGACTTCCCCGGCGAAGGCAAAGCCGGGCGCGATGCGGGGGCGGGCAAGGCCGAGCGCAAGCCGCATCATCAGCCCCAGCCCGCGCGGGACCTTCCCGGACCGCATCCTTGCATCTCCGGCGGTGACAGGGGCGGCGCGGACGCGGACCAGAAGCTCGCCCCGCGCCGGAGTGGGGATCGGCTCGTCGCGGAACGCGATGGTCGATGGCGGGCCATAGGCGGTGTAAAGGGCGGCTTTCATCAGGGCCTCCTAGGGAAAGGCGCAAGGCTAGGGCAGCGGCGACAGCGGGTCAAAGCCGGTTTCCCATACCGCGTTGACCGCCGTGCCACCTCTGCCTAGCGTGGCGCCGGGCAACGGGAGACGCGCGATGGCAAAGGCACTGGTGACCTGGGGCGGTTGGGAGGGGCACGAGCCGGACAAGGTGGCCGCCCTTTTTGCCGGATGGCTGGAAGGGGCGGGGATGGAGGTCGAGGTGACCGACACGCTCGCCTGTTTCGATGATCCGGCACGGCTGGCGGACCTCAGCCTGATCGTCCCGGTCTGGACCATGTCGAAGATCGGCAAGGAACAGGCGCAGAACGCCTGCGCGGCGGTGGCCGCTGGCGCGGGGCTGGCGGGCTGTCACGGCGGCATGTGCGACGCCTTCCGCGAGAATGTGGACTGGCAGTTCATGACCGGCGCGCAATGGGTCGCGCATCCGGGGAACGACGGAGTGGAATATGGAGTGCGGATGGTCTCGGACGACCCGCTTGTCACGGGCGTGGGGAATTTCACGGTGAAGACCGAACAATATTACCTGCACGTCGATCCTGCGGTGAAGGTCCACGCCGTCTGCGACTTCCCGCTGGTCGAGGGGCCGCATTCCCCGAACGGGCCGGTGGCGATGCCGGTGGTCTTCACCAAACGCTGGGGCGAGGGGCGCGTCTACTACAACGCGCTTGGCCACCAGAAGAACGTCATCGACCAGGGTCCTGCGGCTGAACTGATGCGGCGCGGGCTGATCTGGGCGGCGCGCTGAGGCTGGGTGCGTGCAGGCACGCACCCGACATTCTCACTCCACGGTCACCGATTTCGCCAGGTTCCGCGGCTGGTCCACATCCGTCCCCTTGGCGATCGCCGTGTGATAGGCCAGAAGCTGCGCCGGGACCGCGTAAAGGATCGCCGCCCAGATCGGATCGACCGCGGGCAGCGTCAGCGTCTTCCAGGTGCCGGACCCTGCGGCCTCCACCCCCTCGGCGTCGGACAGGAGCAGCACCTTGCCGTTCCGGGCCATCACCTCCTGCATGTTCGACACCGTCTTGTCGAAAAGCCCGTCCTTCGGCGCCAGAACGATCACCGGGACCGAGGCGTCGATCAGCGCGATCGGCCCGTGCTTCAGCTCGCCCGAGGCATAACCTTCGGCGTGGATGTAGCTGATTTCCTTCAGCTTCAGCGCCCCTTCCAGCGCCAGCGGGAACATCGCCCCGCGGCCCAGGAACAGGATGTCCTGCGCCGTGGCCAGCTCTTCGGCCACCTTGGCGACCGCATCCGACAGCCCAAGGGCGGCGTTCATCAGCCCCGGCAGCGCCCGCAGGCTGTCCAGCCGCGCCGCCAGCCCGGACGCATCGATCCGCCCCCGGTCGACGCCTGCCTTCAGCGCCATCAGCGCCAGCACCGCAAGCTGGCAGGTGAAAGCCTTGGTCGAGGCGACGCCCACCTCTACCCCCGCCAGGATCGGCAGCGCCAGATCCGCCTCGCGCGCGATGGAGGACGTGGGCACGTTCACCACCGCCACCACCTGCGCCACCTTCTCCTTGACATGACGCAGCGCGGCCAGCGTGTCCGCTGTTTCGCCCGACTGGCTGACGAAAACCGCCATCGAGGCGGGCGACAACACCGGCTCGCGGTAGCGGAACTCGCTCGCGATATCGATGTCGGCCGGCAGGCCGGCGATCTGCTCGAACCAGTATTTCGCGACGTGGCAGGCATAAGAGGCCGTGCCGCAGGCCACCAGCGTCACCCGGTCAACCCCTTGAAAATCCAGCCCCTCCGGCAGGGCGAGCTTGCCGTCGACCGTGGCATAGCGCGTCAGCGCATTGGCGATGACCACCGGCTGTTCGGCGATCTCCTTGGCCATGAAATGCTTGTAGCCCGCCTTCTCGATCCGCGTCGCGTCCAGCTGGATACGGGTTTCGGCCCGGTTGGCGCGGCGGTTCTGGGCGTCATGGATCTCGGCCCCGGCGCGGGTGATCACCGCCCAGTCGCCTTCTTCCAGATAGGTGATCCGGTCGGTCATCGGGGCAAGCGCGATCGCGTCCGAGCCCACGAACATCTCGCCCTTGCCCCAGCCGATGGCGAGGGGAGAGCCCTTGCGGGCGGCGATCATCAGATCGTCGTGACCTTCGAACAGGAAACACAGCGCGAAGGCACCCTGAAGTCGGCCCAGCGTCTCGCGCGCGGCCTCGACCGGCGTGGCGCCGCGGTCCATCGCGCGCTTGACCAGAAGGACGACCGTTTCGGTGTCCGTCTCGGATTCAGGCAGGTAGCCATCCGCTGCCAGTTCGGCGCGCAGCTCGCGGAAATTCTCGATGATCCCGTTATGCACCACGGCGATCCCGCCCGCACGATGCGGATGGGCATTCGCCACCGTCGCCGCGCCATGGGTGGCCCAGCGGGTGTGGCCGATCCCCGCCTTGCCCGCGAGGGGGTCATGCACAAGAAGGTCCGAGAGGTTCACCAGCTTGCCGACCGCACGGCGGCGGTCCAGCTTGCCCGCGTTGACCGTGGCGATGCCCGCGCTGTCATAGCCGCGATATTCCAGCCGTTTCAGGGCCTCGACCAGCAGCGGGGCGGCCTCATGGTTGCCCAGGACCCCTACAATACCACACATTATGCCTGCCCCTTGGCCTTGGCGGCCTTGATGGATTTCAACTTTTCGAACATTCGGGTGGCGAGGCCCGGTTTCGTGACCTGCCGGGCACGGCCGATGGCGACGGCTTCGGCGGGCACGTCCTCGGTGATGACCGAGCCACTGCCCGTCAGCGCCCCGTCCCCCACCGTGACCGGGGCGACCAGCATCGTGTCCGACCCGATGAAGGCGCGTTTCCCGATCACGGTACGGTGCTTCATCACGCCGTCGTAGTTGCAGGTGACCGTGCCCGCGCCGATGTTGCTATGTTCGCCGACATGGGCATCGCCGAGATAGGTGAGATGGCCGACCTTCACGCCCTCGTCGAGGATGGCGTTCTTGATCTCGACGAAGTTGCCGACATGCACGTCCTCGGCCAGTTCCGCGCCGGGACGCAGGCGGGCAAAGGGGCCAACGGTCGCGCCACGGCTGATGTGGCAGCCTTCGAGATGACAGAAGCCCTTGATTTCGGCCCCGGATTCCACGGTGACGCCGGGACCGAACAGCACATTCGGCCCGATGACCGCGTCGCGGCCGATGTAGGTGTCCAGCGCGAAGAACACGGTGTCGGGTGCGGTGAGGGTGACGCCGTTCTCCAGCGCCTCGGCCCGGGCGCGGGCCTGGAAGGCGGCCTCTGCCTCGGCCAGCTGCGCCCGGGTGTTGACGCCAAGGGTCTCGGCCTCATCGCACAGGACCACCCCGGCGGAAAGGCCGCGGCTCCGGGCGAGTTCAACGATGTCGGTAAGATAGTATTCCCCGGCGGCGTTGTCGTTCTCCACCTCGGCGACGAGGGAGAGGAGCGTCTTGGTGTCGGCGCAGAGAACGCCCGAATTGCAAAGGGTTATGGCGCGTTCTTCCTCCGTGGCGTCCTTGTATTCCCGGATCGCCAGCAACTCGTCGCCCCGCGTCAGGAGGCGGCCGTAGCGGCCGGGATCCTTCGCGTCGAAGCCGAGGATGACGACGGCATGTTTCGCTCGCGCCTCCAGCATCGCGCGCAGGGTCTCCTCGCGGATCAGGGGGGTGTCGGCGTAAAGGACGATGGCCTCGCCCTCGATCCCCTCCAGCAGGGGCGCGGCCTGGGCAACCGCGTGGGCCGTGCCAAGCTGCGGGTCCTGGACGACGGTTTCCACGGCCTCGGAATAAGCGCTGGCCGAGGCCGCGACCGCCTCGCCGCCGTGGCCGGTGACGGTGACGATCCGCGCGGGCTCCAGCCGGTGGGCGAGGTTGAGCGCGTGGTGGAGCAGGGGGGCGGCGGCGACCTGGTGCAGGACCTTGGGGGTGTCGGAGTTCATCCGCGTGCCCTGACCGGCGGCCAATACGATGACGGATACCTGCATTCTGCCCCTTCCTTTATCGTTGCGGCCGTTTTACCCCCGTGGCGCGGGGTGGCAAGGGGGCGGTCCTCACGCCACGTTACAGGATTGCCGGATGCGCTGCGTGGTTTTCGATCTGGACGGGACTTTGGCGGACACCTCCGCGGACCTTCTGGCTGCGGCGAATGCCTGCCTGCCGCGGGCCTGCCTGGGGCCGGAGGACGCGCTGACGGCCTTTCATGGCGGGCGGGCCATGCTGCGGCTGGGGTTCGCCCGGCTGGAGATGGACTGGTCCGAGGCGGATGTGGATGCGGCCTATCCGCGTCTTCTGGAGGCCTACGGGGCGGCGATCGCGGTTCATACCCGGCTTTATCCCGGCGCGATGGAGGCGGTGGAGGAACTGCGGCGGGCGGGGATCGCGGTCTCGATCTGCACGAACAAGCCGGAGGGGCTAGCCGAGGGGCTGCTGCGGGAACTGGGGGTCCGGGGGGCCTTCGGGGCGCTGGTCGGGGCGGACACGCTGCCGGTGAGGAAGCCGGATGCCGCGGCCTACCTTGCGGCGGTGGAGCGGGCGGGGGGCGTGGTGTCCCGGTCGATGCTGGTGGGGGATACCGAGACGGATGCGAAGACCGGGGTGGCGGCGGGGGTGCCGGTGGCCCTGGTCACCTTCGGGCCGGAGGGCCGGGCGGTGGAGCGGTTCCGGCCGGCGGCGCTGCTGGACCGGTTCGAGGACCTGCCGGGTCTGGCGGGGCGCCTTCTGGGGTGAGGTGTCCACGGTGGACAAACGCCGGGAGTCCTTTTGAATCAAAGGCTTGCTCGCGGGCGTTAGGAATTTCTTAAGACCTGTCCCCGAGCGATTTCCCGAACGGACGGCGGGCTTGCCGCATCGCTGCAAAGGGAGGATTCAAGGATCTGAACTCTTCGCAGGGGGCTGGCGGCTTGCGAATTGAGCGCCTTGGCAGGCGCGCGCCTTTGTCTCGCCTCTGGCCTGCGGCCAACCGGCTCGGGCGGCCTCCGGCGGGGATATTTGGGCAAAGATGAAAGGGCTTCAGGGTGGATTTCCGGGGCTGGAGCGGGCGGCGCCCGGAGGGCGCGCGGCGGTTTGACAGTTTCGGGGGCGAGACATAGTGTCGCGCCCCATGAGCCAGGCCACCGACGCAACCGCCCTTCCCGCGACCGAGGCCCCTGGGCCGGTCAGTCGTCATGCCGTCACCTTTGTCCTGATCACGGTCTTTCTGGACATGGTGGGGTTCGGGCTGATCATGCCGGTCCTGCCGAAGCTGATCGAGGATGTGGGCCATGTCGACATCGCCCGGGCGGCGGTGATCGGGGGGTGGATGTTTGCCGCCTTCAGCCTGGCGCAGTTCGTCTTCGCGCCGCTGATGGGCAACCTGTCGGACCGCTTCGGGCGCAGGCCGCTTCTGCTGCTGGCGATCTTCGGGCTGGGGATGGATTTCATCCTGATGGCATTGGCGCCGACGCTGGTCTGGCTGTTCATCGGGCGGATCATCGCCGGGGTCTGCGGGGCGAGCTGGATCATCGCTTCGGCCTATATCGCCGACGTGACCGCGCCGGATGACCGGGCCAAGGCCTACGGCTACATGGGCGCGGCCTTTGGCGTCGGCTTCGTGATCGGCCCGGCCATCGGCGGGCTGCTGGGAGAGCTGGGACCGCGCGTGCCGTTCTGGGTGGCGGCGGGGATCAGCCTGTTGAATTTCGTCTATGGCTGGTTCGTCCTGCCGGAATCGCTGTCGGCGGGGAACCGGCGCCGGTTCGAGCTTTGGCGCGCCAATCCCTTCGGGGCCTTCCGGGTCTTTGCGACCTACAAGGGCGTGTTGCCGATGGTGCTGGTCATGGGGCTGTTCTTCTTTTCCACCTCGGTCTATCCGGCGATCTGGACCTTCTGGGGCATTGCCAAGTTCGGCTGGTCCGAGGCGATGGTGGGGGCGACGCTGGCGGTCTTCGGCCTGATTGCGGGGGGCTTTCAGGGCTTTCTGACCGGGCCTGCGACCAAGCGGTTCGGGGAGTGGAACGTGGCCCTGTTCGGGCTGGTCTGCGCGACTCTGGTGGTCCTGGGCTATGGGTTCGTCGGCTCGCTTGGCGCGGTGATCGCGCTGATGATCCTGCATGGGCCGGAGGGCTTTGTGCATCCCCTGATGACGACGCTCCTGACCAAGCGGGTGCCCGAAGACGCGCAGGGCGAGTTGCAGGGCGGGATTTCCGCGGTGACCAATGTGGCGATGCTGTTCGGGACGGTGTTCTTTGCCTTCATCTTCGGCCATTTCTGGGCCGAGGGACGGGACTGGCGGTCGACGGATGTGGCCTTCTGGGTGGCGGCGGGCTTTCTGGGACTTACAACCGTCCTGTTCCTGATGTTGAAGAGGTCGGAAAGGGAATGACCGAGCGTTTCACCGGAAGCTTCACCCAGCAGGAGCCGATCCCCGAGGCCGGGATCGACGCCGCAATGGCGGTGCTGCGGCATGGGCGGCTGCATCGCTACAACACAGTCGCGGGCGAGGTGGCCGAGACGGCGCTTCTGGAGGAGGAATTCGCGGGTTATGTGGGCGCGCGCTATTGCCTTGCGCTGGCCTCGGGCGGGGCGGCGATGGCCTGCGCCTTGCGCGCGCTGCAGGTGCAGCCGGGCGAGCCGGTCCTGTCCAACGCCTTCACGCTGGCGCCGGTGCCGGGGGCGATTGCCTCCATCGGGGCGCGGCCGGTGTTCGTGGAGGTGACGGAGGATCTGACGATCGACCTTGCCCATCTGGAGGTTCAGGCGCGGGCCTCGGGGGCGAAGGTGCTGCTTTTGAGCCATATGCGCGGTCATGTCTGCGACATGGAGGCGCTGATGGGCCTGTGTGACCGGCTGGGCCTGCGGGTGATCGAGGATTGCGCGCATACGATGGGGGCGAAGTGGCGCGGCCTGCCCTCGGGCCGGCATGGGGCCATCGGCTGTTATTCGACGCAGACCTACAAGCACATGAACAGCGGCGAGGGCGGGTTTCTGGTCACCGATGACGCCGAATTGGCGGCGCGGGCGGTGCTACTGTCGGGGTCCTACATGCTTTATGCGCGGCACCGGGCGGCGCCGGGGCCGGAGGTGTTCGAGGCGCTGAAGCTGGAGGTGCCCAACGTGTCGTCGCGGATGGACAACCTGCGGGCGGCGATCCTGCGGCCCCAGATCGCGCTGCTGGAGGACCGGCGGGCGCGGTGGCGGGTGCTGTATCGGGGGATGGAGGCGGGGCTGGCGGGCGCGCCGGGCGTCAGGCTGATCCCAAGGCCGCAGCATGAGGATTACGTCGGCTCCAGCTTCCAGTTCCTGCTGCCGGGCTGGGAGCCGGCGCGGGTGGCACGCTTCGTCGCGGGGGCGGCGGCGCGGGGGGTGGAGCTGAAGTGGTTCGGCGCGGCCGATCCGCAGGGCTTCACCAGCCGCTATGCGCATTGGCGCTATGCCCGGCCCGAGGTGCTGCCGCAGACCGACCGGGTGCTGGCCGGGCTGATCGACATGCGGCTGCCCTTGACCTTCAGCGAAGACGACGTGGCGCAGATCGCGCGGATCCTGTGCGAAGAGGTCGCCAGCGCCGCCCGGGCCGAGCAGCTGGAGCCGGTGGCGGCGCCGGCGGCGGATTGATGGGCAGGCTCCTCCGCCCGGCGCGGCCGGCGGGGCCGATGGTGCGGGCGCTGCGGCGGCTGGTGGACCCGCGGTTCTACCTGAAGCTGGTGATGCTGGCGGGCCTTGGCGGGCTGGTGCTGGTGCCGACCCTGGCCGATCTGGTGAACGCCGCAATGAAGCCGGTCGCCAGTCGCGAGGGCGAGTGCCGGATCCTGCGGGTGATCGACGGGGATACGCTCTCGGTCATCTGCCCCGGGGAGGGGATGGTCAGCGCGCGGCTTCTGGGGTTCGATACGCCGGAGAAGTATTCCCCAGGCTGCCTGGCCGAGTTCATGGCGGCGGAACGGGCGAGCTGGGCCTTGCGGACGCTGATCCAGCAGGCAGACCGGCTGGAGCTGGGGTTCGAGGGCCGGGATCGCTATGGTCGCCCGCTGATGCGGCTGGAGCTTGACGGGCAGGATGTGGCGGGGCGGATGGTTCGGGCGGGTCATGCGCGGGCCTATGGCGGCGGACCGAGGGGAGGGTGGTGCTGATGCGGATCGCGCGGGCGGGCAGGCTGTTCCTGACGGTGGAGCTGGGCGAGATGGCCGTGACCATGCTGTCGGACGGCGAGACAAGGCTGCCCGGACGGTTCCTTGCGGGCGCGGGAGTTGCGGGCGAGATCCCGATCCCGGTCCGCGCCTTCCTCGTCCGGGGGCCGGAGGGCTGCCTTCTGATCGACACGGGCGCCGCGGACCAGTGGCAGGCGGGCCTCGGCCTGCTGCCCGAGGCGATGGCCGAGGCGGGGATCCGGGCCGGGGAGGTCACGGCGCTGGCGCTGACCCATCCGCATACCGACCATGTCTCGGGCCTGGTCGACGGCGACGGGGGGCTTGCCTTTCCCAATGCCGAGCGCCTTTTCGTCGCGGTGGAGGACCTGATGGCGGTTCGCGCCAATCCGCGCCTGCGCCCGCTGCACCCGCGATTGATGCCGCTGGAACAGGGCGACGGGCCGATCCGCGGGGTGACGGCCGTGAATGCGCCGGGCCATACGGCCGGACACATGGCCTATCTGGTGGAGGGGCGGCTTCTGATCTGGGGCGATCTGGTCCACCATGCCGAGGTCCAGTTCCCCCGGCCGGAGATCACCTGGCATCACGATGCCGACCCGGACCTGGCCCGCGCGAGCCGGCTGCAACTGATGGAACAGGCGGTCGAGGCCGGCTGGCTGGTCGCGGGCGCGCATCTGCCGGCACCCGGTATCGGACGGATCGAGCGCAGCGGACGGGGATATTCTTTCCACCCTGCCACCCAGGGCTGACCGGCGTCCGTCAAGCGGAGCGCCTTGCGGCGCGAACACTCTTCTCTCGTCGTCGGCCTGCGCCTCCTCCTCGGCAGGCGCTTCGCGCGGGGACATTTGGCGCCGTAGGAAAGCGATTGGCGTGGAACTCGAGGGGCAGCGCCCCCTCGTCAGCCGAGGAGGAGGCGCAGGCCGACGACGAGAGGAAAGGCTTGCGCGGAACGCGCTCCGCTTGACAGGCCCTAGACCGGCAGGAGGCGACCGTTTTCCTGCGCCGAGTCCACCGCCCGGTCCAGGAGCCGCTGCAAGGCCGCGCCCCGGGCGAAGTCGGGTTCGGCCACGGCCTCGCCCCGGATCGCGTCTATGAAGCGCTGGTAGATCGTCGGCACCGGCGGGCAGTCCACCTCATGCCAGACCGCCGTTTGCACATCCGCTCCGAGACAGGCGCGCAACCGGCTTTCGGCCTTTTCGAAACTCACCTCCAGCCCGCCGGTCAGCCCGTAGAGCCGGAGCCGCAGGTCGTTCAGGTGGCCGGTGGCAAAGCGCGTCGCGGCCACCGTTCCCAGTGCGCCATTGGCCAGCCGCAGCTGCATCGTCGCGCTGTCGTTGGCATCCAGCACATAGTCCCCGATCCGCCCCCCCGGCGCCTTGTCGAAGGTATGCAGGAGGCAGGAAATACAGATCGCCTCGACCCCCGCGATGAAGGTGGCGAAGTCGAGGATATGGATCCCCACATCCCCCAGCACCCCTTTCGACCCATGCGCGGTGGACAGCCGCCAGAGCCATTGCGGCTCACGGTCCCACTGGCCCCAGGCGGGCTGCGTCAGCCAGCTTTGCAGGTAGGAGGCCTCGAAATGCCGGATCTCGCCGATCGCGCCCTCGCGCACCATCTCGGCCGCCTTCTGCAGCGCCGCGACGTTGCGGTAAGACAGGTTCACCATGTTCACCACGCCCGCCTTGCGCGCGGCCTCGACCATTTCCTCGGCATGGGCGGCATTGGTGGCCAGGGGCTTTTCGCACAGCACATGCTTGCCCGCCGCCAGAAGCGGCAGGGTGGTCGCGTGGTGTGCCGCATCCGGGGTCACATTGGTCACCGCGTCGAATTCGCCCCAGGCCAGCGCCTCGGCCAGGGAGGCGAAGCCATGCGGGATGCCATGCGTCGCCTGGAAGGCCGCCAGCGGTTCGGGCCGCGTGTCGACGCCGCCCACCAGAGTGACGCCGGGAATGGCGGCGAAATGTTCGGCATGGTTCTTCGCCATGCCGCCGGTGCCGAGGATCAGAAGCCGGACCTCCTGCATCAGCGGTATCCTGCCTCGCCGTCATGGTGCAGGCGCGGCCCGCGTTCGACGATGGGCTCCAGCGCCTTGGCGACCGGGCGGTTCGGCGCATCGGTCGGGTTGACCAGCCGCGCCTCGGGGTTGTGGGCCCAGCGGACCGCATTGGCGATGACCTGCTGCACCAGGGGCTGGTGATAGGTGGGATAGGTCTCATGCCCCGGCCGGAAGTAGAACACATTGCCCGCGCCCCGTCGCCAGGTCAGGCCCGAGCGGAAGACCTCGCCGCCCTGGAACCAGCTTACGAAGACGGTCTCCATCGGTTCGGGAACGCCGAAGGGCTCGCCATACATCTCTTCATGTTCCAGTTCGAAATGGTCGGGGATGCCGCGCGCGATCGGGTGCTGGCGGCTGGTGACCCAGATCCGCTCCCGCTCGCCCGCCTCGCGCCAGGAGAGATTGCAGGGCGTGCCCATCAACCGCTTGAAGGGCTTGGCGAAATGGGCGGAGTGGAGGAAGATCATCCCCATGCCGGACCAGACCGCCTCGGCCACCCGTTCGGTGACGGCGTCGGAGACATCGCCATGCGCGGCATGGCCCCACCAGATCAGCACGTCGGTCTGGGCCAGCCGTTCGGCGGTCATCCCGTGTTCGGGGTCCTGCAGGGTGGCGGTGGTGGCGGTGATCCCGTCCTGGTGGTTCAGGGCCTCGGCGATCGTGCCGTGCATGGTCTTGGGATAGATCTCGGCCACGACACGGTTCTTCTGTTCGTGGACATTCTCGCCCCAGACGGTGACGCGGATGGTCATGGCGGTCTCCTTTTCGATCTGCGGACCCTAGGTTCCAAAGCGCTTTGAGTCAACGCGCCGCAGCCTCGCTCAACCGCCTCTGGGGCGGCTTGTTCCCATGCGCGGGCTTGTGCCGACGGGCGGGGCAGGGGATGCTGGCGGTATGGCGACCCCTGGCGTGACCCTTCGGCTGCGGCTTGTGTTCGGCGACCGGCTGATGCTTGGTCCCGGCAAGGCCGAGTTGCTGGCCCGGATCGAGGAGACCGGGTCCATCGCCGCTGCAGGGCGCGCGATGGGGATGAGCTATCGCCGCGCCTGGGCGCTGGTGGAAGAGATGAACGCGGGCTTCCGCGTGCCCCTTGTCGCCAGCGCACGGGGCGGGGCGGGGGGCGGTGGGGCGAGCCTGACGCCGGAGGGGCGTGAGGTGCTGGCGGCCTATCAGACGCTGCTTGCCGAGACGGAAGCGGCCGCCGCGCCGGGGGTGGGGCGGATTGCCGCGCTGCTGCGGGACGCGTCCGGGGGGAAATAGCGCTTGTGCCTTCCGTGCCGCGCCATATGTTTGGCGAAACATATCGGACGCCCCATGCGCCTTGCCGCCTTTGCCCTTCTGTTCTCTGCCCAGGCTGCCATGGCCGAGGTCACGGTCTTTGCCGCCTCCACCCTCAAGACCGCGCTGGACGAGATCGCGACGGAATACAGCGCCGGGACCGGCACGGCCGTCACGCTGTCCTATGCCGGCACGCCCGCCCTGGCCCGGCAGATCGAGCAGGGGGCGCCGGCGGATGTCTTCATCTCGGCCTCGGTGGACTGGATGGACGTGCTTGCGGCAAAGGGCCTGATCCAGCCCGACAGCCGCCGCGATCTGCTGGGGAACCGGCTGGTCCTGATCGGGCCGACCGGGGCCGCGACCTTGATTCTGGAGGACCTCCCCGCGCGTCTTGGCGAGGACAGGCTGGCGATGGCGCTGGTCGATGCCGTTCCGGCCGGGCAATATGGCAAGGCGGCGCTGGAAAGCCTTGGTCTGTGGGAGGCCGTCGCGCCATCCGTCGTGCAATCCGAGAACGTCCGCGCCGCGCTGCATCTTGTCGCACTGGGTGAGGCCCCCTTGGGCATCGTCTATGCCTCGGATGCCGTGGCCGAGCCGCGTGTCACGGTACTTGCGATCTTCCCAGAGACCAGCCACCCGCGCATCACCTTTCCCGCCGCCCTGACCCTGACCGCCAGCCCCGAGGCCGCGGCCTTTCTGGACCACCTCGACTCGCCCGAGGCGGCCGAGGTCTTTGCCGCCAACGGCTTTCTGGTCCCCTGATGCTGGCCGCGCTGACGCCCGAGGAGCTGACCGCGCTGGGCCTTTCGCTCAAGGTCTCGCTCTGGGCGACGCTGGCGAGCCTGCCGCTGGGACTGCTGGCCGCCTATGCGCTGGCCCGCTGGCGCTTTCCCGGTCACGGCCTGCTGAACGGGCTTGTCCACCTGCCGCTGATCCTGCCGCCGGTGGTCACTGGCTATCTCCTGCTTCTGGCCTTCGGGCGGCAGGGGTGGATCGGCGCGCCGCTCTGGGACTGGTTCGGCGTCACCTTCGCCTTCCGCTGGACCGGAGCCGCCCTTGCCGCCGCCGTCATGGCCTTCCCGCTGATGGTCCGGGCCATCCGTCTTGCGATCGAGGCGGTGGACCCGAAACTGGAACAGGCGGCCGCCACCCTTGGCGCGGCGCGGCCCGTCGTCTTTCTGACCGTCACGCTGCCGCTGATCCTGCCCGGCATCATCGCGGGCGCGGTGCTGGCCTTCGCCAAGGCGATGGGAGAGTTCGGCGCGACGATCACCTTCGTCGCCAATATTCCGGGCCAGACCCAGACCCTGCCCACCGCGATCTACAGCTTCCTTCAGGTGCCCGGAGGCGAGGCGGCGGCCTGGCGTCTGGTCCTGATCTCGGTCGCGGTGGCGCTTCTGGCGCTGGCGTTGTCGGAATGGCTGTCGCGCCGGGTTGCCGCAAGGATTGCCGGGCGATGACGCTGGAGATCCGCCTTTCGCACCAGTTCCCCGGCTTCCGGCTGGAGGTGGAGCTTACCGCCCCGCCGGGGCTGACCTGCCTTTTTGGCAGTTCCGGCTCGGGCAAGACGACGGTCATCAATGCCGTTGCGGGGCTGCTAAAACCCGACCGGGCCGACATCCTGCTGGATGGCCAGCCGATCCACCAGCTGCCGCCACACAAGCGCGGGATCGGCTATGTCTTTCAGGATGCACGGCTGTTCCCGCACCTGACCGTCCTTGGCAATCTGACCTATGCCGCCCGCATCCGTCGCCGCGCGCCGAAGGATCTTGACCGGACGGTCGCGCTTCTGGGCATCGGCGCGCTTTTGGACCGCCGCCCCGGCGCGCTGTCGGGCGGTGAGCGCCAGCGCGTAGCCATCGGCCGCGCGCTGCTGTCCGAGCCGCGCCTCATCCTGATGGACGAACCGCTTGCGGCGTTGGACGAGGCGCGCAAGGCCGAGATCCTGCCCCATATCGAAACGCTCCGCGACGTGCTGGGCCTGCCGATCCTTTACGTCAGCCACGCCCTGCCCGAGGTTGCGCGGCTTGCCACGACCATCGCCGTCCTTGACGCGGGCCGCCTTGTGGCGCAAGGCCCGGCCGCCCGCCTGCTCTCTGACCCCGAGACCGCGTCGCTTTTGGGCCTTGCTGATGCCGGAGCCATCCTTTCCGCCCGCATCGCCGCGCAAGAGGCCGACGGGTTGACCCGGGTGGAGACGGGCGCGGGTCCGCTCTGGCTGCCCCGCCTGACCGGAGCGCCGGGCGACCCGGTCCGCCTGCGCATCGCCGCGCAGGATGTGATGCTGGCGACCGACCGGCCCGTGGGTCTTTCCGCGCTCAACATCCTGTCCGCCCGCATCCTGTCGCTGCGCCCGGCGGATGCCACCGGGATGCTGGTGCAGCTTGACCTTGCCGGCCAGCCGCTGCTGGCCCGCGTCACGCAGCGGTCGGCGCAGGCCCTTGGCCTGACACCGGGGCGCGAGGTCTTTGCCATCGTCAAGTCGGTCGCGATGGCCCGTGACGGCGAAAGCGCCCCCGAAGCCCGCGGATAAGCCATCACTTCCCCGTCGGGGGCGTTGACAGCAGGACCGTCAGCCAGAGTAGACTTTCCCCGCGAGGGGCCGTGATCCGCGTCCCCGGCGTTCGCAAAGAAGGCGGGACCACCCGCCCCGATCATTCAAAATCAGGGAGACAACTCGTGACCCATCGCACGTCCTTCAACCGCCGCCGCTTCCTTCAGGGATCGGCCGTCGGGCTTGGCGCCCTTGCCGCCCCGGCGATCATTTCGTCCAAGGCGCTTGCCTCTTCGGGTGAGCTGAACTTCGTCGGCTGGGCGGGCTATCCCGGCCTGACGGAAAAGGCCTTCCCGGCCTTCGAAGCCGCCACCGGCATCAAGGTGAACTACAAGGAGGTCCCCGATCAGGACACCATGTTCGGCGAGGCGAAGGTCGCCCTGCAGACCGGCAGCGCCGATATCATGGAGCCGACGATCGACCGCGTCAGCGCGTGGAATTCGAACGGGCTGATCGCCCCCTGGGACGAATCGAAGCTGGAGCTTGGGAACTATCTGCCGGGCCTGATCGACGGCAATGCCGAGGGCATGGCCCGGATCGACGGCAGGCTGATGATCGCGCCGACGAACTGGGGCACCGAATCGATGGTGGTTCACTCGGAGGATGCCAGGCTGTCGGACCCGCCCTCGTTGGGCGATCTGTTCAACCCCGAGAACCCGGCCGTGCTGCGTCCGCATTCGGCGCTGGCCGCCATGGGCCGCTGGCTTGACGCCCAGGGCAAGCTGCCCCGGCCCTTCATCGACAGCTACAGCGACATGGAGGCGATGGTCCAGGTCTGGGATATCGCTCTGGCCGAGGCGATCAAGATGAAGGGCAATGTCGTCCAGTGGTGGACCGGCGAGAACGACGCCAACGCGGGCTTCACCGCCAATGGCGCGACTGTCGGCCTGTGCTGGGATTCCACCGGCTACAACCTGCGCAACGAGGGCTATGCCTATGTCGCCCCGGTCGAGGGTGCCTTCGCCTGGAATCAGGGGCTTTTCCTGATGAAGAACGCCACCAACACCGAACAGGCGCATGAGCTGGCCAAGTTCATCTCCACGCCGGAAGGCTCGGCGATTTGGGCGACGGCCTTCTCGTCGAACCCGGTCAGCCAGGGCGGCTATGCCCTGCTTGGCCCCGAGGTCGCGGAGTATTATGGCGGCTTCCTGACGGCCGAAACCTCGGCCAACCTGTGGTGGTGGCCGCCGCAGTCGGCCGAGTTCATCGCCAAGCGGACCGAATACGCCGACAAGTACAAGGCGGCCTGAGCGGCCTGAGCGGCCCGAGATAGCGCACAGACCTGCCACGCCAGGCCCGAAAGGGTCTGGCGTGCGTTGCGCGCGCGCTGGCCAGCCGGTCCAGACGCGCCGGACGGCGTTTGCGGGGATAGCGATTGAACGGGCGGGCCTGGCTGCTAGGCTGCATACAAAAAGACGACACCAACAGGGGAACACCACGGGCATGAGCGCCGGCATCGATCTTGAAAACGTGTGTTGCGACTTCGGCAGCTTCCGGGCCGTCGACAACGCCAACGTCTCCATCCGACCCGGCGAGTTCTTCTCGTTCCTTGGCCCCTCGGGCTGCGGCAAGACCACGATCCTGCGCATGGTCTCGGGCTTCATCGAGCCGACGCAGGGCGTGATCCGCATTGGCGGCGCGGATGTGAAAGGCAAGCGACCGAACCAGCGCCCGACCGCGCTGATCTTCCAGAACCTCGCGCTGTTCCCGCTGATGCCGATCTGGGAGAACATCTCCTTCGGGCTGGAGGTGCGCGGGATCGACAAGGCGACCCGCCGGAAGAAGGCCGAGGAGCTGCTGAGGCTGGTCGACCTGCCCGGCGCGGCCGACAAGATGGTCAGCCAGCTGTCCGGCGGCCAGAAGCAGCGCGTGGCCATCGCCCGCGCGCTGGCGGTGGAACCGCAGGTCATGCTGCTGGACGAGCCGCTCTCGGCGCTTGACCTGAAGCTCCGCCAGCACATGCGGGCCGAGCTGCGCGCCATCCAGCAGCGTACCGGCGTCACCTTCATCTACATCACCCACGACCAGGGCGAGGCGCTGGCCATGTCCGACCGTGTCGGCGTGATGAGCCAGGGCCGCATCCAGCAGATCGCCGACCCGCGCGAGATCTACAACAACCCCGTCAACGGCTTCGTTGCCAGTTTCGTGGGCGAAAACAACATCTTCCAGGGTGAGGTCCAGCAGGCCGCCGACGGCATGGCCAGCTTCGCCACCCCGCATGGCACCTTCCGCGCCCGGCTGGGAGAGCTTGGCGACAAACCCGGCAAGCTTTACGTCCGGCCCGAGCACATGCTGCTTTCAGACGCCCCCGCGGTGGAAAACTCGGTCCCCGTCACGATCAGCGACATCTCCTTCGAGGGCAGCTTCATCGCCGTCCATGCCACCAGCGACACGGGTGCCATCCTGTCGGCCGAGATCCGCAACGACGGCGCGGCCACCGTGCCGGAGAAAGGCGCGCGGGTCCACATGACCTTCGACCCCGCCCGCGCGGCGATCCTTCCCGACGCAAACGTCAGGGGCTGACCGATGCAGGACCTCCTTCGCCGCTACGGCCCCGGACTTACCCTGATCATGACGCTTCTGGTGGCCTTCTGGCTTCTGATGCTTGTCATCCTGCCGAACATGACGCTTTTCGAGCAGAGCTTCCGCCCCTATCTCCCCGTGACCGAGATCGGCGGCCCCCGCGACACCTATGGGTTCGGCAACTATCTCAAGGTCTTTGACGGCAGCATCGAACGCAGCCTGTTCGGGATCAGCTTCTCGATCCCGGTCCATGTGATGACCTTCGGACTGACCATCTGGTATTCGATGGTCGTCACGGCGCTTTGCTTCCTGCTTGCCTATCCGCTGGCCTATTACATGGCCAAGATTGTCAACCCCCGGTCCTTGCCGACGCTCATCCTGCTTCTGTTCATCCCGCTCTGGGTGTCCGAGGTCCTGCGCGCCTTTGCCTGGTGGATCATCCTGGCCTTCCGGGGGCCGCTGAACGCGCTGCTGCTGAGTCTGGGCCTGATCGACGACCCGATCCGCTGGACGAACATGGGTTACACCGGCGTCGTGATCGGCCTGATCTACACCTATGTCCTGTTCATGCTGTTCCCGGTCTACAACGCGGTGCAGTCGCTGGACACCAACCAGATCGAGGCGGCCGAGGATCTGGGCGCGCCCTGGTGGAAGATCCACTGGCGGATCGTCCTGCCCCATGCCAAGCCGGGCATCGCCAGCGGGTCGGTCATGGTGTTCATGCTGTCGGCCGGCTCGCTTCTGGTGCCGTCGATCCTGGGCTCGACCACCTCGCAATGGTTCACCCAGACGATCAACCAGTGGTTCAACGACGCGCTCGACTGGAACACGGCTTCGGCCTATGCCTTCCTGCTTCTGCTCCTGTGCACCGTCTTCGTCTCGATCGCGATGCGGCTGTTCCGGGTGAAGCTTTCGGACATCGCGAAGTAGGAGAGGGAACCATGCACAAGTTCCGCCAGACCCTCGCGCATCTTTACATGGTGCTGTTCCTGATCTTCCTCCTCGCGCCGCTGGTGGTGATGTCGGGGGCGGCCTTCAACGATTCGAAGCTGCCCTCGATCGTGCCCTGGCGCGGCTTCACCACGATGTGGTTCTCCGAGATGATCGCCGACCAGCGGATGATGCTGGCCTTCGTCAATACGCTGTGGGTGGCGGTGGCGGTGGCGGTGCTTGCGGTCATCGTCGGGACGGCCTCGGCGATCCTGGTCAACTCGATCTCCGGCCGGGCGCGGACGGTGCTCTACGGGATGATGATCTCGACAATCCTGATCCCCGGCGTGGTGATCGGCATTTCCACCATGATCATGTGGACCAAGCTGGGCGGGGCGATCTTCGGCCCCGACGGCAAGCCCTGGCCCTTCATCCCCGGCCTGCATCTCTCGGTCCTGGGCCAGGTGAGCTATATCGCCGCCATGGTGATGCTTCTGGTGCTGGCGCGGCTGCAAAGTTTCGACGCCGGGCTTGAGGAGGCCGCGCTCGACCTTGGCGCAAGCCATGCCCAGGTGATGCGCCGGATCCTGCTGCCGCATCTCTACCCGGCGATCGGGGCCGGAGCGGCGGTGGCCTTCTTCCAGTCGATCGAGAATTTCAACGTGACGCAGTTCACCAGGGGCGGGGCGGATACGCTGACGGTCTATGTGTTCTCGAAGGTCCGGTCGGGGATCACGCCGACGATCAACGCGCTGGCCTTCCTGTTGATCTGCGTGACGCTGCTGCTTGCCCTGGCCTACGAGATCAACCGCCGCCGCCGCGCCCGGATCGAAGCCGCCCGTCAGGCCGAAGCGCGCCGCGCCGAAGACGCCGCCCTGTCCTGACCCCGAAAGCCCGCGCCGCCTGTGTCGAGAACAAGCGGGCGGCGGGTGCCCCGATGACCAGTGGCCGCGCGGACCTGCAACGGGCTGTGCCGCACGCCTTTCGACCCAACCCTGTCAGGGGGTCGGAAGTCTTTGCTTTTCAAGGGGATGGATGGTGCTGCAAGAGAGGATTGAACTCTCGACCTCTCCCTTACCAAGGGAGTGCTCTACCACTGAGCTACTGCAGCGCCGTCGATGGCGGGTGATTAGACGCAATCGAAACGGGGCGCAAGGGGGTATCGGCGCAAATCCCGCCCCTCTCTGGACCGACCGGCGGCCTTGCGGTAGAAGCCTTCCTATGCGCAGCCCCTCGGACCCCTCGCCTGGCGAAAAGGCCCGGAAACTTGAGCGCCCCCAATCCCGGGAAGACCGGCTGAAGGCGGCGCTCAAGGCCAATATGGCGCGGCGGAAGGCACAGGCACGGGCACGGACCGCCGAAGACGCGGACGGCGACAGCGAAAGGGACTAGGGCAGATGGATTCGATTCTGGTGCGCGGCAACGGGGCCCTCTCGGGGGCGATTCCGATCGCGGGGGCGAAGAACGCCTGTCTGACCCTGATGCCGGCCACGCTTCTGTCGGACGAACCGCTGACGCTGACCAACGCGCCGCGGCTGTCAGACATCCGCACGATGACGCAGCTGCTCCAGTCGCTCGGGGCCGAGGTCGCTAGCCTGCAGGACGGGCTGGTCCTGGCGCTGTCGTCGCATTCCATCACCAATTTCAAGGCCGATTACGACATCGTCCGCAAGATGCGCGCCTCGATCCTCGTGCTTGGCCCGATGCTGGCCCGCTATGGCGCGGCGACGGTTTCGCTGCCCGGCGGTTGCGCCATCGGGGCGCGGCCCGTCGACCTTCATCTCCGGGCGCTGGAGGCGATGGGGGCCGAGCTTGACCTGCGCGACGGCTATGTCCATGCCAAGGCCCCCGGCGGGCGGCTCAAGGGCGCGGTGGTGGAGTTTCCCTTCGTCTCGGTTGGGGCCACGGAAAACGCGTTGATGGCGGCCACGCTGGCAAAGGGGACCACGGTGCTCAAGAACGCCGCGCGTGAGCCCGAGATCGTCGACCTTGCGCGCTGCCTGAAGAAGATGGGCGCAAAGATCGAAGGCGAGGGCACCAGCACGATCACCGTCGAGGGCACGGATCGTCTGGGCGGGGCCACGCATCCGGTGGTCACCGACCGGATCGAGCTTGGCACCTACATGCTTGTCCCCGCGATCTGTGGCGGTGAGGTCGAATGCATCGGCGGCACGCTCGATCTGGTGGAGAGCTTTGCCGAGAAGCTGGACGCGGCAGGCGTCTCGGTCACCCAGACCAACCGGGGCCTGAAGGTCAGCCGCAAGAATGGCCGCGTCCGGGCTGTCGATGTGACGACCGAACCCTTCCCCGGCTTCCCGACTGACCTGCAGGCGCAGATGATGGCGCTTCTGTGCACGGCGGAGGGGACCAGCGTGCTGGAAGAGAAGATCTTCGAGAACCGCTTCATGCACGCCCCGGAGCTGATGCGGATGGGGGCGAGGATCGAGGTCCATGGCGGCACCGCGACCGTGACGGGGGTCGAGAAACTGCGCGGCGCTCCGGTGATGGCGACCGACCTGCGGGCCTCGGTCTCGCTGATCCTTGCGGGCCTCGCGGCCGAGGGCGAGACCGTGGTGTCCCGCGTCTACCATCTGGATCGCGGTTATGAGCGGGTGGAAGAGAAACTCCGCGCCTGCGGGGCGCATATCGAACGGATCAGCGCATGATGGATGCCCGGTTCGAGGACGGCGGCGAAGAGCCCCTTCGGTTGGTGGCACAGGACGGTGAGGATCTGAAGGTCGTCTCCGCCCTGCTCCAGGACGCCGTCCTGCCGGTGACCGAGCTGAAATATGACGCAAGGCGTCGACGGTTCGGGATGCTCCTCAACCGCTTCCGCTGGGAGGACCGGGCCGAGGCCGAGAGGGTGGGCCGCGCCTATGAACGGGTCCGCACCGTTATGGTGGTCGAGGATGTTCGAAAAGTGCAAAGTTTCGGCTTTGATCGCGCCGACAAGGACCTGGTTTTGTCCGTATTGTCCATATCCTTCGAGCCCGGAGAGGACGGCACCGGTCGCCTGATCGTCACTCTGGCGGGGGATGGGGCGATTGCGCTGGATGTCGAGGCGCTGGACGTAAGGCTGGATGATGTGACCCGGCCCTATCGCGCGCCCTCGGGCAAGGTTCCGCGTCACGACTGACCGGCGCGGCCGGAGTTTTCGAAAACTCCGGACCGGAGCCTTGCAAGGCTCCGCCCCGATCTCTTCGAAGAAATCGGTCCCCGGCCCGGCCGCAGCGCGCCCATCCCGGCTTGAGCCCACGTCCCCCCCGCGCTATCTCCACCGCGACCGTGAAGCCCCGGAGGCCCCGATGCCCGTCTTCCTGAACACCGCCGACGCAGGGTTTGAGGCCGCCTTCCAGGCGCTGCTCGGCCAGAAGCGCGAGGAGGCCGAGGATGTCGATCAGGCCGTCGCCGCGATCATCGCCGATGTCCGGGCCCGCGGCGATCAGGCGGTGATCGATCTCACCGCCCGCTTCGACCGTCTGGCGCTGACCCCCGAAACCCTTGCCTTCTCGGCCGCCGAGATCGATGCCGAGATCGGCCGCGTCTCTTCCGAGGACCGCGCCGCGCTGGAACTGGCCGCCGAGCGCATCCGCGCTTACCACGCGCGGCAAAGGCCGCAGGACGAAAGCTGGACCGACAGCACGGGTGCCACGCTGGGCTGGCGCTGGACTCCGGTGACGGCGGCGGGGCTTTACGTGCCCGGCGGCCTTGCCTCATACCCTTCCAGCGTGTTGATGAATGCCATCCCCGCCAAGGTCGCGGGGGTGGAGCGGCTGGTGATCGTCTGCCCGACCCCGGACGGCAAGGTGAACCCGCTTGTCCTTCTGGCCGCCCGCATCGCGGGGGTGGATCAGGTCTACCGGATCGGCGGGGCGCAGGCGATTGCGGCGCTGGCCTATGGGACCGCGACCATTGCGCCCGTAGACAAGATTACCGGGCCGGGAAACGCCTTTGTCGCCGCCGCCAAGCGCCGCGTGTTCGGCCGGGTCGGGATCGACATGATCGCCGGTCCGTCCGAGATCCTCGTCATCGCCGATGGCGACAACGACCCCGACTGGATCGCGCTTGACCTGTTGTCCCAGGCCGAACACGACGAAAGCGCGCAGTCGATCCTGATCACAACCAGCGCCGCCTTCGGGCAGGCCGTGGCCGAGGCCGTGGCCAAGCGGCTTGAAACGCTCGACCGCCGGGCCATCGCCGGGGCCTCCTGGGCGCAGCATGGGGCGGTCATCCTTGCCCGCGACCTTGACGAGGCGGCGATGCTTTCCAACCGCGTCGCCCCGGAACATCTTGAGCTTTGCGTTGCCGATCCCGAACATCTGGCCCGGAAGATCACCCATGCCGGCGCGATCTTCCTTGGCCAGTATACGCCCGAGGCGATTGGCGACTATATCGGCGGTCCGAATCACGTCCTGCCCACCGCCCGCTCGGCCCGTTTCTCCTCTGGCCTCTCGGTTCTCGACTTCCTGAAGCGCACCACGCTTGCGAAGATGACGCCCGAGGCGCTGAAGGCTATCGGACCGGCGGCCGAGCGGCTTGCGCAATCGGAAAGCCTTGAGGCGCACGGGCTTTCGGTCCGTGCCCGGCTGGACCGGCTGAACGGCTGACCGGCCGGGCTGCGCCTACGGCCCAATCCGCGCCTTGCCCGAGGGCACGTCTGGGGGCAGGGTAGGGCCGCCGAACGGAGGTCCCCATGCCGACGCTGTATTACTCGCGCAACCCGAACCCCCGTCTTGCCGTCGCGGTCGCCCGCCACCTTGACGCGCCCGTGACGCTGGAATGGGCCGCCCCCTTCGCTCCCGGTCAGGCCGAGCGCTTCCTCGCCCTCAATCCCGGCCAGCGCATCCCGATCCTTGTCGAGGAGGGGGCCGAGCCGCTCTGGGAAGCCGATGCCATCGCCTGCCGACTGGCGCAGATTGTCGGCCTGGATTTCTGGCGGCAGGGGCGCGACCAGCCCGACATGATCCGCTGGATCAGCTGGGGAAAGGAAACCTTCGTCCGCGCCTGCGACATGGTCAGCTTCGAGACAGGGACCAGATTGCGCTACGGCCTTGGCCCACAGGACCCGGCAGTCTTGGCAGAAGGCCACCGGATGTTCCACGAACACGCCCCGATCCTTGACCGCCACCTCGCCACCCGCGACTGGCTGACCGGCACCAGCCCGAGTTACGCCGACTTCCGCACGGCGACCTTCCTGCCCTGGAACGCCAACATGCGCCTGCCGCTGCGGGACTACCCGGCGATCACAGCCTGGTATGCCCGGCTGGAAAGTCTCTCCGCCTGGGCCGATCCCTTCCGGGGTCTCGACGCCCCCGAACTGCCCCCGATCCCCGCTTGACCCGCCGCCCCCCGGCATTGCATCACGAGCGGAAGCCCCCGGGGACCCAGACCATGAACCGCATCTGCCAGATCGAGATCGACGAGAAGGGCCTTGCGCGCCCGACACCCGAGATCGAACAGGAACGCCGCGTCGCGATCTACGACCTGCTTGAAGAAAACAGCTTCACCCCCGCGCGCCGTCCCGACCGCGAGATGCCAGCCGGGCCCTATCGCGTGCTGCTGGCGATCCGCGAAGGCCGGCTGGTCTTTGACATCGCCACCGAAGGGGGGGAGAAGGCGGCCGAATTCCACCTCTCGCTTGGTCCATTCAAGCAGGTGGTGAAGGACTACTTCCAGATCTGCGAAAGCTATTTCGACGCGGTGAAGCGCCTGCCGCCCAGCCAGATCGAGGCGATCGACATGGCCCGGCGCGGCATCCATAACGAAGGCGCGGCGATCCTGCGCGAACGTCTGGAAGGCAAGGCCGAGGTCGACACCGATACTGCCCGGCGTCTCTTCACCCTGATCTGCGTCCTGCACTGGGGCTGACCTTGGCGGAGTTTCCCCAGTCGGTGCTGTTC
This sequence comes from Alphaproteobacteria bacterium, assembly GCA_029289325.1. Lineage (GTDB taxonomy): Bacteria > Pseudomonadota > Alphaproteobacteria > Rhodobacterales > Rhodobacteraceae > Tabrizicola. Next base: position 81,265 of record JARFTV010000008.1, read on the forward strand.
TGTTGCGACCACAATGCCGTGCGGTCCCCGATGGCCGAGGGCCTGATGAAGAAGCTCTACGGCCAGCGCGCCTATGTGCAGTCCGCCGGGGTCAAGAATGACATGGAGATCGACGGCTTCACCATCGCCGTCTGTCAGGAGCTGGGGATCGAGCTGTCCCGCCACCGCGCCCGCAGCTTCGACGAGATGCAGGACTGGGGCGACGACCTGTCGCAATTCGACCTGATCATCGCGCTGTCCCCCGCCTCGCAGCGCATGGCACTGGAACTGACGCGGTTTCACCATCTGGATATCGAATACTGGCCGATCCTCGACCCGACCGGTCTTGGCGAAACGCGCGAGGCGAAACTCGCCGCCTATCGCCAGGCCCGTGACCAGATCAGGACCCGGATGCTGGAGCGCTTCGGTCCACCCTCGGCCTGACCTCGGCGTAGGGTGGGCGATATCGCCCACCCTACGTCCCCGCAATCCTCGGGAAGCCCGCGGGGGCCGGGCTGGTGGGCCAACCGCAAACATGCTGAACGCTTCCTTGACGCCCGCGACCAAACCCTTGAAATCGCTCGGCCGATCCAACCTGTCCACGCTGGCCGGCCGCAAGGTCGCTTTCCGACCCGAAACGGTCCCGTCCGGCTTGGAAACGCCCATCCGGCCCGCTAGTCTCCTCGCCCAAAAGGAGACCCCCCATGCCCCGCACCGAGACCCTCGCCCTGATCCGCCGCTACTACGACGCCTTCAACGCGGGTGATGCCGAGGCCATGCTGGCCTGCGTGACCGACGACATCGAGCACCGGGTGAACGAGGGCGCGCATCGGATCGGGAAGGACAAGTTCCGCGAATTCTGCGGACACATGGGGGTCAGCTATCGCGAACAGCTGAAGGAGCTCGTGGTCTTCGCCACCGACGACGGCAGCCGCGGCGCGGCCGAGTTCGTTGTTCACGGCGCCTATCTTCAGACCGACCCCGGCCTGCCCGAGGCGAGGGGTCAGACCTATGTCCTGCCCGCGGGCGGGTTCTTCGAGATCCGGGATGGCCTGATCTCCCGCATCACGACCTTCTACAACCTGAACGACTGGATCGCCCAGGTGAGCCGATGACCCCGGCCGAGATCGACGTCCGGGCGCTGCGCGGCGCCGATCTGGAAGCTGCCCTCGACCAGGTCGCGCAGCTTCGGATCACCGTGTTCCGGGACTGGCCCTATCTCTATGACGGGACCCTCGACTACGAGCGGCAGTATCTGGATACCTATCGCGACAATCCGGGCGCGCTGCTGGTCGGGGCCTTTCACGGCGACCGTCTGATCGGGGCCTCGACCTCCACCCCGATGGAGGACCACGCCCCGGAATTCGCCGCACCCTTCCGCGCGCTGGGTATCCCGCTGGAGAAGATCCTGTATGGGGCGGAATCCGTCCTCTTGCGCCCGTATCGGGGCATCGGTCTGGGCCACCGTTTCATCGATCTCCGCGAGGCCCATGCCCGCGCGATGGGGCGGACCCATGTTGCGTTCTGCTCGGTGATCCGGCCCGAGGATCATCCGGCCAGACCCGCCGTCGCGCGGTCGAACGACGCCTTCTGGCGGGGCCGCGGCTATGAGCCCCTGCCGGGGGTGATCGCCCGGTTCAGCTGGAAGGATCTGGGCGAAGCCGAGGAGACCGAGAAGGAGCTGCAGTTCTGGATGCGGGCCCTCTGAGGCCGGATGGCCGAAGTCTGCTTTCGCGCGGTGCGTGACTTGATTGCTATGAAATCAACGGATTGACTGCGGGCGACATCAGACTGGCAAGGATGCTTGGCCGCTGTCCTCCGGGTCGGGCGGCGGTGGCTCCGGGAGCATCCTTTCCGGCGAGAGGCGCCATTCACCGCGGCCCCTGGTTGGTGCTGCGGGCGGGCATTAATCCTTCCCACCCAGAATCCGCTTGAAATCCGGCCCTTTCGGGTCCATATCGCCCCCCGGACGCCTGCGGCCACCCGCGGGCCAATCTGCAATGGAGAGACCATGGCCAAGGAAGACATTCTCGAATTCCCGGGTGTCGTGAAGGAACTCCTGCCCAACGCGACATTCAAGGTCGAGCTCGAGAACGGCCATGAACTGATCGCGACCATGGCAGGCAAGATGCGGAAGAACCGCATCCGGGTTCTGGCTGGCGACAAGGTTCAAGTAGAGATGACCCCCTACGACCTGTCGAAGGGCCGCATCAACTATCGCTTCAAGTAAATTGCGACTGATCCTCGGATCAGGTAGCCCGCGCCGCAAGGAACTGCTGGCGCAGCTGGGGATCGTGCCCGACCTGATCCTGCCCCCCGACATCGACGAGGACCCCCGGAAGGGGGAACTTCCCCGCCCCTATGCCCTGCGGCTGGCGCGGGAAAAGGCTTTGGCTGTGCAGTCCGGGCCCGAGGATGTAGTCCTGTGCGCCGATACGACGGTCGCGCTTGGCCGCCGCATCCTGGGCAAGCCCGAGGATGCGGGCCAGGCGGCCGAGTTCCTGACCGCGCTGGGCGGGCGGCGGCATCAGGTGATCACCGCCATCGCCGTGCGCCGGGGCGACCGGCTGATCGCGCGTGAGTCGGTCAGCGCGGTAAAGATGAAGCGGCTCTCGGATGCGGAACTGAACGCCTATCTCGCCAGCGGTGATTGGCAGGGAAAGGCCGGCGGCTATGGTATCCAGGGGCTGGCGGGGGCGTTCATCCCGTGGATTTCCGGGTCCTTTACCGGGATCATGGGGCTGCCGGTGGCCGAGACGGCGGCGCTTCTGACCGCCATCGGTTATCCGGTCTGGAGGCAGGAATGAAGGGTCGGGTTCTGGTCCTGGACGAGCTGGACGGTCGACAGGCCGCCGCGCTGATGGTCGACGGGCGCCTGGAAGAGCTGTCGATCGATCCCCGGGGCGACGAGGCCTTGCCCGGTGCGATCTATCGCGCCGTGGCGGATCGGCCGGTGAAGGGGCAGGGGGGCATCTTCGTGAAGCTGCCCCAGGGCTCGGGCTTCCTGCGGCAGATTTCCGGCGTGGCGCCGGGGCAGCGGCTTCTGGTGCAGGTCACCGGCCCGGCCGAGCCAGGGAAGGCCGTTCCGGTCACCACGCGGCTTCTGTTCAAATCGCGTTTTGCCATCGTCACCCCGGATGCTCCGGGCCTGAACATCAGCCGCCGGATCCGGGACGACGAGGTGCGGGCCGAACTTTCCGCTCTGGCCGAGGCCGGGATGGCGGGGGCGGACCCCCGATTGGGGTTGATCCTGCGCTCGGGCTGCGAGGGGGCGGAACCCGACGCGGTGGCCGAGGATATCGCTGCGATGCGCGGTTTGGCCGAGGCGGTGCTGACCGATGTCACGGGCGGGCCGGAGCTTCTGGTGGACGGGCCCTCGGCGCACGACCTGGCGTTCCGCGACTGGCTGGACCCGGCGGTGGACGAGGCGGATACCGAGGCTGGCAGCTTCGAGCGTCACGGCGTGGCCGATGCGCTGGAGGCGCTGCGTGGCCCCCGCGTGGCGCTGGAGGGCGGCGCGAGCATGGTGATCGAGCCGACGCGCGCGCTGGCCGCGGTGGATGTGAACACGGGCGCCGATACGTCGCCGGCTGCAAGCCTGAAGGCGAATATTGCCGCAGCGCGGGAACTGCCGCGCCAGTTGCGGCTGCGGGGCCTTGGCGGGCAGGTGGTGGTCGACTTCGCCCCGATGCCGAAGCGGGACCGGGCGATTCTCGACCAGGTGCTGAAATCCGCCTTCAAGGCCGAGGGCGAGACCAATCTGGCGGGGTGGACGACGCTTGGTCTTTACGAACTGACGCGCAAGCGTGACCGGCTTCCGCTGGCGGATCTGCTGGCATGAGCTGCCCGATCTGCGGCAAGGCGACGGCAGCGGACTACCGCCCCTTCTGCTCGCGCCGCTGTGCCGACATCGACCTCGGCCGCTGGCTGACCGAGAGCTACCGCATCCCCGCGGCGGGCGAGGACAGCCCGGAAGACGACCCGGAGAGCGACCCGCCACCAAAGGCGCATTAGGCGGCGTTTTCCCTCTGGACAGCCCCCCGCGCCTTGGGTATCACCCGCCCACCAAAGAGTGCCCAGATAGCTCAGTTGGTAGAGCAGCGGATTGAAAATCCGCGTGTCGCTGGTTCGATTCCGGCTCTGGGCACCACTTAATCCAACAAAATCAGCGCGTTAAGCATCGCACAGTTTCTAGTTCGTGCGTCGCACACTCATCGCACAGTTTTTCGTGCGTTGACGCTGCGGGCTTGGCCTGGAATCAACTGTGGTCAACACAGTGTTTGGGGATGCTGTTGGGACACAGCTTCTTCATATGCGCTGAATGGTTCCCAGCGAACGAACTCTTGCCAGGTAAGCCGTTATCAGTACCCGAAGTCGAAAAGGCGTGATGAATATCTCTCGCTCAGGCAGGCAATATCGTCCCCACACTCGTCTCGCCGCTTCAACCAGCTTCTTTGTGTATTCAGGAACTCCTGCGCTTCCTGTCCCGCCGAAGCCCTCTTGTAGTGAAAGTAGACGTTCGCCATCACACGATCCAACGTCCATAGGCTCTTTGATGCACACAAGGCTTGTTCGGTCGGCGACACCGCAAGAGCGCAGTCAAAGCTGGGACCCGTGACACCTGTTTCTAGACCGTCAGCTCTCAGGTTCGCTTCGGCTTGGATACACCAGCGAACTGCACCCTGCTCAGCGATCTGGGATTTCGTCATATCCACGTATTCCCCAAGAAGGGGAACGAATATTTCACCGCCGAACATCTCATGGCCTGACTTCAGGGTAGCTTCGCCACGAGAGCGCAGGAACGCGGGATCAACATTCAGCAGCTCGGAGCAAGTGAACGACAGAGCCATGTACTCTGTCATCTGCCGCGCAATGCGACGCGGGGTAGGACGATCAGCAGGTGTTGAAGTCTGAGCTGCGTCTTCGATGAAGACGTCTATATCTAGCGCCTGGGCTATCTCAGGTGTTATTGGAAGCAAGGGTTCGTCGGGATTTGCCGTCGTAAAGTATTCGATAGCTCGTCTGCTGAGCCCAACTTCGTTGAGGTAAGCGCCGATAGTGGCATTCCCGACACCCGAGGCGCCAACTACGACTGTTCCGTCTGAGCTGTTCACCAGGTTGTAGGCGGCATGCACACTGATATCTGCGTCTGGCGACATATATCGGCGAACACCAGATACCCACATGACCGCGCAGATGGAGTGGCACCCAGGGCCATCAAGAACGAGTGTTGTGAAGCCACGGATAGCGATCTCAGAGCCTATCGAAAGACCTGTTTCAACATCACCACCGGGGGACTCCAAGAAGACGCTGGCCCGCTCCGCTTGCTTGGAGAGTTCGAAGAACTTGAAATCATCACCCTTCACAATCTCTCCGCGGATCATGATCATTTTCTGACCTGGGACTAGGCCATCAACCATGTCGAACTGGGCAGCGTGCGCCGCCACAGGAAAACAAACTAAAATCAGAGTATTAAGATTGGTAAGCAAGCGAATGAACTTCATTGTTTACGTTTGTTTCCGGTTAGAGTTTACGGTGAGGTCTCGTTCTCGTTCCAGAGCCAGAACATTACGGTAGCTGCGAGCGCGACGACAGAGAGGAAGACATTGGAGCACCTGCCGTAGCGTGTAGCATGCAACGCGTGTCCTGAATGTGGCAGGTCTCTCCGCGCAGCCAGCGCAGGTTGCCATCAGCGACGGCGGGTGTCAGTTGCGCGCGATCTTACGGAAAATGAGTTCTGGCAGGACCGTCTCCCACTCCTCATGCTTGATGTACGTCTGGTAGCGCTCTTCATTGTCGGATTTGCACCAGCGCACGATCGCCCCAACCTTGCCAGATACCAATGCGGTTCCCTCGGGTGGCGCCCAGTTTCCAGCCATACGGCCAAGTGTTCTGCGGTCGCGGTCAAGGATCAGCCACTTCTCATCACGCATTTCAAGCGTCACCGGGTCTTCAACTTTAGCAGCGGCGATTGCGGCATGTGTCGGGTTCGTCTGTGGAAGCCGACCAGCGTAGGAAAGATCAACTGAAGTCTGATCGGGCACTTGATACTGGTCCGGATCCTGGAGATCGATCCGCCGTGGCAGCTCCACCTTGCGTAGGACCTCGCTATCGCTGTCTGCCCGCACGAAAGCATGTTCCCCGCTTGTCACCACAGCAAGGCTACGCCTGGCTCGGGTCATGGCGACGTAGAATAGACGGCGCGGTGCCTCGCCATCCTCGCCTTGAGAGAGCGCCTTCCAGCCACCGTTCAAGATGACAACATGGTCAAACTCGAGCCCCTTAGATCGGTGCGCTGTCAACAGCAGCAGTCCCCGTTGCGCGCCACGGACATCTCGAGCCCATTCAGCAAGCCACTCGATAGCATCGGGCACCGGGATAGATTTCTTGCCAAGCTCCCGCGCAAGGTCCGCTATGCCCTCCGCAATGAGGTCAACCCAACGGTTCGACGGCTGCTCGTTCAGCACGTCGAGTAGGTCCTGAATGGAGAACATCTCTGTCTGACGTTTGCGTAAGCCTGCCACGAGCTGCTGCATCTCCCGCAAACGCCAGACACTTGGGAGCTTCTCGTTGGCCATTTCGACGGGTAGTCCGAGCCTTTCCGCATACGCGCGTACCGGGCTGAGCCGCCGCCAGTCGCGAGATATGATCGCCGTGCGCGCCCAGCTGAAGCCGGGGTCGAGCCTTGAGATCCGAACCAGCTCGTCGACTGCCGCTATTGCCTGTGCGACGTCGTCAGCTGCTACATCCAGGAATTGCACGCGCCCTTTGCCGACCGGGTCATAGCCCGCCATCACGCCGCCGCCCGGGTCAAGGCTCCGTATCTTGTCCACCGTGATGGCGTGCCCGGATTTCAAGCGACCGCGAGCAGGTTCGATGACCTGATTGGCGGCGTCAATGATGTAGCGAGTTGAGCGGTAGTTCTCGGTGAGGAACCTAGGTTTTGCGCGATAGTCTTCCTCGAACTGGCGGATGAACGAAATCGACGCACCGGCGAAAGCATAGATATTCTGGTCGTCATCACCCACGGCGAAGAGGCTAAGACGCTGATCAGGGTCTTCAAGCGACCGCCCGGCTACAGCGGCAATCAGCGAGTATTCCTCGGGGCCTATGTCTTGATACTCGTCCACAAGAATCCAGCGGTATCCTTGAATAAGCGCCTCGCGTTGTGCTTCGGCTTCTGATCGGCTCAACCCCTCGCCATTGATCTGGCGCACTGCCTCGGTGATGATCCCGTCAAAGTCCCGCTTTTCGGTGGTGTCGCCCGCAAAGCTTGCTCCCACAATTCGCATGGCGAGTGCGTGACACGTCGACACCGTCACGCGAGCAGCATCCTCACCAACCAAGTTGCGCAGACGAGCGCGGATTTCAGCTGCAGCATGCCGATTGTAGGTAAGCACGAGGATTCCGTGCGGGTCCTCTCGCTTCACGCGTAGCAAGTAGGCGATGCGATGGACTAGTACCCGTGTCTTTCCAGAACCCGGTCCGGCCAACACCAGTACGTTCGTCTCTTCGCGGTCGTCTGCGACGATCTCCTGCTGGACCGGATTGCTCAGATCATCGACGATCTGCTTCCAAGCCTTCCCGGTGGTCTGGCGGCGAATTTCGACGCTGCGGCCAGGCATCCAGCGCTGCAAGAAACGGTCCTGATCTAGTGTGAAGTAATCTTCAGCGAGGCGAACCGCCTCATCGATTTGCTCCAAACCTCTCTCTGCATAGGCCGCCATAACATGGGTTTGGAGTGTCTGCTCCCGATAGTGCTCGTCAAGCGGCAGGAAGTCTTTCTTGGTGAAACCTGCGTGGCCAGGCTTCAGGTAGATCGTCATTGCAGAGCGGAAGACGGTTAGACCTTTGCCTAGCGTCATCACCTGTTGCTCGTGCAGCCACAAGAGTGCGCGCTCCATAAGCTTGGTCATGTCCTTAACGCCTGACGACTTGACGAGCGCGTCCCCGGTCAGCACCCCCAGCAGGTCTCCAACAGTCGTTTCGACTTGGACATCCTTGCCGCGCGCACCTGCGGGTGCCTTGCCTATCAGGAACTCAAGTAGCTTCTCGGCTGCCATCCAGCGAACGGAGGCCGTCTGGTCCACGATCCGCCAGGAACGCTGTAAGACTACCTCTAATGTCTTGTTCGACAATTTGCGCAGGCGAATGTTGCCACGTCCGCCGCCACTGTCGCGCCCGTCCCGTTCAATGCTTCGCAAGAGGCGGTCAAGAATGTGCGGGCTCGCGTCCTCGTGTCCTTCGCCACGCAAGATTTGGCAGGCCGCTGCAAGGTCAAGCTGTGCGCGGTCGCCGATATCCGCCTCGGGCGCTAACTCACGCATCCGCGCAATAAGGGACTTTTCCAATCGCACCGCCCGAACCAGGCGTTGGCGCGATTGGTTCTCGACCCCGATGTGCACAGCGACGGTGATGGCAATGTCATTACGTGCGATACCTAGGGTCTCGAGGTCAGCCATCGCCTTGGTCAGCGCTTGGTGCGAAAGCCCGCTGATCCCTGTCAGCTCGTCCGTGGAAATGCCCTGGTCTGCGGGCGTATTCATTACGTGTTCCACAATGGCCAAGAGCTGATCACGGCGCGCCTGAGTTATCTCCGCCCCGTTCAGGCGAGCTTTGGCTTCCTCAAGCGTGCGCACCAGAAGTGAGGACGGAAAGACCTGCACCCGGTTTTCTTCGCGAGAGACTAGCGCCGCCTCTTCAAGCCAGGAGACGGCTGTCTTGACGCGCGTATCATCGGTGGCGCTGTCGCGCACGAACTCTCGCTCCTTTTCTTCGCGCACGATTTCGCCGGGCGTTGCGACGACCTTGCCGCTGTTGCGGGTGTGCTCGTCGATACGACGCAGGGCCTTCAGGATAGCCCCGATCTCGTGGCGTTGGAGGCGCGAGCGCGCAGTAAGCGTGAACTGCCGCTCAACATCGTCAGTATGGTAGAGCAGTACGCATTCCGCAGGGGCACGGTCACGACCAGCCCGACCCGCCTCTTGCAAGTAGTTCTCCAGTGATCCTGGGATATCGGCATGGACGACGAGACGGATATCGGGCTTATCGATACCCATGCCGAAGGCGTTTGTTGCCGCGATCACCCGAAGGTCGCCTACACGAAAGCGCTCTTGAACTGTCCGCTTCTCTTCGGCCGTCAGACCGGCATGAAAGTGCTCGGCCGCAACCCCTTGGGTTTTCAGGAAGGTGGCGACACGTTCAGTTTCCTTCCGGGTCGCACAGTAGATAACAGCCCCCGATCTATCTCCAACAGGCAGGCGCTCTGAGATTGCGGCCCGGATATCGCCAAGTTTGCTTTCCTTGCCCGTCGCCAGCACCGTGAACGTGAGATTGGTGCGGGTGGCACCGCCGTCGAACAATCCTAGTTCGACGCCAAGACGCTCCCGGAAATGCTCTGTTATGTCACCGACCACCTCAGGCTTGGCTGTGGCAGTCAAGCACAACACAGGCGCAGAGTTTGCGTCGCCTGAGAATTCGCGAATGAAGCGGGAGATGTAGCGGTAGTCAGGCCGGAAGTCGTGCCCCCACTTCGAGACGCAATGTGCCTCGTCCAACACCCAAAGTCCCACTTCGCGCTGCGCGAGGACCGAACGGATTGAGACGCTGCGCAATTGCTCGGGGGAGATTAGCAGTATCGCCGCCTGGCCCATCCGTACCCGGTCAAGGCCATCCTGTCGCTCTGGCATCGAGAGCATGCCGTTGATGGTCACTGCAGACGAAATCCCTGCACGCTCCATCCCTTGCACTTGATCGGCCATAAGTGCCACCAGCGGAGAAATGACCACTGTCAGGGCACCAGTCTTTTCGTAGAGGCTGAGTGCGGGCACCTGGTAGCAAACAGACTTCCCGGTGCCAGTGGGCAGGATACCAAGAACGTTCGCGTGTCGCATGGCTTCAGCAACGATGACTTCCTGCAAAGGTCTCCCGTCGCTATGCGACGGTTGGGGGCGGAAACCGTCGAAACCAAACCACTTCTGGAGCGAGCTGATGGGGTTGTTCATCTTGGCGCACCAGTCGCATGCGCTTTCGCCGCAGTTGGTGTCGCGAAGTTCACGCACGATGAGGGCGGCCTGAGGAAAGCTGGCCCGCACCCAAGGCGGCATCACCGACTCCCCGCCCGCTACAGAGACCCAGGCAAGCGCATAGGCCATCGGCCAGCCCATTTTCGGGTCTGACAGGCTATCAATGACCGTCCCAATCTGCGCGCCGCACGCCTTGCCAGCCAGCAACGATTTGATTGCAGACAGCGCAAGGGCTCGATCCGGAACTGGCGATTTGCGGATATGTTTGAAGACGGCGTCAAAGCCTGATGCGCGATCCATGCGCGTTGCAAGGAAGTGATAGGCCAGTAGGGTTTCGGGCGACTGTGTCTCGACCTCGACCAGCGCATTGATCTGGTTCTCTAGAACCTCAAAAACCAAACGGGCGTCACGCTCGGGGTCGTTCAAATGCCCCGCCTGCAAACGTCCATCCTGATAGTGCTTCACAAGGTGGTGGTAAGGGTTACGAGGAAAGGCGAGCGGATTGAGCCAGAGCGTATCGATGGGTGCGGCCATTCTGGCGGCGAGCCGTGGGCGCTTGGCCAGAAGATACTCGATATCATGGCGCAGAATATTGTGGCCGATCACATGCGGCGTCTTCTCAAGCGCTTTTTCGAGTTGGTCGAGCCCCTGCTTGATCTGTCCTTTGGAGGCTACAACTGCGGGTCCGTTCCCAAACCGCACCGCAGCCATGTCGAAGATCTCGGCGGTCTTTGGGTTGACTTCGAGATCAACCGACAAACACTGCTCGAGCAGGGGCCGCTTATCTTCGGCCTTCGACCTCAGGAAGTTCAGAAAAGCCATAAAGCCTAGAGCTATAGGAAGTATGTGGCGACCTTAGAGCGCCCCGGCTGCAGCCGCAACAAAACAAGTCCAGCTCTTGAACTGGTCTGACATGGCAAGGAGTATGCACGAAGCAATCTTGTTCCGCCCACAGCTTTCCGACTGACAAGGCGAACGCACGAACTTACTGTGTGATCAAGTGGAGCGCACAGATTGGCCAAACTCAACGACGACACGCATGTGCTGATGGACGGGGCCGTCAAGGTCTACAAGCGCTCCAAAACCAAGCGCTGGCAGGCGACCTTCCAGATCGGCGGGCGTTGGGTGAGGGTCAGCACAGGGCAGCGTGATCTTGAGGACGCCAAGCGTGTCGCCCATGATCAGTACCTCGATTACAAGTTCCGCGAAAAGCACGACTTGCCGGTAGTGACCAAGCGGTTCGAAGACGTAGCGAACCTGGCGATCAAGGACATGCAGCGGCAGCTGGACGCGGGTGCAGGGCGCAAGGTCTACAAGGACTACATCCAAGCGATAAACGCGTACTTTATCCCCTTCTTCGGCAAAACCCACATCACCAGTGTCGACACGGACATGATCCGAGAGTTCAACGACTGGCGGGTCAAAAAGATCGGGCGTGAACCCAAGGCATCCACCCTGAACACGCACAACTCGGCCATGAACCGTGTGTTCGCGGAAGCTGTGTCACGCGGCTATCTCACATCGGGCAAGGTGCCGCTGCTGGCCAACAATGGCAGCGCAGGCGGTCGCAGACCAGACTTCAGCGTCGAAGACTACCGCACCATGATCCGCAAGTTTCCATCATGGATCGAAGCGGGCAAAGCAGGCAAGTCGCGCGACATGCGCTACCTGCTTCGCGACTATGTGCTGATCCTTGCCAACACCGGCATGCGGCACGGCACAGAGGCGCAGAACCTACGCTGGCGGCACGTGCATGTGTTCACAGAGAAAGGCCTGCAGTACGTCGAACTGCACCTGCACGGGAAGACTGTGCCGCACGACGCCATCGGACGGGCTGGCACCATCAAGTACCTGCAGCGCATTCACGCTAGAACAGAGGCGATCAAGGACATTCCATTCGAGCAGATGCTGAAGCGGAAGCTGGACTTGCCCGTGTTCTGCCTGCCCGATGGCACTGTGAGCCTTAACTTACGGCAGACCTTCAAGGCGTTTTTGAAGGATGCCAACCTGCTCAAATGCCCCAAGAGTGGCCAGGACCGCACGCTCTACAGCTTGCGGCACACCTATGCCACGTTCGCGCTGGTTAAGGATGGCATCGACATCCACACTCTGGCCAAGCAGATGGGCACATCGGTGGGAATGATCGAAAAGCACTACAGCCACCTGACACCGCGCATGAAGAAGGACGTGCTGACCGGCAAGCGCTATGAGCTGACGCGGGCGCAGTACGAGGCGCAGTTGGCGGAAGCGCAGGAAGAATGACGTTCGAACTGAGTTGTTATGCGCAGTGGGAAGTGGTGGCATCAAAACAGACATAACCGCCGCCGAGGCTTTCAACTTGCTGTCGCTAGGTCTGTTAACAGGGTAAATGAACTAGGATGCACTCCTTCATGTCTGGAATGCGGAATCAAACGATCGCATACCATCACTAGGACTAGATACTACCAGTTTGGCTTGACCCGTGGCGCTTTTCACTTGCTATAATGGCCTCCGCTGCACACTGCTAATCACTAAGGACAGAACTAGACACTCTAAGCATCAACCGCGTTATAGACAAAAGGTTTGGTTAAACATTATGCCCTTGGACTTGCGTCAGCGCCTTTCTGAATTTTCGTATGGGTATGGTGTTACTCGAGAAGTGCAGGCTGCCCTAGAGTCAATAGGACTGCGACCGGTACCCTTTCTTCCAAGCCTTTTGCACGAGGCAGAGATCGGATGCGATGTACATTTTGCTAAACCAGGGCTACCCCTTCTTCTGCAGTTTAAGCTTGGCCATGAGCTTAGGCACTTTAGGCGGAGTGACACGTCAAAGCCTGCTCCCTATCTAGACAAGCCTTTCTGGCGGTTTGAGGTTGAGACTTCTGAAGTTGATGGGCAATATGACCTCCTCCTGAAAGCGGAACTTTCTGGCGCCGAGGTTCACTATGTCGCGCCTCGCTTCGCTGACTGGGACAACTACGCTGCAGCATTCCAAAGCAGCGATGTCCTGGCAAGTTCACTCCTAATTGCTCCATCTGAGATAGATCGGAAGCTTCAAGCTGAAGGCGAACCAGACGGACTACACAAAGTCGTCTACGACGCCTCGCGAGTTTATGTCTGCTCAGAGCCGAGACGCGTCAAGGAAGAACGCATTGAGCAGATAGCTCTTCGCCTCAAACGGAAGATTGAGCAGGAGAACCAGCCTATAGCAAAAACACTTCGGCGTGTTTTCAGTGGCTTTGATCAGCGACGAGACATCCGCCGCTCACGCATCAGAGAAGAGGAATTCATCAAAGAAGAGGAGCAAAAATACCAGAGTTTTGCAATCAGAGCTGGTTTTGAAATGCTTGGCCGCAGTCCAGAGCAGATTGCGTTCGCACGCAGACGTCGAATAGAGAGCTTTCGAACTTTCGCGAGAAGCGACGATGATGCTACATTTGCTGCACTTGGGGTCGAGACATGGGCTGCAGGCTGTCAACTTGTTGCTGTAACCAATGGGTAAATCAAAAAAACGAAAGATATCTTGCTGCAAAATATCATAGAATTTTTTACCTGAAGCACGCCTGTTCATGAATATCCGCAGTGGCAAATTGCGGATAGAGCTTAAGAACGAAGCCTTGATGCGGATTTGCGTTACTCTCTATGCATTCTGTCAATAAGATAATGCAGGCATAGCATGGTCACAATGAACAAGCTCGACAGAAACCATGTGTATACGAGCCACCAAGCCCCTGTGATAAACTTTCTGACTGGCTCGGCGATATTTGAACTTAGATCGACTGCTGCCGAAATGGACCCAAGAACAAAGATGAAGATGGACAGGAAGGCACAATATCCAAGTAAAATAGACAGGAACCTTCTTCGCGTAAGCGCTACTTCTTCACCACTCCAACGCTCCTTCATTCTAGGAGCGTCGCCAGACATGATACTGTTAAGGTTCTCACTAGGGAAACTAGTCACAGCAGCAAGGGCTGCGATGTAGAATCCGATCAAAACTCCCATGAGCGTTGTGGCACTTGAAATGAACGTCCCGAGCTTGATAGTGACTACCTCTTCAGACATGATCCTATACCCAAGCAAAATAGCTATGGATGTAATGGTTGGGAACACATACTGAAAATAGCGTAGGTCAGGGCTGCGAAGTCGAAAAAATGAGAACGCCGTGAATAGCTTGGCGATATTAGCGAAGAATTTTCTAAATTTCGCTCTCATTATCGCGCCTCGAGGGCTCTTGCCTTGGCTCTGAGCTTTAGCAGAACATCTTCGCGCAGTCCATCGTATCGCTGCGTGAGCGGATGATCAAAGTCACCGATTATCTCGTTTAGGTAGAATGCGCTTTCGAGCGCTTCGGTCGTTGCATCATCAATTTCTTCAGCTTCAGCGGTAACCGACGCAGTCTTGATTTGACCATTTTCCGCTTTTATCCGAACCAAGAGTTGGCTTTTTTCCGCCTCCACGTCTTCCCAACCACGCAAAAACCTTAAAGCTTTCGCAACGAGACGCTGGGCGCCATCAGCGTCAACTCGGCGTTTGACAGTCCAGTGAACTTCATGAATGGTCTCACTAATTAGATCATCTTCATCCACGCCACCATCCAAGCGCTCACTTCCAACAAACTCGAGTTCCTGGATCGTCCCAGATGTCATTGCCTCGCGCAGGGTTTTGGATTGATAACCTTCGAATTCAACCGTTCCCCTGTACTGTCTTTCTCTTCCATTAACCTCGAACGTTTTTTTAACGCCTGGATCGTTGAGAACCCAGTTGAAGTGAGCCTTCAAGCTCGAAAAGTGAATATTGGGAACCTTTTCAATCAGAATGAGATGCTTGCCAAGCGCATCTGGAGCCTTTTGAATGATTACATGGGCGCAAAAGTGCCCGCCCTCGCTGTCTCGCTTCCCGCCATTTCTCGCGTTCAAGGTATCAAAGTCAATGAAGACAACATCGCTCACCTTCTTGTCGCCAGCCTGCATGAGGAGCGAATAGTACTCGCCGTCGTCTACAATGGGGTTGCACCACATGCGACGATCATCATCTTGAAATGAACGCATTCCACCAGGCAGTCCTGCTTTCGCGCCCAATGCAGCAATAAGATCGGTTAGCAGGAAGCTTGGCGCTCGTTCCGGAGCAGTCTTTTGGTTGCGTATGGTGAGTTTGCCGATAGACACCCAGCGATATGAAGTAGGAAGAGCCATGAACCGATAGTACCATTGTTGATCTGCTTCTAGCAGGGGTTGCGTCTGACTACAGTCTTCCCTGAAAGAATGTTGAATACCAGTCACTTCTTTCGTTTGTCTTGAGGCCGCGAGTGCCCGCGTCTGCAGGCAATCTAGCGGCCATGCTGCATTATGGCCGGCGTGTGAACTCGCCAAGGTCATGTGTCACAGCAGCTCCACTGCACTGCGCATCTGGTCGCTGTTCACGTCGATGTAGCGCTGCGTTGTCGAAATATGGCTGTGTCCTGCCAGTGCGGCAAGCACCCTCACTCCCACCCCATTGTTTGCCAGCCGAGTGATGTAGGTCCTACGCCCGCTGTGGCTGCTGGCGTCTTTGAACCCGCAGGCTTTGTAGATGTCGAGGAAGAGCTGGCACATGGTGTTGGCTGAGAAGTGTCCGCCCTTCTGGCTAGCGAAAAGAGGATGGGAACACAGTCTTTTGACACAGTGGCGATCACCATAGTCCTCAAGCGCGCGGCGCAGCCTCTGGTTCAGGTACACAGTGCGACGCTCGCCGCCTTTGGTCTGTGCTGTGCCCAGGATGAACTGCTCGCGAACAGCACCCTCTGCGTCGAATACGTCGCCCACGGTCAGCGAGGCAATCTCCTTCGCGCGAAGCCCGGCATAGAAGCTGACCATGACAATGGTCTTGTCCCTGAGCGGATGACGACGCGTGCTGCAGTACTGTAGTACACGACGCAGCTGGGCTTCGTTCAGTGTTTGCGCTTGCCGCATGTTTGACCCTCCAGAACCTAATGCTTTGCTTGCACACAGTATATTTTCTGAGGTTTCGGATGGTCGACCGAAATCCGACCAATGCCATAGGCTAATGATTTCAAGAGATTAGGCGAAAATCTCATAGAATGTGGTTTCTATGACATTTCGGTTTGTGTCGTGCAGCTCGCCTTTGCAGCCGTGTCAATGCACTGTTCGCGGCGGCAGCATGTCGTCCGTGTCCAGCTTGAGCACTGACCGCCAGAGCTCGGTCTTGACGTACTCCGTGTCGGCACGCGGACTGCCCTTGATGTCGTGTTCGGTTAGGAAGCCAGATGCACAGAGCGGACGCAGCACGTTGGCATAGAACTCACTGCGCTTACGCCAGCTCTCCACACTGCTGTCGGGCCGCTTGCCGTAGAAGACCTCGAACAACCGGCTTTCTGTCGCGCCGTTGTCCGCTTCCACGTTGATCACGTTCAGCCACACATCCCACTTGCCAAAGGGACGATCAGCAAAGCGGGCATAGTAACTGTGGTCCATCTCAAACAAGAAGGGCGGGATGATGTGGGCGAAGAGCTGGACCGGGTCCGCAGCCAGTGCCTTGCCCTGCTTGGATAGCGTGAACTGCCCTTTGAAGTGTCGCCCCAGCTTCAGGTCCAACAGCAGGTGATGCAGCATTTCCAGAGGTGGGAAGTCTTGCTCGTTGAGTACCTTGTTCACCCGAAAGAGGTCAGCAGCCGTCATGCCCGGCCAGTCGAACTGCTCAGCCGCCCAGGTCACGAATACCCTCTTGAACGCTTTGTTCGGCGTGAGGGGGATCGGTCCATGTTCAAGCACATAGTCGAGGGTGAGCTTCGCGGCACGCAGCAAGGGGGAGAGGCGCAAGGCCAGAGCTGCATCAACAGCACGGAATTCAATCACTTCACCCAGCCCTTCCCCTCGTGCGTGACGCCGAAGTTGGCACAAACAACCGCCCAGGCCAAGCAGATCAACCATTTTCAGGCGGTTTTCCTGCCGCGTTGATAAATACATTGATAGGCAAAGAATAGGCACCACAAACGAGATCAAGGCTGGCGCGCCGAACACAATAGCGCTGTGAACCCGTTCTGATGTGTGACGGTATGCAAATCGAACTGCTCGTTGTTCGTCTTCTTCGCACTACCCTGTGTTAAGCGCAGGATGCCGAAAACGCAGTCCCACTGGAGAGACATCCTTTTATCCTGAAAAATTGGAAGTGATATGACGTTTGCGAAGTCGTAATGGTTGGCCGAGAACGCTCGGCAAAAAGTGAGATGGAAATTGACCTCAGAAATGAGACCCATCATCACACAGGAGTGCTCCGCTGTATGGGTCCTGTGTGTGCGTATGATGAGCCAGTAATAGAGATGATAGCAAAACCTGCTCTAACCTGAAATGGTTTGGTGATACAGCCTGCAAGCGACGTGCAAACGTTGGTTTAGATCGACGCCTGAAATAGGCGTTGATCTGACTGCTCTTTGCAATCCCACTTCGAAGAAAGATAGATTACAAGAAAGAGAAGAAAAATGCGCGCAGATAGCTGATCCGAAGCGATAGCGAGGTGAAGACATCAAGCGCGACAGGGCTGCGAAGCAGACATGGAGAAGGCTTTGAGTGACTTCAGAAGATGAAGAGCAAATGAATGGCAAGCTCTGACTACTGGAGACTTTGCCCTTCTCGATCAGTACTCGTCGCCCAACATCACAGTCAGCACACGGGCAGTGACAGTGCTGTCGCTGGGGTCCGGTGAGTGCATTTCCAGGTCGAGGTCATAGTAGTCGATCTTCCAGAACACGACAGAGCCCTTCCAGTCGATCTTTCCGAAGTCGTGCTCGCCATAGGGATCATTGTTCTCGGTGAAGCTGTTGAACTGGCGCACTTGGGTCAGGATGGCTGTGACTGCGTCCTCGCCCAAAGCCTGTATGCCTCGTGTGACCAGTACACGGCAGCCGGTGAAGGTCTGCCGTGCTTGGTCATTGAGCGCTGCGATCTTGGCTGTGACCACATCGTCAGCGCTGCTCATGTGCCTGCTCCGCGGTCGCAACCTCACCTTTCGCCTTGCGGGCTGCAGCTTGGCGCAGTGCAGGATCGAACTCGCCCGCTTCCGCTGCCGCACGGAAAGCAGCCAGGATCGGCTTCACTTCAGAGAGCTTGGACGCGAATGCAGCATTCCCGTCAGCACCCAGTGGCAGCACCCGTGCGCCATAGCGGCATTGCACATACCAGCCACCGTCCTGTTCGAAGAACCAGGCTCGCACCGTCTTGGTCTTTTCGATGGTAACGGCGTTGCCAGCCTCGTCCTTGCCGCGCGTGCTGACCTTGACCGTGTAGCCTTGCCCCGCTTCTGCAGCGGCGAGCACCTTCAACTGCTCGTCGATGGCAGCCAGAAGCTTCGTTCGTCTGTCCTGCGTGGCGTCTTTGATTGCCACCTTCTGCACGGTCTTCAGTTTCAGTTTAGCCAGTGCGCTCATGCCCTTACTCCTTCTTGCTTGGCGCTTGCTCACTGACTGTATGGTCGGAACAATAAGAGAACGACCGAAAAGACATCCCGTTCGGCAAGAAAGTTGTCTGATTTCCAAGGCTTGAATGATCTGAGTGGCGCAGCACGGTAGTTGGCATGCCGCCCTTTCGGGCGACATGCATCTTCAGTCAGTTGGTCAGGAGTTCAGCGTTTGAACTGTGTGATCGAAAGATTGCCACCAAGCGTGGTCAGCCCGTTTACATGCGTCGATCCGGTCCCAGGCGACTGATGCATGGCCTTCAGATCGATAGAACTGTCTTCCAGCCATTCCAAGAAGTCGCGTGCGCTGCCCTCGAATTCGCTGAGCAGCATTTGCACCTGTCGAAGGTCCAGCCGGTACCCCTCCTGTTCCATAATGTGCTGCGCTCGCGCCTCCCAATCCTGCACCAGAGGTCGTTCAAGATGCACTTTCTTGAAGCGATCACGGAATGCTTCCTCCAGCTTGTGCAGGTTGTTGGTTGTGCAGATCAAAAGCCCACCCAGCCCGTCGTCGATCACCTTTCGCAGAGCGCGCTGGGCATTACGGTCAAGAAAGTCGACTTCATCGATAACAAGGCCGTGGCTCGTGAAACCAAGAAACGTTTGAGCGCCGACTATTGACGGCAAGTTGTTTATGAAGTCGACAGTCATGCCTTGTGCGTGGTGGATTTCGCTCCGGGCACCATCAGTGCCGACGCCAAGACGGCTTTCGAGAATGATGCGCGCCGCCTCTGACTTACCTGAACCGGGAGGGCCATAGAGCATCAGATGCTTGCTCGCCGTGCCATTGGCATAGTTTTGGACGACAGACCTGTGCTGCGGATCGCGGAACACGAGATCATTGACAGTGAGAGGGCGGTACTTCTTCGAAAAGGTCATTTGATAGCTCCATTGATTTGAGGGTAGGCAATTGGGTTGAGGGCAGGCAGCGCTTGCGCGCTGCCCAAATGCTCACTGTGATCATGCAAAGTCGGCATGTTCGGCCATCGGAACAGGTGCTACACCGTAGTGCTGCCCCATTTCGGCCTTCAGCTTCGAAACATTGCCAGACCTGATGTCTTCGACGGCCTGGGCCTTGCTTTCGAGGCGTTCGTTGTCTTCAGTCTCGTGCAAATTCTTGCCAGCGATGGCCAAGACCTGCTTAACGAGGGTCTTGTTGTTCGTGCCGAAGACGACGCTACCTTTGCCATCGGCGTCCTTGCGGACCAGTGCGAGGCTGTACTGCATGTCTTCTGCAGGCTGCAGCAGATCGGGCAGCGAGAACGAAGGCACGATTGCGGCTGCCGTAGGCTTGGCAAGGGTGGCTTCGGCATGTTCGCCCAGGATACGATCCCGGTCGGTTTTGCTTTGCCCGTCTTTGCTCATGCGCCGGATTTCATCGATGCCGCCACGCTGCTCGATAAACTGGGCGAGGGTTGCGCCAGTGATCTTGTTCTCAGTAGCGACGGTCAGCACACGGGCATAGCCGTACAGGCGGTGCTTGGACCGTTCTTCAGCCTTAGGCTCTGCAAAGACAAGGCGAACAACTTTGACAGCGAGGCTGGTGCTGTCATTGAACGCAATCTCTCTCTGACGCAGCAGAGCGTTCAGCCCCTTGCCCAAGTCGACACTGGTCTTGATCTTCAGCATAAGATCGAGGGTGTCGGCCAAGACCTTATAGAGCTCGGCGTTGCTGGCTGCGTAGGTGCCAGCCTCCCAGATCTTGCGCTGCTGCACGAGAGCGTCGACCTCGGCAGAAAATTCAAGGTTCAACGGGACTGCTTTGTTAGATTTGCTCATTGTGTATCTCCTATGTTGAGCGACGCTTCTATTGCGTCGGCTGCAAGGAGTACGCCCCACGGGGGTCAGATCGCCGATACAACGGCACCCAAAGGCTGCCGCTGTTAAGACCGTCGACATACTGTAAGCTGGCGTTGGTGTTGAACGGGATGGGGGAACAAAGGCCGTGTATGTTCAGGAGAAGTTGGCCTACGACGCCCAGCAGCTGCTCTACTTCCGCCATGCTCCGCCGATCCTGGAGCGTCAGGTCGACCTAGCCGCTTACCCGGCCAAACGTCCTCAACCTCCGTACAAGGGGGCAAAGGGCTGGCACTGTTCCGTCTACTATTTCTGGTGGGCCTTCCTAAAAGAGAATGCCGATTTCCGTTCGGGTCGGCACTTGGGAACAGACACCACGGAAGGTCGTGTGGCGCGTGACTTCCGAGACGTTGGCAAAATGAACTTCCCCAATTGGTGGCTCACGGTCGGTCGGTATCTCTTCTCGGAACCCAAAGGGGAAGGCATCCGGCTTGAAGTGCCGCCCGTTGATGCCGGTGTGCTGACTGACCGCGTACTGCTGTCTGTCCCATTCAACGGTGACATGGATCGTACGCTTTCGGAACTGCGCAGCGTCTTGTCAGCTGCATTCGAGAAACAAGGCATAAGCGCTGGGCCAAGTCGCGCACGATACCCGGTCCTTCTGACCACGCCGCTGCATGCACTGTACCGGCGCTATCAGGTTTGGTGTGCACGCCGTGACAATCCTGGTTCAACATGGAACGAGGTTGGATTGATTGCTGGTTTGCTGCCCAGTGGCCCTTTGGAAGACCCTGACGTCCGCCAAAGCTTCACCTCTTCCACCAGTCGCTACTACAAGGAGGCAAAATGCATCACTGAGCATGTCGGACGCGGGCTGTTTCCGGTGATGAACGACAAGCAGCTGGAGCTGAATACCGGAGAGCCAGACCCTGCTGCCGAAGCCAACGATGAAAGCGCGTTGGACGCATTGACTGGACCTGAGGAAATGGCTGAATGGATTGATCGCGTCTACCGCAATGATCCGGAACGGGCGGCACGCTATCGCGCTGAGCTCTTGCCTCGATTACAGCACGGACTGGGTTCGTAAGTCAGCGGCTCCCTGTCACCGCAGGGGAAGCGGCGATGTCTGTCGCGCCACAGTAGTCTGCCCCAAGCAGTTGCCCCACAGTCTTTGCCCACAGGCACCAACCACAGTGTTTCGGAACACTGTCGCACCACAGCCTCCTTCGCACGCGCAGGGATAAATACTGCGCACACCCCGGCTCAGGCCGGGAAGACCAAGGAGACCACATGTCCATAGAAATTCTTGAGTATGTTCGCAAAGAGCTGCTCGCACACGGCGCAGTTCGCAGCACCCCAGAGTTCTGCCGCAGCTGGCTTGCACGCAGCGACGGCTACCTCCGCACCCTGCGGTATCATCGCCTGCAGCCCAGCATGGAAGCTCTTGCTGTCTGCTCGCACAAGCTGGGCTATTATGCCGAACGGCTGCGCACCAGCGAGGATGACAGCCACAAGGCTTGGGCGGAGCGGTTCGACCGGCTCAGCCTCCTTTGTGAACAAGCCATCGCGCAGCAGGCCAAGGCCAAGTGGATGTCGCCCGACAGGATGGGCCGATGATGCTGCCCGAAATTGGGTCTACAGGCCAAAATCCCGCGCTGCGGTTTTCAGCGGGTAAGTACTTATCGTTCCGTCCCGGTGATCTGCACACACCCACCCCGAGGGCTGCACATGCTGGTCCATGAGATCGTTGGGACTGTCAGACTGGGCTCGCGACCCCAGAAGAAGTCCCGCCTTCCGGTCCCACCTGCTCCTGCGCAGAAAAAGCCAGCCACAGAACATCCCGACAGCAAGCGCCGATCAAAGCGCCCCAAGCCTTTCAACGAACCCAAGCCCGACAACCTGAGCTGAGCACTAGCAAAGGCTTGAACGCCTGAAAGTTTTCGGCATTCTTCATTGCTAATGCCGCACGGTGGTTGGTTCAGTGCGGACAGGAAGGGCTTGCTGAGATTGCTGCCCGGCGAATTCAAGGTCCGGCACACAGTGTGGGACGTCTCATGTGAAGGCGACCAAGGCGCTTCAGGTTCAGGCGGGCACAGAATGACAGACGAGCAGAGCGCAGACCTATCTGACTATCTCGAGAACGACCCAGGACACTGGGAAGCCAGTATCTTTCTTTACTTTGGTGGACTGCTACGTAGCTCCACGGCTTATGCCAACAGACTTGGATACGGGTTCGATGGCAAACCTCCGTCAATCACTTACACCCTGCCGCAACAGCTAGAGGCGCTGCTCGGGCTCAAGGTCGATCCTCAAAATCCGCCACGGCTGCATAACGATGCTCTGCTGCTGAAATTGACACCTATGTCGGAGAAGGAAATCCTTGCGGCGTCCGGCAGCTATCTGCTGTGGCACCGGCTTTTTCCTGAGAACGCCCCAGGTTTGGTCTTGCAGTTTTCCGTAATTGACGCCGACGAGGAGGACGATAGGGATGAACACTGGTTGGTCTGGGACTGGTGGTGCCCGCCTCGTGACCGTCTGTCGGTCCTCAAGACTGCCTATGATCGGTTGTCAATCTTGATGGATGACGAAGAATGGTTGCCACTACTGCAGCGTGCAGCACTTGAAAGTCTCCATCTGTTCGCTGAAGGCTTCATCGAGCGAGGCGGTGTACCCCCGCATATCCTCGAACGTCTGCGCGCCACGTAAGCCGTGGGCGTACTTTGCGCTGGCGGCACAGACACGCTGTGCGGGTCCTACAGCATGGGATCGATACCAGCCCGCACCCAGTGTAGCGGCACACCCGCGTTGAACTGTAGCGTGCGCTTTGAGGTGGGTTAGGGCTGGTTCGGTTCGCTCCCGCGTTTCTCTTGTCCGAACGGCTGACTGGCATAGTGGCGCGGCTCTTGAATGACCATGACGTGCCTCAGTGCTCCACTACCACAGGCAACGAGGAGGACTAGGCCGCTTGCTCGACCTCTTCATCGTCGGGATACAGCTCTTGAAGGGTTAAATGAAGCGCGCTCATGACTTCGAAGCCGTCCTCGTCCGAGAGAGAGCCGATGTCGAAGGACTTGCAGAAAGCGATGTCGCTGACTGACATGTAGCACCCCTTCACAAAGACCTCGATAATCTGGTCGCGGTCCTCGACATGTTCACGCACTTCCGGATCGCGCGACGCGCGCAGGAAGTCGCAGTATCCGTCCCGAATGATCGTCTCACTGTGAGCCTGGATTTCCCGAACGACCCTCAACATGTCACGGATTTTGCCGCGCAGCTCTTCTTCGGTATTGAAGAATATGTTCCCATTGGCATGAGCCGTCTCGTTGCGCTCGTCTACCAGCTTTGCGTAGGTCCCAATCTTGGCGTTGTCGCACTGGATGAGCTTCAGAAAGCGCAGTACCGACCTCTCATTCACTGTGCTGAACACGAAGGGTGAGGTCGCTTGGAGCAGGTTCTTTTCCACGTCCTTTGAGAAGCCAACCATCGCAGTCTCAAACTTCTCTGCTCTGATCAGTTTGATCTGCCAGATGTTGAAGTAGACGAAGCTCATCACGAGCATGTGGAAGGCCAGAAAGGCGAACTGGTACTTTCCGTGTTCGGCGTTGGTCGAGTAGGCATCCCATAGAAACTGCATGTATTCTCGCTCTTTAGGCGAACGAAATGCCAGCGGTAGGTATGTCTCGAGTTCAGTCGCCTCTTCGATCATGCTGTACCCTCCACACTGCTAGTCTCGCCCCATACGCGGGCGATAGCGGCGTCGATCTTTTTCTCGAAGCGGGCGATCAGGTCGCGGTTGCCGTTGACGAGGGCTTGCTCGGCTTCGATCTCAGCGATGATGGCCTGTTGAATGTCTAAATCGGGCACAGGTATCAACTCGTCTTCTACGACAGCGCGAGGAACCCGCTGAAGCCCACCCGTCCCAGTCATTTTCGCTGTCGCTCTTGCGCGAAAGTCGGGCGTAGTTAGCCA